>NZ_CP101414.1:0-600000 GCF_024338845.1 Mycoplasma bradburyae | reverse complement strand
ATATCAAAGCGTTTGATTGCGTTTTTAAATACGAAGATGAAAGTATTAAAAGAAAGATCTATTCCAAAGTAAAATCATCTAATAATCTTGATATTGTTAATTTAACCAAAACAATTGATCTGAATAACAAGTTAAAACCGATGATTGAAACAATCATTTATGATGAAAGTTTTAATGAACAAACTGAACTATTTAAAAGATATTGTTTTACAAAACTGCAAAACCCTTCTGCTTCATTATTAGAACTCAGTTCAATATTAACCAAAGAAGGGTTTCCAATCACCAGAACAGGATTAGCTCATTATAATAAGAAAATAAAAATCCTATATGAGCAATTAAAAAAATAAATTATTATAATTACTTATTAAAATAAAGTAAAAAAACTACCATATGAGTCCAATTGAAATAACATTTTTTGTTTTAGCAATCATTTCATTATTAGTAGGGTTAGGTTTATCTAACTCTGGTACAACTGGAGGGTTAGCATCTTTATCTGGTCAAGATTTAGAAATCTTTAAAAAGACCAAAGATAGAGGGATCATTAAGATTTTACAAATCTTAATGTTTATTTTAATGTTACTGTTTTTAATTATTGGGTTAATTTACCACTTCGTAATTAAATAGTTGAATATAAATAATATATTAGTCTGTAATTCGTGTTATGAACAATAAGCAAAAGATCATTCAAGATATCCTGGAAATAGTTAAATTAGAAAATCGTAAGCCAATACCACCCGGGATTATTGTTAAGAAACTTAATAATAAATATACTAAAACAGCAATCTATAAAGAGATTGATGAAATGCTAGCTAAGGGAGAATTGAAAAAACTAGCTAGTAACAAAGTTGTTTTAGGTTATCAAAACTCAGACCCTGATCTATCAAACAAGATGGTTGGTAGACTTTCAATTGGTACTAGCGGTAATGGTTTCATCAAAATTGAAGGTGATGAATTATCTAAATACTATGTTCATAACATTAATTTAAACAATGCACTTAACAATGATGTAGTTGAGTTTGCTCCTTTAACTATTCAAAACGAATGATCTAAACACGAACTAATTGATGCTTGTGTTTTAAAAGTTATAGAAAGAACTAGAACTCAATACGTAGGAACATATGAAGACACTGGAGATGAATATGTTGTTTATCCAGATGATCCTAGAATAACTTATAAAGTTATTCTAGACAAACACTATATTGATCTAAAAGAACATGACCGAATTCTGTTTGAGATTATCTCAGTTGATCAAGGTGTAATTAAAGCTTGTTTAGTTAAAAAGATCGGTTCTAAAGAAGATATCGGGATTGATATTGATGCAATCGCATATAACCATTTAATCGAATTCGGATTTAATCAAGATGTAATCAATGAAGCTAAAGAATTAAAATTCGAATTAACTGATCATCAAAAAGCGTTACGTAAAGATCTAAGAGATCTAGCTTTTGTTACGATCGATCCAGCTAGTGCTCTAGATTTAGATGATGCTGTGTATATCAAGAAGATTGATGATGATAACTACAATCTAAAAGTGGCTATTGCTGATGTTTGTCATTACATTAAATTTGATGGCGCTATGGATCGTAGTGCTAGAAACAAAGCAACATCTGTATATTTAGCTAATAAAGTAATTCCGATGTTGCCAGAAGAATTATCGAATGACCTTTGTTCTTTAAATCAAGGTGTTGATAAGTTTGCGATCGTTGGTGATATGAATATTGATGGTACTGGTAAGATTACTTCATATGATTATTATCCAGCCATCATCAATGTTCATAAACGTTTTAGTTATGATTTAGTTAATGATTACTTCCAAGCTAAGAATGATCTTAATGATGTTGATAGTCAAATAGTTAAGATGTTAGATGAAGCTAGGGTATTAGCTAGAATCTTAAGAAAAATGAAGGTTAAAAGAGGATTCTTGCAATTCGAAGTTGATGAGATATCAATTGAATTAGATGAACGCTTTGAACCAATCAATATTACTAAAAAACCACACGGTGAAGCTCAAGAGATGATTGAAGACTTCATGGTGGCAGCTAATGAAGCAGTATGTTTATTTGCTAATAAACACAAACTAGATTTTATTTATCGGGTTCATCCAAAACCGCCAGTTCATAAGTTAAATAACTTTGCTAACCACGCAAGGGTATTGAATTTTGAAATCTTTGGTGATCTTAATGATATTAAATCAACTGATATTCAAGAATGATTAATTAAAAACAAAGAACACAAAGCAATTAAACTAGTTAATAAGCTTTTACTACGTTCGATGAATAAAGCTTATTATGCGCCTGATAACTTGCGTCATTTCTCATTGGCTTCTAAAAACTACACCCACTTCACATCACCAATTAGAAGATATGCTGATAACATCGTTCATAGAGTTTTATGAATGTTTGTATTTGATAAGGAATCATACACTGACCAACAAAGATCAGAATTAACTAAGAACTTGTATGATTGATGTGAATTAATTAATAAGAAAGAATTATCAGCCCTTGATTGTGAGCGTGATGTTAATGCGTTCTTATCAGTTAAATATATGACTAAATTCTTAGGTGAATGATTTAACAACGTTACGGTTAGTACGATTACTAATTTTGGAATGTTCGTAGAACTACCTAATGGAATCGAAGGTTTAGTAAGACTAAACCACATCAATGGTGATTATTATAGATATGATCCTAATACAGATACATTAATTGGTAAAAACAAACACAATCGTTATCAAATTGGTCAAAAAGTTGATGTTAAGTTATTATCAACTGATAACCGTTCAAGACGCATTGATTTCGAAATTCAAGAAGATAAGCATTAATAAATTCTATATATAATTCCTGATAAATGAAAGACCAATCAATCCTACTGATCTTAATCTTAGTTGCTTTCTTAGTAATCATGATTGTAAGTATTATTCAATTTACAATCTTTATCTTTTCTAAGAAAGCAGAAAAAGAATCACTTTTTAATTTCTTTAAAAAGATCTTTAAGAAAAAACATGACCAAAGATCAATTAATGATTTCTATGATAATTTAAGTAGTTCCTTACTTAAATTATCAGCAGACAAGATCGGAGGAATTATCGCAATAGAACGTGAAGATAACTTAGATTATTATATTAATGTAGGTTATAAGATTGTTGGTGATTTTTCACCAGAGTTTATTATCTCAGTGTTCTATAACAAAAGCTCTCCTTTACATGATGGTGGAATTATTATCAGGGATATGAAACTAACATCAATATCAAGTTATTTCCCAATGACCAGACAGTTATTAGATGTATCATACGGTGCTAGACACCGTGCTGGTGTAGGTTTAAGTGAAAAAACTGATGCCATCGTGTTTATTGTTAGTGAAACTAATGGTAAGATCTCAGTTGCTCAAAAAGGAAGAATTAAACGCTTATCCAACAACCCTGAACGGTTATTTGATGAAATTGTTAAATTGTTAGATGATAAAAAACAAAAAGATCAATTCTAAACGAATTGATCTTTTTT
This sequence comes from Mycoplasma bradburyae, assembly GCF_024338845.1. Classification (NCBI taxonomy): domain Bacteria; kingdom Bacillati; phylum Mycoplasmatota; class Mollicutes; order Mycoplasmatales; family Mycoplasmataceae; genus Mycoplasma; species Mycoplasma bradburyae. Next base: position 596,500 of record NZ_CP101414.1, on the reverse strand, counting down.
ATTATTTAAAAAGAATAAAAATCTTTTTAAGATTAATTGGTAATTATAAAGATTATCTATTTATCAAATTAATGATCTATAGTGTTTGCTTAGATACTTTAATCAATTTTTATCTGTTTAATTCTATATTGTTAGTTAATAGTTAGATAAAATATTTATTCTTTTAATCGTTATAAAACTAGTGCTTAAAATAAAAGATTATAAATAAGCTTTCTTGATTCAAGTATCTTAATAAGCCTTATTTAATAAGGGTTTAACAAACTCATAAAGAAGTTATTTATAAATTTAATAAATTAATAAATATAACAAAAGAATAAAATATGTGGTAAATAAAACATTAATTTTTAAAAAAACTTGATTTTTTTATTTTCTATAGTTTTATAATTAAATCGCAAGAAGATTGCAAAATCAAATAAGAAAAATTGCTAGGAGTTGATATGAAATCAATAGATAACTTACCTAAAAAAATGAAAGCATTAGTTTTCGTTGAAAAAGGGAAAATTGAAATTGTAGAAAAAGATCTACCAAAAGTAGGGCCAAACGATGCTTTAATTAAAGTAACTACAACAACTATCTGTGGTACTGACATCCACATTTGAAAAGGTGAATACCCAGTAGTTAAAGGTTTAACACTTGGTCACGAAGCTATCGGGACATTAGCTGCTTACGGTGACGAAGTTAAAGGTTACGAACTTAACGAACGTGTTTTAGCTGGTGCAATTACTCCAAGTGGTCACTCAGCTGCTTGTCAAGGTGGTCAATCATCTCAAGATGGTGATAGTGAAAAATACGGTTACAAACTAACTGCTGGATGAAAATTCGGTAACATAGCTGATGGTTGTCAAGCTGAATACATCTTAGTAAAAGATGCTATGTACAACCTTGCTAAAGTTCCATCTAGTTTAACTGATGAACAAGTTTTAATGTGTCCAGACATTATGTCAACTGGTTTCTCTGGTGCTGAAAACGCAAGAATTAAAATCGGTGACTTCGTTGGTGTAATTGCTCAAGGTCCAATTGGTCTGTGTGCTACAAACGGTGCTAGATTATTAGGTGCTTCAAAAATTATCGCTATCGATGGTAATGACAGCCGTTTAGAAATGGCTAAGAAAATGGGTGCTACTCACACTATTAACTTCACTAAAGAAGATGTTCTTAAACGTGTTTCTGAAATCACTGACGGTAGAATGTTAGACTCAGCTATTGAATGTTTAGGAAAACAAGCTACATTCAACCAAGCTGTTAACTTAATTAGACCAGGTGGAACAGTTTCTTCATTAGGTGTATATAGCGAAGATATTTCAATTCCTATCAAAGCAATCGGTGCTGGTTTAAACGATGGTGTTATCGCATTCTCTCTATGCCCTGGTGGTAAAGAAAGAATGAGAAGATTAATGGAAATTATTGAAACTAACCGTGTTGATTTAACTAAATTAGTTACTCACACTATGCCATTTGATAAGATCGTAGAAGCTTACGACTTATTCGCTAACCAAAGAGATGGCGTACTAAAAGTTGCTCTTAAATTTTAATAGTATTTAATATTATATAGTTTCTCTATCCTTGTTAACATTAGACAAATAAAGCGTGCTTACAATAAAGCATGCTTTATTTTTTTGTTTATATATTTTTTATTGGTTATTAGAAAACAAAATATATTTTAATTGACTCATTTTTTTTAATAATAAGGGTTGATTTATTGATGATAGTTACTTAATTATTTTTAAATGAAAATATAATTGAAAATATAATAAAGATAAAGAATGTTTAGGTATGAAAATTAATTTTTTGACAAAAGATTATGATCATGTAGTCGATAACTTAGTTAATAAATTAAAAGAGTGAAATTTTAATTTATCTAAAACTCAAGAAGATGGAAGAGTTAATTCTATTATTAATGAAAAAGAGATAATAGATGTTATTTTAAATCGCTATAGTGAGATTGAGATTTTTAACAAGTTAAATCTAATAATTGAAAAGCAACCTAAAGAAAGATTCTGATACGACATTCTAATTAAAAACAACGACAAATCATTTTATTGCCCTATAAATATTAAAGTAACTGATCTTAATAAAAAATCAGCAGATAACATAAGTTCAAAAGAAGGTTTATATTTTGCATTAACTGGTGAAGAATCTACAACCTTACATAATCAATATAAAAGTTTTTTCGAATCTTTAAATAAGGAAATGAAACAAACTGAATCAGATTATTTCTTTATCATTTTTAATAAAAATGATAAAGAAGATATCTTTTATAATTCATTAAGAAGATTAAATTCTTTAACTCCAAATGGAAATAATTTACCGTTTCAATGTAAATGAATCGAAAATAAAACAATAATCAACAGATCATTTGAACAAGCTAAAAATTTCTTGTTATCAAATTTTTTTGAGAGTATAAAAAGAAGATCGCAAATTCTAAGTGAATTTGAAAGTGTTTTTGGTTCTAGTATTGAATAGTTATTTTTCAAAAATAGCTGTTAAAATACTTTGACTAAAATGAAATCTTCCATCTCTTTTAATACCCATCAATTCCCAATTCATATTATTTAATTGATTAACTATTTTTAATGTTTCATCTTTATTAACATTAACAAATAATGATAAAACAGAAGCATCATAATTAATAAATTCTGACTCTTTTTGATAATCTAAGATATAGAATGGTCTCTTATTTCTTGTTTTGCAATTAACAAAAATTTGATAAGTAAATTCTTTAGGAGGTTTAGGAACTGCTCTAATTCATTTCTTAGGTTCATATAAGATCTTCTTAAGTTCTTTTGTTCTTTCAGTTGTTGAAACTACAAAACCAAGATCACCTTCTTTTAGTTTTGAGTTAAATCCAGATGCTCCACCTACTTTAACAACGATTGATGATTTTATCTTTGGTTTCTTACCAAAGATAATTTTTCCGTTTGCTAAGAAATAATCTAATTTATCTTTGTGATCTTTGGATTTGATTATTTTAACTATAGCAGTTGGTACTGATGCATTATCCCAAACATTCTCAGGTATCAATTCAAAGTAAGTTATTGAATAATTCTTATAAATAATCTCATTAAGTTTATTAGAACTAGAAGTAGTAAAAATTGCTGCTGGCACTATCCAGATTAATTCGCCATTTTCTTTCAAATCGCTTAATGCTTTTTCTAGAAAATAAAGATATAAATTAGGTTTATGAATTAATATAGAATTGCTCGGTTTTACCGTAATATTTTTAAAATCTACATAAGGTGGATTACCGATTATTATGTCAGGTTTATAAGTCGTTTCAAAGTATGATTTAATAACAGCATTTTTATGTGCAACACTCTTATCAATTTCAACGCCTATAACATTCTTATATTTCTTTATAAGTTCATAATAAAAATTACCAGAACCTGAACTCGGTTCTAAAACTAGTTCAGGTTCAGATATAGTTATTAAATTAATCATTTTATCAACAATTGTTTTGGGTGTAAAAACCTGACCTAGTAATTCCTTATTCATAAATATTATTAGGTAGATATTATAAAATTTTGAACAATAATTTATTCTTATTTAAAAAAGTAATTAACTAATATTTTTTGTGTATTAAATTAGTAATAATTGCTTTATATAATATTTATTTTTTTAATATTTACCGTATATTTTTCATAAAAATACAATTCTTATTATTGAATTATTTGTTTATTAATTGCATTAATCGACAAGAATAATTGTTAAGTATTTAAATGATTAGTTAATAAGAAACTAATCAAAATAAACTATTATTAAATAATACAAGAAACCAAAAAATAATTACTACTAACATAAAAAACACAACCCTATTTAGAATGGGTTGTGTTTTACATATTTTGTTTTTTTATATTTGAAGGTTAAAAGATATTATTTCTTAAAGAACATATCATTTATATAAACTTTATAATTAGTTCTTAGAGGTACAGTTTCGTTCATTCCTCTCTCCTCAGCAATTACTACACCATAGTAATATTTAGCGTTCTTATCTAAAGCTGCTAATAAATGACCTCATTCCTTAACTTTTTCTTCACTAGTTAAACCGTATTGCTTATAAGCTTTTCTTTCGCCTAGAGTCGATTTGAATAATACAGTTGATAAGAAATCGCTTGTAATACCAACATTGTCATCACTTACTAAAGGAGTGCTGAATGAACTATAGTAGATATCACCATAATTTCAATTGTGAGCTTTAACAACTTCGTCAGTTCCTTTGTTATAGCTATGAACTGTAGATACATTAGCGTTATTAGATTCTATACGAGTGAATCCTAAAATACCTTGAAGAATTAATTTAGCTTTTTCATTAGCATTTAAAGTTGATGATGCGTCTTGTAAAGCGGGTAAATGTAATTTAGTTCTTAAAAGGTTTCATTTAGCTATTTGTTTAGCTGTATAGTTATCATTAAATGTAATTAATGGTTGTAATGTGGTTACATCAACATCTTCAATAGCAACCATAGCAGCTTTATCTTCACTTAATAATCCGCGACCTGCATCGATTTCAGTTTTAAACTTATTCTTGTATTTAGTTATTAATCCCTTTACTTCTTCGGTATCAATAACTGTATCGTATGAAGGATTATCTTCAGTTTGTTCAAAGAATTCTCCGGCAGTGATATCATCGTACATTTTAGAACTTAATTCAAATAATTTGAAGTTTTGTTCTGTATTTGATCAGTTAAATGTAGCTGGTGCCTGAGTGCTATCGAATTCTGATTTAGATGATTCTATTCTGTTTGCAAAAGCTATTCTTTTTCTTAATTCGTTTTCGTATAAGTTTTTAGTTTCTGTGAATTTGTTATAAAACTTACCTGTACCATCTTCAGCGTTATATTTCTTTAGCTTTTCGTTAGCATCACTTTCTTTTTTAGTATTTTCTAATTCTGTAGTTAATCAAGCTATATTATCATCAATAGTTTTCTTAACAGAATTATCAACTATTTCTGCTTTAAAACCTTCCATTTTCTTTATAAATGATTTGGTTTTTCTTTCTTCTGTAAATTTCTCAACTACATCTGTTACTTTGTCTTCTACGACATTTATAACTTTATCAAAGTCAATCATAACTTTTGCTAGTATCGGTTTTATTGTAGCTAAAAAAGCGTTATATTCAGTATCAGAATTAGATTTCTTTTTCGCGTATTGTTCGTCTGATAATTTTTTTAATTTATTTAATTGACTGTTTGCTGCTGCTATGGCAGATTTCTTAGCTGCTTTAACCAATATTTTATTAACACCCTTTTTTTCAGCTATTGCATTTACTTTTTGAATTAATTGCTGAATTTTTTCAATAGCCATTTGTCTAGGCGTTTTTTCGGTTTGGGTATCTTCTTTTTTAGAAACATCTAATGATGTGTCAATTTGAACAGCATCTTCTTGAACCGGCTTGATTTTGTCCGCGCTAGAGTTAATTATTAACTTGTCGTTTATTTCAACAGGTTTATTTTCATTAGTACCTGATTTATTACCATCAGAATCCTTCGGGGGGGGTTATCATTCCATCATTTTCTTTTTTACATGATGATAATGATAACGTCGGTCCTGCTAATGTTAACATTAGCAAGCCGTTAACTAATATTTTTTTAATACTTAATTTCATTTTCTATCTTTATTATTGAATAATATTATAAATTTTTATATTTATAAAGGCGCCTCAAAAACACAGGCCTAATGCGACGTCTCAAGTGCTGCTATTTTTTTGTTTAGTAATTAAATTGTTTATATACTAAACAGGATTTTTAAATCTGAGTCTGTGTTTTATTTTATCTTCATTGCAATATTTAATATATTTATCTATAGCTCCTTTTATTTTTGAATAACTGTTGTAGGTTCTACCGTAATAAATTTCTTGCTTGAGAATAGCAAAAAATTCTCTATAACAGCATTATCTAAACAATTACCTTTTTTAAACAACCCTTCAAAATCCTGGTTTTTTCAATTTCTCAGAATGTCTCTTCATCTGATATGAACAACTTTAATCTGAATGAAAGGTTCTGTGATAAGGGTAATCTGAAGTAAACTTAATCGCCTTGTTTAATGCATTCATTATGTTCTCTGAAGAAGGTTGTTTACTAATTGAATAACTAATAATTTCACCATTACACATATCGATAAATGGATTTAAATATAGTTTTTGAATGATTTTATTACTCTTTAAATTTATTTCATAATACTTGAATTGTGTTGTGTCTATTGCTATTTTTTGATGAAGAATGCCTGTTGAAAAACGTCTATTAATTCTGTTAGGCGCAATTTTTTCAACATTACCTTTATATGAATAATATTTACAACTTTTTCTACTAAAAGTTGTTACTTCTAGTCCAAGTTTTTGAACTATTCGCTAAATCTTCTTTTTGTTTATTGATTAGCCGTTGTTTCTTAATTCTGCGCATTTCCTTTTATAACTATAGCCCTTATGATTAGCGCGTATTTTTAGATATTTTGCTCTATTCTTCCTTTTCTATTAGGTTTATTTTCACTATTTTTTCAATAAAAATAAGCAGATTTTGTTAGGTTAGAAATCGAAAGAAGGTATTTTAATTTGTATCTTTTTTGGAGATCAACAATGCTAAGTACCTTTTCTCGTTTTCTTTTTGCATAGCATCTTTTCTCAATCTCCTTAAGACTTTTGAATAGTCTATTTCCAATCTAGTTTATAAAGTTTTTTCTTATAAAATTCAATTACTTCTTTGTCAGACAGATCTGAAAATCTTTCTCATTTAATTCATCGAATTGATTTTCTTTTCTTGTTTTCAGATTTTTTTAAAAGTGCATTTTTTAACGCGCTTACCTTCAAGTAATCCTTGTAGTTCTTACCTAGTAAAACGATTAACTCATTGATAAATGGTTGATAAACTAGGAATTCTATACTTTAGGGATAACTCTTGGTAGGTGGTATTTACTATTAAATATAAGTTTTTCTATATGTAGTTCTTTATCGAATGAACGGGTAATGTATTTGTTTGCTTCTTAGGTAATCAACACTTAATCTTTTGTAGATATTTATCCAGATATTTATTAACAATATCGATTTTAAGTTAAATCTATTTGTTGTTTGGTATTATTTCAAACTTTGTTTTAAACATGTCTCCACTACTTTTTTCTTGAACCTGTAGCTGAATTTGGATATAAAAAATATCTCCGAAAAGTTTGTTATTCGAGGAGTACCTTAAAAATGAATTTTTTTTAAAATAAAAAAGTTGTATAATCTTATAAAGTGATAACTAACCCCCTTCCTCTCCTAACCAAAGAGGATATATCAATTTAATGATTTAAAAAATCATATTTTGATAATTTTTTATATTAACAAGAAACATACTATGAATAAATTTAATAGACTAAACTCTAGTCAAAGTTTTTCTTATCAATATAACTCTGTAAATAACCCATCTTTTAATAAAAAATCAAGATTTTATTCTGAAAGCTATAGCAACAATAACTACAGGGATAATAATAACAATAATCACAACAATTATGGTAACGACAATGGAAACTTTTCGGATATAACACTCGAAATTCCTTGTTTAAATGGAGAATTTTTATCATCTTCTGATTTTGTAACTAACAAGGATGATGAATTTAACATAACTAGATTGTGTAATATTAGTTTAGATGAATTAAATAAAAGAGAATACAACCTTAAAAACATCGCTCAATTTCAATTAAAGAAATATTTCAACAGATTTAATAAGTCTCAATTAAATGAAAAACTTAAAGAACTACAAAAAATATTTGAATCAGCTGAAAAATATTACCTTATAAAGCCTAGTGCTTCAGTTTTTTACATTACTGCATTCGGTGGTGAGATTGGTTCAAAAAATGAAAAATATAACACCATAATATTTGGCTTCGAAAAAAATCGACAAAATAGTGGTAACTATAATAAAGGAAATAATGTAAGTAGAGCATGACTTAAAACTATTACATTTAATTGCTTTACCGATACTAATCTAAAAACAAATAAATACTGCAAACAATTATCAAGAGTTAAATTAGTTAATAAAGAAAAGACTAGTTCTGACTTTGAGGAAACTTTAAAAACTGGAATATTTACAAATGAAAATAAAATTATCCCATTCTCGCTAATTTTTGATATTATTCAATTTTTAACTAATGATTTAAAAAATAATAAAAATAATGTTGATAAAAATGAAGATGATATTGTCATCATAAATAAATCGTTAAACAAAATTAGAATTTCTAGTTTTGATGATTTGAAATTCGGAAATAAACACGATAATAATATCTTAGTGTTAAGTAAAATCAAATTAGACAACGAACAAAATAAAAATAGTTTTATTATTCCAAAAGATATCGACAATAACGATTTAGAGAATTCTATTAAATGCAGAATTAACTTTATTAAATCAGAAACAACCTTTAATAATGTTAAGTTAGATTTAGAAAAAATTATTGATGCTACCAACCATAAAATATCAGAAATTGATTCTAATATTAAAGACGAAGAGGAAAGACTTTATGGTTCTCATTCATTTAGTAATTCAATTACTGAATTATCAAATAAAATAGATAAATTAAAAGAAATAATCAAAGATAAAAAATCGCTTATTGAAACTTGAGAAAAAACAATAAAATCTTGCGACAAAAATAATAAGCAATGAAATGATGAATTAATTTCATTATCTAAAAATAAGGATAGAACTAAATTAACAGATCCTAAAAATATTTCTGAAATTGAAAATAAAATTAAACAATCTATTACACAAAAAAATACATGTCAAAATAATGTAGTCAAGGCTAAAGAAGAGATAAAAAATAATGAAGCTAAGCTAACTTTATTTGTTAAGGATAGAATTGAAAAACGCGAAGAAGAAAATCAATGCCAAAAGAAAGTTGAGGATCTTAAAAAAGAGATTGAAAAAAACAAAGAAACGAACGAAAAAATTAAGAATTATTTAAATAAAGAACTAAAAAATTTAGAAGAAAAATATAAGTATATTTACCATATAAAATCTATTCAAAGCAACAATAAGATAGGTAAAAGATTGGATTCTAGTAGTGACGATGACGAAGAATTCGATATTTTTGACATTCGTTCAGATTTAGAAATTTCAACAAATAATTTAAACACTGCATTTAGAAAACCAATCATAGATGATCTATTCGCTGAAATGATAATGGTTAAAAGATTTAGATCAGGATGCTATGCAGTTAAAAATGGATTTTCAAATAATCCTTTCATTTCTTATTCTTTATTTACAAGCAATATTCAAAGTAGAACACACGATCACATTGATAGAGAATTAGAAGAATCGATCATTAATAAATTCAGATTAAATGAAAATCAAAAAAATGCTTTTAGAGAATCTATTAGTTCGAATTCACTTTACTTCTTACAAGGACCTCCTGGCACAGGTAAAACACAATGTATTTCATCTATAGTTTCTTACCTAGCGTTAAATAGAAAAAATACAATAATTACTTCATCTACACATGAAGCTATTAGTAACTGTTTAGATAGAATTCACCAAGTATATAATACAAACCCTAATATCCTTATTTATAAAAAATCTAACTCAAATAAAATAGATGATAATCAATATACCGAAGAACATTTATACATTCATTTCCTAAATAAAATTAAGGCATTTGTTAATCATGATGATGAAAAAGATGTAATTGCTGAAATCAAGCAAAAACACAAAAAATTAATCAATTATTTCAAAGACGTAAAAGAAGATGATTACGATAATATATGTCGCTTAGCTCCTTTTGATGGTGTAGATTTACTAGTAAAAAATTATTGAGGAAAAGACGGATTAGATTTCTACTCTGTTAATAACTACAATTGAAAAACTAAACAATACGATCTAAAAGAATATATAGATAAAGAAATAAAAAATTTCATTAACGAAAGTCTAGATGAAAGATCATGAAACAAAAAATGGGAGAGATATTGTTCTAAATATATTTCTGATCCTGATCAAGCATTTGATCTAATTGATAAAATAAAAGATATTTATGATGAAGAAGAAATTAACAAATCATTAAAAATGATAGCTGAAAGATATGGAGTATCGTTCTTTAGAATTTATGATTTTGTCACTTGAATATCACAAAATTTTTCAAATAAAAATGACAACAACGAATTCGAAGATAAACTAAATACTTATTTCAGTGAAAATGATCACAATAAACAATTCGAAAAAAGAGAAGAAATAAAACCTAGCTATAGTAGTGAAGAAACTAAATTTAAAAATTATGTTTTCGATAATAATTTAATTAATGTTATCGGGATGACAACTACTGCTGATTTAGATATAATAATCGGTAATAAAAGAAAAAATACCTTATGAGAATACCCTATTGATACAACAATCATTGATGAGGTATCTAAATCTAATACACCAGAAATCATTTTCAAATTAAATGCATCTAATCGTTTAATTTTATGTGGAGACTATAAACAGTTACCACCTAATCAACAAATTAGTAATATTCTCATTGATAAAGCATTCGATGAAAAAACAATGAGAGAAGTTTTAAACGATGCGAGCAATCAACAATATCATGATGATTCATATGATGATGCGAATGATTCTGATGCGAAATTTATAGAACGTACAGAACGTGTAAAAGAAATTTGAATGCGTATATCTGAATATGCAGATAAATTCAAAATTAATTTATCACGAATGAATCCTTCTGAAATAATCAACCTTGTTTTAAACACACCATTGTATAAGCTTAGTATTCTGAAATTCCAAAAAGAATCTAGGGTAAATAACACTAATTACACATTCTTAACAGAACAACATAGATGTGTTGAACCAATCAGAGATCTTGTTAATAACTTCTATAAAGGTGATGAAACACTTGTAAACTGTATTGATGACCAACGAAAATACAGATTATTAAATGAACAAAAAAATGTTTATTTAATTGATACATCTCAAAAATCAGAAAAATTCCTAGCAGATAATAATATTAGTGATTATTCTGATTACTATAGTTTCGACCAGAAAAAAGTGGTTGGTACTAAGTTAAGTAAAATTGAAAAACATTTAAACCAATCTCCAGGGTTATTTAATCAATATAACGCTGAAATCATTTGTATTTTAATTAAGAAATTAATTGAAGAAAACAAAGATAAAGACCTTAAAGATAAAATAGGTGTAATTTGTTTAACTAGAAACCAAACAAAGATTGTAAGAGAATTATTAAGCAAAGATGATCTAATTAAAAAATACAAGATCAAAGTTGATACAATCGACAACTTCCAAGGAAGAGAAAAAGAAATCGTCCTAGTGGATTTTATTCGTGCAAAACACTGTAAAGATAAAGAAACAAACACAGTTACAGTTAAGGATAAAAAGAGAAATTTAGATTTCTTATCTAGCGAAGAAAGAATTAACGTTGCTGCTTCAAGAGCTAAATATACTTTAGTGCTAGTAGGTGCTTTTGAGTACTATCAAGATGATGCTGAAAGCTTTAAAGAAAAACGTTTAATACTTGATTACCACATTCATTGTCAAAGTAATCGTCAAAATATATCAAATAAAGTAGGGAATATAATTTATGAATCAAACTAAAAACAAAGAAATTAAAATAATCATTCCATATATTAAGAATAGTTATGAATACGATGAAGCTTCACCAATTAAATTAAAACCATTAGAATTTTTAATTCTAAATTTAATTTATGGATTAGAGAAGAAAAATTATTCAGAATTATTCTGAGAAAAGTTTAAAGAAAAATACAACATCAATGATCAATTTATTGGATTGGTATTAGATATCTTTAACGAATTGTTAAGGGATAAAGTAATTTCTTTATGAGATGAAATGTTCTCTAAAAAAGATGATAATTCATCTAAAACTGAAGCAAGAAAGATCACTCAAAAAGAATTTGAAAAAATCATAATAGCTGACATTCAAATCAACAAATGAATAAAAGATAAATTTAATAACAATGAGTTCTACAGATTTATTGATAGAAAAAATTTCAAAAATAGACAACTTATACAATCTCGTTTTGTTGGAGATGTTAATTTAACAACTAACGGTAATTCAAATCAAAAAAGCATGGATGATACGATATTAGATAACGAATCAAGAGATGAACTTATCGAAAAGTGTAGGTTGATTGATGAAGATATAGAAAAAGAAAAAGTCAATAAAGAAAATAAATCGGTTGTTGATTTTAAATGCTTCAAATCTGATCTTGTTGATTATAGCTACAATTTAAAAGCGCCTAAGATAGTAAAAGAAGTTGAAAACAATTTAATAAAACTAGCATTTAATGACCATCATGATGATAAAGTTATTAAATGATTGCAACAAGATAAAAGCGAAAGTTATTTAATTAATTTCTTCAAATCATTATTTAAAGGTATGTTCATCGAATTGAATAATGATTTACAAGCAAATAATTCATCAAATAAAAAATCTAATTTAACCGAAGAAACAACTGATTTCTTCAATCAAATAGAAGAATTAAATAAAAAAATATCAAGCAATAAATCAATTGAATTGTTTAATACTAAATATATTGCGTTTGATAACAAAATATACAAAATTATTAACGATGAAATTAATGTTTCTTTCTTGATCGGAAACAAAAATAATGACCAAAAAACTTACAACATTAAATTAAAAAACGTTCAAGAATTAAATGATGATGAAATTACCCAAGAGATCTTTAAACATTTAAATAAAGATGATATTTTAGGTAAGAATAGTATTTTTAGTAACCATCAAAAAAAGTTGTATTCATATCACTATTTATCATCAACAAATGAAAAGAATTTATTAAACAAAGATGACATAACTTTATTTAACGAAATTAGTTTAAATGATAAAGATTTAACTAAAAAACTGATTGAAAAAATTATTTCAAATAATTTTTTCTCTGTTCAGTTTCTAAGAATTGAACATTTTAGATTAATAGATGAACTTTCAAAACTTGAACGCAATTTAAGTAAAAAAGTTTATGAAAATATTGACTGAGTATCAGTAGAATATGATATTAATTTAAATTCAGATAATAGAAAAAAAGAAGATAATAAAAAAACATTCATAAATCTAATTGAAATTTTCAAAAATGAAATCTATCAGGATAATAATCCAAATTCAGGAATAAAGTATCTTGAAATTTATAAAAATTACAATGATTTTAAAAAGGATATTCTTAAACAAAAAGAAGAACTAGAAAAAATTAATAATGATAACGAAAATGCTGATAACCATTACTCAAGTAGAAATGGGGTTATTAAAGAAATCGATAAATTACTAGGACTTAAAAAGAAAAACATATTACTAAATACTGATCCAGGCATAAAAAAATTAGAAGAAATGATTAATCAAGAAAAAACGAAAAACTTAGAGCTAGGTTCTCAATACTTACGTGATCTAGCTAATCAAACTAGAGATATTTGAGAAAGTAATTGAAGAAAATTACGTATGAATGGCGAACCTAAGTTTCATCAAGATAATATAAAGAAGATTTTAAAAATGCTTAACGTTGAGGAAAAGCAAGAAAAAATAGATTGAATATCTGAAATTCATAAGATTATGAACAGATATCGTCATGACTGGGATCGTAAATCTGACGATTTAGAAAATATCGAAAAAATAAAAGAATTTAAAGAATATTCTGAAAGATTATTCAGTAATAAGAAATAATAATTTTACTATGTCACATTCTGCTGTTTTACATATTCAAAATGAAGATGAACGTCAAGAATTATTAAATTCTTGTACTCGTCTTAATGATTTACTTTTAGATCTTAAGAAAAATACAACAAAACAACAATTGTTAGACGAAATTGAACATCGTCTAGAAGAAAACAATAAATTACTTGATTCTATTAATGCGAATAGATTTGTTGTTAATTGAGATAATCCAGAATATGATATCCAAAAATTGACATCTAGCATAGATAAGAAAATTGCTTTACTATTTTCTTTTTCTGATCAATTAGAAAACCAACTAGCTAAAATAAAAAGTAGCGATATTAATTCTATTAATCTAATAGAATTATCAGAAAAATACGGTGATTTAGTTTTTGAAGCAATTGATTCACTAAATAATGATAATCAAGCGATTAATGAAAGTTCTGTTTGTGAAAAAATAGATGAATTAATAAATCGTGAAGCATCATTAGAATCTAGACAAAAATTCAAAATAGATTGTCTTAAATTATTAAGTAATGCATTTCCTAATGATGAAAAATTAAGAAAAATTTTGTATGAACTAACAATTCAAGTATCTACTAATTTGGAGTTAATAGACTTTAAAGCTTATATCTGAAGTAAAAAGAATGCATTAGATAGAATCAAAGGTTTAGCTAATAAAATCTATGCTGCCCTTAAAAATTTAAATGAAGGTTATCAACAAATTGCTCAGCCCATCTTCTTGATATCAGAAGAAGGTGAATTAAAGGTTCAATATGAATTCAAGAATAAACTAAAAGAGTCATTTGTTATGACTATTAGCGAATCACTTAATGTGATGTATAAGATTGGTGATTACGAGCGTCATTGTTGTGAAAAAACATCTAACTTTATCGTTGATTACCTAAATAAAAATAACGCTAAGGTATTAAGTAAAAATCTTATCAGAGAATTCCATAATGTTAAACCTAAATATAAAGCAATGGAAAAACAAAAAACTAAACACAAAGAAAAACAATAATCTATGTCATTTAAAAACAATATTTTTGATCAGTTAAAAATTAAATTAACTACAAAAAACATCGTAATTTTAAAAGGTAATACTAAAGATATTATTCTTAATGAGAATTTAGGAATTAAGTTTGAAAAAAATGATGGTGTTAGATGTGCATCATTTGTTAATTATCTTACTTATTTATTACATGATTTAGATTACAAACAAATCTATTATTATTCACCGTTTTTAGGTAATAAAAAAGTTATAAATGGTGAGATCGCAACTGAATTAGATGATGAAGCATCTGAACCTTCTGTTAGTGATTTTTCTGTAGAAGACGCACAAACAGATGAACCAAATTTTGAAGACTTCATAAAAAGATGTAAGAATAACATTAGAGATAATCTTCAAACAAGACTTAACAAACTTAAAGAAGAATCACAAGCTTATATAATTGATTTTTCAGAATTTATCTTTGATAGCAAATCTAGACTTAATAGCGATGAAATCGCTATGATTATTGAGATGTTTACTATCTTTTTAAATGATTCAACTAGACATTATTTATTAAGAAAGAACAAATTGATTATTGTTATGAATAATCAAGAGATCTTTAACTCAATAAACTTTTTAAACAATCCAGAAGTTGTTAGTTTAAATATCCAAAAACCAAACTTTCAAGAACGTTATAATTTTCTTGAACACTTAGGATTAACTGTTACTTTACCTAATAAATCAATTGATCTAAAAGATCAAGAAGTCTTAAACCAAGCAGCTACTTTAACTGATGGGAATTCCTTCAGAGAAATCTTACAAATCATCAAACTACTATATTTAGATGAATATAAAGATGTTGATTTTAAGAACTTTAAGTCGCTATATCGTCTATCTCATTTTGATAAAAAAGACTCAGAATGAGAAAAACTAGATTATTCTAAGATTAAAAATCTAGATAGTCTATTTAAAGAAAGAGTAGTCGGTCAAGATGATGCTATTAACGCTATTAAAACATCATTAGTGCGATCTCTAGTAGGGCTACAAGGTGCTGCTAATTCTAGTGAAAACCAATCTAAGCCTAGAGGTGTTTTATTCTTTGCTGGTCCTACAGGGGTTGGTAAAACTGAAATGGCTAAAGCATTAAACGAATTTGTTTTTGGTGACGAAAAAAATATTGTTCGTTTTGATATGTCAGAATATAACCATGAAGAATCAGATCAAAAACTAATTGGTGCGCCTCCTGGGTATGTTGGTTATGAAGCTGGTGGGCAATTAACTAATGCGATCCTTAAAAAACCTTTTAGTATCTTATTATTTGATGAGATCGAGAAAGCACACAACAAGATCTTTGATAAGTTCTTGCAGATTCTAGAAGACGGAAGATTAACTTCATCTAAGGGAGAAACAGTTGATTTTTCAGAAACATTTATTATCTTTACTTCAAATATTGGAGCTAAGGACTTTAAAACTGAATTTAGTTTAGAAGAAACTAAGAAACACTTTAAAAAAGCAGTTATTAACTACTTTGTTAATGAATTAAAACGCCCAGAGATCCTGAACAGAATTGGTATTAAAAACATCATCCCATTCTTACCATTAGATGAATCATCTGAACAAAATATTATTAATATCAAATTAAATAATGTTTTGAATACGATTGAAAACAAATGGAATCTAACTGTTTCAATTGACGATAAAACTCGTGATGATATTAAATCTAGAGTAATAAAAATTAGGGATAAGATGTTAGGCGGTAGAGATCTAATAACTAAATTAGAAACCGTATTTGTTGATGATGTTTCTAATTATCTATTTGATAATTATGAAAAACTATTCCCTAGAAGAGAAGAAAAAAGAATCTTGATAATAGCTCGTAAAGCTGAAGATAATGATTCTGATTCGATTTATCAATACGAAATTAAATAGCTTATTAAATACAAAAATCCTTAAGCAAACCTTTCGCTTAAGGATTTTTCTATATCCTTGTATTATTAATTTTTCTCAGTTATTAGAAAACAATATTAATTAAGATAAAACACTATACCCAATATTGTCACCCAACCATAACATTAAAATGGAAATCCTTAAAATTTAATTTCTAATTATTAGATAAAGATTGAATAGATTAAGATTGAATTTATAAATTAATACATGAATATTTATATTTCCTTGTATTAATTTTTTTATTAACACTAAATAATCACCCCTAGATTAATAAATAAAACTTAAGATTATTAACAATGAATATTAAGAAATCTAAACTATTATTTAGCCTATTTGGAACTTTAATAACTCCAGCAGCCTTACTTACTTCTTGTAAGAACTATTCTAACGATGTAAACTATCAACTAGAAAAACAAACTCTAAGTTTGATTTTAGATGATCAAGAAGTTGAATTAAGCAAATACGATCAACCTAAATACAATGTAATTGTTGTTGAATTGCGTGAAGCTTTTAATCAAGCTAAACAGATCTATAATAATGATCAATCTACAATTAGTGATCTTAGAAGAGCGATTGGTATCCTTGAAAAAGCTATTACCAAAGCATTGACTGATAAACGAAGTATTGATAGTAATAACTCCGATCATCAAAATGGTACTAGTGAAAATGGATCTAGTTCAGGTGATAATAATTCATCTAATGAAGTTTCTAATAATGCCAACTTAGATAGCAACAACAGCAATAATAATAGCTCTTTAGGTTCAACAACTTTAGATAATAGCAATCAAGATACAAACACTAATTCATTTAATAATAACAACAATAATAATCAAGATAACGCATTAAGCAGTGAAGATAATCTAAAACTATTTAACGATCTAACAAAAGATTTAATGAATATTGATAAAACTCAGGATGATCAAGTTTTAGATTCTAGTTATGATATTAATGCTGCTTTAAAAAAATGAAACTCATTGCCTAGTGAAGTTAAATCAAGTTTAGCATCAATTAAAGCTAAACTTGATCAATTAAAAGCTAGATTAAATGAGTTAGAAAAAAACTTACCAGATTTTGATAATAAATATCGTGATGTATTAACTAAACCTAGTTATACGAATGAAGATGAAATCAAAGTGATAACAGCATTAGCTGAATATGAAACTTTTAGCGCTGAGAAAAAACAAGAGTTTTTATCTAAGAAACAAAAATTAGATAAGATTAAGGATGATATTTATAAACAAAGAATAAATCAAGGTGTTTTCTATCGTGACTCTCAAAGTGCTCAATGATTTAAGCAAGATAACTATAATGTTTTAAATCTAACTCTAGATACAGTTCAAGCTTCTGATTATAGAGCGATTAGTGAAGCTAAGAAAACAATAGACAAACTTCTTCCATCTATTAAAGAAATATTAGCTAAAGAACATACTTTAATTAATAATTTATGAACTAAAGTTCAACAATTAAGAGATGCTCAACCTACTAGTGTTTATGGTGGATCATCAACCAATTCTCAACCAAGAGAAGAAGAAAGTATAACATACATCCCAAGAGCAGAAAACAGTGAATACCGCGACCCTAAACAATTTAATTTTGCTAACAAAACAATGTTTGTTTATGGGGTGGATGCTCCTGGATTTAAAAACGATCCTGAGAAAAAATGAATTGTTAGAAATGATGTAGCCAGATTACCTTATGATAAGACATATGGTTGATATGATGTTAATAAAATTGCTTTAGTTGAAGATCAATATCGTGATTTCAACTTATGTTGAGCTGCTTCTGCTTCTAATCTATTGCACTGATGAATTAACAATAATAAGCAATATATTGATGCTTATTTCAAACTTAATTCTACTTCAGAATGATCTAAAAATGTTCCAACTTATTATCCAGAACGTCAATCTATTCAGAATGATAATAAAGAAGGTAGAAGCCAGATCTTCCAAAGATTTAGTGATGCTTGAAGCGACCGTGGTGGATTTATCAATGACGGAATTAACTGATTTGTATCAGGTTGAAAACCTAGATCATCTGGTCTTTTAGTAGATATTGATGAAAATAAAGGAGGATACTTCAAAGATGTATTTACTCCTAAGCCTAATAGAGAAACTAGAGGTCGATCAAACGATGTAACAGAAGACTATAACGGTTTAAGCTTTAATCGCTTTAACGATGTCTTAAAAGATGCTTTCTTAAATAAGAAAGCAGTAGGATTCTCATACCCAGGTCACGCGATGTCTATTTGAGGAGCAGAATTTGATGCTAATGGGAATGTAGATTATATTTACTTCTGTAATAATAACTATGGTGACCAAGAAGAAGATCTAAACGGTGGTTCATTAATTAGAGCTAAGGTTGTACCAATTAGCACTTATGCTGTTGGTTATTACACTGACTCATTCTATGCTAATAAACCTAAATCAATTAAATCATTTACTGTATTACCTTTATATCAAGATACTTGAAAACAATATTTAGCTAAACACAAATCATAATATAAAATCCCAACTATAAAGAATCTTCTTAGTTGGGATTTTTCTTATTAGTTAATTGTTTATTTTTATCATAATAATTTTAGATAAATCATTAAATAGGTATTGATATATTTTTAATTAATGAATTTAATTGTTTAGATATATCTTGCTTTAGTTGGGTGATTTAATTAATTAGATAAAACTTAGTAAGTAGTAATATTTTCTATTCAATACTTGATAAAAAATACAACCTATTATTCAATGTTTTTAATACTTTTATAAGAACGATCAAAAAACGTGATTAAAAAAATTTAATTTTTTTATCAAAATCTGATTTTATTAAATATAATTTAGAATGTTTCAAATAAGATAAATTTAAGAGTTATTACTAAATAAGCTTATAAAATTATTAATAACTCTTAATCGGTATATGTTGAATTATTTGATTAGTTCAATTAAATAATTCAACCATTGATTTGTTAATTGTTTGATTTATATATTAGTTACAAGAAAGATTCGTAGATAGAAATCTACAAATCTTTCTTGATAAATTTTTAGTCTAAGTGAAGATAAAAAACTTTTTAAAATTTCTAAGTTTAATGGGTGTAGGTTCATTTGTTGGACTAGCTATAGCTAGTTGTTCTAAAACAGAACCTTCTAAATCTCTAGATGGGCAAAGTGGTAGTGATTCAGATAAAACCACTACAAATAAAAACGCTAAAACAGAAGTCGAAATGTTGGCTAATTCCCTAACGCCTGATAGTTTTGTAATAGTTGATAATTCTAAAAATGAAATAGATAAAGCTAATATTAAAGCTAACGAAGTTAAAAAAGAAAATATCAAACTGAAAAAAGAAATAGAAACTAATCCTATCCTAGAAGGATGAGAAGTAGTTTTAGAACTAGTCTCTAATCCTCAAGATTCAAATCAAAATAACGATAGTATTCAGATCAAAATCAAATTCAACAAAGATAATGATTCTGTTACTTCTAATCCTATTACTATTGATGGTTTTAAATCATTAGCTAATTCAGTTAGATCTGCATTGTTATCTACTGAAGAGATAACAAACCAAGATGGATCTAAACAATCTATAAAGTTATTAAACTTAGGTGATAGTGGATGGAAAACCTTAGAAGAATTACTAGGTTCTAATTCTTCAATGGTTGATAGTTCATCTAATATGATGGCCAATCAACGAAATTCATCTATTAGTTTAGCAGAATCTAATGATAATAGTGATGAATATATCAATGATGCTAAACCACTAGTAATTGATAGTAATTCTTTATTAGTTAAAGAATTATTTAAAAACAAGGTAGCTAGTTCAAATATTACTTCTAATCTTATGCTTTCATTAGAAGGAAAAGTTAAATTTGAAAGTATTAGAAAAGCTAATGATTCAGCAGAACTTATCCTAACTTCTTCTAGTGGAGAAAAACTTAAGATAACAGGTTCTTCAGTTGAAGATAATCAACAAAACACTAGAATAGATATCGAATTCGATAAAATTGTTTTAGCTAATGTAAAACCTTCAGATGTTGTAGTTCAGGTTTTATTTGGGGATATGGAAAATATTAATAGAAAGAATAGTTCTATTAATATTTTTGCAGGATATAAAATATCAAAACTGATTAAAACAAAAGAAGAAGATGTATCTGAAGTTGGAACAGAAACAAACGGCACTTCAATAAAAGTTCCAAGTAAATATACTCAACTAGATGGCGGAGATCTTGGTTTAAAAATTAAAGATAAAATGTGAATATTTCATCCTTTAGGTTTAAATTATGATGGAAGTTCTAAAATTGAAAAATATAGAGTCGTTGTTAATCTTTATTTTGGTAGCGCATTAACTGTAACAAACGCATATGATTACAATGTTTATGTAAAGAAAATAAATAATCAAGACAATCAAGCTTCAACACATAATAGTGGAAGCCAAATGCAAAAAGCGATGTCATCATTTGTTGATCCTTCAATATTCACTGATATCCGTCCAGAAGGGAATAACATCAATGAATTTTTAAAGATGACTGGTGATAGAAATATGAATGAAAAATTAAAATCTTGATATAGCTTATTGGATAGTTTAAATTTAAGTTCTCAATGAGATAATGAAAAGAATAAAGTAGGAATGGGTAATGCAATAGCAAAAATAACCAACAGCGATAATCAACAAAAATATGAACTGGATTCTATGAAAACAAATAATTACCTATTCATGGTTGGCATTAAAACAGGTTCTAATGATTACAATTTCTTACCTAGAATAACATTTGTAACTTTTGCGTATGAAAATAAAGCAAATACTTCTAATTCTAGACAATAAAAATCTTGTACTATAAATAAATAGATTTAATTAAAAATGCATTAATTAGTAAATGAAAATTTAATAACAATATAATTTATTGGTTTTAATAAATCTAATAACAAAAATTAAGTCTATAAAAATAATTATTCAAACATCATTTAGTAATAAGTATAGAATTGTTTTCACAATCTTTAAAAATCAAAATTTAATATTATAAAAAGCAAGAAGCTAACTTTCTTGCTTTTTATTTATTAACTAAAATAAATATCAATTTTTTTTATCAAAACCCTTTGTTTCTAGAAGAAGAAGAAGAAGAAGAAGAAGAAGAAGAAGAAGTTCCTATACAATCTTGTTATATTTAAATAATTTTTATTAATAATGTTCATAATTTCTAAATTATTAAAAGTTATGCTCATAGGTTTTAGTAAGCCTATATTTTTTTGCTATGTGAGCATATTTAATTAATAGATTGAAATATAACAATGAATAAAAAGAGTATATTAAAAGTAGTTAGTTTATTAAGTGTTGGATCTATAGTTATGTTATCAGCTACTAGCTGTAACGGAATTAAATTATCAGAACAACTAAAAAGTTCTAATTTAGACAAGCAGCCTCAACCTGATCCAACTCTAGATAAAAATCCGACCAATGAACATATGGTTGATGATGGAGTATCTGCTTTAGTAACTAAAGCAAGAACAGAATTAGATAATCTAATTAAAACTAAAGCTGATAAGCTTGATGCTTATTCAGACTATTCTGTTATTAAAAATGAATTAACATCAGCATATAATGCTGCTGAATTAACTAAAAATTCTAATAGCGCCACAGAGCAACAACTTAATGAAGCAAAAGCATCATTACAATCATCTATTAACAAGGCTGAAGCTGATAAAACTGAGTTTGATAATGGTCATACAGATATAGTTAGAGCTTATAACGAACTTAAAACAACATTAAATAATAAATCTGCAATATTATCATCACTTAATGATGATAAATATGTCGGTATAAGAAGTTATTTTAAAACTTATTATGATACAGCAGAACAAATCATAACAAATACACTCCAATATGATGGATTAACTAAGAATACTATTGATCAAGCTAAAAATAAAATAGTGGAATTGACAGATAATTTAGATAGCAAGAAATCTAATATTGATCAGTATTCAACTTTTAAGATGTTTAGAGTTAATAATACCAACTTTAAAGGTAGTTTAAAATATAGCGCAACTCCAGCAGATAGTCAAAAGCTTGTAACTTTTTCATCTGATTTCGATAACGATAATAATTCATATCAATGAAGATATGCTAATAGATTAATTGATAGCGAAACTAAAGAACGTAGTATTCAAATAACAAATGTTAGTTGAATCTATAGTTTAGATACTCAGGATGGAATGAACATGACTACTGCTAGTTATGATTTAGATTTTGAATATTACGGTGGTAATACTGCTACTTTATATTTTCCTTATAAAGCAGCTAAAGCTGATCAAGTTAGCGGTTCTAATCTATCTCTTAAATATAAGTTAAATGAAAATAATCCTGTAAATGTTGATTTAACGGGTGTTGCTGTAAATGATATAAAAGTTGCTACTATCAATTTAACTGGATTAAAATTTGGTATGAACAAAATATCATTTACAACAGAAGCTAATAAGAAAGCCCCTATGATTGGTAATTTCTATATTTCAACAACGAATGATACTGTTGACGCTGTCTATAATGATATTTTTGGTAATGAAGTTAGTGCTGATAATCCTGATAAAATAACAGTTAATTTCCTTAAGGGATACGGATTAGCTAATAAGGGTTATGGGGTTGTTGTTCGAAATACACCAAACAATACTTTTATCAAAAAGATGAATTTTAAATTAGATTCAGACACGCTTGGAAATAATGTGCCAACTAAAGAATACTATATAATAGGTTATTTGGGCGGGACTGATGGCAGTTCTGGAGTAGTTAATGGTTCTAATGTTAAATACTATACTTTTTATCTAAATGCTCCTAAAGATGGTATGTACGAAATTGGTGGTGTCTTTAATTCAGGGGGTAGCAGAGGATTATCTTTTTGAAAAGGATCATATAATGCTTCAGGTAACGGTAATAAAGCTAAATTTCAAAATTTAAATTCAGGTGATTGGAATAGTAAATTAAAATCATTCAATAAAAACCAAAAAGCTACTAATGAATCAGCGAGTTTACAACTTACTAAAGGATTAAATAAAATCATTGTTTCCGGTTCGGATTCAAATTCTCCTGCCCCTAATTTAGGAAATGTATCATTTACGTTAGTTAATAATTCAGAATCAAATAGTAGATAATTTAATAATTAAATACAATCAAAACCCTTTGTTTCTAGAAGAAGAAGAAGAAGAAGAAGAAGAAGAAGAAGAAGCTTCTATTTGTTTTAAGTTCATTATTCGTGCTGAAGTGCGATAATGAACTTAAATTTTTATAAGTTACAAATATTAGGTTTTAAACCTAATCTTTTGTTATTTAATTAGCTAGATAAGAAGATTAAATGAAAAATAAGAAAAGTATATTAAAAATAATTACTTTATTAGGTGTTGGATCTATAGTTGCTTTGTCGGCTGCTAGTTGTAACGGTATCAAGTTATCTGAAAAATCTAATCATGATTCGGAGACAAATACTAATCCTAAAAATGAATCAAATAATAAAATAACACCTAGCGATAATGTTTCAATATTAATAAATAAAGCTAGAACAGAATTAAGTAATATTATTAAAACAAAAGAAAATACGATTAATTTATACAACGATTATTCTCTTATTAAAAAAGAATTAACATCCGCTTATGAATCAGCTGAAGCAATTAAAAACTCTGAAGAATCAACTGAAAAAGAATTAAATGATGCTAAGGATTCGTTAAAAGCTTCTATTAACAAAGCTCAAACTGATAAAAAAACATTTGATTTAGATAATGTTGATTTATTAAATTCGTATATTCAACTTAAAACTTTAGTAGCTAATAAGAACAATATTGTATCTTCAAATATTGAATACAAATATAATGGTTTTAAATCGATTATAAAATCACATTATGTTGTTGCGGAAATTATTATTAATAAAGGTCTTCAAGCAAATGGATTAACAAAACAAAACATCGATAATGCTAAGAATAATATTGACCATATTTTGGAAAATATAGATTACAAAAATCGAATGTTGATGAATATTATAATGCTAAGAAATTCCCTATCTTAGATACTAATTTTAAGGGAGTGTTTGCGAAAACAGATACAAATGCTAATGCTGAAAATAAGTATATTATTGGTTATAATGGAGCTATAACCAAATAATACTTGAAAGTACGCCAAGAGAAAAATACAAGGTATTAATGATGCTAATTCAGTTTCTAGAATAACTGATATTGCATGAATCTATAATTTAAAACCTCAAGATGGAAATAGCTCAAGTTATGATTTTTCATTTGCATATTATGAGGGAGAAACGGCTACCTTGTGATTCCCGTATAAGTCTTATTTATCAACGCAAAATACTAATAATTTAGGTCTTCAATATAAATTAAATAATGGACCAAATCAAAATATAGAAAATATAACTAATGCAGTTGTTGACGATATTAAAGTGTGTGAAGTTTCCTTATCAGGATTAAATTTTGGATCTAATACAATTTCATTTAGTGTTCCTGATGGAAAAGAAAACCCTATGATTGGGAACATGTATATTACTATATCAAATTCGGAAGAAGAAAAAAATAAGGTTTATGATTCTATATTTGCTAGTGAAAAAGGTTTAACAAATCCTAATGCAATTAGTGTTAATTTTGTAAAAGGGTATGGCCTTTCTACTATTCCTGAGGGTACATATCAAACCAATTTTACAAAACGTTCAGCAGCAATAGATGATGTTGGAGAAATTAAAGATGAATACCTTCTTGGTTATTTAGGTAATGTCACAACTCACAACGGACCACATGACGAAAAATATTACACTTTTTATATAAATGTTCCTGTCTCAGGAAGATATGAAATAAGCGGAATATTCAATTCAGGAGAATCTAGGGGTTTAACATTTTGAAAAAATGGACTTCGTAATAATAATGAACAAGCCAAATTTGTTAATTTAAGAGCTGCAGATTGAAATAAATTAAAAAGCTTTGATAAAGATAATAAAGCTATGAATGGTTCATCTAGTCTTCAATTAGATAAAGGTTTAAATAAATTAATTGTAACAGGTCAAGAACAAAATTCTGTTGCTCCTAATTTAGGAAATGTTACTTTTAAATTGCAATCATATAATTAATTTTTAAATTTTTAAAAATTAATTAATGAAAATTTAGTAATAAGAATGAAAATTTAGTAATAAGTAAATTTTTAAGATATTCGTAATAAA
This sequence comes from Mycoplasma bradburyae, assembly GCF_024338845.1. Classification (NCBI taxonomy): domain Bacteria; kingdom Bacillati; phylum Mycoplasmatota; class Mollicutes; order Mycoplasmatales; family Mycoplasmataceae; genus Mycoplasma; species Mycoplasma bradburyae. The sequence continues at coordinate 570,745 of NZ_CP101414.1, read as the reverse complement.
TAAATATACAGTTTATAAGATAATTTAAATTATATTCAATTTGTCTTTAGAATAAAAAGTAAGATAGCGCTTAATACGTTTTAATATTTCATTTACGATAATGAATTTTTATAAAAATGCTAAATAAAATATTAAATATCGTTAAAACCCTTTGTTTCTAGAAGAAGAAGAAGAAGAAGAAGAAGAAGCTTCTATCTGTTTTAGATTAATTTTAAGGTGGATTCCTGAAAATTAATCTAATTTTTTATTTTAAAAGTAATATTTATTGAATTTAAAGGTTATTGTCAGAACTTATGAAACAAAAAAAGTATCTAAAGATATTTAATTTATTAGGGATAACAGTATCAATTTGTTTAATGAATACTAGTTGTGCGGGTATAAAGATATCAGAAAGTGCTACTTCTCCAAAAACTGAAACTAATCCACTGCAACCTGAGTCTACACGCCCAAATTCTAATAACCCTAATGTTAATGGTAACTCTGATCTAGCTTTAAATAATTCAAAAAACGAATTGATCAATCTTTTAAAAACAGAAGATTCTAATATTTCTTTATATAAAGATTATTCAAAGATAAAAAATAAATTACAAAATGCGTATAATAGCGCTAAAAATGTGAATAATGATTCAAATGCTAAGAATGATGTATTTATTCAAACTATAAACGAATTACAGTTAGCAATAAATAGTGCTGCTAAAGAAAAAACGGCATTTGACAATTCTAAACATGAATTAGTTGATGCTTATAATGCATTAAAAAATACTTTGAGTAATAAAGAAAATGATTTGAGAAGTATAGGTGATGATTCTAACTATCAGGAGATCAAAAATCAATATGAATCTTTATATTCTGAAGCTGAATTAATAATTACCAACACACTTCAAGATGAGAATTTAACAAAAGAAAAAATTCAAATTGCTAAAAATAACATAATTGATTTAATTTCTGATATTAACGATAAAAAAGCTATTTCAAACGAATATTTAAATTTTAAAAAGTTTTCTCTTTCTTCTGAGAATTTTATAGGTGATTTTTTAAAAACTCAAAATCAAGCATCTAATTGAAGAATCGTATCATTTAGTTCTAATTTAAGCGACCCAAATATAAAGTTTGCTACTAGAAAAATCGATAAATTGCCAGCAACTGACAATTTATCAAATATAACTGATGTTGCTTGAATATACGATTTGAGAAGTCAAAACAACAAGAGTTCTAGTTATAACCTTAAATTTAAATATTATAGCGGTTCTAGTGCCGTTTTATATTTTCCATATAAAACCTATACATCATCACAAAACTCTAATAACCTAGGATTACAATATAAACTTAATAATGGCGACTTAATTGATATTAGTTCTAATATAAGTGATGCTCAAATAGGTGATATAAAGATTGCTAAAATTAATTTAAATGGTTTAATATTCGGTGAAAACATAATTTCATTTAGTGCCCCTTTAAATAAGCAAAATCCAATGATTGGCAATATGTATATTGCAAAATCAGAAACAGAAGAATCGATAAATAAAATTAACGACAATTTGTTTGGTAATGAAAAAGTTGAAGGTAATCCTAATACAATAACAGTAAATTTTGTTAAAGGTTATGGAATGGCTAATAAAATTGCTACAAATTTAACTAAATTTAACGGTAAATTTAACGATAATGAAGCCGCGCAAACTCAATACCTAATAGGTTATCTTGGATCAAAAGAAGGTAGTGGAAATGATTCTCAAACAGATCGTTATTATATTTTTTATGTAAATGCTTCTGTTGAAGGAACATACAAAATAAGCGGATTTTATAATTCAGGCGAAAATAGAGGTTTATCATTTTGAAAAGACAATTACGGAACTAATGATAGCGGAAAAAAAGCTAAATTTCATAATCTAAATTCTGGCGCTGGTAATTGAACTGACAAATTAAAAATGTTTAACGAACAACAAAAAACGAACGACAGCTCTGCTAGCTTAAATTTAACGAAAGGTTTAAATAAAATTATAGTTTCAGGATTAGCTTCTAATAGTGCAGCACCTAATCTTGGAAACATTACATTCACACTAGATACAACAACTCAACCAGCAGCATCATCTAATTAAATATTTCACCTAAAAAATGAATTACACAATTAATTCAATTAAATCTTATTGTTTCTGATAAAAAAATAAGAAGTAAAATCAAACTTTATTAGTAGTTCTAAGTACATTAGAATTACTTAGTTTTTAAGTTAGTTTAATTTATTAAATTTAGTGTTTTTATAAATTTATATAAATTCAAATAAAATCATTATTTGTTGGTTTTATTTATAAAACATTTTCATATGAAATGAAAAAGTTTTTTAAAAACTGTTAACTTCTTAGGTGTTAGTTCATTAATTGGTGTTTTTGCAACTAGTTGCACCGGTATAAAAATAGCTGATATTAAACAATCAGATCCTAAGAGTGATTTGACGCAAGAATTACCAATCAACAAAAATAATTCTGATTCTTTAATAAACAAAGCTAGAAAAGAATTAACTGATTTAATAAATACTAAACAATCAAAGGTTAATTTATATAAAGATTACGCAAAAATAAAAGAAAAATTAGAATCAGCATATAACTCTTCTGAAGTTGTTAGTAATGATTATAAAAGTTCATTAGAACAATTAGAAAAATCCAAAGTAGATTTAGAATCTGCTTTGGATTTTGCTGCAAGCGATAAACAAATATTTGATAATGCTCATCAAGAATTGGTTAGAGAATTTAATTCTTTAAAAGTGACTTTAAATAATAAAGAAGAAAGAGTGAATTCTCTAAACCAAGTTAAATATAACAGTATTAAAACGCATTTAAATTCATTATATGAAGTAGCAGAAAATATTGTTCAAAGCGGTTTGCAACCTAGCGAAGAATTACAAGTTAATTCAGCAATAACTGCAAATACTAATATTAAGGAAGCAATATCTCTAATTGACAGTCAAAAGATTAATGTTGATTTATATTCAACTTTTAATGATATAGCAATTAGTGCTGATAACTTTCACGGTAATTTCAAGAAAAAAAGGAGTCAACCTACCGATTTTAGTTTAATAGGTTTTGGAACTAATTTAGGTGACTTTTCTTATAAATTTTTAAAACGTAAAATTAACGGCACAAGCAATTCGGATCAACTAACAAAAGTATCTTGAATCTATAGTTTAGAAAAAGATAATGTTGAACAAACTCAAGCTAGTTATGATATTAATTTTACTTACTTTGGTGGAGCTACAGCTATACTATATTTACCAGTAAAATATTTCTTATCTAGTCAGACAAGAGAAAATACAGGATTACAATATCAAGTTAATCAAAAACAGATTATTGATTTAAATGACCAATTGCAAGATTTGTCAATCGAAGATATAAAAATTTTAAAAATTAACTTAACTGATCTTAATTGAGGTAATAATAACATTAAATTAATAATGCCTTCAGAAAAAACAAGTATTCCAGCTATTGGTAACGCGTACATATCATTAGATAGTTCGAGTGAAAATCTAGTTTATAATTCCATTTTTGGTAATGAAATAGATCCGCATAATCAAAATAAGATAACAGTTAATTTTATTAAGGGGTATGGAATAGCAAATAGATCTAGAACTGAAATAAAGAAAATAAGCGCAGCTATAGATGGTACAGGACAAGTCACAGATAATTATGTTTTAGGTTATCTAGGAGGTAAAATAGATAATAGTCAAAATTTAGATAAAAATAACATTTTGTATTATTCGTTTTATGTAAATGCTCCTATAGAAGGTATGTATGAAATTAGTGGGATTTATAACACTCAAGATTCACGAAAATTAGTATTTTGAACTAAGCAATATAATAATCAAGAAGCTGATGGTAAAGCACAATTTAAAGAACTGCAAACTGAGAATTGAGATTCAAGTTTAAAGAGATTTGATTCATCTAAAAAAGATGAAAATAGTAATTCATTTTTAAAATTAAAACAAGGACTAAATAAAATAATTGTTTCGGGAGATGTGAATGGTACAAACGCAAATCCTGCTCCTAATTTAGGAAATGTTACATTCACTTTATCAACACTAATGAATAGTTCTAAATAATTTTTAATTATAATTAAATGATTAAGTTTTAATTTTTACAAAACCCTTTATTTCTAGAAGAAGAAGAAGAAGAAGAAGAAGAAGAAGAAGAAGAAGAAGCTTCTATATGTTTCAAGGTCATTTTTCGGTTTTTTAATCGAAAATGATCCTGATTTATTTATTAATTATTCAGGTTTATATAGATTTTTAGCAAAATCTATTATTTGAATTAATTAACAAAAAAGATTTTGCTAATTACAAACTTTAAGTGAAAAGAAAAAATATCTTAAAGTTTATTAGTCTATTAGGTGTTGGTTCTTTTGTTTCGCTAGCTGCAGCTAGTTGTAAACAACCAGTTGCTGAAAAACCTACCAAACCCACCGAACCAAAAAATCCGAATAACGGTGGTAATACAACTCCTGAAAAGTCTGGAACAGATAATCCTGTTACTTCACCCGCAGGAGGTAGTGATACTACTAATCCTACAACTCCTGCAAACTCAAAAGCTGAAGTTGAAAAATTTGTAAAAACTTTAACTCCTGAAAGTTTTAAATTAGTTAAAGATGACGGAAATGATCAACCTTTAAATGAAATTGAGGCTAGTAAAGTTAAAGTTGAAAACTTTAAATTAAAAAACACTAGTCCAGCTATTGAAGGATGACAATTGGAAGTTAAGTTAGTTAGTAATATTAGTTCTAGTCAGGATCAAGATAATATTCAAATTAAAGTTGAATTTACTAAAGGTAGTGATCTTGTAGTTAGTGATCCTATAACTTTAAGTGGTTTCAAAACTTTATCTAGAACTATAGCTTCACTACTATTAAAAGATGAAACTGTTAGTGGCTCTGATGGAACAAGTACAGTTGCTAAAGTTTTAGATTTAGGTGATGCTAATTGAGATACATTAGAAGACTTAATTGTTACTAGGGAAACTACATCTGCTGAAGTAACACCGCCAGAAAGTTCAAGTGAATCAGCACCTTCTGAAGCTAGTGCTAAAACATCAATTAAATTAGTTGATTCAGGTTCAGGTAATGCGCAACCTTCTGAAGAAACTTCTAATGAAGAAAATTCTATATCAACAGAAAGTGACAATAGTTCAGCTATAGGTGATAATTCTAAGTTATCTACTATGTTATTAAAAAATAAAGTAGATGCTATTGATAAAATTAAAAATCCTCAGTTATCAATTAAGGGTAATTTAATTTTTGAATCAGTTACTAAGGAAAATGATTCCCCTAAAATCGTATTCTCTGCTAAAAAAGGTGAAAAACTTAAAATTGTCGGTACTGCATCTGAAAAAGAAGTTGATACACCTAAAATGATTGATATTCAGTTTGATAAAATAGTTTTAAAAAAATTAACTCCATCTGATATCAAATTCGAAGTTTTTAAAGATAGTTTTAAGTCACAAAACAATTTTGAAGATTATAAAAAAGGTGATCAAGTTTCTGATTCAGGGAAAGATATACCTAATTTTGGTTCAGACAATGGAGATAAAATAGCTGTTCCTAGCAAATATACTAAATTTGACGAAAATAAGCTTAGTCTAAAGATTAAAGAGAAAGATTGAGAGTTTACTCCGATTTCTGTAGTATTCAATGGTTCTGATAAGATTGAAAACTATAAAACTTTAGTTCAAATATCTTTCGGTAAATTATGAACTACTACAAATGTTTATGAATACAATGTTTATCTAAAAAGAATGCTTTCAGAAGATTATGAAGGCAATTCGAATGAAAGTGCTAGTAGAGCTTCATTAGCTTATATTAAAACTGAAGTGTTTGCTCGTGTGAATCAGTGAAGAAATAATATAAATAAATTTTTGGATGTTGAACCTAATATCACTAATAATCTTTCTTCATGATATAGCTTATCAGCACCAGGTGATATGAATAAAAAATGAGATAACAATAAGAATCAAGTAGGAGAAGGTAACATCATAAATAAAAGTATAGATAGTACTTCTAGTAGTAACCAAAGTTGAAGATCTGATTTTTATGCTAATAAAAATAATAACTTTATGTTTATAGCAGGAATTAAATTAAGTGATAAAGATAAATATGTATTCTTACCTAAAATAACATTTGTTACATTCAAATATCAAGCTCCATCACCAACCACTTCAACAATGGCTGCTGCTTCACAGTCTTAATCTAATCCTAGAATATATTCAAGAAGATAATTAAGATTATCAAATTATATAAAACAAGAAGTAATTGCATTATGCCAATACTTCTTGTTTTTAATTATTAGTTATATTTGTATGTAATGAGCATTTATTTTATGCTAACTAATCCTTTTTAGTTATTAAAATTTAAAACAATAAATTAAGTATAACTCAAGAAGTATAGAAATAAATCGAGCAATCAAATAATCTATAGAATGCAATAAATTATTAAATGGAATCTAAAATTTACTTAGTTGATTATTAGATAAAATAGTTATTTTTTAAAAAGAAAGTTTTTGGATTTATTCAAAACCCTTTATTTCTAGAAGAAGAAGAAGAAGAAGAAGAAGAAGAAGAAGAAGTTCCTATTTGTTTCAGGGTCATTTCTCGATTTTTTAACCGAAAATGATCCTGATTTATTTATTAATTATTCAGATTTATATAGATTTTTAGCAAAATCTATTATTTGAATTAATTAACAAAAAAGATTTTGCTAATTACAAACTTTAAGTGAAAAGAAAAAATATCTTAAAGTTTATTAGTCTATTAGGTGTTGGTTCTTTTGTTGCTTTATCTGCAGCTAGCTGTAAACAACCGGTTACTGAAAAACCTACTAAACCAACTGAACCGAAAAATCCGAATAACGGAGGTGGCACAACTACGACTCCTCCTACAACAGGTGGCGGTGGAGCTACCACTTCAAATCCTAGTGGCGGATCTGATGGATCTAACAATATGACTCCATCTGAACCAACAAATAGTAAAAAAGCAGTTGAGGCTTATGTAAAAACATTAATGCCAGATAGTTTTAAACTGGTAAATTCTAGTAATGCTGAAATAACTAAAGATAGCATAAAAGCTAGTGAAGTAACTAAGGAAAATATTAAATTAAAAGAAAATAATCCCGCAACTGAAGGATGAACATTGGGTGTTGAGTTAGTTAGTAATAGTGATAGTACAAATCCAGAAAATGACTCTGTTAAATTTAAGATTAAATTTACTAAAGAAAGTGATGAAGTAACTAGTAATGAAATTACTATATCTGGATTTAAGACATTACAAACTGCTGTAGCCAAAGCGTTGTTAAAAGAGATGACTGTTAAAGATTCTAATGGTCAAGATGTTAAGAAAAACCTTTTAGATTTAGGTAGCGCAGAATTTAAAACTCTTGTAGATTTAAATAAACAAGGAATTGTAAGAACATCTGCAGGTGGAACAGGTGAAGCTTCAGCTCAACCAGCAGCTCGTGCTAGTATTGTTGAAATGACTGGAACTCCAGAAGTACAACCTCAACCAGAAGTTAATCAAGATCAAACATCAGGATTAAATGATAAATTTAAAACATTAATTCATGGTGAATCTTCTGAATACAAGACAAAATTGGATAAAATCAAAGAAGCATATTCTGATTTCAACCCAGATAATCTTTATTTATCAGGTCAAGCAAAATTGGTAAATTTATGAAAAGCCAATGACTGACATGGTAATTACTACCTAATATCTAAAGATGGTAATGATAATAAGTTATCAATTAAATATAAAGGCAAGAGTTGATCTATTGATTTAACTGACGGTTTATTTATTCAAGACTTGTTACCTGATTCTGTTAAAATACTAGTTTCTAAAACCCCTACTAATACTTATGCATCTGATGAAGAATTTAATAACCAAGAAAATTCAACGCCTTACAAACAATTAGTATCAAGCGAGTCAAATAGTAAGTATTCGTTAGATGGTGATGTGTTAAAAGTGAAACCAGATAAGATTGTAAATGAAAATCCAAAAGTTGCTTCTGTTATCGTTAATCCAATTAAAATACCTTATGTAGATCCTTCAAAAGCTAACGAAATTCTTTTCAAAGCTAAATATATTTTTGATGGTACTGGTATGTTTAATGGAGATGTTTTTGGAACTAAATTATTATTTAAAAAAATTCATAATTGAGATTATGGCAATAATGATACAAATCCAGTAGGTTCTAATAAAATAGCTTCAATTTGATTTGGAACAAATTACATACCAGGAACTAAAACCGCTAATGTTGATATTGACTCTGTAAAACGAAAAGATTCTAATTTCAATACATGACAAAATTGAGATGATTATTTTTGAAAAGGTCAAAATAATGATATGGGTTTTGTAGATTCAATAAGTGGTGAAGATAATTCTATATCTGGAGCGGGAGTATCGCAATTAATTCAAAAAGAAGGGAAAAAATCAATAATTGCTAATGGTAAAACACTAAAAGATCTTCAATATAATATAATCGCCAATAGAGCAACAAATTATATTATTTTTCCAAGAATAGCTTACAAATCAGGGATGGATGAAAATGCTTATAGTTACTTATGAGATAGTTCTATAACATTGCTACATATCCAAGCTCCAGCACAACCATAATTATCTAATCTTTATAAGATCAGATAATGATGATGTATTCATCTCTAAATTAGTAGTAATTTTAAATATGATTAATGATAATGTTATTTCATGTTTAACACTTATTACTATTGAAGAAAAATATTTATAAAATTTCTATTAAAAAACAAGGAGAAAATCCTTGTTTTTTATATTAAGAATTAATTTAATCGTTTTTTATTAAGATATAGAATAAAGTAATACAAATAAGGAAATGCATAATAATTTTTAATATTTGCAATTTCTAAATATATCATTATTATTTTTGTTATCTTATTTAAGATAAAAGATACACTTTCTTTGTAAAATACGATTTTTAAAAGATATTTAATGAAATTAAATTTAATAGTATTTATTTATGTGAAAATATTAATTCGGATTATAATTCTTATTCTTAATTTGCAAAAAGTAATGTCTAATTATTTAGAAGATAATTTACAATAAATTATCGACAACATTTTTACTATTTATCATTATTTTATTGCAAATAATATAGATATAAACTTCAATTATGTATGAGTTTATAAAAAACCTAAATTTTTCTTATAAACTTGATTAATTAAAAATGAGAGTGAAAAAATTTTTAAACTTTATTAGCTTATTAGGTGCTAGTTCTTTTGCTATTTTATCAGTTGCAAGTTGTAAGCAACTAGTGGAAAAACAATCTGTTGAATTGCTTGATCCTCAAAATCCCGACAAACAAAACAATAAAACTACTCCTTCTGATAAGATAAACAACAAGGAAGCTGTTGAAGCTTATGCAAGAATGTTGGTTCCAGATAGTTTTAAACTAGTTGATGATACAAACAATGATTTAAATAAAGGTTCTATAAAATCTAATGAACTTAAATCAAATAATATTAAGCTAAAAAACGAATCTGATCCTGTAATTTCTGACTGAACTTTTAGTGTTGAGATAATCGATAAAAATGATAGCTCAAATGTTGATAATGGCATTATTAAATTTAAAGCTAAGTTTTCTAGGAATGATGATCATATTATTAGTGATGAAATTACGATCTCTGGATTTAAAACTCTAAAATCTTCTATCACATCTATATTATTAAAAACAATATCGGTTAAAGATTCTAAAAATAACATTCTAAACAAAACTGTTTTAGATTTAGGAAGTGCTGAATTTAAAAAATTATCAGAGTTAAATAAACAAATAACCATAACAACATCTAGTTTAGAACGATCATTAAGAACAACTGATGATGTTAATGAACCGAATGTATCAAAAACATCAGAATTAGCTATAAAATTTAAAAGTTTAATAACAAATAATGAGTCAGAAATAAAAAATGAGTTAAATAGCTTAAAAACTAATTTTAGTGAGTTTGATCCAGAAAAATTATATTTATCAGGTGAAGCTAAGCTAGTGTCAATTATTGATTCTGAACAAAACCAATCACAGGCTAGCTATTATTTAACATCTAAAGATGAAAATAATAAATTATCAATAAAATACGAAGATAATCCGAATTGGTCAATAATATTAGATGACGGAATAGTTCTTAAAGATTTATTACCAGATGATATAAAAATAAGTGCCTATATTAAAGATGGTGATAGAATGGAAAATTCTTCATCTAACATTGATGAATACAAAGAAAAAATAAAATCTGAAGGTTCTGAAAGTACAAGATATTCTTTAGATAGTAATAATAATTTAAAATTTAAAGTCAGCGTAAATGCAAACAATTCTTCTATAGATAAAATAGTAAATGTTGATCCGATTAAATTACCTTATATAGGCGAAGGTAAGGTTGATAAGATATTTTTTAAATCAAAATACATTTTTGATGGTAAAGAAATATTTGATGATAAATATTTTGGTACCAAATTAATTTTCAAGAAAATTCATAATATTGATTTTGGATCTAAAAAAGCATTAGATTCATCTGTTGTAAATAATTCAGGAAATGGCTTAGGGAGCATTCCAGGAAGAATGGGTGACAGTGTTACTGATTGAAAATCAGTACTATCTTCAAATGATGCTAATTATTTCTTTTCAAAGAATGATAATTCTAATGAATTTAATGACTTAATTTATGGAGCCAATAATAGTAGTAACGGTGATGGGGTTGTTCAATTGATAGAAAATAATATTATGTCTGGAAATATTAATGTTACTAAAATTAACAATAATAATCCTACGACATTTATAATCTTTTCAAGAGTGGCTTATAAAAAGTCAGCTACTACATTCGGTTATTACTGACCAAATTCTGTTACTATCTTGTATTTTGCTAATAGAACAAATTAATAATCATAAATTCTTAAAACAATAAATAGGTATATATTAAAGTTCATATTTTATTAATTATTGAATTTAACCAAAACCCTTTATTTCTAGAAGAAGAAGAAGAAGAAGAAGAAGAAGAAGAAGAAGAAGCTTCTATATGTTTCAGGGTCATTTCTCGGTTTTTTAACCGAAAATGTCCTTGATTTATTTATTAATTATTCAGGTTTATATAGATTTTTAGCAAAATCTATCGTTTAGTTAAGAGGATTTTGTTAAACAGAACTTTAAGGTGAAAAGAAAAAATATCTTAAAGTTTATTAGTCTATTAGGTGTTGGTTCTTTTGTTGTGTTATCTGCAGCGAGTTGTAAAACAGAAAAGGTAGTAAAACCTACTAATCCAACAGATCCAAAAAATCCGAATAATGGCGGTAATAAAACACCAGAAAACCCGGGAACTGAAAATCCTGTAACCCCTCCAACAAATGGTGGTGGTAACGGAGGAACAACTACTCCTACTACTCCTGCAAATTCAAAAGCAGAAGTTGAAAAATTCGTGAAAACTTTAAGTCCTGAAAGTTTTAAATTAGTTAAAGATGACGGAAATGAACAACCTTTAAATGAAATTGAAGCTAGTAAAGTTAAAGTTGAAAACTTTAAATTAAAAAACACTAGTCCAGCTATTGAAGGATGACAATTGGGAGTTAAGTTAGTTAGTAATAATATTAGTTCTAGTGAGGATAAAGATAATATTCAAATCAAAGCTGAATTCACTAAAGGTAGTGATGTAGTAGAAAGTCAAGCTATAACATTAAGTGGTTTCAAAACTTTATCTACTACTATAGCTTCGCTATTATTAAAAGATGAAACTGTTAGTGGCTCTGATGGAACAAGTACAGTTGCTAAAGTTTTAGATTTAGGTGATGCTAATTGAGATACGTTAGAGGATTTAATAGTTGCTGTAGATAATCAATCTGCAACTAGCGGAAGTTCGGAAGCGACACATCCAGAAACTACAACTGAATCAGAACCTTCTGAAGTTGGCACAAGTTCTTCAATTAAATTAGTGGATTCACCTTCAACTAGTGATCAAGCTTCTGGAGAAAGTTCAACTAAAGAAAATTCTGCAATTACAGAATCAGATAATAGTTCAAGTATTGGTGATAATTCTAAGTTATCTACTATGCTATTAAAGACTAAAGTAGATGCTATTGATGAAATTAAAAATCCTGAATTATCAATTAAAGGTAATTTAATTTTTGAATCAGTATCTAAAGATGGTGAATCTCCTAAATTAGTGTTTAAAGCGCAAGAAGGTAAAAAACTTAAAATTGTTGGTACTGCATCTGAAAATGATTCTGAAGTAATTAAGAATATTAGTTTTGATTTTGATAAAATAGTGTTAAGAAAAGTTATTCCATCAAATATTAAAGTAGATGTGTTTAACGATAACACAATATCTCAAAATAATTTCAAAGATTATAGCGATGCTAGTTTAGTAGCTAATTCCGGTGAAGTGGTCGGTACCGTAGGTACTGTTGATAATAATGCTAATACTAGAACTATAACTGTTGCAAGTAAATACACAAAGAATGATGAAGATAAACTAGGTTTACAAATTCAACAAAAAAATTGAGAATTTATTCCGACATCTATTTATTATAATGGTCAAGATAAAATAGAAAATTATAAGGCTTTAGTTAAAGTATCTTTCGGTAAAACATGGACTACTACAAATGTTTATGACTACAATGTTTATTTAAAGAAAATGTTTTCTGATGATTATGAAGGTAATGGAACGGAAAGTGCTAACAAAGCAAAATTATCTTATATTAAGCCTGAAGTATTTAGTCGTATAAATATGTGGAGAAACAACGTTAATAAATTTTTAGATCCTAATCCAGGTTTTGCTGACAATCTAACTTCATGATACAGTTTATCTAGTGATAATAATGCCAGTAAGTGGGTTAATGATAATAATCAAACAGGTAAAGGTAATATTATATCTAAAAATATAGATGTAACTAAAAACAATGAATCAGAAAAAGGTTGAAGATCAAATTTAGTTAGCAATCAAAATAACAACTTTATGTTTATAGCAGGAATTAAATTAAGTGATGATAACAAATATGTATTTTTCCCTAAAATAACATTCGTTACATTTAAATATCAAGCAGCTCCTGCAGCAACATCAACCTCTGAAACAACATCTTCTTCGGGAAGAAGCGCTTAATCTATTTATTTAATAAATAACTCATTGTTAATCCTAAAAGGATATTTAAGAAACAATAACGATTATAAAATTATAGATAAACAAGAAGTAATAGCATTAAGCTAAATACTTCTTGTTTTTTAATTATTATCTTATTGGTATACTATAAGCATTATTTTATGCTAAGCAATCTTCTTTGAAGAATATACATAACAATAAACTGGATATAATAAAAATAAAATAATCAATGTAATAATATATAGAAAGTAATAAACCTTTAAATAAAACCTATAATTTATTTAGTGTATATTAAACCTATAATTTATTTAGTGTATATTATTAGATAAATAAGTTATTCCTTTCTAAGATATAGTTTTTTAGATTTAGCCAAAACCCTTTATTTCTAGAAGAAGAAGAAGAAGAAGAAGAAGAAGAAGAAGAAGAAGCTCCTATATGTTTCAGGGTCATTTTACGGTTTTTTAATCGAAAATGATCCTGATTTATTTATTAATTATTCAGGTTTATATAGATTTTTAGCAAAATCTATCGTTTAGTTAAGAGGATTTTGTTAAACAGAACTTTAAGGTGAAAAGAAAAAATATCTTAAAGTTTATTAGTCTATTAGGTGTTGGTTCTTTTGTTGCTTTATCAGCAGCGAGTTGTAAAACAGAAAAGGTAGTAAAACCTACTAATCCAACAGATCCAAAAAATCCGAATAATGGTGGTAATAAAACACCAGAAAACCCAGGAACTGAAAATCCTGTAACCCCTCCAACAAATGGTGGTGGTAACGGAGGAACAACTACTCCTACTACTCCTGCAAATTCAAAAGCAGAAGTTGAAAAATTCGTGAAAACTTTAAGTCCTGAAAGTTTTAAATTAGTTAATGCTGATGGAAATGAACAACCTTTTAACAAAGTTAAAACTAGTGAAATCGATTTAACTAAAATAATGTTAAAAAACACTAGTCCAGCTATTGAAGGATGACAATTGGGAGTTAAGTTAGTTAGTAATAATATTAGTTCTAGTGAGGATAAAGATAATATTCAAATCAAAGCTGAATTCACTAAAGGTAGTGATCTTGTAGCTAGTGATCCTATAACTTTAAGTGGTTTCAAAACTTTATCTACTACTATAGCTTCGCTATTATTAAAAGATGAAACTGTTAGTGGTCCTGAAACAACTAACAAAGTTGCTAAAGTTTTAGATTTAGGTGATGCTAATTGAGATACGTTAGAGGATTTACTATCACCTAAAGCTGAAACTGTTCCAGAAACTGAGGCTGGTGAAAATCAAGGTTCAGAATCTCAATCACAACCCGCAGCAGCTATGTCTTCATTAAAATTAGTATCTACTGATGAAATGGATACTGGTAGTACTGCTTCTGAAACTCAAACTGATAATGCTTCAACAATAGAAGCTAAATCTGAGTTATCTACAAAACTTCTGAAGAAAAAAGTTGAAAGTATTAGTGAATACAAACCATCTTTATCGATAGAAGGTAGTTTAATTTTTGAATCGGTTACTAAAGATAATGAATCACCTAAATTAGTGTTTAAAACACAAGAAGGTAAAAAACTTAAAATTGTTGGTACAGCTTCAGATAAAGGTAGCGATGTAGTTAAAAATATTAGCATTGATTTCGATAAAATTATCTTAAAAAATGTAGCTCCATCTGATATCAAAGTTCAAGTATTTAATGGCGATGTTAGATCTCAAAATAATTTTGAGGATTATAGCAATGCTGGTCAAGTTTCAGAAACAGGTAAAGATTTAGGTATTGTTGGTACTGATTCGGATATTAAAATAACTGTACCTGGTAAATACACAAAATTAAAAGATGACAAATTAGTTTTAAAAATTAAAGAAAAAGTTTGAGAATTCACACCAACCTCTATAGTGTATGATGGAACTAAAAATATAGAATATTATAAAGTATTAGTTAATATAGCATTTGGAAAATCATGAACTACAACAAATGCATATACTTATAAACTATATTTGAAGAAATTAATTAAAGATGATTATGAGGGTGATGAACAAACTAGCATTCAAGCATCTAGATTAGATTACATCAAATCAGAAGTTTTTTCTAGAGTAAATCCTTTTAGAAATAAAATAAATGAATTTTTAACAGCGGACGAAAATCAATTTGGAGATACATTAAAATCTTGATATAGTTTATCTAATTCTACTGAAGTTGATACAGTTTGAGTTAATGATAAAAATCAAGAAAATGATGGTAACTCATTAGATAAGGCTAAACGTGGTCCTAATAATGCAGATAACAGCTGAAAATCAACATTTGAACATAATCAAAATAACAATGTAATGATAATGGCTGCTATTAAACTTGATGGTGAAAAATTTACCTATTTACCTAAAATAACATTTGTTACATTTAAATATCAACAAGCTCCTGCAGCATCGCCAGCTCCTGCAACTCCTGCTGCATCTGGAACTTCTGGAGCAACAGCAGCATCTTCTAGAGCTGTTTCTTAATCTATTTATTAATAATTAAGTAATTATTATTTTTAAAAAGATATTTAAGAAACAATAAGAATTATTAAAATTATAGATAAACAAGAAGTAATGGCGTAATGCTAAATACTTCTTGTTTTTTGTTCCACCATTACAATTAATTTGTATTGGATTTATTGCAAAAATCCTATGAATTAAATAAACAATATAGCAAATTTATTAACTGCATAATAATTTATTTATATCTACTTGACTTATAAACTGTGATTAATAAAAGAAGAAATATATTAATATTTGGATCGTTTTTATCTTTAAGATCATTCCTAAGTATAGTTGGTTTTAGTTGTAGTTTAATACAACAAACTATAAATTTAAATTAAATATAGAAACTGATATATCTGCTAATGATGATTTGCAAATATCACCAGCTGTTCTAAACTCAAAAAGAGTAATTGAAAAAAATACGCTTCTAGTTTATCAGCTGATAACTTTATATTTGTAGATGGTTATGATTATTCTATTGATATTAATAAGATTAAATCTAACGAAGTAGATATTTCAAACATTAAATTAAAAAAAGACAACTTTGTAATTTGTGAATGATCAACTACTATTGAAATAACTGATAATAGCAAATCTAAAAATAATGAATGTGGTAATCTTCAATTAAGAGTTGTCTTTACTAAAGGGGATGAAAAAGTCTATAGTAAACCTGCAACCATCAACGAGTTTAAAAGATATACTAACACAATTAAGTCTGTTTTATTATCAGAACAATCAATTAATGATCATGATAATAAAACCACTATTAAAATTTTAGATTTAGGTGATCCTGAGTGAAAGAATTTAGAAGAATTATCAACCTAGATTATTTAATTCATACTATCAACTAAACTATTAAAAGGAAAACTAAAACAATCTGGTTTAATAGATAAATTAAAACTTCATTTAGAAGAAGATCTTAAGTTTGATTCCATCACTAAAGACAGCGATTGATCGCTACTAGTTAATTTAACTTCTAATAATAAACAAAAACTTAAATTAGTAGGTATTATGAAGATTGATAGTTCTTATCAAATTAGATCTATCAATCTTGAATTCCAAAGATTAGATTAAAAAATCTTAAACCAACAGATCTTAAGATTCAAGTATTCTTAGATAAGAATCATAAATCTGTTAATAGTGTTCAAGATTATAAAGAGATATCAGATAAAACACCTACTGATGTCAAGGTTGGTTCTTGATACGAACAAGGAAGAATTAAAGTTCTGCAAAATATACTAGTTATCAAGATAAAAAAACTAGGGTTAGTTATCAATAGATTCTGATGGAAGTTTAATCTGTCTTTCATCAGATACGACGGAACTAAAAATCTAGATGAATACAAAGTTGTAGTTCAAGTAGCTTTTAATAAATCATGAACTATAACTAATGCTTATGATTTACAATGTTTATCTAAAAAGAATTAGATCAGAAGATAACGATGAAAATATAGAATCTAGTAGAATTAAGTCTAGAGATAACAACATTGAATCTGAAGTAGTCTCAAGAGTAAATGTGTATAGAAACAATATTGATAGATTCTATACTAATGACTTAGCTGTTATTAGTAATGAACTAAAATCTTGATATATTTTATCTAATAGTAATTTTCTAAATAAAATTAGAAACAATGATGACAATTTAGAAACTATAGGTAATGTTATACATAGAGTTAAGAACAATTCAGAATCATTGTCTTTTATTCTAGTTTAACATTTGCTGCTTTTAAGTATGAAGTTGATGTTAATGAAGATAGACCAATCAATGGAAATGATCATAATCAAGATGATGATTTAATAGATAGCGAAGAATCTCAAGAATAATTTAAAGTTATTTAGTTTATTATATTTTTAATATAATAAGTTTTTATTCTTTAGGAAATATTTTTTAAATTTAGTTAAAACACTTTATTTCTAGAAGAAGAAGAAGAAGAAGGTCTTATTTGTTTCAGGGTCGTTTCTCGGTTTTTTAGCCGAAAATATCCCTGATTTATTTATTAATTATTCAGGTTTATATAGATTTTTAGCAAAATCTATTGTTTGAATTAATTAAAAAAGATTTTGCTAATTAAAAACTTTAAGTGAAAAGAAAAAATATCTTAAAGTTTATTAGTCTATTAGGTGTTGGTTCTTTTGTTGCTTTATCAGCAACAAGTTGTAAAACAGAAAAGGTTGTAAATCCAAAACCTATGAAACCAAATCCTGCGCCAGAAACAGGTGGAGGTAGTTCATCTGGAGGTTCTTCAGAAAATTCATCAGGTACAACTGATGCAAATACACCTTCAACTGGGCCAGGTAGTAATAACAACACCGGAATGAATAGCAACAACAATGTTGTTGCTAAAGAACAAGCTACATCATTCTTAAATTCATTAACTAGTGATAAATTAGAAGTTTATAAAGATAATAATGTAGTTAATGATAGAAAAGGTATAAATGTTGAATCATTTGAGGTAAATAAAGATTCAATTAAATTAAAAGACAATACTTTATTACCTAAAGGATGAACTTATGGTGTCAATCTAGTTAGTAATGGTAAGAATAAACAAGATGGAACTATTAAAATTAATGTTACTCTTACTAAAGATGGTGAAAAACTTACTAGTAAAGATATTACTTTAAACGGATTTCAAACATTAGCTACTGCAGTAGCATCTGTTTTATTTAAACAACAATCTGTTAAAGGTGAAGATGGAATGATGGTTAATAAAGATGTTTTGGATTTAGGTGATGCTGAATTTAAAACTCTTAGTAAACTAAATTCAAATGTTGTTATTGTAACAGAAAATCAACCTGCTGAAGCAGCTGCTCCTAGTACTCCTGGAACAATGGGAAGAACTAGTCTAAGAGAAGAAGCTAGTGCTGCTCTAGAAGCTTCTAATCCTCCAGCTTCTACAACTAATCAAGAACAAACAACTGTATTAGGAGCTGAATTCAAAACTTTAATAACAAAGGATGACTCGCCATTTAAGATGGGGTTTGATAATGTTAAACAGTTATACCCAGAATTTGATGTTAATAAACTTTATCTTACAGGCCAAGCTAAGTTAGTTTCTTTATTTAAAAAAGATAGTGATTGGAAAGGTAATTATTATTTAGTTTCTAAAGAAGAAGGAGATAAAAAGTTAACCTTAAAATTAAAAGATAATGCTGATTGATCTTTAGAAATTCCTGGTTTTGTTATTCAAAATTTATTACCGGATGATGTTAGAATAAGCGCTTCTATTAAAGAAGGAGAAGAAATAAAAAAATCAACTTCTAATATTGCTAAATATAAAGAAAAAATATCTTCTACGAATTCTCAAAACGAAAGATATTCTTTAGATGATAAAGATGATTTAAGAATAAAAATAACAATTGAAGGAAAAGATAAATTTGTTGATGTTGATCCTATAAAACTTCCTTATATAGCACCAATGAATACTGATAAGATTTTATTTAAATCTGAATACATATTTGATAATGTAGCAATATCTGATACAGATTTTTTTGGAACTAAATTAATTTTTAAGAAGATTCATAATACCGTAAATGGCGCTAAAGAAGTATTAGATTCTGAAGTATTAAATGGAGATGGTAATCGTGTTGGTGCTATTACTGGAAGAATGGATGGAGATAATATTGCTGATTGAAAAACTGTTGTATATCAAACTGATAGAGAGTATTTCTTCTCAAAAAATGACTCTTCTAATGAATTTATTGACTCTATACATGGAGAGGCTAATTCAAAAGAAGGGCAAGGTGTTGTTCAATTAACAGAAAATGAAACTACATCTAATGGAGTTAATGTTACAAAAATTAATACCAATAAAGCTACAACATTTATAGTTTTTTCAAGAGTAGCTTATAAAAAGTCAGCTGACACATTCGGTTATTATTGACCCAACTCTGTTACTATCTTGTATTTTGCTGCGCCTAACGCTGCAACTACTACTGCTCCAGATGCTGGTGTTTAAAAAATTAATATATTTAATAGAATAGTAAGAAGTGAATCTTCTTACTTTTTTATTTATGTATGAATGTAGATTTCGTTAAAACCCTTTATTTCTAGAAGAAGAAGAAGAAGAAGAAGAAGAAGAAGAAGAAGAAGCTTCTATATGTTTCAGGGTCATTTATCGGTTTTTTAACCGAAAATGTCTCTGATTTATTTATTAATTATTCAGGTTTATATATATATTTTTAGCAAAATCTATTGTTTGAATGAAAAATAAAAGATTTTGCTAATTTAAAAACTTTAAGTGAAAAGAAAAAATATCTTAAAGTTTATTAGTCTATTAGGTGTTGGTTCTTTTGTTGCTTTATCAGCAACAAGTTGTAAAACAGAAAAGGTTGTAAAACCTGCTAAACCAACCGATCCGAATAATGGAGGGAACACAACTACGACTCCTGCTAGTACAGGTGGCGGAACTTCTACTACAAATCCTGGTGGCGGATCAGATGGATCTAACAATATGTCTCCATCTGAACCAACAAATAGTAAAAAAGCTGTTGAGGCTTATGTTTCTAGATTAACGGCTGATAGTTTTAAATTAGTTGATTCTATGAACAAAGAACTTGTTAAAGAAGAAACTAAAGTTGATCAAATTCAACCTACAAATATTAAATTAAAAGATGAATCTGATCCTGCTATACAAGGATGAACATTGGGTGTTGAGTTAGTTAGTAATAGTGATAGTTCAAATCCAGGAAATGGTACTCTTAAATTTAAGGTTAAGTTCTCTAAAGAAAGTGTTGAAGTAACTAGTAATGAAATTACTATAAGCGGATTTAAAACATTGCAAACGGCTGTAGCTAAAGTATTACTAAAAGAAATGACTATTAAAGATTCTAATGGTCAAGATGTTAAGAAAAATCTTTTAGATTTAGGTAGTGCTGGATTCAAAACTCTTGTAGATTTAAATAAACAAGGAGTTGTAGGGACATCTACAGGTGCAACAGGCGAAGCTTCAGCTCAACCAACAACTCGTGCCAGTTTAGTTGAAATGTCTGGAACCCCGCAAGCACAACCTCAACCAGAAGTTACTCAAGATCAAACATCTGGATTAAATAATGAATTCAAAACTTTAATTCATGGTGATTCATCTGAATACAAAACAAAATTAGATAAAATAAAAGAATCATACCCTGATTTTAACCCAGATAATCTATATTTATCAGGTAAAGCAAAGTTAGTGAATTTATGAAAAGCTAATGAAGGTTGACATGGTAATTATTACCTAACTTCTAAAGATGATATTGATAATAAATTATCAATTAGATATAAAGGTAAGGATTGATCTATTGATTTAACTGATGGATTATTTATTCAAGACCTGTTACCTGATTCTGTTAATGTATTCGTTTCTAAAATTGATAATCAAACAGTTACTATCGAAGAACAAAATAATTTAGAGGCATACAAGAATCAAATTAACGCAGAGAAAAGTTATAATGGTGCAGAAAAAACTAATAACAACAAATACTCATTTGATGAGAGTAAAGGTATTTTAACTGTTAATCCAGATAAAATTTATAACAATGATATGCAAATGCCGGTTGTTGTTAACCCAATTAAAATTCCATATACTATCCCTAATAATACTGAAAAGATTCTCTTTAAAGTTAAATATTCATTCGATGGAATAGGATTTTATAATGGTGATATATTTGGCACAAAGCTACTATTTAAAAAAATACACAAATGAGATTTTGATAATGATAACAATGCTGCTATAAAATCTCAAAAAGTTGCTTCTATATGATTAGGAACAAATTATATTCCGAGAAAAACTACAGCAGAAATAGACATACAAGCAGTTAAGAGTAAAAATAGCGATTTTAATACATGACCAAATTGAGATGAATACTTTTCAAAAGGGAATCAAAATGACAAAGGTTTTGAAAATGCTATTCAAGGAAGCGAAAACTCTATCAACGGTAATGGTGTTAGTCAATTAATAATGAAATCAGGTGATAAAACTTATGCACCAGGTGGCGGTGTAAATGCACAAACTGATTCTAAATATAATTTAAATAATAATAAAGCTACTAATTTTATAGTTTTTTCTAGAGTATCATACATAAAGAATAATCAGAATGATGATCAAAAATGAGGTTATTTATGATCTAATTCAATTACATTACTTCATGTTGATGCCCCTGTTACTGCTTCATAAGTTAGATAATTAATGGTTTTAATTTATTAATTATTTAAATAAATTTAAAAGTAACAATACTTTTCCAGTAGTTTATATCTGTTATCTTTATTATGAATCATCTTATATAGATAACATTTAAATAAAAAAATATTAATATGTAGCAATTTCTGTTGCTACATATTTTTATTTTAAAGAATATAATACTTGAATTTTATCAAAAGCCTTTATTTATAGAAGAAGAAGAAGAAGAAGAAGAAGTTCTTATACGTTTCAGAGTCATTACTGGGTTTTTTAGTTGATAATGGACTCGATTTATTAATTGTTCAAATTTATATAAGGATTATTAGTAAAAATCTAATTTTAAATTAGATTATTGTTAAATCATAACTTTAAAAGTGAAAAAGAAAAACATTTTAAAGTTTATTAGTTTATTAGGTATTGGTTCTTTTGTTGCTTTATCTGCGGCTAGTTGTAAACAACCGGTTGCTGAAAAACCAACTAAACCAACGGACCCAAAAAATCCAGTTAATGGAGGTGGCGGTTCTACTACCGACCCAAGTTCAGGTAGTGGTGATAATTCTAATATGAATTCAAACTCTGGTTCCGATGGTTCAACTGGAACAGGTGACTCAAGTAGTTCTACAGATAATTCAGGTAGTTCTAATGGCATGACCGCAACTAATAAGGCAGCGGTTGAAACTTATTTAAACTCATTGATGCCTAATGATTTCATGGTTGTAGATTCGTCTGGTACTGAAATAGTTAAAGATAACACAAAAGCTACTGATGTTAAATCTTCAAACATTAAATTAAAAGAAAATAATACTGTAACTGAAGGATGAACATTGGGCGTTGAGTTAGTTAGTGATAGTGCAAATATAGATAACGGTACCGTTAAATTTAAGGTTAAGTTTACAAAAGAAGGTGTTGAAGTAACTAGCAATGAAATTGCTATTACTGGATTTAAAACATTAAAAACATCTATAGCTAATGCTCTATTAAAAAGCATGACTGTTAAAGATGAATCAGGTCAAGATGTTTCTAAAAAAGCTCTAAATTTAGGTAGTGTTGGTTTTAAAAAACTATCTGAACTTAATAATCAAACTGTTGTTAGAACAAGCTCTAACAACCAACCAACAATATCAACAAGAGATGCAGGCAGTATGGATGGTGCTGCTGAACACCAAGAACAAGTATCTGGTTTAGGAGCTAAGTTTAAAGAGTTAATTACGACAAATGAATCTGCATTGAAAACTAGTCTAGATTCTATCAAAACAGATTATCCTGAATTTGTTCCTGAAAAACTATCTTTATCAGGGAAAGCTAAGTTAGTTAATTTATGAAAAGGTAATGATAATGATTGGCATGGTAATTATTACTTAACATCAAAGGATGATAGTAATAACAAACTGTCTATTAAATATGCTGATGCTGATTGAACTATTGATTTAATGGATGGATTATTTGTTCAAGATTTATTGCCAGATGATGTTAGAATAAGTGCTTCTATTAAAAAAGATGATGGTAGTTATACAAAATCTGAATCTAATATAGAAGCATATAAAAATAAAATAGAAAGCGAAAAGAATGATAGTTCTGCTGGAAAAAGATATGAATTATCTGCTGATGGTAAAGATTTAAAAATAAAAATAACAGTTGATAATAAAGATAAATATATTGATATTAATCCTATAAAACTTCCTTATATAGGACCAGGAAAAACTAACAATATATTTTTCAAAGCAGAATACATTTTTGATGAAGTAGCAATATCTGATACTGATTTCTTTGGAACTAAGTTAATCTTTAAGAAAATTCATGATGCTACAAACGGCGCTAAGATAGCATTAGATTCTAATGTGTTAAATAACCCAGGCAATGCGGTTGGAATTATCCCTGGAAGAATAGATGATGAAACCACAGATTGAAAAACAGTTATACCTTCTAGTGATGTTAATTATTTCTTCTCTAAGAACGATATGTCATTAGGGTTTGATGATTCTATTCATGGTGATCATAATTCTAGCAATGGGCTAGGTGTTGTTCAATTAATAGAAAATGATGTTAAGTCAGGAAATGTTTTTGCAACAAAAATTAATGATAATAATGCAACATCGTTTATAGTATTTTTAAGAGTGGCTTATAAAAAATCGGCTGATACATTCGGATATTATTGACCTAACTCTGCTACTATCTTGTATTTTGCCGCTCATACTAACACAACAACCGGAAATGGTGTTTCTGCATAAGATAGAACATAAAAATATTATTTAATTAATAACAGAATAGCAAGAAGTGAATCTTCTTACTATTCTGTTTTATATATATAGGTTTAATTTTATTCAAAACCCTTTATTTCTAGAAGAAGAAGAAGAAGAAGAAGCTCTTATTCGTTTTAAGGTGGTTTTTTGGTTTTTTAAAGCAAAATACTATCGGTTTATTATATTGTTCAAATTTATATAGATAAAATTAGTAAATTCGACATTAAATAATGTTAACTTTACTAATCAAAAAACAACTTTAAATGAAAAGAAAAAATATTTTAAAGTTTGTTAGTCTATTAGGTATTGGTTCTTTTGTTGCCTTATCAGCAGCGAGTTGTAAAACAGAAAAGGTAGTAAAACCTACTAATCCAACAGATCCAAAAAATCCGAATAATGGAGGTAATAAAACACCAGAAAACCCAGGAACTGAAAATCCTGTAACTCCTCCAACAAGTGGTGGTAATGGAGGTGCAACAACTCCTACAAATTCTAAAGCAGAAGTTGAAACATTCGCTAAGCAACTAACTTTAGAAAAGATCAAGCTTTTAGATTCTAATAAAGCTGAAATAAATAGTTCTACTATAACAGCAGATCAATTTATTAACAAAATTAACTCTAAACAAGTAAGTATTGAATTAAAAGAATCATCTCCTTCTATAAAAGGATGAACATTGGGTGTTAAGTTAGTTAGTAATAGTGAAACTTCATCTACTGAAGAAAATAGCATTAAAATTCAAGTTACCTTTACCAAAGGTGATGACACCGTTAGTAGTAATGATATATCTATTAATGGTTTTAAATCTTTAAGCACATATATTAGTGAGAAACTATTATCTAGCGAAATGGTAACAGAAGGTGATCAATCTAAAACAATAAAAGTTTTAGATTTAGGTAATGCTAACTGAAAGACATTAGAAGAATTAGTGGCTCCTGAAATGAAAGATTCTGGTGGCGACATGCCTGTTACAGATGAAGCAACTGAACCTGCTAATTCTGGTAATGCTATGGAATCTGCTGGAGTTGCTCATGATGATGGTTCTGTTGAAACTAGAACTTCGCTTAGAACTGATCGAATAACTGAAGGAACTGAAAGTGATCCCCAAACCCCTTCTGGAGCTGAATCTACTGATGAACAACCTAAAGTTACTGATAATAATTTATCAGTAAATTATAATTCTTCATTATCTACTCAATTATTAAAAAGTATTTTATCAACAAAAGAGGTTAGTGAAAATGTATATTTAGAAGGCGAGTTTTCTTTTGAATCTGTTAAAAAAGAAAATAACTTACCTCAAATAACATTAGCTTCATCAACTGTGCAAGGTAAAGAATTAAAACTTGTTGTTAATAAAAAAGTCGAAGGTTCAGAAGAAGGGTCTAAAACAGAAGTTAAATTCGATAAAATCAAATTAACAAATGTAAAACCTTCTGATATTAAGGTTGAACTTTCTACAGTAATTGGTGATAGTAAGAAAACATCTTCTTCTAATATAGCTGGATACAACTCTATATCTGTAGAAAAAACTGCTGTAAACAATGATAAAGTTGGTCCATCAACTCCAACTAATGAAAGAATACAAGTACCATCAAAATACACTAAATTAGAAAACGATAAATTAGGCTTAACTATTCAAGATAAAAATTGAGAATTTACTCCTACTTCTATTGATTATAACGGCGTAGATATTGATAGTTACAAAGCTTTTGTTAAGGTTTCATTCGGTAAGTCATGAACTATAACTAATGCATATGATTATAATGTATATCTAAAATTATTAGTTGGCGATGATTTTGAAGGTAATAATGCAGAAGCTAAACAAACAGAAGCCACTAAAGATCATATTAAAACAATAGTGTTTAGTTTTATTGGTTCTTACAGAAATAATATTAACGAATATTTAAATAAAGAAAATATCGATTTTAATTCAAAACTTAAATCTTGATATAGTTTGTCTGATTCAAGTGAAATTAATGAAACTAATATTTGAAATAATGATAAAAACAAAGATGGAATAGGTAATGTCATTGGAAAAGTGAAAACCGAATCTTGAAGAACTAATATAATTAAAAGTAAAACAAACAATTTAATGTTTATAGTTGGTATAAAACTAGGTGATTCTAATAAATATACTTATATGCCTAAAATTACATTTGTAACTCTTAAAAAAGTTTAATAATTAAACTATACAAAAAAAGCTTTCCTGCAATAGGAAGCTTTTTTTTGTTATCTTAAAGTTGAATTCTAAAATTCTTCAAAACCCTTTATTTCTAGAAGAAGAAGAAGAAGAAGAAGAAGAAGAAGCTTCTATCAGTTTTGAGGTCATTTCATCCATTTTGGACGGATAATCACTTCGATTTATTATTTTATTAATTGTTCAAAACAAAAATGAAACAAAAAACTAAGAAATTATTACAACTTTCTTTTTCATTAGGTTTTTTAGCGACTACAGCTTTAGTTGCTACATCTTGTAAACAACCTGCGACTGTTGCACCAAAACCGACAAACCCAATGCAACCAGGAAATGGATCAGGTTCAGGTGAAACTATGCAACCTGGTAATGGAGCAGGAACTGGAACAGGTACAACAACACCTGATAATACTGAAGCTAAAAATCAATTAAAAGTATTGATTGATAGTAAAGATACGAAATTAGCTATGTATGATGATTATTCAATGATCAAATCCAAATTAGCTAATGCTTATGTGACAGCAAAAATAGTCAATGATAAAACGGATGCTACTAAAGATGAATTAACTAACGCTAAAACAACTTTAGAAAGTGCTATAGCTACAGCTGCTAGTAGTAAGGATAAATTTGATAAAGATAATGCTCCTTTAGTTGCTCTATTTAAAACTTTAAAAGATAAAGTAGCAAATAAAGATTCTATTTTATCTACATTAACAGAAGATAATTACATTAAAACTTATATAACAGGTTTATATACAGAAGCGACTAATATAATAACTGCTGGATTACAACCTGCAACAGCGCTTGTGGCTAATAATCTAGAAACTTTAAGTAATAATATCGAGACATCAACATCGAATCTTGATATGAAGAAAAATACATTAGATGAATATTCTAATTACAAAAAGATTTTAGTAGATAGCGGAACATTTAAAGGTGATACGCTTTATAATAAAACATCTCCAGATAATCAAAGTATAGTTGCTTTTTCATCTGATTTTGATAATTCAAATACCAATTATCAATGAAAAACAGCTAGAAGATTGATTCATAAAGAAGATAAAGCTAAGAGTTTAGAAGTTACAAGCGTTGGATGAATTTATAATTTAAATTCAATGATGGGTGATGATAAAAAAGCAGCTAGCTACGATTTAGATTTTAACTATTATAGTGGAAGTTCAGCTAAATTATATTTCCCTTATAAAGCAGCTAAAACAGAGCAAGCTAGTGATGTTCAAAACAAATTATCTTTAAAATATAAACTAAATAATAAAGAAGCTGTAGCAGTTAATTTAGATATGGCTAAAGTAGACGGAATAGCTGTAGCGAAAATTGATTTAACAGATTTAAATTTTGGTAAAAATACAATTTCATTCACTACCGAAGAAGGTAAATCTGCTCCAATGATTGGTAATTTCTATATTACGAATGCTGATAAAGACCCTAATGTTGTTTATAATGATATTTTTGGAAATGAATATGCAACTGATAACCTTAATAAAATAACTGTTAATTTAGTTAAAGGTTATGGTTTAGCCAATAAAGGTATAGGAGTGATGGATAATGGTAATGATGCAAGTACTGATTTTTCTAAATTAACTGGGAAATTAAATGGTCAGGGAGAAAATAACGATTACTATTTATTGGGTTATTTAGGACTTAGTAATCCAGTTAATTCTGAGCATTCTGGAAACGAAAAATATTATACATTTTATGTAAATGCTCCGAAAGCAGGGGTATATGATATTAGTGGAATATATAACTCTGGTTCGAATGTAGGGTTAACATTCTGAGTTGATACATTTAATAACAACATGAGTAATTCATTTGCTAAGTTTAAAGATTTAAAATTTGGTGAATGAAGTGAAAAAAAATTTAAATCGTTTAATTCAACTAACAAATTTAATAATATGACTGCTACAAGTTTAAATCTTAATGCTGGTTTAAACAAAATTATAGTTTCAGGCTTAACAGGTAATCAACAAGCTCCTAATCTAGTGAATGTAACGTTTACTCTGCATGAACAAAATCCGCCTGCAAATACTGAAATGGCTAATCATCAGTAAATAAAATTAAGTAAAAATATTGCTAAGTTAATTATTTTAAAAAGTTATTAGAAAACAAGTTAGTTTTATATAAAGAACAGTCATTAGTTAAATAAAATAAAAATCATAAATGTGTAGCAAAATGCTACACATTTTTTTATTTGAACTAATTAAAAAATGATAAGAAATCTATAAAAAAACATAATTATAATAGATAATCTTTTGAAAATACCAACAATATTTACTGATAATATTCGAATACATTGAACAAAATAAAGATACAAAGATATCAAAAAAATCTAGATTGATTTTAGATAAAATGAAAATAATAAAATGTAAAAAAATAGATTATATTGATAATAAACGAAAAAAGTTTAAAAAAGTTTTGACAAAAATGGATAAAAGGTTAATATTTTTATATAAAAACATTGAGTAATTTATTATTTTTTAAGTGAAAAAATTGATAAATTTTTGGATAAAAATATGTTTGTATCCAAAAAAACTGATAATCACTAGTAAAAATGTTTATAGATGTTTGATAAATTTTAACAAATTAATATTGACATAAAAATAGATATAACTCAGATAACAAAATCGAAGTTGAAAACTAATTTTAATTTATGTTTAATTTAGTAATAGTTTAATTTTACTAAATATCAAACAATCGAATTTAGCTAAAACCCTTTGTTTCTAGAAGAAGAAGAAGAAGAAGAAGAAGAAGAAGCTTCTACCAGTTTTAAGGTCATTTTGTTGGTTTTGGACGGATAATGTGCTCGATTTATTATTTTATTAATTGTTCAAAACAAAAATGAAACAAAAAACTAAGAAATTATTACAACTTTCTTTTTCATTAGGGTTTTTAGCAACTACCGCATTAGTTGTTACATCTTGTAAACAACCTGCGACTGTTGCGCCAAAACCAACAAACCCAATGCAACCTGGAAATGGATCAGGTTCAGGTGAAACTATGCAACCTGGAAATAATTCAGGATCTGGAACAGGTACAACAACACCTGATAATACTGAAGTTAAAAATCAATTAGACACAGTTATTGGTACAAAAGACACAAATCTTGCCTTATATTCAGATTATTCAATGATTAAATCTGAATTAACTAAAGCTTATGAAGCTGCTAAGTCAGTTAGTGACAAAACAAATGCTAGTAAAGAAGAATTAACTAGCGCAAAAACAACCTTAGAAACTGCTATTAACAAAGCTAAAACTGATAAAACTACTTTTGATAAAGAACATAAGGAATTAGTTGATGCTTATAATGAATTAAAAACTAATTTAAAAACTATAGATTTAAATGCGAGTTTAACGTCTATTGGTGATAATCCTATATATTCTGCTATTAAAACTGATTTAAACAAGAAATATACAGCAGCTAAAACAATTATTGATTCCGGCGTTCAAACACAAGATTTAAGCAAACAAACAATTGATTCAACCAAAGACGGGCTGAGTGGTTTAGTTGAGGGCATAAAAACTAAAAAAGATATCGTAGATTCATATGCTAGCTTCAAATTATTCAAAGTTTCTGACGGTAAATTTGAAGGTGATTTCAAATATAAAAAAGAACAATCTGGAAATCAGAAATTAGTCAGTTTCTCAGCTGATTTCGACAACAACAACTCATCATATCAATGAAAAACAGCTCACAGATTGATAGAAGGTGAAAATAAACAAAAAAGTATTGAATTAACAAACGTTCAATGGATCTATAGTTTAGATACTGAGACTTCTTCTGATTCGCAAATGAAAACTCAAGCTAGTTATAGTATTGAATTTGATTATTATGGCGAATCTGCTACATTGTACTTTCCTTACAAAGCTAGAAAAAACAGTGAATTAGAAGGTAATGTAGCTACTAAACTTTCGTTGAAATATAAATTAAATGACAATGATCAAGTGAATGATATAGATGTTTCTAAAGCTAAAGTAAATTCAATTGAAGTAGCTAAAGTTAATTTAACTAATTTAAATTTTGGTAAAAATAAAATAACATTTATTACAGAAGCTAATAAAGATGCGCCGATGATCGGGAATATGTATATAGCTACTACAGATACTACATATGATGCTGTTTATAATGATATTTTCGGTAACGAAACTTCCAAAGAAGAACCTAACAAAATTACTGTAAATTTCCTTAAGGGATATGGATTAGCTAATAAAGGTTATGGTGTTACAAACAGTACATTTATTAAAAAGATGAATTCTAAATTAGATTCAGATGGAAATGAAAATCAAGTAGAGGTAAAAGAATACTTTGTATTGGGTTATTTGGGTGATAGAGCTAGTGGAAACGAACAAACAGATGGATCTAATGTCAAATACTATACTTTTTATGTAAATGCTCCGAGAGATGGTTCGTATGAAATTAGCGGTATATACAATTCAGGAGAAAACAGAAACTTAATTTTTTGAAAAGATAACTATAACGCCTCTGAATCTGGTAAAAAGGCTAAATTTGTTAATTTAAATTCTGGTCAAGGCGACTGATCTAATAAAGTAAAATCATTTAATGAAAATCAAAAAGAAAACAATGGATCAGCTAGCTTGCAATTGTCTAGAGGTTTGAATAAAATCATTGTTTCTGGAGGCGCTTGAAACAGTGCTGCTCCCAATTTAGGAAATGTAGCATTTACATTTAAAGAAACTGCAGCGTCTGAAATTCCTCAAAACGCATAATTACTTATCTTATTAACTTTTCTATAAAGTTAAGTTAAAAACAGTTATTTGCCAAGTAGTTATAAAAAGTTATTAGAAATCAAGTTAGTTTTATATAAAGAACAGTTATTAGTTAAATAAAATAAAGATCATAAATGTGCAGCAATTAATCTTGCTACACTTTTTATTTTATGTATGTTATATTACTTGAATTTAACCAAAACCCTTTATTTCTAGAAGAAGAAGAAGAAGAAGAAGAAGAAGAAGAAGCTTCTATCAGTTTTGAGGTCATTTTGCCGGTTTTGGACGGATAATGTGCTCGATTTATTATTTTATTAATTGTTCAAAACAAAAATGAAACAAAAAACTAAGAAATTATTACAACTTTCTTTTTCATTAGGGTTTTTAGCAACTACCGCATTAGTTGTTACATCTTGTAAACAACCTGCGACTGTTGCGCCAAAACCAACAAACCCAATGCAACCTGGAAATGGATCAGGTTCAGGTGAAACTATGCAACCTGGAAATAATTCAGGATCTGGAACAGGTACAACAACACCTGATAATACTGAAGTTAAAAATCAATTAGACACAGTTATTGGTACAAAAGACACAAATCTTGCCTTATATTCAGATTATTCAATGATTAAATCTGAATTAACTAAAGCTTATGAAGCTGCTAAGTCAGTTAGTGACAAAACAAATGCTAGTAAAGAAGAATTAACTAGCGCAAAAACAACCTTAGAAACTGCTATTAACAAAGCTAAAACTGATAAAACTACTTTTGATAAAGAACATAAGGAATTAGTTGATGCTTATAATGAATTAAAAACTAATTTAAAAACTATAGATTTAAATGCGAGTTTAACGTCTATTGGTGATAATCCTATATATTCTGCTATTAAAACTGATTTAAACAAGAAATATACAGCAGCTAAAACAATTATTGATTCCGGCGTTCAAACACAAGATTTAAGCAAACAAACAATTGATTCAACCAAAGACGGGCTGAGTGGTTTAGTTGAGGGCATAAAAACTAAAAAAGATATCGTAGATTCATATGCTAGCTTCAAATTATTCAAAGTTTCTGACGGTAAATTTGAAGGTGATTTCAAATATAAAAAGAACAATCTGGAAATCAGAAATTAGTCAGTTTCTCAGCTGATTTCGACAACAACAACTCATCATATCAATGAAAAACAGCTCACAG
The DNA here is from genome assembly GCF_024338845.1 of Mycoplasma bradburyae. NCBI lineage: Bacteria > Bacillati > Mycoplasmatota > Mollicutes > Mycoplasmatales > Mycoplasmataceae > Mycoplasma > Mycoplasma bradburyae. The sequence continues at coordinate 538,593 of NZ_CP101414.1, read as the reverse complement.
ATTGATAGAAGGTGAAAATAAACAAAAAAGTATTGAATTAACAAACGTTCAATGGATCTATAGTTTAGATACTGAGACTTCTTCTGATTCGCAAATGAAAACTCAAGCTAGTTATAGTATTGAATTTGATTATTATGGCGAATCTGCTACATTGTACTTTCCTTACAAAGCTAGAAAAAACAGTGAATTAGAAGGTAATGTAGCTACTAAACTTTCGTTGAAATATAAATTAAATGACAATGATCAAGTGAATGATATAGATGTTTCTAAAGCTAAAGTAAATTCAATTGAAGTAGCTAAAGTTAATTTAACTAATTTAAATTTTGGTAAAAATAAAATAACATTTATTACAGAAGCTAATAAAGATGCGCCGATGATCGGGAATATGTATATAGCTACTACAGATACTACATATGATGCTGTTTATAATGATATTTTCGGTAACGAAACTTCCAAAGAAGAACCTAACAAAATTACTGTAAATTTCCTTAAGGGATATGGATTAGCTAATAAAGGTTATGGTGTTACAAACAGTACATTTATTAAAAAGATGAATTCTAAATTAGATTCAGATGGAAATGAAAATCAAGTAGAGGTAAAAGAATACTTTGTATTGGGTTATTTGGGTGATAGAGCTAGTGGAAACGAACAAACAGATGGATCTAATGTCAAATACTATACTTTTTATGTAAATGCTCCGAGAGATGGTTCGTATGAAATTAGCGGTATATACAATTCAGGAGAAAACAGAAACTTAATTTTTTGAAAAGATAACTATAACGCCTCTGAATCTGGTAAAAAGGCTAAATTTGTTAATTTAAATTCTGGTCAAGGCGACTGATCTAATAAAGTAAAATCATTTAATGAAAATCAAAAAGAAAACAATGGATCAGCTAGCTTGCAATTGTCTAGAGGTTTGAATAAAATCATTGTTTCTGGAGGCGCTTGAAACAGTGCTGCTCCCAATTTAGGAAATGTAGCATTTACATTTAAAGAAACTGCAGCGTCTGAAATTCCTCAAAACGCATAATTACTTATCTTATTAACTTTTCTATAAAGTTAAGTTAAAAACAGTTATTTGCCAAGTAGTTATAAAAAGTTATTAGAAATCAAGTTAGTTTTATATAAAGAACAGTTATTAGTTAAATAAAATAAAGATCATAAATGTGCAGCAATTAATCTTGCTACACTTTTTATTTTATGTATGTTATATTACTTGAATTTAACCAAAACCCTTTATTTCTAGAAGAAGAAGAAGAAGAAGAAGAAGAAGAAGAAGAAGCTTCTATCAGTTTTGAGGTCATTTTGCCGGTTTTGGACGGATAATTCGTTCGATTTATTATTTTATTAATTGTTCAAATAAAAATGAAACAAAAAACTAAGAAATTATTACAACTTTCTTTTTCATTAGGTTTTTTAGCAACTACAGCTTTAGTTGCTACATCTTGTAAACAACCTGCGACTGTTGCGCCAAAACCGGCAAACCCAATGCAAGCAGGAAATGGATCAGGATCTGGAATAACAACTCCTGGATCAGGTGAAACTACACAACCAGGAAATGGATCAGGATCTGGAACAGGTGCAACAACACCTGACAATACTGAAGCTAAAACTCAACTAGAATCAGTTATTATTAGTGAGATGCAAAAATTAGCTATGTATGATGATTATTCTACGATCAAATCTACATTAGCTCAAGCGTATAATAATGCTAAGGCAATCGTTAATAAGTCAGGTGTAACTAACGATGAATTAACTAGCGCTAAATCTGCATTAGAAGCGGCAATCAATAAAGCAAATAATGATAAAACTAAATTCGATTCTGATAACATTGAATTAGTTAACGCTTATAAAGCGCTAAAAGAAAAAGTTGCATCTGAGCAAACTAGTTTAGCTCTTATAACTGAATCTAAATATAATCCTATTAAAGAATATATTGCTAATTTATTCACTCAAGCCAAAACTATTATTTCTGATACACTGCAAGCAAATAATAAGCCAGATGCAGCTAATATAACTAATTTAAAAAATAATATTTATTCTGTAATATCTAAATTAGCAGAAGAAAAACAAAAATTAGATGAATATTTGAATTTCAAATTATTTAAAATTTCTGACGAAATGTTTTCAGGAGACTTTAAATATACTAAAAAGTCTGCAAACGCTCAAAAAATAGTAGGTTTTTCTTCTGATTTTAATAATGATGTAGATAGCGGAGCTGGAGCTACTCAATGAAGAAGTGCATACAGAATTATTGATAAAGATGAAACTAACAGTGAACAAGTAACTAATGTTCGTTGAATTTACAGTTTAGAAACTCAAACCGGCGAAAATAAAATGCCCGCCAGTTTTGATATCTCGTTTGAATATTATGGTGGAAAAACGGCTACTTTATATTTACCTTATAAATTAGTTAAAGCTAATCAAAGTAATGATAATATTTCGCTTAAATACAAATTAAATGATAATGAAGAACTAAAAAATGTAGATGTTTCAAAAGCTAAAGTTGATTCTATAGAGGTTGCTAAAGTTCAATTAACAGGTTTAAATTTTGGTAACAATAAAATTTCGTTTATGACCGAATCTGGTAAATCAGCACCGATGATCGGTAACATTTATATAGCCGCAAATGACACTACAGCTGATGCTGTATATAATAATATCTTTGGTAACCAAATTGATTCAATGAATCCTAATAAGATAACTGTTGATTTCGCTAAGGGATATGGTCTTGCTAATAAGGGTTTTAGAGTGATAAGTGGTTCAAGCAATGTGAGTACTAACATTACAAAATTTACCGGAAAACTAGAACCTAGCGAAGTATCTAGTACATATTATTTAATAGGTTATTTAGGTAGATATGCCCCTAATTCACCAAACAATGATGCTAATGTCAGATCTTATACATTCTATGTTAATGTTCCTGTGACTGGTTCATATAATATTAGCGGTTATTATAATTCAGGTGAAGACGGTAGAGGATTATCGTTCTGAAAAGAAAGTTTTGGAGCTACAGGCGAAGGTAATGAAGCTAAATTTGATATTCCAAGAACAGCTAACTGAACAGATACCTTAAAATCATTTAATGAAAATCAAAAGACATCAGGATCATGAGGTAGTTTAAATTTAACAAAAGGTTTAAATAAAATAATAGTATCAGGTAAAAATAAAAATAAAGAAGCTCCTAATTTAGGGAATGTAACATTTACATTAAAAGAAAATACAACTAAATAACCGACATTAGTTATTTGAATTTATACATAAATTTAAATCAACTTACCAAGTTAGTTACTTTAAAAAGTTATTAGAAATCAAGTTAGTTTTATATAAAGAACAGTTATTAGTTAAATAAAATAAAGATCATAAATGTGTAGCACTTAATGTTGCTACACTTTTTATTTTATGTATATCTCACCATTTGAATTTAATCAAAACCCTTTATTTCTAGAAGAAGAAGAAGAAGAAGAAGAAGAAGAAGAAGCTTCTATCAGTTTTGAGGTCATTTTGCCGGTTTTGGACGGATAATGTGCTCGATTTATTATTTTATTAATTGTTCAAAACAAAAATGAAACAAAAAACTAAGAAATTATTACAACTTTCTTTTTCATTAGGGTTTTTAGCAACTACAGCTTTAGTTGCTACATCTTGTAAACAGCCTGCGACTGTTGCGCCAAAACCAACAAACCCAATGCAACCAGGAAATGGATCAGGATCAGGCGAAACTATGCAACCTGAAAACGGATCAGGATCTTCTGGTACAGGTACAACAACACCTGATAACACTGAAGCTAAAAATCAATTAGACACAGTTATTGGTACAAAAGAGACAAATATTGCTTTATATTCAGATTATTCAATTATTAAATCTGAATTAAGTAAAGCTTATGAAACAGCCAAGTCAGTTAGTGATAAAACAAATGCTAGTAAAGAAGAATTAACAGCAGCTAAAACAACTTTAGAAACTGCTATTAACAAAGCTAAAACTGATAAAACTGCTTTCGATTCTGAAAACGCTAACTTAGTTAATGCTTATGTAGCATTAAAAAACAAGTTATCTTCTAAAGAAGCTGATTTAGCGATGATAAGTGAAACTAAATACCTACCTATAAAAACTCACCTTGCTAATTTATATGACCAAGCTTCAACTATTATTAGTAATACATTGCAAGCTGATCCGAAACCTAATGAAGATAATTTATCTCAATTAAAAACTAATATTGACAATGTTGTTAGTAAATTGAATGAAGAAAAAACTAATCTTGATCAATACTCTAGCTTTAAAATGTTTAAAATTTCAGAAGGTACTTTTTCTGGTGATTTTAAATATGCTAACCAATCAGCAGAAACTCAAAAATTAGTAGGATTTTCTTCAGACTTGGACAATGATCAAACTTCTACTAAATGACGGTACGCTAATAGAATAATCGATAGATTAAGTAAAGAAGATAGTTCTAAAATAACAAATGTAGGATGAATCTATAGTTTAAGTACTGCTGATGGCGAACAAAAAACCACAGCTAGTTATGATATTACATTTACATATTATGGTGGCGACACAGCAATTTTATATTTCCCTTATAAAGTTGCGAAAGCTGATCAAACATCTAATATGTTGTCACTAAAATATAAACTTAATAACACTGAAGAATGAAAAACTATAGATGTAACTAAAGCGAAAGTAGATTCTATCGAAGTGGCATCAGTTAATTTATCGGGATTAAATTTCGGCGAAAATAAAATATCTTTTTCTACAGATAAAGATAAAATCGCTCCAATGATTGGGAATATGTATATTTCGATAAATGATTCATCGAAAGATGATGTTTATAATAACATTTTTGGTAATAAAAAAGAAGACCTAGAAAATCCTAATAAAATAACTGTAAACTTTGCGGAAGCTTATGGGTTAGCTAATAAAGCGATTAATGTGAATGAACCTACGATAATTAAGAAAATGAGCGCAAAATTAGATAATAGCAATGAATTGAAAGACTATTATGTAATAGGATACCTTGGCAAAGCTACCCCTGGATCTAATCAAAGTCAAAAACAAAATGTAAGATATTATACTTTTTACGTTAATGCGCCTCAAAATGGAATGTATGAAATTAGTGGTATATACAATTCTCATGCTACCGGAAATAATCAAAGAGGATTAACATTCTGATTAGGGGGATATGATTCTGATAATAGCGTAGGTAACGTAGCTAAATTTAATGCGCCAGATACAGGTAATTGAGATAATACTTTGAAAACATTCAAAAAGGAACAAATGGTAACAGGATCTAATTCTTTTTTACAATTATCTAAAGGTTTAAATAAAATAGTTGTTTCGGGTAAAGAACAAAATAAAGAAGGCCCGAATTTAGGTAATGTTACTTTCACTTTAAAAAATAATATGCCTAATACTGAAATTCCAAATCCGCAACACTAATTAAATATTATGAAAATAGCTAAGTTAGTTAAATTTAAAAGTTATTAGAAAACCAAGTTAGTTTTACATAAAGAACAGTTATTAGTTAAATAAAATAAGAATCATAAATGTGTAGCACTTAATGTTGCTACACATTTTATTTTATGTATATCTCACCATTTGAATTTAATCAAAACCCTTTATTTCTAGAAGAAGAAGAAGAAGAAGAAGAAGAAGAAGAAGCTTCTATCTGTTTTGAGGTCATTTTGCCGGTTTTGGACGGATAATGTGCTCGATTTATTATTTTATTAATTGTTCAAAACAAAAATGAAACAAAAAACTAAGAAATTATTACAACTTTCTTTTTCATTAGGGTTTTTAGCAACTACAGCTTTAGTTGCTACATCTTGTAAACAGCCTGCGACTGTTGCGCCAAAACCAACAAACCCAATGCAACCAGGAAATGGATCAGGTTCAGAAACAACAACTCCTGGATCAGGTGAAACTATGCAACCTGGAAATAATTCAGGATCTGGAACAGGTACAACAACACCTGATAATACTGAAGCTAAAAATCAATTGAAAGCGTTAATTGATAAAGAAAATAGCAATGTAGATTTATATACTGATTATTCTATGATTAAATCCGCATTAGTTGCTGCTTATACAGAAGCTAAAACAGTTAGTCAAAAAGTGAATGCTACTAAAGATGAATTAACTACTGCTAAAACGGCTTTAGAAACCGCTATTAACAAAGCTTCTATCGATAAATCTGAATTTGATAAATTAAACTCAGATTTAGTTACAGCATATACAACTCTTAAAGATAAAGTTAAGTCTAAGGATGCTACTCTAGAACTTCTAAATAATGATGAATATGCTCCGTTGAAAGCTTATATTACCAACTTATATGATAAGGCTTCACCTGTTTTTACAGCTACATTACAATCAAATCCTAAGCCTGATAAAGCTAATATAGAAAAAATAACTTCTGATATTGAAAATGCTATAAAAAATATCGAAATCGAAAAAACTAATGTAGCCGAATACTCTAAATTTAAGTTATTCAAGATCGAAGAAGCTAATTTTAAAGGGAGTAATTTATATTCTACTTCATCACCTTCTACTCAAAGTTTAGTAGCTTATTCTCAAGATTTTAATAACGGTGAAAGCGGAAAACAATGAAAATATGCTAAAAGAATAGTGAAAGAAGATGTTGATAATTCAGATCAATTAACAGATGTTAGATGAATTTATAACTTAAATTCTCAAACAACTGCTGATAATACAACTCCTGCTAGTTATGAAGTTAGTTTTACATATTATGGCGGATCTAACGCTACATTATATTTTCCATATAAACTAATTAAAGAAGAAGATAAGTCTAAACTTTCATTAAAGTATAAATTAAATGATAACACAATTAATGATGTAGATGTATCTCAAGCTAAAGTTGATGAAATAAGTGTGGCTAAAATAGACTTAACTGATCTCAACTTTGGCGAAAATAAAATAGCGTTTTCAACTGAAATGGGTAAAGCCGCTCCCATGATAGGTAATATCTATATAGCATCTACTAATGCAACTTATGATGTTGTATATAATAATATTTTTGGTAACGAAGTTGATAACAATAATTCTGATAAGATTACAGTTAATTTTGTTAAAGGTTATGGATTAGCTAATAAAGCATTTAATGCTGATGAAGGTACTATTATAAAGAAATTTAATGGTAGAATCGTAGATAGTCAAGATCAAAATAAAGATTATTATCTAATTGGATATTTAGGTAAAGCATTACCTCATACAACACCTCAAGATGCTCAAATAAACATAAGATATTATACTTTCTATGTAAACGCTCCAAAAGATGGGATGTATGAAATAAGTGGTTTATATAATTCTCATGAATCAGGATCTAATGAAAGAGGTTTAACTTTCTGAGTTGGAGGATACAATGTCGCTAATGATGCTGGTAAGATAGCAAAATTTAAATCGCCAGATACTGGTGATTGAACTCAATCATTAAAAGAATTTGATAAAAATCAAGTAATTAGTGGTTCTAATTCATACTTACAATTAACTAAGGGTTTAAATAAAATCGTAGTTTCTGGTAAAGAACAAAATAGAGAAGGACCTAATCTAGGTAACGTTACATTCACTTTAAAAGAACAAACTAGCACAGGAAGCACTTCTAGATAAGTTCTCTAGTAATTATAAAAGTGAAGTTTAATAACTATAGTAGTCAAGTTAGTTAATTTAAAAAGTTATTAGAAACCAAGTTAGTTTTTAGATAAAGAACAGTTATTAGTTAAATAAAATAAAAATCATAAATGTGTAGCAATTAATGTTGCTGCACTTTTTATTTTGTAAAAATACAAACACTTGAATTTCATCAAAACCCTTTATTTCTAGAAGAAGAAGAAGAAGAAGAAGAAGAAGAAGAAGAAGAAGCTTCTATCTGTTTTTAAGTCATTCCACAGATTTTAGGCGGATAATTCGCTTGATTTATTATTTTATTAATTGTTCAAAACAAAAATGAAACAAAAAACTAAGAAATTATTACAACTTTCTTTTTCATTAGGTTTTTTAGCAACTACAGCTTTAGTTGCTACATCTTGTAATCAACCTAAGACTGTTACACCGAAACCAACAAACCCAATGCAACCAGGAAATGGATCGGGATCTGGAACAGGTGAAACTATGCAACCAGGAAATGGATCAGGAACTGGAACAGGAACAACGACAACACCTGATAATAGCGAAGCAAAAAATCAATTAAAAGTATTGATTAATAAGGAAAATGATACTGTAGGTTTATACAACGATTATTCTATTATTAAATCTTCATTAGTTGCTGCTTATAATAACGCTAAAGAAGTTAGTAAAAAATCAACAACAACTAAAGATGAATTAACTTCAGCTAAAACAACATTGCAAGCAGCGATAGATAAGGCTGCTGCTGATAAAACAATTTTTGATAAAGAAAATTCAGAATTAGTTGAAGCATACAAAGAATTAAAAATAAAATTAACAAATAAAGATTCTACATTATCTATGATAGATAATGATTCATATATAAAAACTTATATTTCTAATCTTTATACAGAAGCCTCAAATATTGTAACTTCTGGTTTACAACCAACTAAAGCTCTTGTAGTTCAAGATTTAAAAATATTAAACGAAAATATTCAATCATCAACTACAAATTTAGAGCAAAAGAAAGAAGTGGTTAATCAATATTCAAATTTTAAAAAATTTGTAATATCAGAAACTAATTTTAAAGGCGACACTCTTTATGACAAAGTTTCACCTGACACCCAAAGTATAGTAGCTTTCTCTTCAAATTTTGATAACTCTCCAGATGATTATAAATGAAGAACTGCAAGAAGACTAATAGATAAAGAAGAAAAAACTAAAAGTTTAGAAGAAACTAATGTTAGTTGAATTTATAACTTAAATACAAAAACTGAAGAAGGTAAAATACAAGCCTCTTATGATATTGAGTTTGAATATTATAGTGGCAATTCTGCTAAATTGTATTTTCCTTACAAAGCTATAACAACAGAACAAGGCTCAAATCCATCTACAAAACTTTCACTAAATTACAAACTTAATAACGATGAAGTTAAATCTATTGATTTAACAAAAGCAAAAGTAGATGCGATTGAAATTGCTGAAATAGAATTAACTAATTTAAATTTTGGGTTAAACAAAATTTCATTCACTACAGAAGCTGAGAAAGCTGCTCCTATGATCGGTAATATTTATATTACTAAATCTGATAAAAATCCTAATGATGTTTATGACGATATTTTTGGTAATGAACGTACTAATGATAACCCTAATCAAATTACAGTTAACTTTGTTAAAGGTTATGGTTTAGCTAATAAAGGTATAGGAGTTATAAGAAACGGTCAAAAAGAAAGTACTGATATTTTCAAACTAACAGGAAAATTAGATGGTGTAGGTACTGATAAGGATTATTATCTTTTAGGATATTTAGGAAATAGCGTTTCTCCATCAGATTTAACATCTAGCAACCAAAAATATTACACATTTTATGTAAACGCTAATGAAGCAGGGACATATGAAATTAGCGGTGTATTTTGATCTGGTGAAAAAAGAGGGTTGTCTTTTTGAGTAGATGAATATAATAATCAATTAAATGATAAACATACAAAATTTAAGGATTTAATGCTTGGAAATTGGATGGAGAAAAAAATAAAGATTTTTAATGTCGATAACAAAGATGATGGTGGAACAGGATCATTAGTTTTGAAACAGGGATTAAATAAAATTATAGTTTCAGGTAAAGACTCTAATAAAGAAGCTCCAAACCTAGGAAATGTAACATTTACACTTAAAGAATCTACTGAACCCACTGCATCGACAGCTGCTGTTAGTCATTAATAGTATATTGATAGAATTAAGCGTGTGCCAAGTTAGTCGCTAAAAAGTTATTAGAAAACCAAGTTAGTTTTATATAAAGAACAGTTATTAGTTAAATAAAATAAAAATCATAAATGTGTAGCAATTAATGTTGCTGCACTTTTTATTTTATGTGTATAACACCACTTGAATTCTTTCAAAACCCTTTGTTTCTAGAAGAAGAAGAAGAAGAAGAAGAAGAAGAAGAAGAAGAAGAAGCTTCTATCAGTTTTATGGTCATTTTGCTGGTCTTGGATGGATAATGTGCTCGATTTATTATTTTATTAATTGTTCAAAACAAAAATGAAACAAAAAACTAAGAAATTATTACAACTTTCTTTTTCATTAGGTTTTTTAGCAACTACAGCATTGATTGCTACATCTTGTAATCAACCTAAGACTGTTACACCAAAACCAACAAACCCAATGCAACCAGGAAATGGATCGGGATCTGGATCAGGTGAAACTATGCAACCAGGGTCTGGATCAGGAACTGGAACAGGAACAACAACACCTGATAATAGTGAAGCTAAAAATCAATTAAAAGCGTTAATTGATAAAGAAAACGATAATTTAGGTTTATATGAAGATTATTCTATGATTAAATCTACATTAGCTGAAGCTTACGATGCTGCTAAAGAAATTAATAACAAAGCTAATGCAACACCTCAAGAATTAACAGATGCTAAATCTAAATTAGATGCCGCTATAAATAAAGCTAAAACTGATAAAACTACATTTGATTCTGAAAATGTTGATTTAGTTAATGCTTATTCTGCATTAAAAAATAAGTTATCTTCTAAAGATTCAGATTTGGAAATGATATCTGAAGATAAATATTTACCGATAAAAACTCACCTTACTAATTTATATGATCAAGCATCAAATTTTATTAAGAATACTTTACAAGCTAATCCAAAACCAACTGATAGTGTGTTAAATAATTTAAAAACTAATATTGAAAGTGTTGTTAGTAGATTAAGTGATGAAAAAAATAATTTAGACCAATATTCTAATTTCAAATTATTTAAGATAGAAGATAGTAATTTTAAGGGTGATTTAAAATATTCAAGAAAACCTGAAAACGCTCAGAATTTAGTAGGATTTTCTTCTAGTTTCGATAATGATGTTGATAGTTATCAATGGAAATATGCAACAAGATATATCAATAACATAGATAATGAGAATAAAAATTCTGAAGTAACCAATGTTGGTTGAATTTACAACTTAGATTCAAATCCTGAAACAGGTAAAAAACCTGCTAGTTACGAAGTAACTTTTGAATATTATGGAGGACCAACAGCAACTTTATATTTTCCTTATAAAGCAGCTAAAGAAGGTCAAAATAAAGATACTCTATCACTTAAATATAAATTAAATGACAAAGCTGAAATGAATTTTGATTTATCTAATGTAAAAGTTGATGGTATTGAAGTTGCTAAAATAGAATTAACCGATCTTAAATTTGGTGAAAATAAAATTTCGTTTTCAACTGCAAACGATAAAAAAGCTCCGATGATAGGAAATATTTATATTTCTTCAACAAGTGATACAACTAATGCTGTTTATGATGATATTTTTGGTAATATAAAGAATTCTAATAAACCTAATGAAATTACAGTAGACTTTGCTAAGGGTTATGGTTTAGCTAATAAAGGTTTCGGTCTAACTGGAAGTAAGCATAATACATTTATTAAAAAGCTGACAGGAAAATTGGGATCAGCTAGTGAAAATAAGGATTATTATTTATTAGGTTATTTAGGGAATAATGCCGGCGGAATGCAATCAGATGCTTCAAATAATGAATTGTATTATTCATTTTATGTAAATGCTCCGAAAGAAGGGGAATATGATATAAGTGGAATTTATAATTTAGGAACAAATAATAGAGGTTTAAGATTTTGAACAAAAACTTTTGGTAATACAGAATCAGGAAGTTCAGCCAGTTTTAATACCCCTAAACATGGTGAATGAAGTGAAAACTTATTAGCTATCTTCGATAAAAATAATAAAGCTGCCGACAATAAGGTGAGCTTGAATCTTAAAAAAGGTCTTAACAAAATTATAGTATCAGGATCTAGTTGAAATAGCGAGGCTCCAAATCTAGGTAATGTAACATTTACATTTAAAAATACTCCATCTCCTTCTACGTCATCTACAACTCCAACTACAGATGTGAGAAGTGAATGGTAAAATATAATTAATCAATTAATAGTCAAGTTAATTATTTTAAATAAGTTATTAGAAAACCAAGTTAGTTTTATATAAAGAACAGTTATTAGTTAAATAAAATAAAAATCATAAATGTGTAGCGATTAATGTTGCTGCACTTTTTATTTTATATACATTCTGTACTTTAATTTTGACAAAACCCTTTGTTTCTAGAAGAAGAAGAAGAAGAAGAAGAAGAAGAAGAAGAAGTTCCTATCAGTTTTATGATTATTTTGTTGGTTTTTGACTGATAATTCGTTCGATTTATTATTTTATTAATTGTTCAAAACAAAAAATGAAACAAAAAACTAAGAAATTATTACAACTTTCTTTTTCGTTAGGTTTTTTAGCAACTACAGCTTTGGTTGCAACATCTTGTAATCAACCTAAAACTGTTACACCTAAACCGACAAACCCAATGCAACCAGAAAATGGATCAGGAACCGGAACAACACCTGGAACAGGTGAAACTATGCAACCTGGAAACGGGTCAGGTTCCGGAACAGGTACAACAACACCTGATAATACTGAAGCTAAAAATCAATTAAAGGCATTGATTGATAAGGAAAATGATAATGTAGGTTTATATGCAGATTATTCTGCGATTAAATCGAAATTAGTTGAAGCCTATACTCTTGCTAAAGAAATTAATAATAAAACAAATGCAACAGTTCAAGAATTGACAGACGCTAAAACAACTCTAGAAACTGCTGTTAATAAAGCTGAAACTGATAAAATGGCATTTAATGCCGCTAATTCTGAATTAGTTACTGCATATGGAACATTAAAAACGACAGTTAGTGAAAAAGATTCTAAATTAAGTTCTTTATCAGGCATGAAGTATGAAGGTTTAAAAACTTATTTAGGTAATTTATACAAAACAGCTGAAGATATTATAGAAAATAGTCTTCAAGCAAATGGATTAACTAAGGAACAAGTTAATGACGCGAATATGGCAATCATTTCTTCAATAACTAATTTAGATATGAAGAAGCAAAATGTAGATGAATACTCTGCATTTAAGTTATTTGCTATAGAAAACGGTAATTTTAAGGGAAACTTGAAATATAGTTCTACATCTCCTGAAAATCAAAGCATTATAGGTTTTGCCTCTGATTTTAATAATGATCAAACTAACGAACAAACTTATTCTAAATGGAAATATGCTAAAAGAGTTATTAAAAATACTACATCACAAGATAGTTCTGAAAAAACTAATGTAACTTGAATTTATAATTTAAACACTCAAACATCAGGTGATGCTGAAAGAACGCCTGCAACATATGAATTTAATTTTGAATATTACGGAAGTAATACTGCTTATCTATTCTTTCCTTACAAAGCTATTAAAAACGATCAAAAAGGCGATAATCTTTCATTAAAATATAAGTTAAATAATGAAGAACAATTTGTGACAATTGATGTTTCTGCTGCTAAGGTAGATGATATAAGTATTGCTAAAGTTAATTTGAGTAATCTTAACTTTGGTATGAATAAAATTACATTTACAACCGAAGAAAATAAAATTGCTCCTATGATAGGTAATATGTATATTACGGCATCAGAGGAATCGTCTAATTTAGTATATAACGATATTTTTGGTAACGAGATAACAACTGATAATCCTGACGAAATTACAGTAAATTTCGCTAAGGGATATGGATTAGCTAATAAGGGTATAGGTGTACCTAATCACCAAAGTACAATAATAACTAAATTGACAGGAAAAATTGTTAATACAGATAATGAAAATAAAAATTATTACCTATTAGGTTATTTAGGTAATAGCGTTTCTGGTGGAAATGATAGTAATGGTTCAATTTATGAAAAATATTATATTTTTTATGTAAATGCACCTAAAGAAGGTGTTTATAATATTAGTGGTATTTATAATTCTGGAGAAGATAATAGAGGTTTAACTTTTTGAAAAGATCAATATGGCGCTTCAGGAAACGGTAATATTGCTAAATTCTCTACGCCAATGACTGGGGATTGATCTAATACATTAAAATCATTTAATAAAGAACAAAAAGTTGATAGCACTTCAGGAAGTTTGCATTTAATTAAAGGATTAAACAAAATTATAGTTTCTGGTAGAACTTGAAATAAAGAAGCTCCTAATTTAGGTAATATTACATTTACTCTTGAAGAATCGGCGACGCCTCCTATGATGGCAGGCAACTAATTTTATTGGGATTTAGATAATAAAAAGCTGAGTTAATTATTTTAAATAAGTTATTAGAAAACCAAGTTAGTTTTATATAAAGAACAGTTATTAGTTAAATAAAATAAAAATCATAAATGTGTAGCAATTAATGTTGCTACACTTTTTATTTTGTAAAAATACAAACACTTGAATTTCGTCAAAACCCTTTATTTCTAGAAGAAGAAGAAGAAGAAGAAGAAGAAGAAGAAGATCCTATCAGTTTTAGGGTCATTTTGTCGATTTTGGACGGATAATGTGCTCGATTTATTATTTTATTAATTGTTCAAAACAAAAATGAAACAAAAAACTAAGAAATTATTACAACTTTCTTTTTCATTAGGTTTTTTAGCAACTACAGCTTTAGTTGCTACATCTTGTAATCAACCTAAGACTGTTACACCGAAACCAACAAACCCAATGCAACCAGGAAATGGATCGGGATCTGGAACAGGTGAAACTATGCAACCAGGAAATGGATCAGGAACTGGAACAGGAACAACGACAACACCTGATAATAGCGAAGCAAAAAATCAATTAAAAGTATTGATTAATAAGGAAAATGATACTGTAGGTTTATATGCAGATTATTCAGCGATTAAATCATCATTAGTAACTGCTTATAATGCTGCTAAAGAAATTAATAACAAAGCTAATGCAACACCTCAAGAATTAACTAATGCTAAGACAGCTTTAGAGAGCGCTGTTAATAAAGCTAAAACTGATAAGATGGAATTTGATGCAAATCACATGGCGTTATTAACAGCATATAACCACTTAAAAACAACTATTAGTCAAAAAGAAAATAATTTAAATTCCTTAACAGAACAAAAATATGAAGGAATCAAAACATATTTAAATAACTTATATGGAGCAGCCGAAACTATAATTTCAAACACACTTCAAGCTGATAATTTAACAGAAGAACAAGTAACTAAAACTAACACAGATATAACAACTTTTATAGAAAATATTGGTTATAAGAAAGAAGATGCTGATCAATACTTAACATTTAAAAAATTTGGAATTAAGGAAGAAAATTTTAAAGGAGATTTTAATCAGAATACATCTCAAAATCCCGCATGAAGTATTGTGGGTATCGGATCAGATATCGATCAACCTATTGCGAAATATGCGAAAAGAGTAGTACAAAATTTAGGCGGTACAAAAAGTCCTTCAGATGTTTCTTGAATATATAGTTTATTACCTGACACAACTGAAGGTAAAACACCTGGAAGTTATGATTTCGAATTTGAATATTACGGTGGTGCTAATGCAACGTTATATTTCCCATATAAGCTAGTAAAAAATAGTGATAATAGTAACCTATCACTTAATTATAAGTTAAACGATTCGGATTTAAAATCCATAACGTTAAATGATCCTAAAATAGATGAAATAAAAGTCGCTAAAATCACTTTGGAGAACTTAAAACTAGGCAATAATAAAATTTCATTTACAACAATGACAGGTAAAGTATCTCCTATGATAGGGAATATGTATATATCATCAGTTGATACAACTTCAGATAAAGTTTATAACGATATCTTTGGAATAGAAGTAGATAATGATAATAGTGATAAAGTTACGGTAAATTTCGCTAAAGGATACGGCTTAGCTAATAAACCTTGAGGTGGTGATAATAAGAAATCTACAATAATAAAAAGATTGCATGGAAAATTAGATAATAAAGATCCTGAAAAAGATTTCTATTTAGTAGGTTATTTAGGAAATAGATACGAAGGAACTTCTAATGAAGCAACTAATATAAGATATTACACATTTTATGTTAATGTTCAAAAAGAAGGTAACTATGAAATTAGTGGTATATATAATTCAGGAGTTGATAGAGGTTTATCATTCTATGTAGGACGTTATAAAGCTACTGAACAAGGATTACATGCTAAATTTATGAGATTAAATTCAGGTGCAGGTAATTGAGATAACAAAGTTGCGACATTTAAAAAAGATACTACCAATACACAAGAAACATATCTTAAATTATCAGTAGGTTTAAATAAAATTATAGTTGCCGCAGCGCAGGATGCTATGGATGCTCCTAACCTTGGTGATGTTACATTCACACTACAACAACCTGTTGCTGATGTTTCAGGTGATCAATCTGACAGAAAATAATATTCAGTAATTTGTATAAATAAACGTCAAGTTAGTTATTTTAAAAAGTTATCAGAAAGCCAAGTTAGCTTTGTATAAAGAACAGTTATTAGTTAAATAAAATAATAATTTAAATGTGTAGCAATTAATGTTGCTACGCTTTTTGTTTTGTAATTTGATGACGCTTAAATTTCGTCAAAACCCTTTATTTCTAGAAGAAGAAGAAGAAGAAGAAGAAGAAGCTCTTATCAGTTTTGAGTCATTTTGCCAATTTTAGGCGGATAATTCGTTCGATTTATTATTTTATTAATTGTTCAAAACAAAAATGAAACAAAAAACTAAGAAATTATTACAACTTTCTTTTTCATTAGGTTTTTTAGCGACTACAGCTTTAGTTGCTGCATCTTGTAATCAACCTAAGACTGTTACACCGAAACCAACAAACCCAATGCAACCAGGAAATGGATCAGAAACAACACCTGGAACAGGTGAAACTATGCAACCAGGAAACGGATCAGGTTCTGGAACTGGTACAACAACACCTGATAATACTGAAGCTAAAAATCAATTAAAGGCATTGATTGATGGTAAAGATGTCGAATTAGCTATGTATAATGATTACTCAATGATTAAATCTAGATTAGATCAAGTATACGAAACTGCTAAAGTAATTAATAGTAAAACTAATGCAACATCTCAAGAATTAATTGATGCTAAAACAAACTTAGATGCTGCAATTAATAAAGCTAAAACTGATAAGATGGCTTTTGATACAACTAACCAAGAATTAGTTACCGCGTATGTAGCGTTAAAAAATAAATTGAAAACAAAGGATGCTAATTTACAACTTGTAAGTGATGAAAAATATAGCTCTTTAAAGAATTATATTAGTAATTTATACAATCAAGCATCAACAATAATAACAGGTACATTACAAGCGAATCCTAAACCTGAAAAAACTAATATCATGAAAATAACTTCTGATATTGATAACGCTTTAACAAATATTCAAGATAAAAAAAATAACATAGAATCCTATGCAAACTTTAAATTATTTAAGATAAGTAACGAAAATTTTAAAGGAAACACATTATATTCAAATTCATCACCTGACAATCAAAACTTAGTGGGATTTTTACAAGATTTTGATAATACAGCGGAAGGAAAGCATTGAAAATACGCTAAGAGAATAATTGCAGATGATGTTCAAAATTCAGATAACTTAACAGATGTTAGATGAATTTATAATTTAAATTCTGAAACAGGTACAGATAAAACTACTGCTAGTTACGAAGTGAGTTTTATATATTATGGTTCTAAAGCTACATTATACTTTCCTTATAAATTAGCGAAAACCGAAGATATTAGTGCAAAAATTTCTCTAAAATACAAACTAAATGATAAAGATGTAACTGATGTAGATCTAACAGAAGCTAAAGTTGATCAAATAAGTGTGGCTAAAATAGATTTAACAGATCTAAAGTTTGGGGAAAATAAAATTGTTTTTTCAACTGATGTGAATAAAACTGCCCCTATGATAGGTAATATTTATTTATCTGCAACAGATAAAACTTCTGATATGGTTTATAACGATATTTTCGGTAATGTGATAGACAGTAATAATCCTGATAAAATCACAGTTAATTTTGTAAAAGGTTATGGATTATCTAAATTCCCTGTAAAAGATAGTCAATATAAAACTATTATCAAAAAATTTACTGGAAAGTTGGCTACTGAAATGCAAAATAAAACTTCTTATTTAATAGGTTATTTAGGAAGTAAAGTTAGTTTAGCTGATACAGATAATGAAAAATATTATATTTTTTATTTAAATGCTCCAAAAGAAGGACAATATGAAATAAGTGGGATTTATAATTCAGGGGAAGATAGAGGTTTAACATTCTGAAAAGATTCTTATAATCGATCTATAAATGAAGATGGTAAGATTGCTATGTTTAATACTCCAAATTCTGGTAATTGAAACGACACCTTAAAAGTGTTTTCTAAAGAACAAGCCACAGCTCAAAATCATTCAAATTCATATTTACAATTATCTAAAGGATTAAATAAAATTATAGTTTCAGGTAAAACTGCAAGTCAATCTGCTCCGAATTTAGGTAATGTCACATTTACTTTGAAGAATGATACTACTAGTAATGAGATGAATTCTCCTGAAAATCACCGATAGATAAAACCGTCAAGTTAATTATTTTAAAAAGTTATTAGAAAATTAGTTTTATATAAAGAACAGTTATTAGTTAAATAGAATAAAAATCATAATTGCGTAGCACTAGGCTACGCAATTATATTTCATATCAATAAAAACATTAATAAAGTAACAATGAAATAATAATAAAGTGATAATAATTTGATAAAAATATCAATATTTATCGGTAATTTTTAAATAAATATATGGAAAAACAAAGATATAAATTATGAAAAAATTCTGAATAATTTTTAATAAAAAAAATAATTATCAATTTGATAACAAATCAATAATTAAAAAAATAAAAAACTAAAAATATACGAATATATTTTGATAAAAAAACTAATAATAATTTGATAAAAAATGTAAAAAATTTATGGAAAACTATTAAATAAATGTAAAAGAAATCAAAGATAAAAATTATAAAAATATTCTGAATATTTTTTAATAAGAATCAGTTAAAAATTTGGGAACAAATCTGATAACTGAATGAATATAAAACTAAAAATATACGAGTATATTTTGATAAAAAGCTGATAATAGTTTGATTCATATAAGAAAAATAATCAAGAATTTTAAACTAATTTTACTGTCAAAATATCGACAATAAATCAAAAATTAAATGAAGACATTTTAATAAAAATCTGATATTCCTAGAATAAGTTCAAAACTTCTTACAACATACTTATAAACAAACAATAAGGATTGCTTATAAAGCAATCCTTATTCTATACCTTATAAATAAAACCTTAAATTAACTATTTACCAATTAATATCTTGTATTATCTTGTCTATCACTTGTCGATGTCCCATATTATGTTTAACTAATAGATCATCATTATTACCATGTTGTGGAATATCTTTAAAGTTAAAGATATGTAACCTTTTATTTTGATAGTTATTATTAACTATCAAACGATAAAACTCATTAGCTAACCCAACATTATGATAAATATCTTCATAAAGATAGATATCATCATATTGTTCTAAGATCTTGATAATATTTTTATCAAGATCATCTCCATGTACTAAGATAGCATCATAACAATCAACATAGTTAATGTTATGATGATCTAATAGTTTCTTAAAAGTGTTAGCATTATTGTTATATGAGATTAATGCTGTTCTATTAAGAATCATAGTTAAATTTAGTTTAACCCATTCGTTGATATTATCAAATCCTTGATAATAGATTTGATAATTATCAAATGGATTGAAATACCGGTTGTAGCGAATTGCTACAACTTCAGAAGTATTATTAACGAATTGATCAATTAGTTTTTTTAATACGATTGGATTACTAGCTGCGTAGATCTTTGATCTTGGTGTGTTTTTGATCATTCCGATATCAAAGATTCCGTGGTGTGAAGCTCCTTCTGTACCATTAAGTCCACAACGATCAATTAAGAGGTTCACACCTAATTTAAGTCGTGATAAATCATGGATTAATTGATCATAACTACGTTGTAAAAATGTTGAATAAATTGGTAAATAAACTGGTAGTTTATTTAGACTAATTCCAGAAGCCATACTTAGAGCATGTTCTTCTGATATTCCGACATCGATATAATTCTTTTTATATTGATCTATTAGATCAATAAACCCAGTAGCATAAGTCATAGCTGGATTAATTAATGCTAGTTTATCTTTCTTAGCTAGTTTTTCTTTAAGATAACTAGCAGCTATATACCCAGCTTGATCTTGATATTTCTTATTAGATGTATTGGAACTATGATAAGTTCCAATACGGTCTAATTCTGCTTGTTTTAACCCTTTACCTTTAATAGTTTTTACATGAACTATTACAGGTTTATGTTTAACTAGTTGTTTAGCTTGTTCAAAAGCTTTAAATAAGTCTTCTAAATTATGACCATCATCAACTTTGATGTAGTCATAATTTAGTTGCTTAAAGAAGTTCTTATCGTCATCTTGTAGATTAGCTAATAACTTGTTAAATTCCCCAAAGTTTTGTGAGATTGACATATTGTTATCATTAATCACAATAATCATCTTGTGATTATAATAACTGATATTGTTGATTGCTTCAAATGCTAAACCACTAGCTATACTACCATCCCCAATTACGGGAATGATTAGTTGATCTTTATTTAGTAAATTATTACTAAATACTAATCCACTAGCAACACTTAAAGAATTTGAAGTATGACCACCTGCGTAATAGTCATACTTTGATTCATTCATATCTTGTAATCCACTCAATCCGTTAGTTTGACGGATTGAGTCAAATTGATCGAATCTTCCAGTTATCATCTTATGAACATAAGCTTGGTGGCTCGTATCATAAAATACCTTATGATCATTAAGATTAAAACTATAAGCTAGTGCAATACTTAGTTCTACAATCCCTAGATTAGAAGATCAATGAATTGATTTTTTATTACCTAAATCAATTAAGTAGTTTCTAATCTCGTTAGCTAATTCAGATAGATTTGATTTCTTAAGTTTTAAGAAATCATCATAAGTTTTAATTGTTTTTAATAATTTCATTAATCTTTTTTATTGTTATCTTCTAAAGACAAAGAACTATGGTCAATCTTTTCGACTTGTTCTTTTAAAATATTTAGCAATCCTTTGATCTTACCGTATTCCATACGGTTAGGACCAACAATTGCAATATGATGTTTGTTTTGATCAGTTTCAATTACTGTAGATGCTACTGATACCCCATCAATACCAAATTCATTACCAAAAGTAATGGCTGATTTACCGGTTTTTTGGTGCATAAATGAGATCTGTTCTCATATTGATGTGTTTTCAAGTAAATTTAAAATCTCGCTTAGTTTATTATGATCATGAAACTCTGGATGAATAACTAGTTTTTTAGTTCCTTTGATATTAATCGTGCTCTTTTCATTAATATCAAAGATATAATTAACAATTCTTTGCATTACGAATTCGTATTCATGTACTTTTTTACGAACAATTTCTTTAATCGCACTTAACTTATCTTTTAATTCAATAAACGGAGTATCAATCAACCGATCATTAAAAATCTGTACGCAAGTTGATACATCGTTATATTGAATTAAACTTTCGTATTTAATTGTTTTTTTAATTACCTCACCAGAAGAAGATACGATCAAGATTAATGCTGTAGTATCATTAATCTTGATTAGATCCATCTTTCTTAATAAATCATATGATTTGAATTTAGTGATGACAGAAGGGAGATTGGTAACATTATTAATAAATTCAACGGATTGTTCAATTACTTCGTCAATCGAATGATAACGCTTAGTTAAGATTGCCATTAACTTTTGTTTTAAGTTATCTGAAATCTGGGTTTCAGCTAAGTGTTTTTCATAATACTTATAACCTTTAATGGTTGGCACCCTTCCTGCTGAAGTGTGGGGTTTTTCAATATATTTTTCTTTTTCTAAGACCGACATATCATTACGAATCGTCGCACTAGATACTTCGTTATTAAAATATTTCTCTAAAATTATCTTAGATCCAACAGCACTAGCTGTTGAGATATACTCATTAATAATTGCTTTTAGTATTAGAATTTGTCGATCTGTCAATTTATTAATCATAATAATAAAATTATATAAGACAATGAATTTTAATCTTAAACAAAAGATGGATAACGCACCTAAAAAACCTGGGTGCTACCTATGAAGAAATAATCTTAATGAGATTATTTATGTAGGTAAAGCTAAGAATATCTACAAAAGAATCCATCAATACTTTAACGGTCCTAAAGATTTAAAAACTTCTAAACTAGTCAATGATATCAACGATGTTGATTTCATTGAAGTTAATAATGAAAATGAAGCATTATTACTTGAAGCAAACCTGATTAAAAAACATAAACCAAGATATAATATCCTATTAAAGGATAACAATGGTTATCCTTATATTTTAATAACAAAAGAAAAATATCCAAGATTATTATATACAAGAAACTTTGAACCTAAAAAAGGGAAATACTATGGACCATTTGCTTCAAGCGAACTAAAAGCTTATGATCTATATAATCTTTTATTAAAACTGTTTCCCTTAAGAAACTGTTTTAATAAGAAAAAAAGAAAGTGTGAGTTTTATGATTTAAATTTATGCATGAAAGCATGCACTCACGAAGTAACTGATGAAGATTATGAAGTTGTTAAAAAAAAGATTGATTATTTTTTTAATAACGGAGCTGATCAAGTATTAGATAACCTAAAACAAAAAGAAGAATTAGCTAGTCAAAAACTTGATTTTGAACTAGCTAAAAAATACCTAGATTTACAAAAAGCTATTAAACTCATCTTTGATAAGCAGATCATCAATCTGTACAATAACAAAGAACGGATTGATGTGCTTGCTTATCAAACTAAGGATAATGTAATAAGTATTGTCTTATTCTCTTATGTTGATGGTAAGTTGGTATCTAAAAACAGCTTATGCGATTTTTATTATGCTTCTGAACAAGAGGTATTAACTTCATATATCACACAATACTATAAGGATAATATCAAGCCTAAAACATTATATGTTTCACTAAATCAAGAGAACGCTAAACTATTAGAAAATAGTTTAGCTATAGAACTAATCAACCCAGTATCTGGTAAGATGTATGAAATCATGTATCTTGCATTACAGAATGTAAGCAGTTTATTAGATCAAAAATATGAAAGTTTAGTTAAAAAAGAAAGATCAATTGATCAAGCTCTTGATCAATTGAAAGATCTACTTAAACTAGATAAGCTTAATCTTATTGAAGTCTATGATAACTCTAATCTATTTAATACAGACAAAGTATCAGCTATGGTAGTTTTTGAAAACAAGAAGTTTAATAAGAAAAAATACCGTAAGTATAAGATTAAAGATAATGATAATCAGGGTGATTATCATTATATGTATGAAGTGTTGTATCGTAGGTTGTATAGTTGTATTAAGAATAATTTAGTAGATTTAGCTGATCTGATTATTCTAGATGGAGGTAAACTACAAGTATTAGCAGCTAAGAAAGTTATTAATGATCTAGATCTACATAATAAAGTTAATGTAATCGGATTAGCTAAAAACAATAAACACCAAACAGATAAATTAGTAGATTATGATCTTAATGAGTATGATTTAGATAAACGATCAGAATTGTACTTCTTCTTAGCAAACTTGCAAGAAGAAGTACATAAGTTTGCAATTAGTTTTTTTAGAAAAACTAAAACTAAGTCTTTTTATGATTCAATATTAGATGATATCAAAGGATTAGGTAAGAAAAGGAAGGATAAATTATTAGAACATTTTAAGAGTGTTGATAATATAAAAAAGACTTCTTTAGAAAACCTAAGTCAAGTAGTGCCACTAGAAGTAGCTAAAAACATTAAGCAGAAATTAGATCAACAGTAGCGATAGCAGTTTTTCGATAAGCTTTAATCAATCCTCCAGCTCCTAGTTTTATTCCTCCAAAATACCGAACAACAAAAACGACATAACCATATAATTCTTTAGTTCTTAAAAGGTCATAAATAGGTTTGCCGGCTGTATTTTTAGGTTCGCCATCATCATTGTAGCCACCTGATTCTACACCGTTATCTTTAAAAAGATAACCATAGCAAATATGGCGGGCTTTTTTATATTCTTTTCTTAGATTATCAAGATGTTTTTTGATTTCATCTTTTGATGAAATTTGATAATAAATACCTATAAATCTTGAGTTCTTAAAAATTAGTTCAACCATTAATTTAATTATAAAAAAAGTAAGTGATAAATAATGGGGTTTTGAAATGTGTTTGTGATTGTTGTTTTTTATAGTTTAATAATGATCCTTAATAAGCAAGATTTTATTAATAAATATCTTTTTTTATTGTTTAACTATATTTAATGAATTTAATGATCTTTATTTAAGAGTATTGTATTAAGTATTTGAAGAAATGTTTTAAGATTTAGATAATATAAATTAATCATTTATTATCAAAACTTATATAAATGTGTGCCGATCTCAGAACACAAAACTTTTTTGGGAGGTCAGCACACTTTCTTCTATTATTTTATTAGGGTTATTTTTAAAGAAACTAATATTTTTTATATTTAAAATAAACTTGGGTATTTAAATCATAATGATTGATTTATTTCCTTATTTGAGGTTGTTATCTTTAAAATAACAAGTTAATTCAAAGGAGTTTATTATTAACTCTAACAAAAGCGACAATGCTTTAAAAGTTAATGAACAAGATTATCGAAGATTTAAAGAAAACTTATCTAAATTAGATTTTGAATTTATTTCACAAATAAATTCAGAACATGAATCTTCTAAAGATGCTTTTTCTTTCAAATACAAGAATCGAAATATCGAGTGTGAATATACTTCGAATAGAAAAATTATTTTTCGTGTTTCGAAAATATCTAATCCTAAAATTTATATTGATAAATTAAAAGAAAAGGTTAGAACATTATTAAATTCATCTAAAAAATCAGATAGTACTATTGGGAAAAATAAAAAAACTTCTAATATTTCGAATAATGTTATTAATAACAAAAAAGAAAAACTAAAAGAAGTTAAAAAAGAAAATGATTTAACTACCCAACAATCTGAAAACAAACAGATTCCCATAAATGATCCTATAAAAATTTTTGATAACAAAAATGAAGATTTAAAAGCTTTATTTAATAAAAAAGAAGAAACTTTTAATAATAAATTAAACGACATTCGAAATAGTTTTAATTCAATTAGCAATAAGTTTAATTTATTTGTTGATAAATTAAATAAAACTATAAATCAAAATGATCAAAAGATAAAAGAGTTATCAAATAAAATTGATAACTTAAACCAACAACAGATCTTATCTGAATCTAAAGCAACAATAGGTTGTGACGAAGTTGGTTTAGGAGAACCAATAGGACCAATGATAACTTGCGCTGCATTAGTTAAGGATGAATATAAAAAAATACTATTAGATCTAGGTGTTAAGGATTCAAAAAAGATTGGCAACACTAAAATTCATACAATATATGAACAAATAAAGCCGTATGTTAAATATGTGGTTTATGAAGGTGATAAATTAACAGGAATAAATCATCTGATTACTCTATTCAATAAGAATATGTCTATTGTTCAAGTTTATATGCATAATGAAACATTGTTAATGTTTAAGAATAAGTATGATATCAATTGTCCAGTCGTTTTAGATAAATTCTGTGAACCTAATAAATATAATGAAATCTTAGATGAAATTAATGTCAAGGAAAAAATTCCGATTGAAATTATGAAATCTAAGGCTGAAAGCGACTATGTCAGTGTGGCTGCTGCTAGTATTATCGCAAGACATTATTATTTAAAACGTGTTGAAGAATTTGCTAATCTAATTCAATGACCAAAGGATAAATGAGAAGAGCTTTTAAAAAATGATAAAGATACCAGAAAAAAACTTAGAACTAAGTTAATGGATCAAAAAATTTTATTAAAATCTCTTCCATTTGTTAAAACACCTTTTCTTTCAGAAAAATCTTAAGTTCAACTAACAAAAAATATCAAGCATTTGCTTGATATTTTTTATCTTATTAAGTTAAATTGATAATTACTTTAATTTAGCAATTATTCTTAATAACCACAATTTAATGTATTAATAGAAAAGAACAAAATATAAAAATATCCCTTTGATATAATAATTAAGTTATTTAAATTTTTATTATATGAACAAACTATCGATTATTAAGGTTATCTTGGGAATAGTCTTTATATTGTTTAGTTTTATTAGCATTGGAATTTATTCTATATGCCAATACGCTTGAACAGTCAGCCTATTCTTAATCCCGTTAGGGGCTTGATTGTTACTAAGTGTGTATCAATCAAATAAAAAAATAAATTTGATTAAGCTAAAAAAGCTTTAATTTGTTATAATTACAGAGATGATCTTCAAATATATTTATTATTTGAATTAAAGATTGTATAACAAAATCGAATCATCAAAGACATATCAAGCAAAGCAGTGTAACGCTCACCTAAATCTCTTAAATGTAGATCATGGTTGATATCAGATTCATTTTTTAGGTCTGTATATATTTACATACATATATAAATGGTCACGCTGCGTTTGTAGTGTGACATTTTTTATTTATAAAGGAATATATGAGTCAAAATAACAATCAACGAAGTAAAAGACCAAAACCAAACTTACCACCTATTAACAAAAATATTAAGTTTAATAGTTTCACATTAATTGATGAAAACGGAACTAACTTAGGTGTTGTATCTAAAGATCAAGCACTAGCTATGGGTGATAGTAAAGGTTTAGATGTTGTTGTGATCTCAAATAATTCTGACACTGTAATTGCCAAGTTAATGGATTATGGTAAGCACGTTTATGAACAAAAAAGAAAGAAACGTGATAACAAGAAAAAACAAACAGTCGTTAAAGTTAAAGAAATTAACTTTAAAGCAGGTGTTGGTGATCACGATATCGAATGACGTGCTAAGAAATCATTAGAATGATTAGATGATGGTTTCCATGTGAAATTTACTATTAGAGCTTTTTCTAGAATGATTACTCGTGAAGAGTTAATTAAAGAAGTTCATGATAAGTTTTATGCGATCATCAAAGATCACGCTGAGATTCAAAAACCATACACTAAGGTTTCTCGAAATATGTATGAAGCAGTATTTATACCTGCTAAAAACAATAAAAAGAAATCTGAGTCAAATCCAGAGACAACTACTGAATAAATATAAATAATAAAAACTACTTAATACAGGTTAATCACTATGCCAAAAATGAAAACTAAAAGTGCAGCAGCAAAGCGCTTTAAAATAACTAAATCAGGGAAAATTAAGCGAAAACAAGCTTACACTTCTCATTTAGCACCTAACAAAACCACTAAACAAAAAAGACATCTAAGAAAAGATGCTATAGTGCACAAAACTGATTACAAGAGAATCAAAGAATTAATTTCTAAATAATACAGGAGTAAATAATAATGAGAGTAAAAGGCGGACCTACAACTAGAAGACGAAGAAAGAAATGATTAAAACAAGCCGAAGGAACATTCGGTACTCGTCACGCATCATATAAAGTTGCTAAGCAAACTGTAATTAAATCGGCTAAATACGCATTCAGAGACAGAAAAAACAAGAAACGTGAATTCAGAGCATTATGAATTCAACGTTTAAATGGTTCTTTACGTGAATTAGGTGTTACATATTCTGTATTCATCAATCTATTAAAGAAACAAAACATTACTATAAACCGTAAGATGTTATCTGAAATTGCGATTCACGATCCAGAAGCTTTCAAAAAATTTGTTAAAGAAGTTACAGGTAAATAAATAATATGCTTTTAGATCTTGAAAAGTTAATAGAAGAACAAGCAGAGCTTGATAATAAGATCTTCAAAATAACTAAAAGCTCTTATAAGAAAAATCAAAAACAAAGAAGATTGTGATTAGCAGTAGAAATCGGTAACTTAGCTAATGTAACTAAGTCGTATAAGTTTTGAAAAGATGAACAAGACTTAAATCGTCCTGAAGTTTTAGAAGCTTGCGCTATCGTTTTACACTTGTCATTAAGTTTTCTTATTCAATTTAAATCTGAAATTGATGAAAGTAAGAAAAGTGAACTTAATTACGTTGTTGATGTTAAACCACAAAAACAAAAACCTTCAAGTTTAATAGCATCAAAACGTTTTTTAGAACTTTACGAACTTTGCTTATCAATGGAAGATTGATGATCTTGTCAAAAATTTATTGACGAATTATTAACTCTAATTAGTTTAATGCGTTTAAACTTTAAAGAATTAATTAAAGAATACTTTAGAGTTAGCAACGTTATTTTAGAACGCGTTAATGAAGATATTTAAAGCTCTTACGACTTTAAATATCTTTTTTATACCTTAATACTTAAATTATCAGTATATGAAGAATATTCAACTTATCATTGATGATTTTAATAAGACGATTAGTTCAATTAAAGAAAAAAAAGAGCTAATTGTAACTAAAAACATCTTTATAAAAAAACACGTAACACCTTTATTTGGTGAGCTTAAAAAGATTGTTGACTTAGAAGAAAAAAAAGCGTTTGGTAAGAATTTAAACTTATTGCAAACTAAGATCAACGAAATCTTTGAAACTAAACAAAGTTCGTTAGAAGTAGATAGTGATCAAGTTCAAAAACCGAACTATGATCTAATGATTCCAGCGCTCAATTTAGTAGATGGTTCAATGCATCCATTAAATTTAGTGATTAATCAGATCGTTGAATTTTTTAAAAAATTCAACTTTACAATTGTTAATTACCCTGAACTAGTTACAGTTAAGCATTGTTTTGATGATCTTAATATTCCTATGGATCATCCAGGTAGAGCTACTACTGATACGTTTTATATTGATAATAAAAAGATATTAAGAACTCACTGTACAGCAGGAACGATTCAAGCGATTTCAGCGATGAATAAACACAAAGATATCCGCGTGATTAGCTTTGGTAATGTTTATCGTAATGATACGGATGATGCTACTCATTCACATCAATTCATGCAAATGGATTTTATGTGAGTGAAAAAGAATTTATCACTAGCCAATTTAAAATGATTCGTTACTAAATTTATTGAACATATGTTTGGTAGTGATCTTAAGACTCGTTTTAGACTATCACACTTCCCATTCACTGAACCTAGTTTTGAAGTTGATGTAGAATGCTGAAATTGTCAAAATGGTTGTTTCTTATGTAAGAGAACTCGTTGAATCGAGATTATGGGTTCTGGGGTATTACACCCTAATGTGTTAAAAGCGGCTAACATTAAATCAGAAGAGATGGTTGGAATAGCTGCTGGAATCGGGATTGAACGCGTTGCGATGTTAAAAAATAACATCACTGATATCAGGGATTTTTATCTTAATGATTTCAGATTCAACAAACAGTTTTATGAGTAAATAAATTATGTTGTTATCAAAAAAAGTTATATCTAATTTCATACCATCAATCATTAAGGTTGATGATAATAAAATTGTTGAAGCATTGAATGCGATTGGTGCTGAAGTTGAATCGGTTAAAAAATTCAATGAGATCGATTATTTAGTAATCGGGAAGATCATTAATATTAAAAAACACCCGCACTCAGTAAATGATAATATCTGTAGTATTCAGATTGATGATAATGATTTCATTAATGTGATATCAGAATCACCAAATTTATCTGATGCTAAAGAACAAATTAACAAATACGTTATTGTTGCTAAAGAAGGTGCAGAATTACCTGGCGGAATCACTGTTATAAACAGTGACTACCGTGGGGTTAATACGAACGGCTTATTATGTTCTTATGCTGATCTTAATCCTGAATACAAACAATACTTATCCGCTAAAGATGCTTCAAATATCATCATTCTAGATAAAGCCAAATTAGGTGATGAAGATGTTTATAAATATCTAAATATCGATGATACGATATTTGATATTTCTTTACCTTCAAACCGTCCTGACTGGTATGGGGTTAGATTTTTAGCTAAAGAATTATCAGCTTATTTAAACCTTAAGTATGTTTCGGTAATTGGCACGCATAAACAAGCTGACTTTCATCAAATTGATATTAAAGTAGCTGATGAAACTAATAACAAAGCTAAATACTTTGGCGGGATTCATTTAAGAAACCATCAAGTTAAAGAATCAACTTGAAACACTAAAGGGATCTTGATTAACAATCAAATCAAACCGATTAATGATATTGTTGATCTTTCTAATCTAATTCCATTGTTTACTGCTAACCCTTTCCATATTCATAATGCTGATAAAATTAAGGGTGAGGTTAAATTAATTGAAGCAGTCAAACAAGAAGAATTCCTGGCATTAGATAACAAGAAGTATATGATTCAACCAGGTGATCTGATTGTTGTTGATTCTGAAAAAATCATAGCACTAGCAGGTGTAATTGGTTCTAAAGCGACAGCAATTGATGAAAACACCACAAGTTATTTCATTGAGATTGGTAATTTTGATAAATACCAAATAAGAAAAACTGCTAATTTCCATAAGATTTCAACTAAAAGTGCTAATCTTTTTTCAAAAGATATCTCACTATACCAAACTAAGATGACGATTGAATATATCTATCAATATTTGATTGATAGATCTTCTAATAGTCAATTATCAGAAATTACTAAACAAATCAGTATTGATGAATATAACCAACAAGTTAAGGTTAATTACGATAAGATAAGAAGCTTACTAGGTGCTAGTGTTTATTTATCTGATGCAAAGATTAAGAAATATCTAACTAATCTTGGTTTCTTAGTTAAGAATGACATTATTGAGGTACCAAGTTATCGTAATGATATTTATAACTGACAAGACTTAGTTGAAGAATTGTTAAAGATTTTAAATATTAACCAATTCGAACCGATCCCAATTAAGGCTGATTATTTATTAGAAGTAAATAATGAAACGGATGATTTATTAACTAAATTATCTAAAAAACTGCGTTCATTAAAATTCAATCATGTCAGAACATATAACTTAACATCTCAAAAAAGATGTCAGTTATTAAACTTATTTAGATACCAAGACCCGATTGTAGTATCCAACCCGATATCAGAAACTAGACAATATTACCGACAAAATATTCTAGTTAATTTATTAGAGATCTACCAATTAAACCAATCATACAAAAATAAGTTAGAACCAATCTTTGAGATTCAAACTTTGTTATCTAAAAATAGTTGCAACCACCATATTGGTTTAATTGCTACGAATAACTTATTTAATAATACATATGATCCTAATTCTGGTGTTAAACTCGATTTAATCACGATGAAAGGGATTAGTGATATCATTATTAAAAACTTTGGGTTTAATTGTAATTACCAAGAGATTAATGATGACACTTATTTAGTTAAGAATGATTCATTAAAACTGGTTGTGTATGATGAGACAATCGGTTATATTGGTAAGATTAAAAAATCTGTTTTAAAAGAATTTGATTTAGCTGATCAAGATATCTATTGTTTAGATATCAACCTAGAACGCTTGATTACTTCAATTAACCGTTATACTAGAACATATGAAGGGTATGATCATCACCAAAGAGTGAGTCGTGATATTACCTTCCAATTGAAAAAAGAAGAGAATTTTGATTGTTTTATCAAAATTGCTAACAACTTCAATAAGTTATCGAATTGAGAGATTATCTCAATCTTTGATGGATCTAAAAAAGCTGATAAGAATGATCTTTATCAACCGATTAAATACACAGTTAGATGTTATTTAAAACAAATTGATAAGACCTTTACTACAGAAGAAATTAATGAGATCTTTAATGAACTTATTGAAATAATGAAACAAAATCAAATATTGGTTTAAAAACCAATATTTTTTTATGTTTTGTTGGTAAAGATATGAATGATTTAAATAATTAAAATTATTCTCAATCAATTTCGTCTTCAGATTTATTGTTAATAATAATTCGTTCGTTGATATCGATTTCATTAACGATTCATTCTCTTGCTATGGAACCTCTAATAAAATCATGAATTCTGTTTTTGCCGTTTACTTCTTTGATAGTAATAACTATAGCGAATTTAGTTGGTCCATCAGAGCTTCCATCGTAACGTTCCTTAGAGTTTATGCTAATTCCTCAAAGACCTGCATCATTATATACTTTTTTAGGTTTTTTATTATTGAATCATTTTTATTTTCTATTTAATTCCCTCGATACTTGACTTTTAGATATTCCTGTTAGGATTTCAATTTCTCTAACAGTAAATCCTTTTTTCTTTAAATTTGATAGATCTTTAGTTCGATCATTTGTTATTGATTCGTATAACCTTTTTAGATAATCATATTCGCTGTTTGGATCACTAAAAGCTAAAGATGTTCTAATCAGATTTTTTAAATCACCAGGATAAGGAATCTTTTCTTGTAATTCGATGATTTTCTTAAACAAACGAATGTTTTTAGTAACGTTATCAAATTTAGATAAATAATTGTTTAAGATGATTTCAGCAATCTCCATTAGATCTTGTTTAGAATAACGATTAAAGTTGATAACAGAATCAAATCTTCTAGTAAGTGCTTTATCAAAGTGTTCGTATAAATTGGTTGTAGCTACAATAATAATTTTTTCATTTAAGCCGTCCAAACCTTTAAGTATAGCAGTAGTAGCTCTACCCATTTCTCTTAGATCTTTTGAGTTAGTTCGATCCATAGCTATCGCATCAATTTCGTCAAATAAAATAATTGAATTACTAGGGTCAATACCTCTATTGATTTCATCAAATAATCTATTAATATTTTTTACAGTTTCTCCAAGTTTGCTATCAACTAAATTTGCAAAATCTACGGTATATAATGTCTTTTTTAAGATAACCGCCATTTGTTTTACAGTTTCGGTTTTACCTGTTCCAGGTGCTCCCTGAAACAAGAATTTATTAACACCAATCTTACGATTAGTAGCATTAATTATTCCGATAATATCACTCTCGATTTCAGTTGGTAAAGGTAATGAATTTTTTCAAAGATCAATCTTTTTTATGAACTGTAAATCACTTTCAACAATCTGAGGAAAGAAACTAAAATCACCTGCCAATAAACTTACGATATAGCTTGATAATTCTAAATCACCAATCTTTTCAAATTCGTTAGCTATCTGATAAGCCTGCGCTCTAAACCCTGGGTGATTGTGCTCTGCGTAATATTTAATCAAATTTATAACATAACCTTTTTTCATAATTCAAGCACCTTTTATATTTTTCTAATCTAAACGCTTTTTATAAAGTGTAATATATCGGGACAAAAAAACAAAATAAAGGGACAATAAAATAAAAAATCTTCTCTAACAATTAGTTAAAGAAGATTGGTAAAGTTTTGTATTAATGGTGGAGATGACGGGAATCGAACCCGTTTCCACAATCGACTCATCAGATTAGTTTTATTTACAGTTTAGAAGTTTAGTTTTTTAGAACTAAGTTATAAACTTCAATTATTTAGTTCGTAGTAATTGCTTAATATAAAACTTATTAATCCATATTAATAAGTAAAACTTCAAACAAGAACAAAATTTAGTTTTATCCGAATTAGCATTAATTTTTTATAAGAAAATTAAGCCCGCTTTTTATATATTATTTATTTAGA
Organism: Mycoplasma bradburyae; assembly: GCF_024338845.1. Classification (NCBI taxonomy): domain Bacteria; kingdom Bacillati; phylum Mycoplasmatota; class Mollicutes; order Mycoplasmatales; family Mycoplasmataceae; genus Mycoplasma; species Mycoplasma bradburyae. Next base: position 504,950 of record NZ_CP101414.1, on the reverse strand, counting down.
AATTTAAAGCGTAGTTGTTTCCTAACTGATTTAAAACAAAGTTTTCTTCAGCTAGTTGTTTAGATGTTTTGTCGGTTATTTTTACCTTGAGCTATAAAGGGCAGACCCTACTGAACCAATAAGTTTATCAATCATGTCGAAGCCTTGACATCCCCATTGAGTTGTGTATTATAAATTAAATAATTTATAATTCTTTTAGTTTTATTATCCCAAATTATATGAGTAATAAATTAGATCAGGCGACAACGAAATTTAAAGAATATTTCGTTGAGTGTCTAAATGCTTTAGACAATTTTAATTTTAGCGAAATAAAAAATTTTTACGAAGCTAATCTAGAAAGAATTAAGAATTCACAACGATTACCAAAGATCGCAGAGCAATTAACTAGACCATATATTAATTTCGATCAATGTAGCAATGTTGCTGATTTTAAAAAACAATTATTAGATATCATCAACGAGTTTCACGAAAAATTTAATAATCAATACACATTATTTACTTATTCAAGTATCATCATGAACTATTTTTGTGTAGTTGATTTAGCTTATTCTAAATACCATTTTGGAACTAATCAAATAATTAATGATGAACGTAAGTTCTTCTTAGAACTAAGAAATAAGATTTATAACTGACTTTCAGAATAAATGAAGTACATATTAAGAAATTTCAAATTAAAAAACTGAATTATTACCATTATTGGTATTAGTTTTTGTATTGCTTATGTGATTGCTTCTGGTTATGTTGTTCGTTTAATTGAAAGTTTTGTTGATATTATTGGCGGTGAAAAACAAGCAGATTGATTAATTCCAGATCCTAAGAATAAAATTCAAGCAGTTATTAATCTAACTGCTTTTAGTTTTGGTTTAATCATCTTTAGTTTTATTATTAAAATTATCGGAAGAATAATGTTGTTAAAACAAACATTATTAGCTTCTAATCTTTTTAAAAACCAGATCTATTACAAGATTAATAATCTCTCATTAGAAGAATTCTATGGTTATAAAAAATCAACATTAATTAATCGGATTAATGTTGATTATGCGAAACTCGAAAAAACCGCTATCAATGTTTTGGTATATATGATTGAATGTTGTTTTGAACTACTTGTATACATAAGTTTTTCAATCGCATTGAGTCCATATTTATCGATAATTTATTTAATTTTTATTCCTTTAATTATTTTCATTATTGTTAGAGGATCTAGAAAAACTGAGGATCATTATCAAGATAGTTACAAATCACTTGATAATTTAAATCAAGTGATTCGTGAAAACATTACTGGACTTAAAGTCGTTCGAATTTTTAACTTGGAAGAATTCCAAACAGCAAGATATGATGATCATCATAAGAGTTGGTTTAAATCAATTATTAGAGCTGATTTAATCCTTACTTCAATGTATCATTTAATCTTTTTAGCTATAAACATTTTCATTACACTTGTATTAGTAACCTCAGGTTATTTAAACAAAGTTAATTCAAATCTAAGTCCAGGTACTGTGATTGGGTTTTTAAACTATTTAACATTTAGTAGTTATGTTGTAATTGCGATTGCTGATTATGCTTTAAACATGATTAAAACAAGACCAGTTCAACACCGTTTTAAAGAGATTTTAGAGTTAAAAAACGAAGATTTAGATAAAAATAAATTAACCAATCCGATTGTTGGTAAAATCGAATTTAGGAATTTAAATTATAAGTATGAACAAAACAATTTTAATGTTTTAAAGAACATTAATTTAATGATCAATCCAGGTGAAAACATCGGAATTATTGGTTCAATTGGTTCTGGTAAATCAACAATCTGTTCATTGTTATCTGGCATTAAAAAGCCTAATGATAATTCGATTTTTATTGATGGTATTGACATCAATCAATATAATATTAAGCACATTAGAAAAAATGTTAGTTATGACTTCCAGAAGAAGTTATTATTTTCAGGAACGATCAAATCAAATATAGTTAAAGCTAATTTACAAGCGACACAAAAACAAATCGACCAAGTAATTAACTACGCTTGCGCAGATGAATTTATCAATAATTTTAGTGATAAATTAGATCATCAATTAGTAGAATTTGGCAACAACTTATCTGGTGGTCAAAAAGCTAGAGTATGTATTGCTAGAACATTAATCAAAGACAGTAAGATCATGATCTTTGACGATTCGCTAACTGCACTTGATAATATTACTGCTAAAAAAGTGCTTGATAATATCTTGGATAACTACAAAGACAAAACTAAAATCTTTATCAGTCAACAGATTAGAAACATTAAAGATCTTGATAAGATTATTGTTCTAGATAAAGGTAATGTCGTAGGTTTTGATACCCACATTAACTTATTAAGTGACTGTAATGTTTATAAAGAGATCTATGATTCACAAAAAAAGATTGGAGACGATGTTTAATGAAAGAAGTTAAGCACTTATTTCAATTCTTAAAACAAGATAAGCGAGCGCTTATCTTGATGATGATCTTTACTACTTTTAAGTCATTATTAACAATCACAGGTTCAATTATCTTTGGGTATGTAATTCAAAATATCTTTGTTAATATCACTTTAGAAAATCCTATAGTAGCACAAGAGAATTGAATTAAACTATTAAAATTTACAGGGATTTCAGCAGCTTTGTATTTAGTTTTATTTATCTGTCATGTTACTAGTGCTAAGATTGCGATTAAAACTGCGTATAACACTACTGTAAGAATCCGAGATATCGTATTTAGAAAGATTCATAAAATCGATTTATTAACCCTTGAAAAGATCATGCACGGTGAGATCATTAATAAGATCTCAGTTGATATTGATCTAATATCAACTAACTTATCAACATTCTTAAGTGAGATCTTTTCAACACCGATCGTAGCAACTTTTATTATTATTGCTCTATTTGTAATCTCGCCATACTTAACATTGATCATATTAGGATTAATGGTATTTATGTTTATTGTGCAATTGGTAGTAATTAAAGTTGCCAACAAACGTCAAAAGAAAACTCAAGATCTTTATGAAAAGATCTCGACTTTTATCGAAGAACATATTCAACAATATGAATTGATTAAATCATTAGATATTATTCATATCGTTAATCAAGAATTTAAAGAATTATGTAATCAATATCTAAAAGCTAACTTGAGATCGTCTAGAATATTTTCAACAATCTATCCGATCAATTTTTTATTTGAAGATAGCATTATTATTGCTGGGTTTGTATTCTCTTTATTATTTCAAGCGTTAAATATCCCTTCAGGATCACCAGTTTATTTTATTAAAGATATTAATCTAGGATTAATTACGATCTTTAACTTAATGTTAAGATTTGCTTTAGGTGAATTAGGTTATCTATTCAGAGTAGCAGCTGATGTTCAAGTAACTTTTGTTTCGATCAAAAGAATTAAAGAATTCTTAGATTTAAAACAAAAGTTTGAATACCAAAAACAAAAGATTGATAAACTTGAATCTATTAAATTTGAAAATGTTTCATTTTCATATGATGATAAAAACTTAGCAATTAATGATGTTAGCTTTGAAATTAAAGCTAACAGTTCAATAGCACTTGTTGGCGAAACTGGTTCAGGCAAATCTACGATTATGAATCTCTTATCAAGATATTATCAACCAACTAAGGGACATATTTATCTTAATGATATGAATTACACCAAAATTGATGAATATCATTTTAACGAAATGATTAGTGTAGTGTTGCAAGATAGTGTTATGTTTAGTGATACGATTTATAACAACATTGCTTGCGTTAATCAAAAAGCTACTAAAGAACAAGTGATACAAGCAGCTAAAGATGCTAAAATTCACGATTTTATTGATAATTTAAAAGATGGTTATGATACTTATATCGATGAAAACCAAACTAATTTATCAAGTGGTCAGTTACAACAAATCGCATTAGCAAGAGCTTTCTTATCAGACGCAGAAATCTTAATCATGGACGAAGCCACTTCAAGTGTGGATTCGAAAACCGAAAAAAATATTCAAGATGCGATTTTTAAATTAATGAAAAATAAAACCGTAATCTTAATAGCGCACAGATTATCAACAATTATCAATGTTGATAACATCCTTGTAATGAAACAAGGTAAGATTGTTGAAAGTGGTAACCATGAGCAATTAATTGCTAAAAAAGGTTATTATTACGAATTAAATCAGGTTAATGTTGATGAATCAAATCTGATGTAGTTGATTTTTTTGATATAATATATAAGACTTATTTTAAAAATAAGCAAAATTAGAATAAAATCTAGTTTCAACCGTTTAGAAGTGGTTAATAATATAAAGTATCAATGTCTATTGATCGCCATCATAACGAGTCTATCTGGAGGAAAAAAATAAAATGTTTGCAGTTATTGCATCAGGTTCAAAACAATACCGTGTTAAATTAAACGATGAAATCTACGTTGAAAAAATTAATTCAGAAGTAGGTGCTAAAGTTGTTTTTGATAAAGTTTATTTTGTAAACGGCTTATTTGGTAAACCATTCGTAGCTGGAGCTTCTGTGGTTTGTGAAGTAGTTAAACAAGGTAAACAAAAGAAGATTAATGTAATTAAGCATATCTCACAAAAACACCACTTAAAAAAATACGGTCACAGACAACCATACACTAAGCTTAAAGTTGTAGAAATCAAGCACGGATAAGATATATAAGATGATTGACATAACTTTTTATGCAAGCGCAATTAAGATCTCAGGTCACGCTTTTTTTGACAACCACGGTCGCGATATTGTGTGCGCAGGAGTTAGTGCGATTGTTTTTGGTGGGATTAATTACTTTAAACCTGAAGATGTTAAGGTAATTAAAAATCAAGAAAATAATTCAATCTTCTTAGAGTTGCTTGAAGTTAATATAAAAAACTTAACCGCAATCAATGTTATTAAAACACAATTATCAGTGATTGCTTCAGTCTATGATAAAAACATCAAGATAATTGATGAAACTAACAGAATCGTTACAGGAAAATAATAATGAAAAAAATCTGATTTCACTTAGACCTTCAATTTTTTGCTTCTAAAAAAGGTGTGGGTTCAACTAAAAACGGACGTGATTCAAACCCTAAATTTTTAGGTGCTAAAATCGCTGATGGTCAACAAGCTAAAACTGGTCAAATTATTTACCGTCAAAGAGGTAATAAAATCTGACCTGGTAAAAATGTTGGTCAAGGTAAAGATGATACGCTATTCGCATTAGCTAACGGTGTTGTTCGTTACACTAAATTTATGGGTAACAGAACTAAAGTTAGCGTTGTTGTTGAAAGCAAGTAATTTTTAAAATAAAACAAATTAAAATTAAACCAATAGGCGATAAAACCTATATGGTTTTTTTATTTATATATGAAAACAGAAAAATTAAAGTATTTAGGTTGCTTTGTTGGAGCTAAAAGACCTGATTTTATGCTTGAAATGGTAAAAACGGTTGTTGATTATAATGCAACTACTTTTATGTTTTATAGCGGTCCGCCACAAAGTTTTAAACGAGTACCCACTACTGAATTCAAACTAGATTTAGCTAAAGAATACTTAAAAAACAACAATTTAGGCGATTTAGATGATAACTATGTTGTGCACGCTCCTTATTTAATTAATTTAGCGAATGGCGATGAAGTTAAACGAAAAAGAAGTTTTGAGTTTTTTGTCAGCGAATTGCATAGAACATATGAACTAGGTGCTAAGTATTTTGTTCTACACCCAGGTTCAGCTTTAAATGTTGATAACAAAACTCAAGCATTAGATCATTTAGTAAATGAATTAAATAAAGCGATCGCGCAAACAACCAAAACAATTATTTGTCTAGAAACAATGGCAGATAAAGGTCAACAAATTTGCTCAAAATTTGAAGATCTTAAGTATGTTATCGATAGAATTGACGACAAATCAAGAATCGGTGTTTGCTTTGATACTTGTCACGTTCATGATGCTGGTTATGATCTATCTGATACTCAAGGAATTATCGACCAATTTGATCAAGTAATCGGCTTAGAATACTTACATGTGATCCATTTAAATGATTCTAAAAACCCTAAGGGTTCTAAAAAAGATCGCCATGCTAATATTGGTTATGGTCTTATTGGATTTGATAACTTAATCAACTTCATTTATCATGAAAAAATTAAGGATAAAGTGATTATTCTAGAAACACCTTGAATCGATGATCCAATTAAGGGTGAGATCCCTTTATATAAAGAAGAGATCCAAATGATTAATGATAAAAAATTTATTAAAGGACTAGTAAATGAGTAAAGCTAATCAAATTCAGCATTATCTAAAAATCCTTAATAAAAACGAATATCGAATCACCAAGCCTAGAAGACTGATTCTAGAATGTTTATTAGATGATTCTAATTATCATTCGATTGAAGATATTGTAGAACATATTGCTAAAAAAACCAAAACAAGACCTAATATCTCATCAATCTATAATGTTTTACAAACATTCATTCAACTTAATATTGTTGATTCATTCCTTAACACTTCGCATGATTTAAAACGTTATTACACTATCAAACACGAAGTGCATGAACATATTTATTTCATTAATAATCAATCAAGAAACAAAAAAAACCTAAATACTTTAGTGATACCTGATTCTATCAATCAACAATTAAAAGAATACTTTGATAAGATCGGTATAACTAACTTGCAATATTACATTGTAGTGTCAGGTGAAGCTAAAGAAAAAATCAAACCACACAAAAACGATGAACACAAAGAATAATCAACAACAAACATTTAACAGCATTGATCAGATCATACAAGCTATTAAATCTAATCCTGATAATGATAACGAACAGATTAGGTTTTATCTTTCATTATTAGAATTAATCAACCAGGATCTTGAAAAAAAGCTTTATAAAAAAGCTTTAGCAAGTATTCAAGAAGAGCTTGATACTGATTATTTGCCTTTAGATTTAATTGATTATTTCAATCAAGCTTTATTGATTACTAAAAGAAAGATGTATGAAGATGAGTTTGATTGACTTGAAAAGCTTGATAAAAAAGAGTTGATTAATAAAACAATAATCAATTTTCCAGATAACCTTTGATATTTCGATTATTTAGCTACTAAAGAAAAAAATTATTGAAATTTTGATGATTTTGAATTTTTTCGACATATCTTTATTGCCAAGACATATGATAATAGTTCAAAATTGTTAGCAGCGCAATTACTTCAAAATATTGAAGCTTTCAATAATATCAAGTTTAATGTTTATAACAATAAGCTTAAACAAACTTATGAAGTCTGTTTAACTAAGAATGATATCTGGGCAATTGGTACACAAGATTATTTCAATGAAATCTTAGATAAAGTTGAAGATAGTTTCTATAAGGATCCTTCAAAAGAACAATTAGCAAGTGAGATTACAAATACAATTATGCAGACATACTATCCTAGTTATCCTGATCTAGCTAAAGCTAAAGAATTAGCTAGTGGGATTATTAGATATGTAAATAACTGTTTTGAAAATAAAACCCCAAATGACAAGATCGATTCAGTTGTTTATGATGTCATTCTAAGTTGTATTAATGAATAAAATTTTATTATTGTAAAATAGTACGAGTAAAATAATGTTTGTAATTCAAAATAGTCATGTTTAAAATTCGCGAAAAAAACAATGTTGATCATAAAGTAAAATACATCCTGGATGTTGATCAAAAAACTTGAACAGACGCATATCAAAAAAAGCTTAATGCGGCTGTTAAAAATGTAAAAATTCAAGGTTTTAGAAAAGGTCATGTACCTTTTAATGAAGCTGTTAAATACATTAACCATGCTAACGTATATGATCGTGCGATCAATAGTTTAACTCAACCAATCTACACAGAATTAGTTAAACAAGAAAAATTAACTGAATCTGAAGAAGTGCTAGAAGAACGTCCAGATGTTGAAGTTATTGAACTTGATGATCAAAAATTAACTTTAAGTTATGCTTTTGAAACTGTTCCGACAGTAAAACTTGGGGATTATTCATCAATTAGTGGTTTTGTTGAAACTAAACCAGTTGATGATGAAGAATTACAAAAAGAACTTGTAAGAATCTTTAAATCAGCTAGTAAATTAGTTGATAAAGCTGCAGGTTCTACTTTAGAAAAAGGTGATATTGCCTTCTTAGATTTTTCTGGTGAAATCGATGGTAAAGCTTTTGAAGGTGGTAAAGCTAAGAACTATGAATTAGAAATCGGTTCTAATTCATTTATCCCTGGTTTTGAAGATCAAATGGTTGGAATGAAAGTTGAGGAAAAACGTAACCTAGATTTAACATTCCCTAAAGATTATCATGAAAAAACATATGCTGGTAAACCAGTATTATTCAAAGTTAAGTTAAACGCAATTAAAGAAGTTCAATTGCCAGAAATGACTGTTGAAAAGCTTAATGAAATAATGAGAACTTCATATAAATCTCTTGACGAAGCTAAACAAGATATTAAGCAAAGAATTGAGATTAATAAAAACGAACGCATTAGTCAAATGAACACAATGTTGTTAAACCAATTTGCAGTTGACAAATGTGAATTCTCACACATTCCAAAAACTTTAATTGATCGTGAAGTACAACTTCTATACCGTCAATTTGAAAATCAAATGGCACAAATTAAGATGTCTGTAGATGATGCTCTTAAGATTCAAAACAAAACTAAAGAACAACTTTACAACAACTTAACTGAACAAGCTACTAAAGCAATTAAACTAGTTTTAGTTCTTGAAGAAATTGCTTCTGTTGAAAAAGTAGAAGCTACTGAAGAAGATGTTCAAAAAGAAATTGAACAACAAATCAAGACAATGACTAATAATCAAGAGCTACAAAAAGATCAATTAGAAGCTCTTAAAGGTTATTTATCAGGTCAAAAAGAACTTTTTGAATCAATGATTATCAATAAGAAAACAGTTGATTTAATCATTCAAAAAAACCTAAAAAAATAAAGAACATCCTAAATTAGCACTTAAATAATAAGAGTGCTAATTATCGTGCTATAATATTATTCATATAGTTTTGTTTGAAAGGAAAAAACACAATAAATTCATGGCAGCAACAAAATCATCACAAAAAGCACATTTAATTATTTCTAGAAAAATGGTTGTATTCCCTTATAACCAATATGTTTTAAATATTGGTAGGGCACGATCTTTAGAAGTTATTAAAAAGCTAAGAGAAAGTATCAGAGAAGACCAAGCTAAACGTAAGACACAATCTTCTAAACAAGAATGTGAGAAAATTTTAGTTGTTGTTCAAAAAAATGACACAATCGATAAACCAACGATTAATGACATTTACAAATACGGAACATTGTGTGAAATTACCAAAATCAAAGAACTAATTGACAGTGATACTGGTGAAATTGCTTACGAATTAACCGTTAGAGGTGTTGAAAGAATTAAAATTAGCACAACTGGACTTAAGAATGTTCAGTTAGAAGAATATACCGATCCAATTGGTTATTCAGTATGTAAAACTGTTTCATCAATCAAGCCTAAAGATTTATGTGATCTAATTCTAAAAGAAGGATTACTAGAAGATTCTGATGAATTAAAAAATATTTCTAAAGGTGATTTAGAAGTTAATGATTGAGATTTAATCTCAATGAATTTAGTTGCTAACGCAAACAATAAAATTGGATTTAATTTCTTATCAGAACACAACCAACAATCATTCTTAGAACTTGATGATGTTAAAGATCGTTTTGAATTGTATTTCAAACTTTGAAAAAAAGCTCAAAGTAATCTTAAAAATTCAGAACGTAACGAAGAAGTAAAACAAGTTGAAAAAATGATTGAGCTGAAAATGAAAAAACAGCTTACTAAACAACAAAATGAATACTATCTTCGTGAAAAATTAAAAACAATTAAAGAAGAATTGGGTGATATCACAAATCGCGAAGATGATATCGACAATATCAGAGCTAAAGTTAAAGAAAATCCTTACCCAAAACATATTAAGGAACGTATTTTAACTGAAATTGATCGCTACGAATCAACTGCTCCAATGTCTCAAGAAGGTAATGTAATCAAATCTTATTTAGATTGATTAATCAACTTACCTTGATGGCAAGTTAAAGAAAATAATTTTGAAATTAACAAAGTAACTAAAACTTTAGATGATAACCACTACGGTCTTGCTAAAGTTAAAGAAAAGATTGTTGAATACTTAGCTTTAGCAATGCGTTCTAAAAACGCTAAAGGTCCGATTATGTGTTTAGTTGGTCCTCCAGGGGTTGGTAAGTCATCATTAGTTAAATCAATTGCTGAAGCGCTTAATAAAGAGTTCGTAAAAATCTCTTTAGGTGGTGTTCATGATGAATCTGAAATCCGTGGTCATAGAAGAACTTATGTAGGTTCTATGCCTGGTAGAATCATCAAAGGAATGAAAAAAGCTGGTGTGACTAATCCGTTATTCTTATTAGATGAAATTGATAAGATGGGTCGATCAACAAACCATGGTGATCCGACAGCAGCATTGCTAGAAGTATTAGATCCAGAGTTAAACAACAAATTCAATGATAACTACATTGAAGAAGATTACGATCTATCTAATGTAATGTTTGTAGCGACTGCAAACTATGTAGAAGGTATCCCTGAAGCTTTATATGACAGAATGGAGATTATTGAATTAACTTCATATACTGAAAACGAAAAGCTATCAATCACTAAAAACTACCTAATTCCAAGAGCGCTTAAAGAAGCAGAATTAACTCCTGAAGAATTAAGTTTCACTGATGAAGGAATTATGCACGTTATCAAGCACTTTACTAAAGAAGCTGGTGTAAGAAGTCTTGAACGTGTTATCAAACAAATCGTTCGTAAGTTCTTAGTTGCTGCTTTAAGAGATAAGAAACTTAAAACGCAAACAATTGGTGTAGAAGAAGTTAAACACTACCTTAAAAAAGAAATCTTTGACTATACTCAAAAAGATGAAGTTACAATTCCTGGGATTGTAAATGGTATGGCTTATACACAATACGGTGGTGATTTATTACCGATTGAAGTAAGTATCGCTCAAGGTGGTAAAGGTAATGTTGTGATTACTGGTAACCTTAAAGAAACAATGAAAGAATCAGTTAATGTTGCTTTAGGTTATGTTAAAGCTAATGCTACTGAATTTGGTATTGATCATGAAATATTCCAAAAAGTAGATCTTCATGTACACGTTCCAAGTGGTGGTATTCCAAAAGATGGACCAAGTGCTGGTACAGCATTAACAACAGCTATTATCTCAGCATTTACTAATAAAAAAGTAAGTCCATCAGTAGCAATGACTGGTGAAATTACTTTAAGAGGTAAAGTTCTTCCTATTGGTGGTGTTAAAGAGAAAACTATTTCAGCGCACCGTGGTGGAGTTAGAAAGATTTTCTTACCAGAAAAAAATGAACGTTACTTAGATGAAGTTCCTAAGGAAATCTTAAAAGATCTTGAAATCATCCCTGTTAAGCAATACACAGAGATATACAAAAATCTATTTAGTAAATAATTAAATAATAAAATAAACTTGGCATTAAAAAGCCAAGTTTTTTATTAACTTAAACAAATGAAACAACAAAAACAATTTTTAGTCTATTTCGCATTTTTATTAAAACAAATTGTTAAAAAACCGTTTATTTGAGCTACGATATTAGCTTATTTTTTAATGGTTTTAGTAATCCTTTTAGTTTTTCCGCTGTACCAAAAAACATCGCCAGCACAATATTGAAATAACCCAGTTATCCAAATATCAACATTTTTAATCCCAGTAGCTTCAATTTTCGGGATTATGGTCTCGATGTTTTTATTTAAAGATGGTGTAGCAGATGGCACTGAATTGATTATTATCTCCAAGCCGGTCTCGCGGAGAGTTTATGTAATAGCGAAATTTCTAGTTTTGTTTATCACTTGTTTAGTATTTAGCTTTTTAATAAGTTGTAGTTCGATTATTGCTAAAATCAATCCACAATTTAAACTTCAAAATATGAAGGACTTAATGCTAGGATTGTTTATTGGCAACTTTATTAATTCATTATTCTTTGGTTCGATTTCAATCATAGTTTCGTTTGGATTATCTAAAAACAGTACGATTGTTATTGTTTTTTTAGCCGCATTCTTAATTAATTTTCAAACACCATTATCTAACCTTTTCTTTGAATCACCTGCTAGAGTTTTATCAAGCTCTAAACATAGCTTATTAGATCGCTCTTTTTTAACCAAACAATTAGATAAAAATGGTAATCCAACTGGTAAAAACGTTGTTTTTGAACCGAATCCATCAAAAAAAGCTGATAAAGATAATATAAAAAAGATTTATCAAGAAGCTGAAGCTAAAACTTTTTATAATCAATCTTTTTATATCAATATTGGTAACGCATTGAATTCAATTTACAACTTGAATAGTTTATCTTATGAAAAGAATGCTAATGTTAATTTCTTATCATCAAATACTAAAATAGTATTCGATGAACTATTCAATCAAAACGAGTTCTATAATATTAGTTTATTCACGCAAATGCCTGACGAAAAGGGGTTATTAAAATTAGAAGAATACAAATTATTTTTAACAACTCCTTTACCAACACAATCAGCTACTTCATTTTTAAGAATTATCAACCCACCAAGTTTTAGTTATCTTGAAGATGACAATCAAAACTACAAAACTGAAACAGCAGAATTTGATTTATATAAGAAGTATGATAATAATGATGATTTATTAACTAAAGCTTATCAAACTTTTTATAAAAATGTTTTTACATCAACTAAGAATAGTCAGCAACGCTCAATTTTATCAGTGCTTAGAGAATTAGCTACTAAATATCTTGGTGAAATAACTGAATTAAGAAAACTAAAACCAGAACAATTAATCGCTAAACTATCACCTAATTTGGTGATCTTTAATGATTTATTAAGATCACCAAATTTAATGTATGATTTTATTGCAGAAATAGAAAAAACAGACAACCTTACAAATAAGCAAAAAGCACAAAAAGTCTATAGAGATCGAACAAATTTATTTTATTCGTTATCTGCAGCTAACAATATAACTAATATTAAAAAATTTAGCAAATACACTCAAGCAATAATTGATAATGATCAATTATTTAACAATATTCCAGGGGTTGATCATAATGCTAATATTAATCAAAACTTACCTGATTTTATTAGATTATTTTTGAATAACTTCGTATCAGATCTAAAAATACCAGAGATTAGTCTAAATGATATTAAGTTATTATTCTATAACCAACTATTTATTAATTATGTTTCGTTATATATCGGTCAAGTAATTAATACTTCATCGATTAGAGAACAAATCGAAGGTAAAGATAAAAAACAACCTTATTTTGTTAATTTATATCCTAACGCAATAAGAAAAGATCAATTAGCTAATACTTATGAAATTAGAAAAGAACCTATTGTTAATCCTTGAGTTATTGTTATTATATTAGCATCAGTATCAGTTGCTCTATTAGGTATTTCATCGGTTTTATATTATTCAAAAGACTATGCATAATCAAAAGATTTTAGAAGTTATTAACCTAACTAAAAAAATTAAACGCAATCAAGATCCAGTTATTAACTGTATTAATTTTTCTGTTAAAAAGAATCAATACCATGTTTTTATTGGAGCTAACGGGGCAGGTAAAACTACGACAATAAAAACAATAATTGGAGCGTTTAAAAAAACTAGTGGAACAATTCTTATTAATGGTATTGATAGCGAAGTTCCTGATGCTAGAAAATGTATTGGTTATGTTCCTGAAGTATCAAGATTTTCAAATAATTTAAATACTTTTGAATACTTAGTTTGAATGGGTAGATTATCTGGATTAACTAAAGAACAAGCTCAACATAAGGTAACTAAAAAACTAGAAGAATTTAATATGATTAGATTAGCTAAAGCTAATCCAAATAAATTTTCTTCTGGTCAAAAGAAAAAGATTATTTTGATTCAGTCATTATTAAGTGATCCAGAATTATTAATTCTAGATGAACCGACTGCTAATCTAGACCCTAAAGCAAGAATTGAATTTATGGATTTTACCAAACAACTTCAAGAAAAAAATCAAACTTCAATTTTTATCTCTTCACATGTTTTAACTGAGGTTGATCAGTATGCTAATAGCATCACAATCCTTGATGGGGGAAAAGTTATTTTTAGTGGTGACCTTAATGAGATTAATCAGATTGATGCTAAGTATAAAAAATACGTAATTAAATTAACTGATATTAATAATGCTAAGAAGTTATTTAGTGAAGCAAAAATCAATTGGATTTTTAATAAAAATAAAAATGAGTTTTATCTTTATCTAGAAGATAAAAAGATAACAAACTCATTATTACATGATTTAATTGTTGATAAGAATACAATATTAGCATTCTATGAACATAAGTTCTCGATTAACGAGATTTATGAGCAATATATAAAAATTGGTTCAGTGCAAACTGCTAAATAGTTGAAAAATCTTCTTTTAAATAATTTTCAACATCATCTTCTAAAATTTGAATCCTTTTAGTTGATATACCTTTATTAGTACGATCATCAAATTCCATTAAAATCGCATTTAATTGCGCACCTAATTTAGATACTTCTAAATTAAATCTTTGGTCTGGATAAAAGAATTTTGTTAATACGTTTTGCGCTTTTGCGCCGATAATACTTCCAAACCCAGGACCACACATTCCCACATCAGTAACATAAATCATACCTTTAGGAGTTAGTCTTAAATCTGCTGTTGGCACATGTGTATGAGTTCCTAAGATTGCTGATACTTGACCGTCAAAATAAACAGCTAAAGCATTTTTTTCGCTTGTTGTTTCAGCATGAAAATCAACAATATGAAGATCTTCATTGGTATTTTTAACTAAATCTTTAAGTACATAAAAAGGATTAGTAAGTTTAAAGTTTAATTTCACGCCCTCACCTAGCATATTAGTAACTCTAATCTTTTTATTTTTATATTTAATAACACTTGTTCCTAAGCCGTCATTTCAATATTGAAAACTCTTATCTAAATTAAGTGGTCTAACGATATTTTGTTTATTTCTTAAAATATCTAAAATTTCTTTCTTAGCTCAAGTATGATTTCCCATTGTAAAGAAATCAATTCCATAACTCATTAATTCAACATAATGTTGTTTTGATAAACCCTTACCGTGTGTGCAGTTTTCAGCGTTAGCAATAACTAAATCAACATTGTGTTCAACTCTTAAATTGCGAAGATGTTTTTTAATAATATTTCGACCATTTACGCCAAAAATATCACCAAGAAATAGAATTTTCATATGTATTTATAAGTTATTAATATTAAAGATATAGTCAATTTTTACATCATATTGATGTGTATCAAATTGATCGTTAAGCATAAAGTCATATGCAACACAAACTTTATAACCTTTATATTTTAAATTATTAAAAAATCTATCATAGCACCCTTTACCATGACCCAGTCTGATTTTTCTAGAATTATAACCTACTAAAGGGATAATAAATAAATCTAGATTATTATCAAGTTTATTTATAGAATTTATAGGTTGTTTGATTTTATATTTAAGATCAAAACTAAAATCTAATGACTCAATCTGGTAAAAATCAATTGTATTATCATCATTAACTCTAGGTAAAAAAACCTGATAATTATCATCAATTAATTTTTGAATTAAATGAGTTGTATCAAACTCATAAATCAAACTACTATAAAGACCGATCTTTTTAAAGTTGTTGGATTTAATATATTCAAAAACTATTTTTGTTAATGATTCATCAATAATTTTCTTATCGTTTGTTTTAGCAAACGCAATTGCTTGATCAATTAATTCTTTACGAATTAATTGATTTTTATTCTTTGACATAGCTAATTAACTTGTGATCTTTAAGCAATTCTTTGCTACCAGATTTTTTATCTTTAAAAGTTACTTTAATTGTTGAATCACCAATTGAACGAACGATTCCTTCGCCATAAACTTTATGGTAAATAATCTCACCGACAAAATAGTTATGTTTTATTTCAGTGGTTGAGTTTCAAGCATTTAGATTTGAACTATCTTTTTTAGAATTGTACCAACCATCTTCATCAGTTAGAAAGTCGTTACGATGAATGATGTTGTTAGCTTTATTTTGAATATCTAATACTTCTTTACCGATTTCATATAAAAATCTTGAAGGCATTGATTCATTTCTTGAGCGATTATCATAATCTTCATTTGAGCATAATCAAAGGTTTTCTTTAGCTCTAGTGTATGCTACATAAGCAATTCTTCTTTCTTCAGCAATTTTTTTATTGCTATTAGTAGATGATATTGCTCTAGCACTTGGTAGAATGTTTTCATTCATATTAATAATAAAAACATTCTTGAATTCTAAACCTTTAGCACTGTGAATCGTCATTAATTTTAAAGCGTTTTTTTCTTTTTGATTAGTCCCTGTTTGGATATCGCTTTCAAGCGCTAGATTTTGGATAAAGTCATCAATAGTTAGAATTGTTCCGAAATCATTTTCGTATTCATTTTGATATTTTTCTAAGAAATCAACGAATTCATTGACACTAAAGATCTTGGTAGATTCATTTAAATAATTATAATAATCGGTTACTTCAATAATTTCTTTAAGGATTTCTAAAGGAGTTTTATCTTCTTTTTTGCTTCTTAAAGTTTCAATCAATGCTTTAAATTTCAAAGCATTATTTTTAACGCTTGACTTTAATTCACTTTCATCTAAATAATCAAGCGATTGAAAATATGTTACGTTTTTTTTGTTTGCTAGTTCTTTGATAATAGCAACACTACTTTCACCAATCATTCTTTTAGGGGTATTAATAATTCGATCAAAAGCAACATTATCATTTGTATCGACTAATTTAAGATAAGCAACTAAATCTTTAATTTCTTTTCTTAAAAAGAATTTGTATCCGCCATAAATTTCATAAGGAATACGATTCTCTTTAATTAGTCTTTCAAGAGATAACGAACTAAAGTTCGTTCGATATAAAATCGCAAAATCACCATAAGAATATTTTTTAGTTGAAATCATTTTTTTGATTTCATCGATTACAAAACGGTTTTGATATTCACTATTAGCAAAATTAATTCAGATCGGTTTGTTACCTAGATCAGTCAGATCGTGCGATATTAATGATTTGAAATAACGACTATTATTTTTTTTAATCGCTTCATTAGCTAAATTTAAAATACTTTGTTTAGATCGATAGTTCTTAGTTAAATATTTAATAGCTAAATTACTAAAATCGTTTTGAATTGAATCACCAATCTCACTACTAGCACCTCTTCAACCATAAATAGATTGATCAGGATCGCCTACGAATAAGAAATTATCATTTTCTTCTCTTAATAATTTAATGATGTTGTATTGAATTTCATTAGTATCTTGAAATTCATCTACTAAAATACAATCAAAACGTTTTTGCCATTTTTTCAAAACATAACGATTGTTTTGAAAAAGGTTATAAGTAATATTTAATAAATCATTAAAATCAATTGAATTAAGCTCAACTAATGCTTGTTGGTAATCTTCATAAAATTCGTTATAACAATTAATTAGATTGTTGGGAATCTTATGATCTTCACCTAATTTATTAAAATCAGAACTTAAAAATTCAGGAATATTTAAGTTATATATTTTAGCTTCATTAATCAAAGCTAAAATATTACTTTTCTTAAAGTCTATATAGGTATCGCGATAACTATCATACTTAGGTGATTTATAGATTTCATTAATCACACTTCCTTGATCAACTTCATCGAGAATATTGAATTTGTTGTCTAAGTTATCAATATGATCAACTTCTTCACGAATGATTTGTGCACACAGTCCGTGAAAAGTTCTAAAAGATACATCTACTTTAGGTTTTTGTAATAAAAGTTCTAGTCGGTGTTGCATCTGTTTAGCAGCTTTATTCGTGAAAGTGATTGCTAATAATCGGTATTCTGGAATATTGTAATGATCAATCAAATAAGCTATTCTTGATGTTAAAACATTTGTTTTACCTGTTCCAGCGCCTGCTACAACAAAGATTGGAATTAACTCACTAGTGACAACATCATATTGTTGTTTGTTTAGTCTTTGTAGATAATCTTTCATATTTAAATCTCACTTATATCAATATTTCCAGGTAGATTAATTTCAATCTTATCAGATTGTTTAGGTTTTTTTTCTTCTTGTTTATATAGATCTATCTTAGTAGATAGATCGATCATAACTAGGTTAGCAACTCTGTCGTGTAATGCTAGTTTTCTAGAACGCATTATTACTGATATCAAAATAACTAATAATAAGATTGCATAAACTGAATATAATCCCTTAAAAAAGCTAACAAAGATAATGATATTAACCGGTTGATCTAAGATATTTTTTTTAAGGAATAAATTGATAATTTCTTTTTGTTGATTGTTAGTAAAACTAAATAAAGAAGCGCCCATAACAATCATAATAACAACTAAAAACAAATAGATTAAGATATTATGTAAAAATAAGTGAATTACGTATTTTTTAATCTCATTTCTTTCAATCAACTGAATCTTAAACACCAATCTAAAAAGCGTTTTACCTTTAGTTAATCTAGGAATTAAAATAAAATAAAGACTAAAAAAAATAAAAGTAGTTATTCCTACTAAAATTACGAATAATCCAATCGGATAATTAGTTCAATATTGATCAAACAAAAAGTTAATTAGGTAATTAATACCAAAACTAATACCGCTAATGAATATTAAATCAAATAAAGCTGCAAAAATTCTTTTAGTTGCACTAGCTAGATAATATTGCTCATTAATCTTTTTGTCTTCGTTATAAAATATAACGTTCATTATTTATCAGCATCAAACTTAGTTTGAATTCAAGCTAATTTAGGTTTGAACTTCAAGAAGTAATTTCTTCAATGTTCGTTTTGAATCTCATTAATAAACTTGTTTTTTTCGTATTTAGGAAAGAAGCGTAATAACATTTCATTACTTATTTTAATAGCATTGCGTTTATCACGATCTGAAAAGTTTGAATGTAATACTAAAGAAACAAAATGATACATAGACATTAAGATCGCAATGAATTCTAATTCATATTGGTACTTATCAGTTCATTTATTGTATTCTTTAAGTTGGGAAAACTGGTTGATTTGGAATAATACGTCATAGATGTTATTACCAAGACTAATTTCTTTTCTTCGCTTAGCTAAGATCTTTTTATAAACTGCACATTTATTAGTCTTGCCATAAACTTTTAAAATAAACAACCCTGGTTGGTAGTGAGTAACATTAAATTTAAGTTTGTTATCAACTAATAATTTAGTTCTAAACAATTTATCATAAAAGTTTAATGAACCCTTAATGATTAGATCGATATGTAACTTATCATATATTAACAAGTTAGCGTCCTTGTTATCAGCCATATCTTTTTTCTGATCATAGAAAGCTGGTTCATCGATTAAAAAGTTAAGCACACCAACATCATCATCAAGTTTTTCTAACTGTGCTGTTAATTCATCTAAAATACTAGGTTTAAAATTAATCAATTGGTTAGTTAATAAACTAAACTCACCACTAGCTACTCTAACTCCTAGATTATAAGCTTCGCTCATTCCTAATGATTGCGAAACATTAACGATTTGATAGTTTAAATCGTTATATTTGCTTAGTTCTGTTTGTCAAATTTTTATCACATTTTCATTAACATCATCATTAATAAAAATCAGTTCATGATCTTTTAGATTATTGATGTTAAATAAAGAATTTAAAGAAGTCTTTAAATTCATAACTTCTTGGCTTAAATAGTAGATAATTGATATTTTTGACATAATTCTATTTATTATATAACATAATAAAACTTGTTCTTTAACTCATTTTAAATAAAATAAATATTTATAATATTTTTGTTAAATTTATGGATTTAATAAAGAAGAATAAAGATAAAAACAGTTTTAATCTCGATATTAAAAATATCGTTAATTTCAATATTCAAAAAATTAACAAAAGCTTTTTAGATTCAAACTTGTTTAATGCATCATCACAAAAAATCTCAAAAAATAACTATAAGTTATTAAAAGCTAACAACGAAGAATTTTTTGATGTGCAGTCTTTACTTAATGAAGAATCTATTGGTGATATCATTAATTTTTCATTAAAGAAAATTAATAGTATTATCGGAACAAACAACCTTAACCATTTTGATGTTATTCGTCACGATGAATACGGTGAGGCTTTTTATGTTAATATCACTAATATTAATAATGATTTTGAAATTGAAGCTAACCAATCTCAAGACTTAAGATTTGTTTTTGAACTTTATGTTAAGGATTATTCTTATTTAAATCAGTATTGTGATAAGATTCAAATCAATCTGATGTTTGATGAAATCAACAAAATTATTTCGGGTAATTTCGTATTTTTCAAACAAGCTATTGAAGTTAATTTTGAAGATTTTATTAAAAATGTTTATCGGAATTATTTCATAAAAAATTTCATTAAAGAACATTTTATGGAAAATTCTCTAAGAAGTCAGGTTCGCTTATTTGAAGACTTAAGTATTAATAAGCAAGATGATTCAATTTATCTGTCTTCAAAGTTTAAAAATCAATTTGTATCAACGATTAAATCATTAGATGAAAATAATGATTTAGGAGTTGATTACGAAGAATTCTTTTATGCGATTAATATCTTAAATATGATCATTCTAATGATCTATGAAGATCTTAAAGCGTTTTTTCAATCGAATAAGCCGATTAGTTTTCTTGATTTCATTCAAAGAAAAACTAATCTAAGTAATGTAAAAACTAACGCTCATGCAGAATTAGATTTTTTAAATCTTTTTAATTATGTTAATAGTAAATATTTCTTTAACCATGAATTAGATTTGCAACAAGAAGATGTTGATAATCTAGAAGATGCGTTAGATTTAATTAATGAGTTTTATGATCTTTATCAATTTGAAGAAAAATCCTTATCTGATCAGATATTAAATTTTGAATTATCTTTATCAGATAAAAAACTTGATAAGTATGAAACGATTGTTTTACTTTTAATGTATCCTGAAATCTTTGGGCTGGATAATAAAAACTATATTAATACGAAGTTTGATCAACTTTTATCATCAGTTAGTAATTTCAAAATTTCAGATCAAGTTGATTATCAAAAAAAACATGATTTAGTTTTGTGTGAGTTAAACCAAAACTATGAATGTTTCATTAATCAAAACAAGGACTTTTTAATAATTAAAAGTTATTTTGAAAATCTTAACTTATTTGAAATTTATAACTGAGCTTTAATTTATGAAAACTTATATGAAGCAAAGTATTTAAGTATTTCTAATAAGTTTTACAAACTAAAAAACACGCAACCTCAAATAATGCGTGAGTTATTAAACGAACTGAATCAACTTAAATATTACACAATCAAACAAATCTATGGTCTTGGTAATATTGAAGTTGTTATTAATAAATTGCTTAAATACAACGACTTTAACGATACAATTAATCAGTTTATTAAAACGATTAATCGTGACGATCAGATGTATGGTAAATCCAAAGAACGAAAATATTTATTATTAGGGATTATTACCGCATTCTTATTTGGTTTAATGGACTTCTTAACAACAATCTTCTCGATATTACCTGTAACTCAAGAAAATGTTGAAGTATCAATTAAAAACATTCCGAGTTTAATAGTGATTGGAGCTGGTTCATTATTAGCAACAATATTATTAATTATCTTAACAATCAGTTTTTTTAAAAGACATTCATCACGATCTAATAAAACCGGTCATTAAGTTTATTAAAGTTTATTAAAGATTATTTTTATGGAATTAAAACAACTCTTAAACCTAGGAGTTGTTTTTTATTATTTTGATAACTAAAAATCCTTTAAAACACAAGGTTTTATAAGTTTATAATGCTAATTTTTTAACTTATTTATAAGTTAGTTAATTTATTAAAAAAAATAAACCTAATAAGCAAGCAAAAATAACAAAAACACGGTAAATTTAAATGTTTTTTAATTTTTTTTAAGCAATTAAAATTGATATTTATAACATATTATTTTTATTTGAGTAAAATAAAAAATTTTTAAAAAATAAAAATCATTACAAAACTTAATAAAATAAAAGGATTTTATTAAGATAAATTTTTATAAGAAAATTTTTTTTATTTTCATTGTGGTTTTTTCTCTTATAATTATTTCCCCTAGACTAAATTAGCAACAATAATCTAAGAACATGTAATCAAAACTTTTATTTTTATAAAAATAACGCTATGCCTTTTTAGTCTAAACTTATCTTTAATTCAATATTGTGAAAGGAACTATTTTATATGTCGAATAACAATAAATACTATGATGAATCATTTAGCCCGCTTGGATATGTTGCGAATGGACAAAAAGGTGTTATGCGTTCTATTAACTGAAATGTTATTAACGATCCAAAAGATCTAGAAGTTTGAACGAGAGTAACGCAAAATTTTTGATTACCAGAAAAAATTCCTGTATCTAATGACCTTAAGTCTTGAAATGAAATGACACCGGAATGAAAACAACTTTTAACAAGAACATTCACAGGTTTAACGCTTTTAGATACGATTCAGTGTACTTTAGGTGATATTGCTCAGATACCTAACTCATTAACAGATCACGAACAATTTATTTATGCAAATTTCTCATTTATGGTTGGAGTCCATGCTCGTAGTTATGGGACAATCTTCTCGACACTAAATACAAGTGATGAAATTGAAGAAGCTCATGAATGAGTAATTAATAATGAAAAATTACAAGCTCGCGCAAAATTCTTAGTACCTTATTACACTTCAAGTGATCCATTAAAATCTAAGATTGCGGCAGCACTTATGCCTGGATTTTTATTATATGGTGGATTTTATTTACCGTTTTATTTAGCAGCTAGAGCTAAGTTACCAAACACAAGTGATATTATTAGATTAATCTTAAGAGATAAAGTAATTCATAATTACTACTCAGGGTATAAATACCGTAAAAAAGTAGAAAAACTACCAAAAGAAAAACAAGAAGAATACAAACAATTCGTATTTGATACTTTGTACAAACTAATTGAATTAGAAAAAGATTTCTTAAGAGAACTTTACGATGGTTTTGGGTTAGCAGACGAAGCGATTGCGTTTAGTTTATACAACGCTGGTAAATTCTTGCAAAACTGTGGTTATGAATCTCCATTTACTCCAGAAGAAACTAAGATTGCTCCCGAAGTATTTGCTCAACTATCAGCTCGTGCTGATGAAAACCATGATTTCTTCAGTGGTAATGGTAGCTCATATATTATGGGTGTAACTGAAGAAACAGAAGATGATGATTGGGAGTTTTAATCAATGCAAGATAATCAAAAGCTTAATGTTCCTAAAAGAAAACCTTTAGGAAGTATCAATGTAGTTTATTTTTCAAGCGTAACCGAAAATACTAAGAAATTTTGTGATAAATTAGGTTATCCTGCAACTAGAATTCCAATCGATTTAAACGAAGATATCGAAGTTGATTTTGACTATGTCTTAATCTGTCCAACATATGCTGGCGGATTAGATGATTTCAAAGGTGCTGTACCTAAACAAGTTATTAAATTCTTAAATAAAGAAAAAAACCGTAACCACTGTGTTGGTGTAATTGCTAGTGGTAATACTAATTTCGGTGAAACATATGGACTTGCTGGTCACGTTTTAAGAACAAAATTAGATGTACCTTTATTACATATTTTTGAACTAATCGGAACTAAATATGACGAAGATTTAGTTCGTGAACGAATTCAAAAATTGTGACAATGAGAAGAATAAATTTATACTAATATACCAATATTTATAGAAAGATAAATATTGCAACTTAAGGAAGAGAAATAAAAATGAGTAACAACTTTAAAGAAGCTGATCAATATCTTGCTTATAATGCAATGAGTAAGCTTGACGAAGGTAAAAATTCTACTAAAAACGATGCTAAAGCTGTGGAAATCTATATGGATGTTCACGTAAAACCTAGAACAAAGCAGTTTAATAGCATTAAAGAACGAATGGAATATTTAATTAACAACAACTTTTATGAAAGAGAAGTTGTTGAAAATGTTTCTGAATCTCAATTAATCGAACTTTATGAGTTAATTAAAGAATTTGATCACAAATTCCCATCATTTATGGGGGCATTTAAGTTTTACAATGCTTATTGTTTGAAGACTAATGATGGTAAAGAATTTTTAGAAACTTATAGCGATCGTTGTTTGATGAATGCCTTGTTTTTAGGTGGTAAAAACTTTGAAAGCGTTAAGAATATCCTAATCGAAATCCTATCAGGACGATTCCAACCTGCAACGCCAACATTTTTAAATGCCGGTAAAAAACAAAGGGGTGAATATGTTTCTTGTTATCTTTTAAGAGTTGAAGATAATATGGAATCAATCGGTCGCGCAATAACTACTTCATTGCAACTTTCTAAACGTGGTGGCGGTGTTGCTTTATGTTTAACTAACTTAAGAGAATTCGGTGCTCCAATTAAAAATATTGAAGGGCAAGCTTCTGGAGTAATTCCAGTTATGAAGATTCTTGAAGACTCATTTTCTTATGCTAACCAATTAGGACAACGTCCTGGAGTTGGTGCTGCTTATTTACACGCGCATCATCCAGATGTTATGGTTTTCTTGGATTCTAAAAGAGAAAATGCTGACGAAAAAATTCGTATTAAATCTTTAGCGCTAGGTTTAGTTGTTCCTGACATTACTTTTGAATTAGCTAAAAATAACGATCAAATGGCATTATTCTCGCCATATGATGTTCAAAAAGAATATGGTATTCCATTATCAGATATCAAAGTAACTGAAGAATATCATAATATGGTTAATAACCCGAGAATCAAGAAAACATATATATCTGCTAGAAAATTCTTCCAAACTGTTGCTGAATTACATTTCGAATCAGGTTATCCTTACTTATTATTCGATGATACAGTAAACAATCGCAACCCGAACGCTGGTCGTATTGTGATGTCTAATCTTTGCTCTGAGATCGTACAAAGTTCATCATCAACCGAATATAATATCGATTTATCAATTAAAAAACTAGGTCAAGATATCTCGTGTAATTTAGGTTCTGTTAATATTGATAAAATGATGCGTTCTGGTGATCGATTTGAAGAATCGATCTACTATGCAATTAAATCATTAGATCATGTTTCAAGAACTGCTAATTTAGATGCTGCTCCTTCAATTAAAAATGGTAATGCTAATAACCACGCACTAGGACTTGGAGCAATGAATTTACATGGTTTCTTAGCAACCCACCAAATTTATTACAACTCACCAGAAGCACTAGAATTTACCGATTTCTTCTTCTACACTTTGGCATATTATGCATTTAAAGCTTCTAATCGTATAGCAACTGAAACTAAACAAACATATGCTAATTTCTCTTCTTCTAAATATGCTGATGGATCATATTTCAAAAAATATACAGAATGCGATCCTAATACATATGTAATTAAAAACTCTAGAATTAAAGAAATCTTTGATGGTTATAAAATTAAAGTTCCTACTCAACAAGATTGAAGAGATCTTGTAGAACAAATTAAAAAAACAGGATTAGCTAATTCGCACTTATTAGCAGTAGCTCCTACTGGGAGTATTTCTTATTTATCTTCTTGTACTCCTTCATTACAACCTGTTGTAGCACCAGTTGAAGTTCGTAAAGAAGGTAAAATTGGTCGTATTTATTCATTAGCATACCAATTAGATGAAACTAACTATAAATACTACAAAGATGGGGCGTATGAATTAGGACCTAATCCTTATATTGATATCTGCGCTCAAGCACAGAAACATGTTGATCAAGCAATTTCATTAACATTATTTATGAATGATACTGCCACAACAAGAGATTTAAATAAAGCTTATATTCGCGCTTATAAATCTAAGTGTTCATCAATCTATTATGTAAGAGTTCGTCAAAACGTTCTAGAAGATTCTGAAAACTTAGACTGAGCTAAAGATCAAGCTGGCGTTATGGAATGTGAAGTTTGTAAGATCTAATAATAATTAAATCTTACTTTTAAACACAACTCAAATGGGTTGTGTTTTTTTTATTTTTATACATAAAACACTATCTATTTTTAGTTAGTTCTTTTATATAAAAATGTTATTTTTTTCGATGATTTATAAAATTTTTAAGATTTATTGCATATCTAAAATTCATAAAAAAAACAAATAAAAATCACCTAATTTAAATGGTTTAGATTAGGTGATTAATCAGGTTTCTATGATTCTTTTTTATTTTCTGAAGAGGTTGATTCATCAGTTGAATTTAATTCTTTAGTTTTTTCTTTATTTGAATTATTTTCATCTGTATCTTTTTGCTTATCGAGATTTTTTACCCAGCCGCTGATTTTATCTTCTTGATTACATCTTTGATCACCAATTAAGCTAATTAAATATTTTAATAAGCGTTTTTCAAACTTAGCATCATACTCAAAGATATCATTAGATATTCCCACATCGATATTTGATAATTCAATCTCACCATAAATATATTGATTATTTAAATGATTAATATCACCAAACAATAATTCAGGACGATATCTTTCGTAATAACTAATACCTTTGATTAGTTTATTATTATTATAAAGATACAAACCAGCTCTTTTAAAATCAGGATCTTTTAAAATCCCGACATAACCATTAACATAGATATTTTTGTCGTTTCATTCGATAATTTTATCGACAATAAGACGGTTTTTACCGTTTTTTAAAGTAGCTAAAACAGGTTTTTTAGTCTTGGCTAGTGGTTTAGCTTTATCAAATGAATTGATCTTAGCAGGGTTGCTACCAGCTAAATCGTAAAACTCTTCGTTTTTCTTATGTAAGATAAAGATTTCCAACTTATTAGTATTAATGAACTTCTGATAAATTAGTTTTAAACGATTAGCAATTACCTTAGATTCATCTAATTCGTATGATTTTTTCAGCTTCTTTATTCTTACTAAAGTTCCATTTGAAAACTTCGTTCGATAATAATACTCACCGCGTTCGGTTTGTTTTAAATCATTAAATTCAAGTTGGTTATCTTTCTTCTTTAAAGTAAAGTAATAACCAACTTCTTCAGAAGCATTTTGATTGATGAATTCAAAACTGTCACCTAATTTGATTAATGATCTAAAATAGGCATGATATTGATCGTTTTCGCCTTGGTAAAAATTACTTAAACTCTTGATTTCATCAAAACTAAATCCATTCGTATTATCAAATATTAATAGTTGATTATCATCTTGATCGCAAATGATAAAAAATACTAATGGACTATTCTTTTTATCAAAATTTAAATGGTTAATTAGTGCTGGATCTATAATGTTGCAAAACACGTAACCACTATCATAATGGATCTGCTCTGCTAATTTAATTCATTGTAACTGATGATTCATAAGCTTAAAAAAATTTTAAATTATTTTATAATCAACCCCGAATAAAATCAATAATTTTGTATATAAATGCATAATACGGTATTACTATATATATACTTAAAGATTCAATCAGGTCAATGATTACCAGGTAAAAGAATCCCTTCAGAACGACAATTATCAATTAAATTTGGTATTTCTAGAAACTTAATTAGAAGAGTGTTCTCCATTCTTTGTAATTACAATGTTCTAGATAATAACTCTAAACCTGGATATTTCGTTCATAAAGATTATAAAACAGGATTCTTTATTAATTTCTTAGATTTCGATAAAGTTGAAAGTTATGACTATAACGAACTTTATCGAACTCCTTATACTTCATTTGACATCAATATGTTTAAGGAGTTATCTGATAAAGAAGATTTCTTATCTTCTTCTTTCTCAAAAAACGATCAAGTAATTTATTTTGGTAAAGATAAAGAAATTTTATATATTAATCAAGTTTTATTGAATCGTAAATTGTTAGTTTATCATAATTCAAACTCGATGTCATTTAAAGACTTTACGATGTTTGCTGATAACGGTCAACCAGTAGTTAAACATAAACAAATAACAATGATCTGTAATGATACTGGACCAATTAAAGAGTTTTTAAAACCAAATAATGAAAACTCTCCTTGTTTAGTTACTTATTCAGTTTATTTCAATATAGAGAACGAGATCTTAGCAATATCTAAGATCTTCCACTTAAGACCTGATTCTAGAATTAACAGTATTGATGTTAAGTTAGAATACAATGATTACCAATCTACTTTAGAATCTAGAAGAAGTAAAAAATAATTAGTTATTAGATATTTTTAAAACAAAACAATTCAAGCAAAAAAAGAAAAGGCATAAATTAAGGGTAGTTATGTCTTTTTTATTGCATTCTCGCCTCATCAACCTTAATAATTTTTCGTGAGATTTCCATCAATCTAGTTAAGATATATTTTTATAAAAATATATAATTAAAAAGATTATGAATTCTATTAACAAAGAATTAGAAAAATTAAGTATTAGTACAACTTATCCATTTTATATTGACAACGTTAATATAAAGTTTTTTAACAGTTTACAACAGCACCCTAATAAATATTTTGTTAATAAAATCTTACCGAAGATTAAGAGTCAATTAGATCAAGAAGAACTAGATAAACTAAAAGAACTAGATGACTTAACAAGAAAAGATCGGATTAAATTAATGCTAAATTTAGCATTAAAAAAGATCGTTTCTAAAACCGGTTCAGCTGATTATGATTTTTTCAAAATCATTAACTATGATCAATTCCACGAACCGCTTTATATTTCTGAAAAAGAAACTGCAATCAACGAACTAGTTCATGGTAATTTTCATGAACGAAGATATAACTATTACATTGATGTAAATAAGAATAGTTACTTATACCAATATGCTCATAGAATCAACCTTTGATTCTATCTTAATGAAGAGAACAAGATCTTATCTGGTTCATTTAGTTTTGAACTTGTTAATCTTGATGATCAGATGCTAGACAGTGATGCTATCTATGAAAAGATTTATCTGGTTTCATTAGTTAAATATTTTATTTACAAGCAACTTTATCCATTATCACTAAACAACCTTATTGACATTATTGATAATGATGATTTCTTATCAAATTTTGATAAGAAAAATACCAAAGAACACCAAAATAATCTTAATAAGAACATTTATAAAAAATCTTTAAGTTATGAAGTGTTAAAAAGTAACTGGGATAATTTGATAACTGAAAAATTCTTAAAACACAAGGATTATGATCAAAATAAGATTAATCAATTAAAAGATGATCTTTTTTACGCGGTTATGAACTTAACAATGATTAACCTAGCTTTGTATCAAGAATTGAAATCTTATTTTAATTCTGAAAACCCAGAGTTAATCTTAAGCATCTTAAAAAACCCAACCCAGATCAAGAGTGACCCAGACCAAAGACCGTTTAATGACTTTATTGAATTATCAAGATATCTTAAACAAGAATACCTTAAGAAAAATTCTAATAAGATTGAATGGAATAAGATTGATGACTTCAATGATCTGATTGACGAAGTAAGCAAACAACAAGCAGCTCAGGACTATGAAGCATTCAACACTTCAATTAACTTTTTAGAATTAAAAGTTAAAAATGAAGACACTTTCATTTCATCAAGCGATCTCTTGATGAAGAATCCCAATCTGTTTTTAATTTATTCTTTAATTATTAACCCCCACCGTTTTGGTTTGAATTCCAACACAACCCAGATCATTTCATATAATGATCTGATGAAGAATTTAAAGAATACGCACATCTCAGATGGTTCTAGGAATAAGATCATTTATGATATTAATCAATCTGAGGTTGAAATCAACAAGAGTTATATTAGTTTTATTAATTCTTCAAGTGATTTTATTGTGATTAAAAAACACGAACAACCTTTAATTGATCTGTATATTTGAGCAATTATTTATTCTGAAAGCCGTAAGTGAATTCACCACGATATTGAATATGACTTTAATAACAATCGGATAGCTAAAAATTCTAATTTTTATCGCCAAAAGATTGAATCTCTTGAAAATCTAAAATTTGACTGGTATGATGATTTTTACGGAATTCCTTCAATAAAAACTATAGTTAAAAAAATCGACCAAGTATCTAACATTAAATCGTCAATTGATATTTTAGTATCAACTATTAAACAAAAAGATGCTTTGTTAAAAAAGGATTTCGAAAGAAAAACAATGGTAATTGCTTATGTTGTAGCATTATTCATTGGATTTATTAATTTCTTTGGAATGATCTTCACAATATTAGCAGTAACCAAACCTGAAGATGGTTTGAATACAACGAATATTATTGTAATCTCAATAGCTTCACTATTAATTACTTCTCTGATAATAATTATTAGTTTCTTCTTATTTAGATTGTCGAAGAATAAGAAATAACTGTAAATTTCACTAATATAAAAAATGCAAGAAGTTAAATTTTTCTTGCATTTTTTATTGTTATTTTTGTGTTTATACACACTGAAATTTGTTAATTAAACCTAAAACAAAAATTATATTTAACAAATTTATTTAAACAAAACTCAATTAACTAATTTGAATTATAGAGATAGTATAAGAGTTTAATAAAAGTTAATAATGATACGAAAAAGAATGTTGCTGTGTATTTAATGATTAATTTAAAAGATAATAAAACAACATTTATAATTTCAATGAAGGAAGGTTGGTTATTAATTTAGCTGTGTAAATTTCAAAAACTGAATGTTATAAAGTTTTATTACTTAGAATAGAAATTTTATACCTTCTTTAAAATAGTTAAATTTAATACAAATAATACATAGAATTCTTATAAAAATTACTCAACAAATGCTAAGTACAAAATGATAAAAACAATAGATCGTAATAATCAATAATTATCCAATTTGAAAAAGAATAAAATAATTTAATTATTGTTATATAAGTTCAAATATATCTAATATTTAATATCTATAATTTAAAAAGAATAATGCTTAATAAAAAATAATTAAATTAATGATAGTTATAAACTTTTAATCTATTATTCAATAACAAATAAAAATACGGCTAAAACTAGCCGTATTTTTTAATAATTAAAAAATTAAATTTATTTTTTACGAATAGCCATTAAACCAGCTGTGTTGATTAGGTTTCATGGTTGATCGAATTCTGGTTGGAAGAAGAAGTCGGAATAAGCTAATTGATCAACAGTCATCTTGTGATAAATCGCTAATGACATCGCATTAATATTAGGTGTTAAGTCGTGTTTAGACATAATTTGAGCACCTAATACAACCTTAGTTTTCTTATCGTAGATTAACTTAAATATTGCTTTAGCTTTTAATTCTTCTGGAACAAAGCTCATCTTGTAGTATTCATCAACAAGAACACTGTCAATTTCTAAATTAAGTTTCTTAGCGAATGCTTCATTAATACCAGTTGAAGCGAATTTATAATCAAATACTGATAAAGCAGATGAACCTTGGATACCAGGGAATTTATGTTTAGCTTCAATTAAGTTTTTAGCAGCATATCTTCCTTGTTTTCTTGCATTAGAAGCTAATGCTATACTGATATCAATATTAGCAGGATTGAATTTAATTAAAGTAGCATCACCAACTGCGAATACATCTTTAGCGCTTGTTCTTTGATATTCATCAATTTTAATGAATCCATTAGGTAATAATTCAAGAGTATCTTTTAATCAGTCAGTATTTGGTCTAACACCAGCAGCAATAACTACTAAATCAGCTGGAATAGTATTGTTATTAGTTACTACAGCACTTAATTTAGTATCACCTTCAAACTTAGTTACACCTTCGTTAAGAACAAACTTAACACCATGTTTTTCCATTTCAGCTTGTAATACTGAAGTGAATTCTTTATCTAAGTAAGTAGGTAAGATTGTTGGAGTAATATCAACAACAGTTACATTTTTATTTGCTTTAGCAAATGATTGAGCCGCTTCAATTCCGATGTATCCACTACCAATAACTACAACATTTTTAACAGAAGCATCATCGATCTTAGCACGTATTTTTTTAGCTCAAGCACGACCTCTCATGTAATAAACATTTTCTAGTTCTTCGCCTGGTACATTTAATTTTCGTGGAACAGATCCTGGACTAATAATTAATTTATCATATGATTCAGTTCTCGTTTGATTAGATACTAGATCTAAAACTTCAACTGTGTGGGAATCCGGATTAATTTTAGTGATTTGCGATTGTTTGAATACTTGAACACCCTTAGAAGACATAATATCTTCAGTACAATAACGAATGCTATCTAAATCTTTTACAATACCTTCAAGGTGTAATTGCATACCGCAAGATAAGAATGAAATGAAATCACCCTTTTCATATCATTGAATTTGAGCATCTGGATATAGTTCTAAAACTTCGTTACAAGCTTCAAAACCACCATGAGATGATCCTAATATAATTACTTTTATAATGAATCTCCTTTGTAATAAATTTAATTTATATTTATATAAATTAACACAATAAGATTAATATTGTTAATAATTGCTTAATATACAAGTGGGGTTATTTATTAAACAAAGGCGACTTAGTTATATTTAAATTATTATTTTGATTCGATTCATCTTGAATTAAAATAACTGATTTTACTTCTGGTATTTCTGATTTAAGAATAACCTCAACACCACTTTTATAAGTCATATCAACTAAGTTGCAACCATTACAATTACCTAGCAATTTAATGGTTACTATACCTTTATCATAGTTCTCAAAAGATAGGTCGCCACCATCTCTTCTTATTAATAATCTTAGATCATCTAAGAGATCTAAGATTTCTGCTACAATCGTTTGCTTTCGTCTAGCCATTTTAAAACTTTTTAGTAACTTTATTTTCTTGTTTATTAATTAAACGTTTAATGTTAGCGCGATGTTTTCAGATAACTGAAGAGCTTAAAATAAAATTAGCTATTCCAAAAAAAGTGATAATGTGTCAGTCGTTTTGATAAGTTAGATAAGTTATCTTATCAAAACTAAACCATCACAGATAATCTAAATAAGGGATATAAACTAAAAAGATAAAAATTACAAAACAAACAATAGATGATAATGATACATATTTTGTAATTAATGTAATTGTTCATCAAGTTACAGCAATAATCAAAAATCATCAAGGAGAAACAACAAATACAAACCCTGCGGTTGTAGCTACTGCTTTTCCACCCTTAAATTTAGCAAACACAGGATACATATGACCCAATATAGCAGCAAGTGGCGCTAAGTAAGTTAAGTAATAAATCTTATTATTAATATTTTGATCAAGTTCTATAAACTTATCTTTTAATCAAAAATTGTAAATACAATATATGATAGCAAAGGGTATTACAGATTTAATAACTTCAAAAAAACCAATCGTAATAGCAACTCTTTTAGAGAAAACTCTAAAAGAGTTTGTTGTACCTGGATTTTTTGAACCTAGTTCTCTTACATTCTTTTTTAAGATAGCGCTAGCTACGTCCGCGAACATAATTGAACCAAATAAATAACCAATCAATAAACTTAAAATTACTAATATACTAATATATCCTGCTATATTCATAAGATTATTTCTTAATTATATCGAATTGATTATGCCCTAAGATTATCTGATTTTTATTCAATTCATTTTTAAATTGATCAACTAACAATTCGTTAATATGATCAATAAAAATTGATTCAACATTATGACCTATATCAATTACATTAACATGATGATTAACTGCGTTGATTCATGATGATCATTTTAAATCGCCAGTAATCAAGATGTCATATTGCTTAAATAGATTGATATCTTGTTGATTTGAACTATAACCACTACCTAAACAAATCAAACCTTTTTTAAGATTTTTTTTAAATTTAGATGTTGATAAATATTTTACTTGGTCTATATATTTGATTGATTTTAATGATTCAATTAACTCTTCTAATGAACTATTAATTTCAAATTCGTAGTAGTGATTGATTGGTGTAACATTAAATTTATTAATATTTAACAACTTAAAAAAATAAGCATGCGCACCTTTTTCATTAAAATCGTAAGCTGTATGTAAAGCTAAAAAACTGCGATTATTTTTTTGAAAATCATCATAAGCATTTCGAATAAAGTTATCATTCTTTAAATCGTTGCTATCAATAAACATTGGATGATGCGAAATAATCAAATTAGCATTTAACTTGTTAGCTAACTTAAAATTATAAGCATCGTAATCAGCACATATCAAAACCTTATTTAATTCATTTTTTAAATTCTTATGATTTATTAATTTAGCATTATCAAAAGCTAACTGATTTTTTAAAGGAAATAGCTTTAATATTCAGTTTGTTATTTTTTTAATTTGCATGTGCTTTTAAAAAGTTATCGTATTCTGTAAATGAAATAGTTTGCAACTTATTACGAGATTGTTCAGGAATCTTATCAATTAATGATTTTTGTTGTTCAACATAACCAATTAATTCTGGAGATATCTGATTTTTTAAGATCGGACCTAGAACATAATCAGTATTAGTTAAATATATTTCATTTTCAGTTTTAATTGCTTTAACAATTAAATAATAATGTTTATTTTCATAAACTATTCTTTCATCAACAATTTCATAGCCACCTTTAACTAAAAAATATCTTAGTTTAATATGGTTTCTTTCAGGTTGTAAAATTAAAGTTTTTAATTCAACTGATGAATTACTAATAATATCGTTAATTTTAGTAACACCCATTCCAGCAATTACACAATAATCTATTGGATTTTGAATGTTTAAATTTGTTAAACCATCATTAACAATATTAATAATTCTTTCTTTACCAACAATTTTTTTTGTGTTAGATATTGCTTGTTTTAATGGTTCTAGGTTAATATCAATATTTAAAACATATTCTGTTTTGTTGTTTTTGATTAATTCAATTCCTAGATGACCATGATCACAACCAACATCAGCAACTAAAAAAGCTTTATCTATAAGACTTGCGATAGCTTTAATTTTTTGAGTCATTTTTAATCTGCATCATATTTTAAGAAAGAACGTAATTTAGCATTTTTAGAAGGGTGTTTTAGTTTTCTTAAAGCTTTTGATTCGATTTGACGAATTCTTTCTCTAGTTACATGGAATTGATCACCAACTTCTTCTAAAGTCATTGGTTGATTGTATGGACTTAATCCATATCTCATACGAATAATTTGTTCTTCTTTTTTTGTTAATGCATTAACAAAAAGTTCGTTGATGTGTTCAGTTACAATTAATTTTTCAGTAAATTCATCTGGTTTTAAAATATCTCTGTCTTTAACAAAATCAACGAATTGCGATTCTTCATCATGTCCAATCGGTTTATCTAAAGAAACTGGTTCTTGGTTAAGTTTTTTAATATCCGCAATTTTCTTTGGAGTAAAACCATGAACTTGACCACCCATTGCTTCAGTTAATTCTTCTAAAGTTGGGTCTCGACCTAATTGTTGAGTTAATAGTCTTTCTGTTTTAATCAATTTGTTGATTGTTTCAACCATATGAACAGGAATTCTAACTGTTCTAGCTTGATCAGCAATAGCTCTCGTTATTGCCTGTCTAATTCATCAAGTAGCATATGTCGAGAATTTATTACCAAGTTTATAGTTAAATTTAGAAATAGCCTTCATTAAACCAATCGAACCTTCTTGAATTAAATCAACGAAGTCCAATCCTCTATTTAAATATTTCTTAGCAATTGAAGTTACTAATCTTAAGTTTGAAGTTACAAGTTGATTAACAGCATAGTCCTTAGTATCTTCATCACTACTACCTAACAATTTAGCTATTTGAATCTCATCTTCAAACGAAAGAATTTTAGAAGAACCTAAAGTCCCTAAAAACGCTTTAACGTTATCTTCTACTTTATCTTTAGTTGAAGCACCTTTGTTAACCAAATCGTCAAGATTTCTGTCAATTTCGCTTAAGTCTTGATTTTTTCTAAATAACGAAATTCTCTCTTCGACATCTTTATCTAAAGATATATTGTTATCTTTTAATTCTTCGATTATTTCTAAATCTTCTTGTTCAGTAAATTCATAAACTCTAAGAACATCGATAATATCTTCACTAGATAGTTTTTTAGATCTTTTAGCCTTTGCTAAAAGCGTCTTAGTAGCTTGAATTGTATCTTGATCATTATTTTTAGTCTTAGATGAAGCTTCTAATACTTCATGATAAACCAAATCGTTTTTTTCGTTACTAGGAGCATGCTTAGGTTTACGACCTCTTTGGCGTTTTTGATCAGTTAATGGTTTTTCAGAGTCAATTTTTGTGTCAGCAAAAAAATCAGATAAATCTAAGTCTTTTTCTTCTAATTCATCTTCTTGACTAAAATCAGTTTCTTTAAATGATGATTTATAGTTATTACCCTTAAACTCATTTAAGTCAATAGATGAATCATCATCTTCGAAATTATCATCTTGATCATCATTGTTTATATCATTATCAATGATAATGTCGTCAACATTAATAGAATTTTCCTCTATTACTTTTTTATTTGATTTCTTAATTAATTTTTTAGAAGATTTAGATTCAACTTTTTCTTCTTTTTTATTTTTATAACTAGCTTTAGATTCTTTTGTTTTTTTAGTTGATTCAGTTTTTTTCTCTTTGATTTCTTCCGATTTTGAAACTAAATTTTTAGCAGCTTTAGGTTCTGCTTTAGCATTAGTTTTCTTTTCTTTCTTTTCTTTTTCAGCTAACGCAATGCGTTCTTTTAAAGAAAGTTGATTATTTTTTTTAGATTTTAAAGCGGCTTTATTATCCGCAGTTGATTTAGTTTTTTTTGACATTTATTGTAATTAATGACGAAATAGCAATAATTAATACCTAATTATAGAATATTATAAAAATAATGCTCAAAAAATTTTTATTTGATAATTTCTTTTAAAACATTTAAATTTTTTAATTCAGCAAGTTTAAACATTTCGCCTTTAGCAATTCATTCTTTTAATTCTTTTTTAGAATGAAGTTCATATTTTTCTTCAAATCCTGATATTCCATTCTCATGAATTTTTAATGAAGCGATCAACTGCTGTTCATTTAAATTCTTATCATGAGCTAATGAAGAACTATTTAAATATTTAATGTTTTTTAATAAGTTGTTTTTAATATTACTAAATGAATCATGACTTAAATTATCGTTAATATGTTTTTTGTATTTGCGTAAAATATCATTGAAAATACTAATTTTAATTTTAGCAATAATCCGATCTTTTAATGTACCTTCTTTAGCTTTATCTAAATAAATAGAATTGATTTTACTCGAAATACATTTATTGAATTCATTCAAGAAATCATCGGCAAAGTTATAACAGAAAAGAATTCTTTTTAATTGTTCTTCGCTAGTTATTGTGTTTATAACTCTACTGTTTAAACTAATTTGCAAAAGTGTATTAAAGAAATATCTGATTGGTTTATAATAATTGATTTTACTTACAATCTTAGTACTAACCGATCGCAGGTCTTCATAAGTTGAATAATTATGAACAATAATATAGTAATGACAAATCTTAATAGCGGCTATTACAAAATTTAATAATTGCTCATTAAGTTTTTTATTAATGTTATAGCTACTCATAGCCGCATTAAAGTCGATATCTTCTTCTATTTCTTCATAGCCGATCGACTCAATCTCACTCACTAATTGAGTTGCTAGTTTATCTTCTTTATAGACTACATTTTCTTGTTCTTTTTTAGTAGATAACTTCTTATTTATCAACTCTTTTAATAATACTTCGCCATTTTCAGAATGATAAATTTCGTCTAAATCTTTTTGGATTATTTGAGAATAATCAATCTTATAAACGTTATGTATTCTTCTAGAAGCTAATAACTTAATGCAAGTTTCTGTTGCTTTTCTACCTGCTTCATCATTATCAAGACATAAAACAATTTCATTAATTTTATTAAGTTTAGACTTAATTAAATTAATCTGATTATCAGTCATCGATGTCCCCATGATTGCTACAGCATTTTTGATACCAATGCGATGTAAAGAGATAACATCCATATAACCTTCGCAAATGTATAAGGTTGAATTTTCTTTATTAAACTCTAAAGAATTGTAATTATATAGAATATCCCCTTTAATAAAATAATCGGTTTCTGGTGTGTTTAAATATTTAGTTGGATTATCCGCTAAAATTGTTCTTCCAGAAAAACCAACTACTTTATTGATCGAGTTTTTTATCGGAAACATCACTCTATCAGTAAAATAAAGATAATTTTTATCAGAAATATATTTAATATATCTTAGGTCAGATAAAATGATGTTTTCATCCACATCTTTGTTTAGTTTTTTATTATAGAAAACCTTTATGTCTTCTACTAGTTTTTTAATCGTATAAGATTTAGGATGAAAACCGATTCGAAAATTCCTAACAATATCAGGGTCAATTAAATTTCGTTTAGTTAAAAAATTTTCTAATAGATCATTTTTACTAAATTCAAGCTTTAAATTAATTTCAGCTTTTCAAGCTAAAAATTCCATTAATTCGTAGAATTGTTGATCTTCTTCTTTAATTGGATTTTGTTCTTTAATTTCTAAAGAATAACCTAAACTATCAAGATCAATACCTTCTAATTCAACAATCTTTTTAAGTGATTCAACAAATTTAAGATTCTCTTTTTTTGCAACAAATTCAATAACACCACCAGATTCATTGCAGCTAAAGCATTTTCAAACATGTTTGGCATCATTAATGCTAAATGAAGGGTTATTATCATCGTGAAAAGGACATAAAGATTTGTAGTTAGATCCTTTCTTTTCTAAATCAATATATTTAGAAATAACAGAAGAAACACTAACATTTTCACGAATGTATTTAGCTAATTGGTTTAAATCATTACTCATCTAAACTAAAATTATTTCTTATTCATTTTTTAAGTGAAGATATCGGCATTGTAATTTGTTTCATACTATCACGTTCTCTTATTGTAACGATTTCTTTTTCTAATGAATCAAAGTCGTATGTTAAACAATACTTAGTTCCAATAGCATCATATCTTCTATAACGTTTACCAATTGATCCAGAACTATCAAAATCAAAGCGTAAATTATTATCGCTTATACTTAATAAATCTTGATAAAGTTGAAAAGCTTTATCTTTTAGTTTATTAACTAAAGGTAATACAGCTAGTTGGTATGGAGATAATTCTACAGGTAATCGCAACACTTCTCTTTGATCGTCATTTTCTAGTTTTTCAACTTCATACTTATCGCAAATGATTGCATAAAGAAGTCTTTCAATACCTACAGAAGGTTCTATTACATCTGGAATAATCTTGCTTCCATCAGTATCATTATTGTATTCTAATGACTTACCTGATTGATTAGAATGAGCTGTTAAATCGAAATTACCTCTATGAGCTAAACCTCATAGTTCAGATCACCCATGCGGGAAGTTGTATTCAAAATCAATAGTTCTAGATGAATAATGCGCTAATTCATCTTTAGGAATATCATGTCTTCTTATCTTGCTTTTATCAATTGATACTTTATTAAGTAAAAAATCTTCGATTCGATCAACAAATTGATCAAATTTAGAATTAATTATTTGTTTATCTAGAAAATATTCAATTTCAAATTGTTCAAACTCACGAGTTCTAAAAATGAAGTTGCCAGGAGTAATTTCATTTCTAAAAGCTTTACCAATCTGAGCAACACCAAAAGGTAATTTCATTCTTTGAGTTCTTACAACATTTTTGAAATTAATAAAAATTCCTTGTGCAGTTTCTGGTCGTAAATAGATCGTATTTAACGAATCTTCCACTACTCCTTGAAATGTTTTAAACATCAAATTAAAACGTCTGATATTAGTTCAATTAGAACTTTCACATTTTGAACATTTGATTTGTTTATCTTGTAAGATTTTTTCTAAATAACTAATTTCAGAGTTTTCTGTAATCTTAATAGATTCATCATTCAATTCTTCAATTAATTTATCAGCACGATAACGTGATTTACAATTTTTACAATCAACTAAAGGATCAGAGAAGTTGTCTAAATGACCAGATGCTTTTCATACTTCAGGATTTAAAATTATTGAACTGTCTAATAATTTCATATCTGGTTGCGAAAATACGAAATGTTTTAATAACATCTGTTTGATATTATTTTTTAATAAAGCACCTAATGGACCATAGTCTCAAGAGTTAGCTAGTCCATTGTAAATTTCAGATGATTGATAAACAAAACCGTAGTTTTTTAAAAAATTAACTATTTGTTCTTGTGTTAAGCTCATAATATTATTATTTTAACTTTTTAAATAACTAAATAATTGTTCTAAATAAATTCCTGCGTTTCAATATATTGAACTCGCAAGCCCCTTTATTAAATATATGTATTGTTTATTGTTTAAGGAAGAAATTTCATAAGAATTTTTATAAATTAATCAAATAAATGTTTTAATGAAATTTTGATCGTATGAGAATTCAT
This sequence comes from Mycoplasma bradburyae, assembly GCF_024338845.1. Classification (NCBI taxonomy): domain Bacteria; kingdom Bacillati; phylum Mycoplasmatota; class Mollicutes; order Mycoplasmatales; family Mycoplasmataceae; genus Mycoplasma; species Mycoplasma bradburyae. The sequence continues at coordinate 464,596 of NZ_CP101414.1, read as the reverse complement.
TATATTTATAAGCACATTCTTCACATAAAGCATACATAGATTTGAATGATATGGTGATTATTTTCTTAGAATCACATATCCCACAATTAGTTAGTTGATAAGTTATTCCTTCTAGTTTAATGATCGTAAGTAAAATGTAGATTATAATTGTTTCATTTGAATATTTTTTACTAATTACGTAATTGATAATATCTTCATAAAAATTAAAGTAATTAGCATCTAATTCACCTTTTTTCTTAGATAAGTATTCATTTAAAACGATAATTGGTAATGATTCACTGATCGTTGTATCTTTCGTATCGATAGGATAAATCTTTTTAAGTTTAGATAACTTTTCAGTACTTCTCGCTTGAAAATATTCAAAGTTGTGTAAAGAACCTATTGTGATGTATCTACCGTTTTTAGATAAAATTTTTTTCGTTCCAAGAGCTATCAAACTTAAGATATTATTATCTTGAAAAAGAATTTTAATAATTTGATCATTTTCTAAATAATCAAAATAATCAATGATGTAACCCTTTTTGGTTATAGAACTCATTTTTTATGACCTAATGATTTAATTAAATAATCATCGTTTCGTCATTCTTTTTCAACCTTAACAAATAATTTCAGGTTAATTTTACAGTCATAAATGCTAAGTAGTTCTTTTCTAGCTTGGATACCGATCTTTTTAATCATTGAACCACCCTTGCCAATAATAATCTTTTTTTGCGATTCTCTTTCAGTTACAATCGCGCAATCGATGTTAAACATCTTTTTTTCTTGATTGTAACTCTTAGATTCTAGAATAACCGCAACTGAATGAGGGACTTCTTGAAAAGTATTTTCAAGAACTTTTTCACGAATAATTTCTCGAATTTCGAAATTATCTTTTTCATTTTCATCTAACTCAGATTCAGGAATTTCGTAATCATCGACTAACAATCGTTCCAAACCTTCATCAATGATATCGTTAATATCATCAACTATTAAATTACTTTTAATTGTTTTGATCACTCTAAAAGATTCATTAATTAATCGATCGGCAATATTAATATTATCTTCATTTTTAATTAAATCGATCTTAGAATAAATAACAATTAGATTGTCAATTTCATAAGATTTCATGATTTTTAACAGATTGCTAAACTCTTCATTTGGTTTTTTAGAGCTATCAACAATTAGAATGCAAGCATGAGCATGTTTATAGGCTTGTTTGATTTCACTATTTAAGAATAAACTTAACTTGTTAAAACTCTTATGAAAACCAGGAGTATCTAGCAATAAATAATCAACTTTGTCATGTGAAATTTTATGCGCAATGACATTGCGAGTAGTTTGATCGTATTTCGAAACAATAGCTACTTTATTTTTAGCTATTTTATTGATTAAAGTAGATTTACCAACACTAGCTAATCCAGTAATGACAACAATTCCTGATTTTTTCATTTCTTCTTTTTAACTTCTTTTATCACTTTATCAAGAATTTGATCTTGAATTGTTAAAGTGACATATTCATAAGCATCACTTTGTTCATGATCAAACTCTAATAAATGTAATAGACCATGGATAATCATTCTTATTAATAAATATAAATATCCAACACCATATTTTATAGCATCTTTTGATATTTTTTTAGAACAAATAAAAATCTCACCTAGTAAGGGGCTAACAATTTCAGCATTTTCTCATAAACAAACACTTATAACATCAGCTATATATTCTTTATGTCTTAATGTTGTATTTAGTTCCAAACTTTTTGCTTCGCTAACAAAACTAAGTTCATAAAACAATCCGTTTTTAATTTCAAAATGTTCAGAAAAGTTTTTATTTATTATTTTTAATAAATCATCAAAATCGTCTTTTAAATTTGCTGGGATTTTATTAACTTCAAAATGATTAATCATATTCTTTATTATAGATTAACCGATTTAATTAAATGTTGGTATAAACGACTTTTTCCTAAATAAAAACTAAGCGTTCCAATATTTTGATTAATTGAATTAGCTTCTAATGAAATGCTGTTTTGATCACTAATTTCAATGATGTTGAATATCATTGAATCTGGGTTATTTTTGTAATATCCAATAAGGTATTTAGGCTTAGTTTTATCGATAAAATTAGCTAATTCTGATTTTTTATCAAAGTTTATATAAAGTGTGTTTTCAAATTTTCTGAAAGGATAACTTTCATAAATATTAATTTTGACTAAAAACATGATGGCTAAAAAAGTTATTATTGCAACCATTAAGCCAGCAATTATGCTATTGATAAACTTGTTGGTATTCATGTAAATTAATTTGATTTTCGAAGTATTTACTAAAACTATTATCATGTTCGATCATAATAGTTAGATTATTTTTAATAATTTGTTTGACAATAATTTCAAAAACAAGATGCTTGATTGATTCATCAATATTATTCAAAACTTCATCTAGTAAAAATAACTTGTTACGACTGTTATATGAATGCAACAATTTTAAAACTTGATTTTGACCTGAACTAAGATTATATTTATCAGCATCAAATAACTTAAAATATTCGATGATTTTTAATAATTCTGGTCTTTTATTCTTTTTCATAAAATCAATTAATCATTCATTACTAAGTTCAACATTTGATCTTTGATCAGATAGATATACAACATGTTTTAGAAATCATTCGTTTGAATATTTATTAATATTTAGTTCGTTAATTTTTATTTCACCAGAAGATAATAGTTGTCTTTTAATAACCGCTTTCATTAAAGTAGATTTACCACTAGCATTCCTTGCAATTAAAAATGTTGGTTTATCAATGAATAAATTAAGATCAGATATTATTGGAGTGTTATCAAAGAAAAGAAAGATATTCTTGAATTCAACTGATCTAATTTTTCTTGAAAAATTGATTAAATTATTTGACTCTTTTCTTAGTAGAAGAAGATTAACAATTTTATTGTTAGCAATATTAAATTCATAAGATTCATTAATGAATTTAATCAAACCGTCAATACTACCAATTAACAAACCTTGTAATGTGCTAACATATATTAATGTAGCTAAATCTATCGTACTTAAATTAATAATTAAAGAAATTCCGACAACTAAAGTAATGCTAGTTATGAAATATTTAATAAGTTCAAAAATCCCATTACTAACATTAGCACTGTAATGTATTTTTTGATTTAAATTTAAATTATCACCCAACACATCATTAACATTCTTAATCCATTCTTTATAGAATTTTTCATGCATAGAATTAACAATTGTTTTATGAAATTCATATATGCATGTTTGTTGTTTAATCTGCAACTCTTTAGATCTTTGATTATAACCTCTAAATCAAAGTAGATTAAGAATTAAATATACTAATGAAACAAAACTTTGAAACAATGTAATAAATAAAAAGAATATATGAATCCGATAAAGTAAAAATATTGCAATAATAACAATCAGAAGATTGTTAATAAAACTAGAAATTTTCTTGATATAAAAATCTAAACAAGTTGTTAAAAAATCATCGTATTTATATATTATTCCGATATCGTCTTTGACAATCTTAATTGTTTTATGATTGCAAAAAGTATATAGTAATTGTGATCATCAATACTGATATCTATTCTTAATTATTTGTTGTTGCCAAATACTTAGTAAGCTACTACCAATTAAATTGATGACTTTTATAAAAATAAAAGTTGTAATAATTATAAGAATATTGTTAATTATCGATGTGTTAATAATGTCATTAATCAGTATCTTAAATAAAAAAGTTAAACCAATACTAGTTGATGTAATTAATAACTCAATAAATAAAAACACTATGATACATTTAATATTTATTAAATTTTTAAAAATAAATGAAGTTTTGTAATCTATCGGTTGGTAATTATCTATATCAGGTTTAATTGTTATTAAAATTCCTGAAAAGATTGATTCAAATTCTTTATAACTAATCCGTTTTTTATAAGTACTACCTGGATCAAAAATTAAAAAAGAATTAGCATTCTTTTTAACGATAACAAAATGATTAAAATCTTCGTTTTTTAATAAACAAACTAAAAAATCATCTTTTAGTTTTATCAATTCATTAAAACTTGCTTGATATGATTCACATATCAAATGGTGTTTTCTAGCAATTTCTTCAAATTGCGAAATATTAATGCCACTGCTGCCAATATGATTATCTGCTTTAATTAAAAAATCGTTTAAATCAGCTTCAAAATAATGATTATATAACATCCTTATTACAGCTATTCCGCAATCATTATTTTCTTTTTGTCTAATTAATCTCACTAGTTATGACTTATACATATAAAGATATGTATTTTGCGATTAAAAAGAAGAAAATATTAATATTTTTTAAATCAATAATTTTGCGCTGACCCCAAAACATAAAACTTTTTGAATATCAGCACAATTTAGATTAAGAATAAAACTATAATTATAGTTCTATAATAAGATTATGTTGATAAATGATTAAAATTACTACCACACAGAACGACCGCATTTTACAATAGACTATTGTAAAATTAATGAATGAATGAAAAATAATTCATAAAATTGCGGATTTAAGAAACTTATGAAATTAAAAGATGTAGTTACCAATAATGGCCAAGACGGAATACAAGCAATCCCATCAGATGAAATGGTTGATGGATATAGATATATAAAAATTTCAGATTTAGGTAATGATGGTGAAATTTTGCAACATAAAAAGAAAGGTATTAAAGAAAAAAATTTCGAAAAATACATACTAAAAAATAATGATATTGTTTTCTCTATCATTGGTACTATAGGAAAAAGTTATTTATATAACCCTGATGACGGTAAATTAGTTTTTGCTGGAACTTTAACTAGATTCAATTTGGATGAATCTAAAATATACCCATTATTTATGAAGTATTATTGTTTATTAGATGAATGTAAAAGGTGAATGTTAGATCAAAGTACTGGTAGTATTAAAAAGGTCTTCATGCGAACGCATTACTAGAAATGTCTATACCAAATATTGATTATTATGAACAGGTTAAAATAGGTAATTTACTAGATAAAATAACTTCTAAGATTCTTTTGAATAATAAGATAAACGATAATTTAAAAAAGCAAATCGAGCTTTTATATAAACATTGATTTGATAATTTAAATTTCTGTAATAAGAAAAATAAACCTTATAAACTATCAGGTGGTAAATTAATTTGAAATAAATTTATTAAAAGAAATATTCCTGAAGGTTGAAAAGTAGAAAAATTAACAGATTTAATAAAATGGGAAAGTAGTTACCAACCCCCTAAAAAGATTTTATTTATTCTATGAAGGAAGGCTATGTCAGATTTATACAAAACAGAGATTATAATAGCGATGGACACAAAACTTACATCCCTATAAAAGATAATCTAACTATAGTAGATAAATTTGACATTCTTATGGATAAATATGGTGATGCAGGAAGAGTTAGATATGGAATTGAAGGAGCATTTAATGTTGCGTTAGCAAGAATAAATGTAAAAGATCCAGCATTAAAAGAATATATTAGATCTTATTTCGAATCTAAACCAATCTATAATTATTTACATAATTCATGTATGGCTTCAACTAGAGCTTCGTTAAGTCTAAACAATTTAAGTTCTTTGATGGTGATGATCCCTGATAAAGAAACATTAAATTCTTATGAAATTATTTTGCATAATATTAGATCAATTGTTTTAAAAAATAAAGAAGAAAACGAGAAACTATCTGAAATTAAAGATTTTCTATTACCACTATTAATGAACGGTCAAGCAACGATTGATTAAGAAATCATTTTCTAAATTATCGTTTATCTCATTATTTTTCTGAATTTTCAAATCTATTTGATTTATTATTTTTATTCTTTTTTCTTGTTCATCGATTGATGGAAGTCACACCTCTAAATCGTAGTAAGTGTCAAATGTCATTTTTGGTAATGTTGAACCTGTATTTCTAGGGGAAAGATTCAATAATTTTAAATAGTAATACAAATATTTAACATTAGCGAATTCTTTATTAACTTCCGTTCAGTACATAGTATTAGCTGTTCAGAACTTATGATTAACATATAATATGTTTTTCAGTGATCCTATTCTAGGAAGTAGAATACTTTCTTTATCTGAAAGATAGCTATCTGTGTATTTAATAATCCCGCCGGTGCCATATACTGGAATACTACCACCTACTACTTCCTTATAATCTTTTCCGTTCTTTATCTTTATTAATTCTCTTAATTCAAACTTTCTCAACATATAGTTATCCAATATATTTTCTATGAGCAATTTTTACATTGCTTTGTTTAACCATTGCATATTGCAATGTAGTATCAATTCTTTTATGGCCTAATAAACTTTGAACTTGTTCAATAGGCATTCCCTTATCTATAGCTACAGTAGCCATTGTTCTTCTAAATTTATGTGGATGAACCCTACCTATATTTAAGGATTTTCCTATTTTTCTTAACATGGTTTCTACCGCTCCTATTGTGATTCTATTATAAGGTAGTTTTTTACCAACAAATAACGCTAGATTTTTATCTTTTCTACTTTTTAGATAGTTTAATAAATGAAGCTTAGTTCTAGCGTCAAAATAAACAACTCTTTGTTTATTCCCTTTACCTAATACAATGAATTCTCTTTCATGAAAATTGATATCAGATATATTTAAAGATACCATTTCACCAATTCTCATACCTGTAGAAATTAACATATCAATAATTGCTAAATCTCTAGGATTATTACAACTATCTCGCATTAATTCTAATTCTTCGTCAGAATAAATTTCTTTTACACTAGATATTGATTTAACCTTCTTAATTCTACGAACAGGGCTTTTTAATATGTAATCTTCATCTTCTAGTCAAGAAAAGAAAGTAGCAAATATTCTTCTTATATTATCTATGGTAATTCTAGATAGTTGTTTGTCTTGAGAATATTTAATTAAATATTCTCGTATATCATCTGTTGCGATTTCTACTATTCTTTTGTTTATATCGTTTAATAATGTTGATATAGTATTGTAGTAATACAATAACGTTTTGTTAGAACAACCTTCAATTCGTTTTGCAGATATAAATCTATCTAAATAGAATTCATCATTTTTATCATTAATATCTTCTTTTTTATTGATATCGTAGTGATTAAATTCTTCATCTAAGATCTGTTTTAATTTAGATAATTGATTATTATTTAAATCGTTTTTTATTGCGTTTAAAATATTTAATTTTATCTGTTCTTGCATTGCTATTCACCTTTTTTCCAGAGAACAACAAGCAACAGCAGTTCATTGGTTATTTTTTAATGTTCCGCTGTTGTTAGAACATATTTTGCGGGATTAATGATATTATAACGAATAAGCAACATTTTAGAATGGAACTTTGAAAACAAAAAAATAAAGTTCATTAGAACTTTTTAATACTAATAAAAATAAACTAATACATAACTTAATCTTAAAATTCATTGGTTATAAAATAGTTATTAATTAATAAGTTAAGTTATCATTTTCTTTGTATTATCTATAAACAGAAATTGATTGATAACTAATATCAATAATATAAAGAAATTACGGTAAAAGATGCAAAACATTAAATTGATTTATTAAACAAAGATAGCATTAATTACTAATAAAAAATAACGATAATTTATGTTAATACATCTTTGTTTTTTATTTGTTGAATATAAAATACTATTCAATCAATTATTTGTTTTTGTAAAAATCTAAATAATATTTTAGTCAACTTATTTAACAAATAAATAATATTTAACTTAAAATAATTACACAAGATAATAATGGAATTTCAATTATGGTAAAGGAACTATTCGACAATAAAGCCAACCAATTATTAGAAAATAAAGCATGATTTAATAAAACTTTTAAGATTTTTATCGGATTATATATAGTTACTTCCATTTTAGGTATTATTGTTACATTTTTTGAAAATTTAAAAGCTTTTTTTGCTATTAAAAATGTTATTAATTACGAAAATAACGCAAATAACCAAGCTACCAATAATTTAGTCTTAAACACAATATACTCAACTTTATTATTGATAATCTTTATAGCGTGAATAATGTTTATTTTTTATTCAGTTTCAGCAGCTAAAAGAATTAAGACAAATTTCTTAGAATTATCAAGAATCCGAACTTTGTTTATTGTCGGAATCTTTGTTCCAGTTTTTGGAATAATTGCAATCGTTCAAGCAACTAGCGAAATTGATAAAAAAGTTGAATCAGTTTTAAATCCATCTTTAAAACCGAATAATGAACAACAAGAAGAAGATAAAGAATAATTTTTATAAATCATTAAATAAATCCACCAAGTAAATTGGTGGATTTATTATTATTTCGTTCTAAATTATTAATTTATATTGTTAATTTAAGTTAATAAAATTTTAAGAATTAAATCATACCTGAAGTATGAGTTTGTGTTTTGTATTCAAACCAAGGTTTGAAGCTTAATAGCGCTTTAATATTTAAGAATGTAATCACTAAACTAACGATACTAATTAAACTTATTCCCGCAAAATATAAGATGTAGTTAAAACTAGTTGGAGCGTTCATTGTATCTAATACATCAAAAATTGCGATTGTGGTAATTGCTCCAGAAAAACCGAATGCAGTTCAAGCAAAACTAGAATTATGTATCACTAACATCTTAATCATTGATAAGATATAAATAAATAAACTAATAGCTGAAAATAAGATAAATAAATAGATGAAAATTTGAAATGCTTGTTCTGAGAAATTAATTAAAACGGCTGGTGTTAAAGGATTAAAAATCTTTGTAAAACCTATCAATAGTAAATTAGGGCCAACAGCCATTATAGCCATAGAAGCATAATCATTTTTATCAGTATAACCTTTGAAATATTGCTTGTATCCAAATAAGAAAAATGAACCGATAAACAGGATTGCGCAAATTAATCAAAGCACTTGAAAATAAGCTAAATAATATTGATTATCAATCCCTATATTATCATAAAAATTACAAGCGATCCCAAGCCCAACTAATGGTAGAAACCAAGAAGCATACATTTCATCTTTTTCAAGATCATGTTTTGCCAAAACTACATTAACGAAATAAATTAAACTAAAAACATGGCATAAACTACCAAAACTGATAATAATATTAACTATTACACTAAAAGCAAAATTACTATCAAAATAATTGACATTAATGAATCCTAGAAAGTTTCCAAAAACCCCTACAACCATAAATAAAGCGAACACTGATCCTGCTTTTTTAGGTGTTCTTAAAAAACCTACAAATTGTTTTTTATTAAGAATAAATTTGCTAATTACAAGCAAAGCATATAGTAAAGAAAAGATAACTGAAATAACTAGGATTGATAAACTAGCAATGTTATATTTATCTTTAATTTCATCAAACTGTGCAAAGTGTGATAACAATGCGTTTCAAGCAAAACCAAGACCAATCGTTCCTAAACTTAAGTTTGCTAGGGATAATGGTACTTGTTCAAACTTTTGTCTATTTAGTTTTTTTGACATCTTATTTTTATTAATAATTATTTGCATAAAATAAATCAGATTATGCAACTAACGTTTTTTTAATGTTAAAATTTTAAATAAAATATGTTTATATTTTAATTTAAATTAAATTATCGTAAAAGTTACGATTAATCTTTAATTTAATAGAAAGAAAGAAATGAGTACAAAAACTAAAAAAACTGAAGCATCTTCTAAAAAATTATTAATAGTTCAAGCTAAAGTTAATAATAAATTAAAAGACTATTCTTTTAAAACTGAAGATGGAATCGTATTGTTTGAATTCATGTCACACTACGATGGTGTTAAGCTATACAAGAAACTAGTTGAAATGTTCTGTGCGCAAAAAGACAAAGTAGAAGTTGATGTTGATAGTTTCTTATCACTAGTTGAAAAAGATATTGGTATCGATTCTGAAACTGTAGCTTTATCTCTTGCTTGCGCAATCGAATATGCTAGTGTTATTCCATTTACTAGAAAAACTAAACCTGATACAAAACCTAGTTTTGTAATAAAGGTTACTAAAGATTACAAACCAATTTATGATGCTGCAAAAAACATAGCTCAAGCTATGACTTTATCAAGAAGACTTCAAGATACACCATCTGATGTTTTATACCCAGAATCATTTGTTGAAATCTTTAAAGAAGAATTCAAAGATCTTAAGAACATTAAGATTTCAGTATATAACAGAGAACAAGTTAAAAAGATGGGACTTAACCTTTTATATGGCGTAAATAAAGGTTCTGATCGTGAATGCCGTTTCTTAGTTGTTGAATACTTAAACAACAAAGCTTCTAAAGAAGTATTTGCTTATGTTGGTAAAGGTATTACTTATGACTCAGGTGGTATGAACTTAAAAACTGGTCCTCACATGAGACATATGAAATATGATATGTCAGGTGCTGCTATTGTGATGTCTACTGTTTTAGCTTTAGCTAAAAACAAGATTAAAACCAACGTAATCGCATTAGCTCCATTAACTGAAAACTTAATCGGTCCTAAAGCACAACGTCCAGATGATATTGTTGTAGCTTACAACAAGAAAACTGTTGAAATCGATAACACTGATGCTGAAGGTAGATTAGTATTAGCTGACGCCATCTCATATGCTGCTTTAGATCTTAAAGCTACTAGAATCTTTGATGTTGCAACTTTAACAGGTCTGATGAGCTACATTCTAGGTAAAACTTACACTGGTATTTTCTCAACTTCTGATAAATACTGAGAAGAATTCAAGAAAAACGCAGAAGATGCAGGTGAAGCAGTTTGAAGATTACCTATGCATAAAGATTACTTAGAAACTCTAAAAACTCCTTTAGCTGATATCGCTAACTCAACAAACAGCCCACACGCTGGTTCATCAAGAGCTGCTATGTTCTTAAATGAATTTGCTGAAGGTGTTGATTTAATCCACTGTGATATTGCTGGTACTGGATCTGACCAAGCTGGTTTAGGTTTATCGCCAATGTTACGTGCTTTATACCAACAAGCTAAAAATCAAAAATAATTTTATTTAGAAGATGTCAAAAGAGCTAACTAACCAAACCAATCAACCCGATCTTGAAGAAATAAAAGAATCACATACAAAAATTATTCAAGAAGGCATCAATCAAGACCAATTAAATTTAACTAATAAAGATAATACTCATAATGAAGTTTATGAATACCAAAGTAAATCTAAATTAGATAATTTATCTCTTTGAAGCAAAGTCTTTATCATTATCTTATTAGTATTAATCTGTATCGGGGCTATTATTGGTACGGTGTTTGCTATAACTGCTGCCAAAGAAATGATTCCTAAATAAAATAAAAAAATCTTAAATCATATCAGTAACAATATTTTATAAAATAGTTGTTACTGATTTTTTTGTTATATGTTTTTTTCTTATACGCTTAATTTTATATAATTAGATAGTAATTCTATGGATTATTTTAAAAGCTCACACTACAAAAAAACCAAACCTTGAATTATTACATTATTTTTGTTAATTTTTGTTTTTGGGTATTATCTAACTATCTGAGTTTTGCTAGGTGAGTTTAATTTACTTAAACTTAACTGGTTATTAGGTGAGGGAGTAATAATTACAAATGATCAGCAAATCAATGAAAGAAATTTTAATTTGTTGATTCTTATTTTTTTAATCCCACCTCTTGGTGTGTATTTTATTTTAATCCTTATTATTAAGTATTTATTCAAACAAACCGCTTATGATCTCATTCCATTAACATATAGTTTTAGTTTAGCAATGATTACAACAATCCTTTCTGGATTATTTAATTTTGCTAACCAAGGGATAATCATTTTTGCTAGAATAGTCTTAGTAATAACGGTTTTTAGTATTAGTTTTTTCTTTTTAGTTTTTATTACCAATAAACTCTTAATTAAATTTGATCAATATAATGATTATGTATACCTTCACGATCTAGTTAATGAAGTTGAAGATAAAAACCAACGCAAGTTAGAAATCAATAAACTAAAACAAAAACAAGAAGAAACAATAAAAATAACTGATAAGAATAAATAAAATCGTAATATGCAATTTATAGATCGTTGTCAATTAAAACTAATTGCTGGTAATGGTGGCGATGGTATCATCGCTTGAAGAAGAGAAGCACACTATGATAAAGGTGGTCCAGCTGGTGGTAGTGGTGGTAAGGGCGGTAATGTTATTTTAGTAGCTGACCACAACCAATCAACATTATTAAGTCTTAAGTATTCTAAGATCATTCGAGCAAGCAATGGTGATAATGGAAAACCTGATATGTCTTCTGGCCAAAATGGTGAAGATAAATATATTAAAGTGCCTATAGGTACTACTGTTTATGATGAAGATACAAATGAAATTATCGTTGATTTAGTTCGCGATAAACAAGAATTCATTATCTGTAATGGTGGTAAAGGTGGTCGCGGAAATGCTGCTTTTAAATCATCAACTCTAAGAGCTCCTAATCTTTATGAATTAGGTGATGAAGGTGAAGTTCGTTCAGTTCGATTAGAATTAAAATATTTAGCTAATGTAGGTATTGTTGGTTATCCTAATGCTGGTAAATCTACTTTAATTTCCAAACTTTCTAATGCTAAACCAAAGATTGCTAACTATCAATTTACAACTTTAATACCAATTCTTGGAATGGTTGAATTAAATAACAAACGTCTTGTATTTGCTGATATCCCTGGTTTAATTGAAAATGCTAGTGAAGGTTATGGTTTAGGGCATGATTTCTTACGTCATGTTGAACGTTGTGAAGTATTAATTCACTTAATTTCAATGAATCCATTTGATCATGATAATGTCATTGATGCTTATGAAAAAATCATGACCGAATTAAAGAAGTATTCGCAATTATTAGTTAATAAAAAGATGTTAGTAGTAGCTAATAAAATGGATGCTGAAGGTGCTATTGAAAATTTCAATAAAATTCGTGAATATTTAGCAAAAAAAGATATCGATATAAGACCTATTTCTGCTATCAACGGTGATGTTGGTAATTTAATTAATCGTGTTTTTAATCTTTATGAAAAAACACTTAATACCTCAAACGATGATAATCCTTTTTCAACACCTTCGGTGGTTGAAAAAGTCTATCACTATGACGGTGAAAAAGCGATTGATGATGATCCATTAGATGTAACAAGAGATGGAGAAAATCGCTGGATTGTATCTTCTAAAAAACTTACTTATTGATTTAAAAAAATTCCACAAACAACTCTTGATAACATTACCAGACTTGGTCAAAAAATTAAGGCGATTGGTGTTGAAGATCAACTAAAAAGTATGGGCGCTAAACCCAATGATGTTATTGTTATCTGTGATTATGAATACTTAATTGATGAATAGGTCAATTAATTATTAAGACATAGCATAAATTTTAATAAACTTACTTGGCGAGATCGGACTTATTGTGGTTATAACATTATCATTAAGATTTATAACAGCATAAGTTCTCTTATTCTTTTCAATTAAAAACTTCTTGGGAATCTCAAAATAACCATTATTTGCTTTATCAATATAATAAGGCAAAATATCTCTTAAAATATCATTGATTTCAGAATCAATAAAGATATCACTTTTTTCTTGTAAAACTAAACGTTGAATAGCTCGTATTCGAGAATGGTGAGTAAGTTTATACACAATTAATTTTTTGCCATCTGAATAATGGCATTTTCAATAATATTCATACCTTCATTATTTAGAGTATATCAAGGTAAGATTAAGTTTGCATCCTCTTTTTGTTTTTGCACATATTTGCGATGCATTATGCGAACTTGATTACGTCATTGATACAAAACTTGTTTGATATCTCTTGAACGTTCTAAACAATCACGCTCGATTCTTCTAGCTAATCGTTCATCTGATGGAGTGTCAATAAATAATTTAAAGGTAACTAGTTCTAGAATCTTATCATCATACAATGATAAGATTCCCTCATATAAGATGATATCCGCTGGATTTATGATCATATAATCATCTGATTTTCTAGTGTAATTTTTATAATCATAAATTGGCATTTTAATACTTTTGTTATTTTTAAGATCTAATAGATCATTATAAACCTTATTAAAATCAAAACTATTTGGATCGTCATAGTTAATTTTTTTTCTTTCTTCTAGTGATAGATCACTAAAAGGTTTGTAATAATTATCTAAACAAACCGTAGCTACTTTAAGTTTAGAATCCTTTTTAATCGCATCAATGATCGATTGGGTTATTGTCGTTTTTCCAGATCCACTCCCACCAGCGATCGCGATTATCATAGAATGAGTGTTTTTCATCTTATAACAAAGTATTATTAATTATTATTTATTAATAATATAATTATAAAAGTATTTAATTATCTAAGGTTTAAAAGTGGCACCTAAAAAGAAAAAAACCAAAAAAAGAACAGCAAAAAAAGTTGATAAAAAAGTTGACAAGAAAAATGAAGTAAAAGCTAAAGCTCAACTTACAACAATCAACGATCTAACAAATAGATTAAAAGCTAAGACAAGTGTTGACTTTAATGTGTATAGTAATGCTTCTAAACTTAAAGAAGTAATTATTTACCGTCCTGGAATTGAAGTTGAGAGAATTATTAAAAAACCTAACCAAACGTTTAGTAGTTCTAAACACTTAGAAAGAATTCAAAAAGAACATGATATTCTAAGTGCGATTTTACAAAAAAGCGGTGTTAAGGTACATTACCTTAATTTAATGCTTGCATCAGCTTTAGATCAGATCGATGTAAGTTTAAAAGAAGAGTTTATTCAACGCTTTATTATTGAAGCTAAGGTTACTAGTTTATCAGCATTTGACACCTTATTTAATTACTTTAGAAGTTTTGATAGCAATCTAGAAATGATTAACGCGATGATTGCGGGTGTTAAGAAAAATGAAGTACCTTCATTAATTATTGATCGTTTTAGTGATCTTGTATTAGATGATAGCGCTTATTATATAGAACCACTTAATGATTTCTTATTACAATCTAAATACTTCTCAACCATTGGTAATGGAGTTGTAATCTATAAACACAACGATCCTTACTTTAATAGACATACCTTGTTTTATGAATATCTAGTTAAATTCCATCCAAGATTTAACAATGTTAAAGTGTATTTCTCAAGAGATAATGAAAACTGTTATCTATCAAGTGATGATATCTTATTAGTTAATAATGATACGTTACTTATTAGTGTTTCACAAAACACTAACATTTTAGGTATTGAAGTATTTGCAAGAAATCTTTATAACGATCCAGATAACAAAATCTTAAGAATTATTGTATGTGCTAAAAAGAATAGCGATGAATTCATTAGCATGAACCAATTAATCACTTCACTTGATTATGATAAGTTTATTGTTAATCAAAAAGTAATTGGTGAGATTATCTTTTTTGAATTATTAGATTCAGAACAAAAAGATCTTGATGGGTTGAATAAATTAGATTTCAGACAGATCGAAATCACTTTTGAAGAACTAATCGAATTATTAATCAAAAGAAGACCGAAGTTTATTTTATCAGGTGGTGGAGATGAAATGAATGCGATTAGTGAATCGAATAATTCTTGTTTAGAAGTTTTAATGATCAAGTCAAATGAAGTGATCGTTTATGATCGTAATAAGATTACCAACCACTTATTATTGCAACAAGGATTGATTGTTCATTACTTACCATCAGCAGAACTTTCAAGAACAAATGGTGGAGTAAATAACTTAGTTATTCCATTAATTCGTGAATAATTCAAAAAAATATTATATAATTATAGAAGGTAAGAATATAAATACCTTCAATTGCGCCGGTAGCTCAGTTGGATAGAGCACATGCCTTCTAAGCCTGTTGTCAGGGGTTCGAATCCCTTTCGGCGCGCCATTAATTACACTTTTCTTTTGAACAAACTCATTTAGTTTATTAATCATTCTAAAGTATAAATAACTAAATCAACAATTAAAACGGTTGAAAATAAGTATACCGTTAACTGAGTTTCAAGGTTCGGTATATCGTCCTAATGAGTTTGTTATTTTATTAAATTCATACTAAAAATCTAAACGGCTGATTAATATCGGCCGTTTTTTTATTTGTTTTTATTTAAAATAATATATTGCAAAAAAAAATTAAAAATTTAAAATAAAAAAGCTATTTTATAAAAAATTGATAAGGAAGTAATAAAAATATGGCACAAAAACGTGGAACTAGATTAGGGTGTGATACTTGTAATGAAATTAACTACATTACAAGAAAAAATGCGAAGAAAAACCCTGAAAAATTAAACTTACACAAATATTGTTCAAGATGTCGTCAAGCGACTATGCACAAAGAGGTTAAACGTAAATAATGTTGTTAGAAGATTTTCAATTCAAACACGACATTATTAAAAAAGAATTAGATAAACACAACGCAGATGGAATCTTATTAGCTTCTGATCAAAATCGTTTATGATTTACAGAGTTTAATTCGTCTGCTGGTTTTTTATTAGTTACTAAGTCTAATTCTGTTTTAATAATTGACTCGCGTTATTTTGAGGCTGCTACTAAATCAATTAAAAATACTGAAGTAGTTTTAATGACAGCTAACGCATTAACTGATGTAGCAAAAAAATTAAATATCAAGCACTTATTAATAGAAGCTGATTATTTAACTTACCAATACCAAGGATTATTAGATCGTATTAGCGAAAAACAAACTGCAATTGATACGCAAAGTTTAAGAGCAATTAAAACTCCTTCTGAACTTGAAAAACTAATTAAAGTAATCGATATTACAAAAGAAGTTGGTAATAAATTACCAGAAATGATCAAGTTAGGCATGACTGAAATGCAACTAGCTAAACTTGTAACTTTTGCTTTAATTGAAGCTGGTGGTGAAAAAAACTCTTTCGATCCGATTGTAGCATCTGGACCAAATGGATCTAAACCACACCACAAACCTACTAACCGTAAGTTTGAAGATGGTGATTTTATTACTGTAGACTTTGGAACAATCTACCAAGGCTTCTGTTCAGATATTACTAGAACTTGAGTTTTAAACAAACCAAAAAACCAAAGATTAATTAACGCTTATAAATTAGTTGATCAATCTAATTTGGCAGGAATTGAAGCTGCTAGAGCTGATTTAACTGGTAAAGAAGTTGATAAGGTTTGTCGTGATTTAGTTGATGAATCAGAATTCAAAGGAATGTTTGTTCACTCAACTGGTCATGGTGTTGGAATTGATATTCACGAAAAACCAAACGTTTCAAGCGCATTTAATGAAAAATTAGGTGTTGATTCAATCGTTACTATTGAACCTGGTATCTACATCCCAGATGTAGGAGGCATTCGTATCGAAGATATGATTCAAGTAAAAGAAACTAACTCGATTTGATTATCTAAAGATATTGCAAGGATGAAACTTTAGTAAAATGATAAAAATACAAGCCGAAGATATTGATAGCAAAATTGAAGAACTTCAAAAAGAACTACAAGACTCTAGAAAAAATTCAAAATTTTTCAACTTCATCAAAGTTGATTTTTGAAGATTTTTAGTTGCTTGTATTTTTTCAATTAGTCTATTATTATTATCTTTATTAATCCTAATAGGTGTAGTGTATCCTAAACAATACCAACCAAACACTGATAGCGCTATTGGATTATTTTGATTATTTTCACCAAACAATGATCCTATTATCGGATCATATATGAAAACTAATACTTCACTAAGTTTATCGGCTTATGGAGTTTGTTGTATTGTGTTATTTTTAATAAATGTAATTAGCGCTTTATTCTATTATGGTTATAGTTTTAAAGATGAGAATTATTTAAAACTAGATAAGAAAAGTAAAGTAATTTTTAACTACAGAACTTTTGGTTATAGTTTTTTTATACTAGTTTGCGGAATTATATTAATTCTAGGTTTATTGATTACTGATTTTACTCAATTCCCTGATGCTAGTAAAGATATTATGATTGGCGATCATTTTGGATATGCTTTTAAAATTAGCAATATACCATCAGCTAATGTTTATGAGTTAGGAATTGATGTTTTTGGTTACTTATTAATAGTTGGTTTTTTCTTAATTAATGCAATAAACATCTTTTTATTCTTGAAACTTAACACTAAGTTTGATGAGATGGTAAAAAACAAAAAACAACAAAAAGCTTAATGAGATTATTAGTTAATAATAAAAAAGCTAAACACAACTACGAACTACTAGATAAATACGAAGCAGGCATAAGTCTTTCAGGTAATGAAGTTAAATCATTAGCACTACACCATGGAAGTCTTGATGATAGTTATGTCATTATTAGAAAAAATGAAGCATATATTTTAAACTTATTGATCCCAAAATATAAGTTTGATACTTCAAAAACTAATAATGAAACAAGAACACGAAAATTGTTATTACATAAAAGCGAAATCTTAAAGATCGATTTATTAAGAAAACAACAATCGATGGTAATTATTCCTTATCAGATCTATTTTTCAAAAAATAAAATTAAAGTTAGTATTCATCTAGCAAAACCTAAAAAACGTCACGATAAAAGAGAATCAATAAAAAATCGCGATATTCAAAGAGAGATAAGAAAGTACTAAATCTTATGGAAAAAAACAATAAATTAGATTACAAAAAATACTTAAAGAAAAATTTAAGTTATCAAAAAAACCGTGAATATTTATTAACTAGAAATGCATTAGTTACTAATGATATTAATACTTTAGCTACTAATGTATTTAACCCTGATAAGAACTTAAATGAGTTTTTAATCGACGCGCAAAAACCAAGCTTTAGCATTACTGATCAAGATATGAGTGGAAGATGTTGAATCTTCGCTGGTCTTAATGCTTTAAGAAGAAGAACAGCTGACAACTTAAAGATGTCTAATTTCGTATTTTCTCAAACTTACATGGACTTTTGAGACAAATATGAAAGAGCTAACACCTTCTTACACAAGATGGTAGAAAAAGCTAATATCGACCTAGATGACCGTGATCTAAATTCTGAACTTAGAAACGCAGGACAAGACGGTGGTTGATATGGTTATTTTGATAACTTAGTTAATAAATATGGTTTAGTTCCTCAAGAAATTATGCCTGATAGTTTTTCAGGTCATAATACTTTCATATTAAATGAGTTATTACAAATCTTATTAATTAAAGCTACTAAAGAAATTAGAGCTAATCAAAAAGATAGTAAAAAACAAGAAGATATTATCAAATCAACACTTAAAAAAGTGTTAGAAATGCTTGTTTTAGCTTATGGACCTGTTCCTACTAAGTTTGATTGACAATACCAAGCTGACGCTAAAAAAGAAGAAGAAAACAAGGAAAAAGATAAAAAAGAAGAAGATTCTAAGAAATCTGAACAAAACAAAGCTTTAGAAAATAAAGAAACAGACAAACAAACCGAAGAACTTAAGAAACAAGAAGAAAAAGATAAGCAAGAATTCAAAGAAATTAAAGCTGAATTCTCTTATATCAAAGGTATTACTCCACTTGAATTCGCTAAAGAATACGTTAAGTATGATTCAGCTGAATTTTTAGATCTTTGAACAATTGGTAATGATCAAGATTACAAGATCAACCAAAAATACGAATTAAAAGATTCTAATAATATTATTGAAGCTGCTAACTTCACATTCTTAAATGTTGATAAGAAGATCCTTAAATTATTCACGTTAGCTAACTTAATTTCTAAGCAAACAATGTGATTTGCTGCTGATGTTTTACACTACCGTGATAATAAAACCGGTGCTTTTGATAACGAGCACTTTGATTATGACGCTTTATTCAACTCTGACTTTAGCATCGATCGTAATCAACAAGTAAGACACCACTTCATTTCATCTAACCACGCAATGGCTATCTGCGGTGTTGATTTTGACGAACAAAAAACTTTAAATAACCAAAAAGCTTTAGTTCAAAAATACAAGAAAACTAAGAAGATCAACCAATACGAATTTGCTTTAGAATTAGCTAACACTTTCGAATTCAAGAAATGAAGAATTGAAAACTCTTGAGGTGGTAAAGTTGGAGTTAAAGGATTCTATTACATGACTGATAGTTGATTCAATGACTACTTAATTGATGTGGTTGTATCAACTAATGCAGCTGATAACTTCTTCGCAAATCCAAAATTCATTAATGAAGAATTAATCGATTTAGTTAAACAACTAAAAACTAAAGAGATCTTAAAACAAGCAATTGAATCTAAACCGATCTTAATCGATGGTTATGATCCATTAGGAACTAATCTAAAAGGAGTTAAATAATGTCAAAATTAGAACTAAAAGACTCAATTAAACAAATCCAGGCATTATCAAGATCTAAATTTAACAAACAATTAACTAATATCTTAAATGCTAATGGTGCTAAAGCTGTAGCTTACAATGGGTATAATTTTTCAAAAAACTCATTATCTTTCAATGTTGATCTACCAAGTTTAGATGTTGTAAACCAATTCCAAACTGGTCGTTGCTGAATCTTTGCTGGATTGAACTTATTAAGATATTACTTAGCTAAAGAACTTAATATTGACGATTTAGAATTATCACAAAGCTACTTAGCTTTCTGAGATAAATTTGAACGTTGTAACTATTTCTTAGAATCAGTTATCGATCTAAGAAATGAAAAATTAAGAGATCGTACTTTAACTTTCATCTTAAGAAATGGTGTTGCTGATGGTGGTCAGTGAACTATGCTTACTAACGTAATTAAAAAATATGGATTAGTACCTAAGAGCGTAATGCCAGATACTGCTAACACTTCATCAACTAACCAAGTTAATTACTTAATTAACTTGAAATTAAATAAAGCAGCTGCTAGTATTCTTGAAAACAAAGATAAACCAGTTGAAGAATTACAAAAAATCAAAACAAAGGCTTTAGATGATGTTTTCTATTTACTAAGCACAATTTATGGTGAATTACCTAGTAGTTTTGACTTTAGTTATACAAAAATAACTAAGAGTGATTCTAGTGATGGTTCTGAATCTAGATTTAATTATCATTCATCAAAAATCACAGAAAAAAACTACACTCCATTAAGTTTTTATAAAAAATATTTCAGTGATTTAATTGAAAATCAAGGTTTTATCTCAGTTATCAACGCACCATCAATTAAGAAACCATTTAACCAAACTTTCGGTGTTAAATACTTAAACAACGTAGTTGAAGGTGAAGAAGTTATTCATTACAACTTAGAACAAGGTTTATTTAGTTATTTAACAATCAAACAATTGTTAAATAAAAACCCTGTATGATTTGGTAGTGAAGTAAAACAAATTTACTTAAACCAAGCTAGAACTTTCTGAGATGATCAATCATTTGATTATGAAACATTATTTAATGTTGATTTATCTCTAGAAAAAGCTGATCAATTAGATTATTGATTATCAGCAGTTAACCACGCAATGGTGATTACTGGTGTTGATTTAGATCTTGATAGTTTCTTAGATATCGATATGGAATTTAACAAATTAGTATCAGCTAAGAAAACTAAACAAGCTTATGAATACTTAAATCAAGCAATGGCTAATTTAAAGATTAACAAATGGAAGATTGAAAACTCATGAGGTAATGATGTTGGTCACGAAGGTTTTTTTGTAATGTCAGATTCTTACTTCAAAAAATTTGCTTACCAAGTAACAATTACTAAGCCATTATTTGAAGATTTAATCGATAAATTAAATCTTAAAAAAGAGTTTGATAAAAAACCGATATTACTAGAACCATGAGATCCAATCGGAACATTAGCGAAATAATCAAATCGATTGATTGATGTATTAGAAATAAAAAACAACCATGAATAATGATGGTTGTCGGATTTTTAAGCGGTATTATTGTTTTTATCATCGGATTATCAATCTTTTTTAAAAATCAAAATAAAATACCTAACACCACAATAATGGTAATGATGGATAAAAATGCCGATGGTCAAACTTATCAATTAATTGAATCAAGATTATTCTTAATTGCTTTTTTAATAGTATTAGGATTTGGGATTTTTGGATTCTTTATGTATACAAAGCAACGTAGCACTTATCTTGATATAGCAACAGCTACAAACTTATTTTTCAAAAAGAATCAATGTTTTTTTAGAATTACCAAATACCAAAAGAAACAATTAATTATTGCTAAAACATTATTATTAGAAATTCAAGAAAGAAAAGCGAAAGAAGATGTTAGAGAAATTAGCGCAAATACTTAAGTTATCTAAAGAAGAACTAAAAGAACGATTAAATGTAACCGACGATGTTAGCGAAAGCGATTTATTAAAAGCATTGGGTTTTGATAAATATGCAGCTATTGGTGAATTGTTAAATATAAGTAAATTTACTGGACAAATTCCAGATTCTATAGATACTCTTAACATTGCTAATTTAGGAGAAGTTTTCCAAAAAGTTAATGAAGCTTTGTTTGGTGATGGACAATCTGAAGAACATTCAAAAAAATTCAGTGAATTTATGGAAAACATGGATACTTTTATAAGTACTTTTGGTAATGGTTTTTCAATGTATAATTCAGAAGAAAAACCTAAAGAAGAAGATGATGACGAAGTAAAAGTAACTTCATTAAAGAATAAAAAAGATTTTTCTTAGTTTTTAACAAGATAATATTTGATCAAACACAAAAAAAATATAAGCCTTTTAAGGCTTATATTTTTTGTTATTATGATTAATTTTACTTAGATAATTCGTTAATAATCCCTAGTTTTCTTATAAAAAAATAAAAAAAAGCGTTTGTTCAACACTTTTATATATCTTGAAGATTGAGAGATTTGCTAGAAATGCCGCTATGCAGCAGATCTAGACATATTAAAAAGCCCGCTATTTTGCTTTTTTACTTTTAATAAGCCTCGCTTATTATCGTTTCTATTATTAATATTTAAGAATAATGATAATTCTTTATCCTGTAACTCGATAATACTTGAAGAAAAGTATTTAACTTCATCTTCAGTTCATTTTTGGATCTTTTTAAATTTAGCAACTAACTTTTTTAGACTAGTGTTTCAGCTTCTATCAATTAATTTATTGATTTTATTAATCAGAGCTATATTACCTGATTTATCAGCGGCTCAGTTGTATTCTAATTGAAGGGTAACAGTTTCGCGGTCTATTTTAAGTAAGTTAGATATCATTCGTGATTTTAAGTTTAGATAAACTCTTGGTTTGCTTATTAATAATTCTCTCTTTTTCTGGAAGATCATATGTAGTACCTATAATTTTATTTATTCAAAGTGAAGATGGTTTTTAATTTAATCTAGTTATTTTTTAATTTAGATCGATTGTTATTTCTTTATTTAACAAAAATCATTAACTGTTTCTTCGACTTTAATAGGTTGCCATTTATTCAAAAATTTTCTAAATTCACTATTATTAAATTTTTGCAATCATTTAGTATTGATAAATTTATTTTTTTGAACCTTATCAAAAATTGCGTTTAGTGAGATCTGGAAATATTCTGAATCAGTCTTAATGGCAGAAACCTTCATATTTTCTTTTTTTATATTATTCATCCATATATTAACGCATTTTTGTAAAAAATCAATACCTAACCAATTAAATTTTTTAAAAAATTTTTAAACAAAAAATTCCGACCAGTGTTTTGTTGTTAAAATCCTTTATTTTAAAGGCTTTCAACGAATTAAAAAGCGACAATATTAATTGTGATTTGAATCTATAAATACCTTCTGTGAGTTGTAAATAATCTTGATTATGTTATTCTAATAGGTTACACCGTTTTATTTTGAAGCCAAAAAAACTTCAATTATTAAATAACTTTTTTATAAAAATTCTAATTTTGGTTTGTTTTACGTTTTTTTAGGATTCTTAAATCTAGTTAAATCATCCTTATAAGTTTTATGTATGTTAATTCGATTAATATGTTTTCTACTACTATATCGTAATCTACTACTATATCGTAATACGGAAGTCTTGTTCATTTAAAAACAAGTTAATACATAAACAATTTAAATTAAACCAACAAAATAAATAAAGCGCTCCGAAGCTACTTTTTTTAACAAAATTATTCTGTAATATAATATAATTTATTAATAAATTATATTATACATAATCGAAAAATTATTATTTATGTAATAATTAACCTAACGAAATATCGATTTCAAAATGAACAAACAGAAATTAGCAAGCAGAATCTGACAAGCAGCAAATAGTCTTAGAACTAAAGTTGATTCAAGTAAATACAAGGATTACATCCTAGGTTTTATCTTCTATAAATTCTTATCTGAAAGGCAAGAAGAAATAAATAATAAGATTCAAGATAGCGGGCAAGATTTAAAAGATACATCATTCATCGCTAACGGTTTTTTTATTGAAGAAGAGAATTTATTTTCAACATGATTAAAGGATGAAGATAAATATATTAAAACTAAACCAATTAGAGATGCTTTCTTAAAGTTTGAAGAATCACTAAACTCTGAGAAAAATAAACACGTTGGTTTGTATAGTGGAATCTTTAATGATCTAGCTAACTCTTTAAGTGATTTAGGTAAAGAAGAAAACAACAAGGTTTCTTCAATCGAACTTGATAAACGGCTTAAAGAATTATTTAATATCGTTAGAGACATTCCAATAGATAATAAACAAAATTACGATATTTTAGGTTTTGTTTATGAATATTTAATCTCAAGATTTGCTGAAAACGCAGGTAAAAAGAGTGGAGAATTCTATACACCGCATGAAGTTTCAATATTAATGTCTGAAATAGTTCATGAAAACCTAAAAGATGTTAAAAAACCTAACGAATCAATTAAAGTGTATGACCCGACATCTGGTTCAGGTTCATTATTATTAACTATAGGTGATGCTTTACAAAGAACATTTAATAAGAAATTAATAAGTTACTACGCTCAAGATATCAAAGTAGAAGCTTATAACCTTACAAGAATGAACCTAATAATGAGAGGTATTTCAAAACGAAAAATTGAAGTTAGAAAAGCTGATACTTTAACTTCAGATTGACCGCTTGATGGACCTGAAACTAATAAGCCATTAAGAGTAGATGCTGTGGTATCAAACCCACCATATTCTATTCATTGAGAACCTAAACAAGGTGATATGCGTTTTACCGAATTCGGCTTAGCTCCTAAAACGAAGGCAGATTATGCTTTCTTATTACATGATTTACATCATATTAATACTGAAGGTGTTGTTACTATAGTTTTACCTCATGGCGTTTTATTCAGAGGTGGTGCTGAAGAGAAAATTAGAACTAAATTAGTTGAAGGAAAACACATAGAAGCAGTTATCGGATTACCTTCTAATATCTTTTATGGAACAGAAATTTCAACAATTATAATGATTCTTAAGAATTCAAATTCTAAGAATAATGACGGCAATATCTTATTTATTGATGCTAAAGATTTCTATATAAAAGAAGGTAAAAAACACAAATTAAGATCATCTGATATCAAACGAATTATCGATGTTTATAAAGAATTTAAAAAGAATAGAAATATATCAGGTGATTTCTACAGAGCTGTTGATAGAAAAGAAATCATTGAAAACAAATATAACCTTAATATTTCGAGATATGTAAATACTACAGAAAGTAGTGATCATCAAGATATTTATGCAATAATAAATGGCGGCATTCCAAACACTGAGCTTAACAAATGAAATAATGTTTGAGAACTATTCTCATCATTAAAGAAAGAGTTGTTTAAAGAAACCAAAAAAGGTTATTATGACTTAAATAATAACGATATTTTTGATCTTATATCTAAAAATAAAGAAGTTAATGAATATAAGTTAAACGAAAAAACAACAATACAAAATCTATCGAATGTTCTTAAAACAGAATTAATTGATAAATTAGATGAACAACTAAAAACTAAAAAGAACGATAGTGTCGATTCATTCTCATTAGACATTCTTAAAGATAAGGTTTATGAAAAAATTAATGCAATTATCAAAAATTCAAAATTCATCGAGAAATATGAAGCTTATCAAACATTTGATGATAACTGAAATTTTATATCAAATGATATGATGTCGATTTTATCAGATGGTTTTGTAAGAGCAGCTATCTTTGATGTGAACATTAATGAAATTAAAACTAATGAAAATACAGATGATAATGATTCAATCATTTCATTAGATCTTATTAAGAAACGTTTCTTTAGCGAAAAGTATAATCAATGATTAGCTCTTAATGAATCATCAAAAGAATATAGTGAAAGAATTAATGAAATTTACGAATCGTTTTCTGAAGAAGAAAAATCAGATAATGCGAATTATTTCACTAAAGAATTAAAGAAAATAGATAACAAAAAATTAACTAAAGAAGTTCTTGAAGAATTTAATTCTATAGCTGAAGAAGATAGTGATTCTTTTGAAGCTAAGGTTCTTGAAATACAAAAATTATCTACCGAATTAAAGGATCAAATTGATACTAAAAAGAAGAAGTTAGAAAAAGAATTAAATTCAGAATCTTTAGTTATTGCTAAATCATTAACTGAAGAACAAGTTAAAGAACTTTTAGTTGATAAATGAATTAATCCGATTGTTGATAGCTTAGTTGGATTAGTTGATAAATTCTTTGAAAACTTATCTTATGATTTAGTAAGTTTAAACGAAAAATATTCGAATAATCTTTTAGAAATTCAAAATCAAATTAATGAAATTCAAGGTGAATTAGTTGAACTATTAGATCAATTAACAACATCAGATAAGAATGATGAAAAAGGTATTGAAGATTTAAAAAACCTATTAAAAAATTCTAATTAGTTAGTTTATCTAACTAATTTTCTTATACCCATTTAACAGTAAAAAGGGATTTAATATGACTTATAATAGTGAATTAGAATTTGAAAAAGAAGTAATCAAAAAACTCCAAGAATATGGTTGAGATGGAGGTCTTTTTGAAAATTGAAATAGTAAGCAAATTATCGATAATTTTATCGAAATTCTGCATAATAACAACTCTGCACCGAACAAGCTTGGTGAACGCAGACTTAGCGAAGATGAAGTTAGAAGAATAATTGATATTATCAAGAAAGAAGACACCCCTTATAAGTTCAACAAATTCTTATTAAATGGCAACATCATTTTTAGAAGAGATCCTGATGAGAATGGTGAGTCTAAAGAAATTGACTTATACATTTTTAACAAAAATGTAAATGGTGGAGCTAAGAACATTTATCAAATAATTAAACAACCAAGATTTAATTGTTTAAGAGATAGAAATAGACGTGGCGACATTACCTTATTAATTAATGGAATGCCATTAATTCATATCGAATTAAAGAATATAGGTAATGGTGTTATTTCAGGTTTTTCACAAATCAAACAATACCATTCTGAAGGTGTTTTTGATGAAGGTTTAATGAGTTGTGTTCAATTGTTTGTTTCGATGCAACCTGAAAATGCTAAGTATTTTGCAAACGCACGAAGCAGAAGTGAATATGAACAAGATTACAGTAAGTTTTCTAGTGAATTTTGTTTTAACTGAACTGATGATAAAAACAATAAAATTACCGATTGAAAAGATTTTATTAAGGAATTTTTAGCAATTCCTCAAGCTCACTTAATCATTAGTAAATTTACTATTGCAGATGCTGGAGATAAAACTCTTAAAGTTTTAAGAAGTTATCAATACCACGCTGTTAAGAAAATCGAAGAAAAATTAGAAGATAGCATAATTAGTAACACTTTTGAAGGTGGTTATATTTATCACGCGACTGGTTCTGGTAAAACTATGACCTCTTGAAAAGCGGCTGAACATATCTATGATTGAATCTTTGAAAAGAATAACTTAAATGGTCATTATCCTTTGGATAAAGTTATCTTTCTTTTTGACCGAGTTCAATTAGGTCATCAATCAATCCTGGAATATCGTAATTTTTCAGATAACAGCAATAAAAACATTCAGGATTCAACTAGCACTAAAGAGCTATACAATAAGATAATTTCAAGAAAAGCAGAAGATCGAATAATAAAAACTTCAATTCAAATGATCTATCGTTTGATAAGTAATGAATTTTACGAAGAAAAGCTATTAAAAATAGCTAATCGCAGAAATGTTTTTATTATTGATGAGTGTCACCGAAGTGTATTTGGTGAAATGTTTAATGGTTTAAGAAATATGTTTAGCAAATCGATCTGGTTTGGATTTACAGGAACCCCCATCTATGCTCAAAACGCAAAGAAAGCAGTATTTGATAAAGAGTTCGGTAATACTACTAAACAAATTTTTGGTGATGAATTACATACTTATTCAATTAAGCAAGCTTTGGATGATAAGAGTATTTTACCAGTCGACCCAAGTATTGCTAAGACGGTTGAATATTCATTTGCTAAAAAACGTTACGCTAGAAGTAAGGTTTTTCTAGATCTTAATCCAGATCTAAATGAAAATGAATACTTAGCTAATGCTAGCGAAAAACAAAAAGAAGAGTATGCTAATTACTTAAAAAAATTGCAATCATTAGATGATATTAAGTTTGAAGAAAAAATTGATAACAGTGAAAAATGGTTTGGTAAAAAACACCGAATTAAAGTTGTCAATGAAATTTTAGATAACAACAATAAATTAACTTCTGATAAAAAATTCCACAGCATTTTAGCAACAAATTCAATTGTTGAAGCAATTGATTATTTTAGACTTTTTGAAGAGTTATCTAAAGATTTACCTGAAGATAAAAAATTAAAAATAACCGCTATTTTCGATCCAAATGTTGATAATTTCTACAACGTTGGTCAAGTAGTTTTTGAGAAAGATCAATTCCGTAAACAAGCAATGGATGAGATCATTGAAAAATATAACAATAACTTCAATACAAATTGACAACCATTTGAATGAGATGAATATAAAAAAGATGTTGCATTACGTCTTGCTCATAAAGAATCTTATTCATATATCGATAAAACTCCAGAAGCAGTATTAGATCTTGTTATTGTTGTTGATCAAATGTTAACTGGTTTTGACTCTAAGTGAGTTAGCTGTTTATATCTAGATAAGGTTCTAGAATACGAATCATTAATCCAAGCAATTTCAAGAACTAATAGAGTTCATAATGAACACGGAGTAAAACCGCACGGATCTGTAGTTTATTACCGTAAGGTAGCTACGATGAAGAAGAACATCGATGAAGCTTATCGTTTATTCTGTGAAGGTAATACTGATCAGATTTTTGTTCCTAATATCAAAGAAAATATCGATAAAATGAACGAAGCTTTCCGTGATATTTGTGATATTTTTATCAAGGATAAAAAGACAAATTTTGATGAAAAACTAGAAGACCCTGAAACTTGTGTTGAATACATTCAAAAGTATTACAAATTAATGAGCAGATTTGTATCTGCTAAGCGTCAAGGTTTTGATTGAGAAAATGTAAAAGAACTTCCTAGTTCTAACGATCAATTATATATTGAGTTTGATGATTTCATTTCATATGATGATGAATCTGAAGAAAATAAACCTAATAAAAAATCGGTGATTCTTATTGAAGAAGGGCTTAATCAAGAAACCTTTAAATTTTTAAAATCACGTTATGAAGATGCGATAGCGATATGTAAAACTTATGTTGATGATATCGAAAAGATCATTATGCAAAAATCTGATGATTTACCTGATGATTATTACCAACAAGATGGTTGAATTTCTCAAGAAAAATCGCAAATTATTAATAATGATTACATCGAAAAACTATTAAAAGATTACTTGAATGATGGCGATGAGGATAAGTATAAAAAGGGAAGTAAAATTCTTTCTCAAGCTAATAGATTAGAAATGGAAAAAGTTAGATTGGATCTTAAGAACAATCCAACAGCTAGAGAAAGAATTAAAAACTCTGATGGAAGCGGTTATGAATATAGCGCTTATTCTGAAGAGATCAAAAAACGCTATCGCGATTCTAAGGTTATCAATTATCTAAACTCAATTGGTATTGATGTTAATAAGGATTTAGATAATTGCGAATACATAATATCAACAATTGAAGATATTTATTACCAACTTAAAAAGACTTCCAAAAATAGAGAGATTGCTTCAAAAATTGAAGAACTTGCTGAGTTTTATATCAATGATAGTGAATATGATATCTTTGATAAAGAAAAGTTTTGTGAGTATATAAATAAGAAAAATCCTGAAAATCATATTTCACCAAACGAATGATTATGAACCGAATTAGTTGATGAACTTTATAACTGATTAATTAGTGTTGAATTAGACTATTAGTCCAAATAAAACGACAATTTTATCGTTTTTAAGATAATCATTTTAAACCAAAATTAACCATATTTAATGAGTTTTTAAATTCATAAATATGGTTAATTTTTTATTAACAAAAAAATGTTTTAAGGATTTTTCATCGCAATAAATTCTTAAAAAAATGCTTATAAAATGTAAAAAATACAACATATATCCTTGCTATGTTAGAATTTTCGAGGATTTAAATAACTAAAAATTATATAAGAGCAAATTTAGATTTAAATCATTAACAAGGAAGATAGTAAATTTCGTGAAAAGAAAAAATATTTTCAAATTAATTAGCTTATTAAGTGTAGGATCTTTATTAAGCTTAGCGGCTGCTAGTTGTAGAGATGACTCTAAATCAGCAACCCAATCTACGAATTCTAAAACAACCGGATCAAATGGTTCAACAAATAGAATGCCAATCGATCCTTCATCTGAAGTAGCTAATGTTCAACAATACATTAACAGACTAACTAGCGATAGCTTTTCAATAGTTAAAAATAAGATGGTTGTTAATAGAAACACCGTTAAAGTTTCTGAACTTACTGATATGAGTTTTAAATTAGCTACGCCATATCCAGAAACTATTTCTAATGGTTGAAGCTTATCTGTAGTTCTAGGTCAAAAAGAAGATACAAGTATAACTATTACTCTTAAATTTGTTAAAAAACAAACAACTGTAACTGCTGCTAATCCTATTAAACTTACAGGTTTTTTATCAGCTAGCGCAGAAGCTCCTGTAAGTACAGAAACTGAAGCTAGCGCAGGTGCTAATGGTTCTGTTATGAGCGGTAGCACATCTACATCAGCAACTACAAGCACTAGCACTGGTACAGGCACCGGTTCTAAATAGCAACAATTTTTAATCAATTCTTTTTTGCAAATTTCTAATCAACAAGAGATAAACAAAATTTATCTCTTGTTTTTTTATTAAATATATAGAAGGATAAAATAACGCATTTTTTTATTTCTAATAAAATAAATGTAACTATACTTAGTTTTTTAATTATTAAATAATAATTAACTAAACAAGTAATTTATGTAAATTATTAATATGTCTATAAAAGAATTTTCTGATAATAACAAAGATTGAGATTATAGTATTCCAATATCTAAAAACAATAATCAAGATCAATCTAATAAAGCGAATGAAGATGTAGATAAGAAACTAGATCTAGAAAAAGAAGAATCATCTAATTTAGAAGAAAACAAACAATCCGAATCATTAGATAAAACTAAAGAAGAACTAAAAAATGAATCGGAATTTGCAAAAGAAGAATCATTAAATAATAATGATTCTTTAGATGACAAACAAGAAGAAAATAACAAAGTAATTATTGATGATGATTTAAGTTCTTTAGCTTTGGATAATGACGATTTTACTGAAAATAAGATTCCAAAAATAGCACCTATCTTCGGTAAAACTCAACAATCTGTTGTTGTTAATAAAGAATTAGAAGATAACAAAAATAATATAGAAAATAAACAAGAAATCAATCAAAACAATAATGTTGAAAATCTAGATAATAACCTTGTTAATGATCAAGAAGAAAATAACAAAGTTGTTGATGCAGATGATTTAAGTTCTTTAGCTAGTAATGATGATACTAATAAAGAAGTAGCTAAAATAGCTCCTAAGATTGGTGGGATAGATACCAAAAATGTTGTTGTTAAAAAACAACCAACCAAAATTGAAGTCAATCAAAATAATGTGACTCCTTCAGAATTAGTTAATTCTGAAGATGATATTGTTGTGTCAGGACCTGGTGTTAGTTACGAAGTTACTGATAATAGTGTAATGCCTGAAAATAACAATGCAGAAATTCTTACAGATCTTACACCAAAAGAAGTCAGACCAGCTGATTCTAAACCTATAGTTTATGAAAATGCTGAAAATGATTATTTAGAAAGTTTTAGAAAAACAAACTTTAACATAAGTAGTTTAATTAATTCTAATGCAATATCAGGATTAGCTATTCCCGCTTTTGTTAATGATTATAATGAGAATAAATGAAAAGATGAAAATCACGATAAATATCATCTAAATTATGTTCAGATAGCAGTAGATCCGATTAATAATTTTTATGGCAAAATCACTGAATCTATTGATCCATTAGTTGATCAATATTTATCTACAATAATCAATGAAGATCATAGTCCTTTCAAAAAACAGGAAGTTTTAATTAAAGAATGTGACCGTTTATTAAAAGAAATTAAGGACTATTATGTTAAGAATAATATTCGTGGTAAAAAGATTGGTAACGGTTTTATTATCTTTTCATTCTTCTTAATTATTGGTCTGTTCTTATTACCAATCTTCTTAAAGAACAAAAAAGCTATTAAAGCTTTTGAAGAATTTGAAAGCTCAAGATTAGCTGAAACAAATGATATCTGAAATGTTAATCATTCATTAAGTTTACAATTTGCTTCTCGTGTTAATTACAACGAATTAATGAAGTATGTCGCTAGAAAACTTAATATGGATTTTGAGAATGATTGTGATGAAGATATCTATACTTATTTAAAAAAGAATCACAAAGAATTGTTAGATGTTAGTAGTGCGATAACTCTAAAATATAAAAACACACCAATTCTTGATTGTATTGCTAAACATAAGGAATGAGAATACGTTACGACCAGTCATCAAATGTCGTTCCCATACACTGATGTCTCTGTTTCAATGAATTCTGATGGTAGTGTTTCAAGAAGAACTATTACCCGCTATGAAACATTAGTTGCTTACCACTATGAAAACACACCATTCATTCGTGCAACACGTCACCAAATTCTTAAAACAAATTTCAAGCCTGGCTTTAGTTTTGAAACTAATTTATTAGATAAAAAAGCAGCTAAAAAAAATAAAAACCGTATCAATTTTGAAAACGAAGAATTTTCAAAATTGATGAATATTACCAACAAAAACAACCAAATTAATACTGAGTTATTAGAATTCTTTACGATTAAAGCTCAAGAAGATTATGTTAAATGATATCAAAACCCTGATAACTGAATTAATTTCAAAAAATTAGATCGTATTTTAGTTAATACTCCACAAGCAATTACAAGTAGCGAATTAAAAGGTTTTGATACTGGTTTAAGTAATTCACTTAGAAAAGTTACATATACACAAGCTGATTTAGATTTAACTTATCGTTTAAACGATCTTAATGTTCAGTATTTAGTTAAAGATAAATACCAAACAATTACAGAACTAATCAAAATTATTAAAACTGTTGTTAGCGATTATTTATCAAATTGAGCTAAACGAGTTACTCCTTTCATGTTATCGCCAACGATTAGTCGTGAATGGTATAGCGAAGATCAGAATTACAAGATCTCAACTTCAGATACTTTTGAAAAATCGATTATTCCTAAGAAGTTGAATTATGAATACATCTTATCTAAAGTATTTAGAAATAACTTACTATACATAAATAAATCAATCCCTGGAACAGAATCTTGATATAAGATTAATAAAATTCATAAAGATGGAGAATTTGTTAGATACGAAATCTTGCAAAATGCTTATGAAAAATACGAAGAAATTGATTATGTTCCAGTAGTAGGTGCTCATGTTGGTTGTAAAATCATTCCTGTACCTTATGTAAGATATTACCCTATTTATGAACCTAAGTTCGTTTATTTCTTGAAAAAAGAAAATAAACATAACCATAATTTCACAATAACCAATAATAAGAATAAATCATACTTCAATATTGCTAATAACTTTAAATTAGAACTTAATAACGAATCTAATTTCAAAATAAACCATGCTAAAAGAAGTATTGATCTTCTAAATCCATTCTTGATTCTTAGAAATCAAGCTAATCAACGTTATTTAGAATTATTAGATGAAATTAGAGAAAACTGTTCTAATTATGTTCATGTTCAAGCGAACGATGATGGCTATTTTATCTTTGTTAATACAACAACTCCAGAAGATATAGATAATCAAATAATCGCTACATCGATTGCTAAATTAAAAAATAATTTATTAGAATTAAATCAATTACTAGATTAAAATTATATACATATGTTAGTAGATCCTAATAAGAAAACTGAAGCTTTTAATCCGAATGTAGATAATACTACATACAACGCACAAGCTAGTGGTGGCGATTCTGGTTTATGATGATTTTTATACATTCTTGCTTGACTAACTATCGTTGGTGGAATTATCTTAACTATTAAATGATATGGTTGAGGTAACGAATTAAGAAGAAAACAAAACGAAATCAACCAAGCGGCAAGTGCGATTGATATTAACCAAGTTAAGAGAAAAGATACTTTAATTAAGTTAGTAGAACAAGTTAAAGCGCAAATGAATTTTGAAAAAAGTACTTTAGAAAACATTACTAAATTACGCTCTTTATCAGGTTCTAACAGTGATATGAACAAAATTAACGATAACGAAAAGATTATGAATTCTATTTCAAAAGCAATTAATGTTAATTTTGAAAATTATCCTAACCTAAAATCTTCTTCAGCTATTGCTGAATTAATGAGTAGTAGTCAATACATTGAAGCAGAAATCTCAGCAAGCAGAAGATTATACAACACTAAAGTTACTGACTTTAACCAATTAATCGTATCATTCCCAATTTCAGTTAAAGCTAAATCTATGAGATGTCATTCTTTACCATTATTCGCAGCTTCAGAAGAAGATAAGAAAGACGTTAAAATGGATAGCTTATCTAAGATGTTTTAATAAGATTAAAAGATCCAAATGATGAAATAAAAAATCCCTCAATTATCTGAGGGATTTTTATTTGTAATGTTTTTGATAATATTCAATTAATCCATAGAAAGCTGCATCATTCCCTAATGAAGCGCCTACTACTTCCTTATTAAAGTTAAGAGGTAGGTTATTTTTGATTTCATTGATAATTAATTCATCACTTGAAACTCCACCACCAATAATAAAGATTTCTGGATCATAAAATGCATTGATAATCTTAAATGTTTTAACAATATTGTTTATCCATTCTTGTTTAATAGCTTTAGCTTGTTCGTTAACATTGATAAGATTATGATCAGTTAATTTTAAGTTATCTATTTTTAAAATCGCCTTTATTTTATTTGTAGTAATTACTGCTGAACAAGCTGTATCGATATCTTGATCAACCCCGTCAAGAATTTTTAAAACACCAATCTCACCTGCTAAATAATTAGCTCCATAATAAACATCTTGTCTAGAATACAAGCAAACACCAAATCCTGTACCTAATGTTACCATTATTCCATTATCATTATCTTTTTTAGCAAACTCAGCTAAGCTACAAGCTTTAATATCATTTAAAACAACAACATCAATCTTGTTTTGTCTGTTATTGTTAATCGTTTCATCCCAGTTCGTATGAAGATACTCTTTAACTGATTCATTTGTGTAGATAATTGTTTTAGTTTTAATATTAACCCCACCAAAAGTAGCGATTCCAACAAAAACAATTTCGTAATTTTTAGTTGCTAGATCTATTTGTTTAACAAGATTTGTTATCAACATTTCTTTTTCAAATAGTCCTTTGCTATTTTTAGTTTCAAATGACCCCTTTTTAATTATTGATAAATTAAGAGAATCAATATAAGCATACTTAACTGAAGTAGCTCCAACATCGAAACAAAGATATATTTTATTATTCATTTTACATCTATAAGAGCAATATTAGATATATTTTATAAAAGTAGCAAAATATTGATAAACTAAAAATAAAGTTATTGATAAATTTGAATCAATAACTTTATGAATGAATTATTTTGAGTAGTTATTATGTAATTAAAAAACTAATTAAAAAGCGTTTTTAATTGTGAAATCTAACGATGTTTCAAAAGTTTCATCGTTTGTTTTAGTAGTTGGTTTTGATTCTGCTAATTCAGGACCTGTTTTAGCTAAACCTTGTGGATCAGCACCGATGGCTAAATTTAATTTACCAGAAATTGTTTTATCAAGCTTATTAATTGACAACCCGCTAATTCTAAATAAAACAAATAAGTTATCAACAGTAAATAATAAATTTATCTTACCGTAATGAAGTTCTCATTGTTTTCTAAATTCTTCAGAATCTTTTTGAATACCTAATTGAGTAGCAAACGCATCTTCAAAAGTTTTCTTTAATTCTTCTTGGCCTTCGGTGAATGCTAAACCTTTTCAAACTTTATTAATCGGTTTGTTGTTAATTTTAAATAAAGATAAGAAAAGATCTAAATCATCTTCTTTAAACTGAATCGCGCTAACTCCTCAAAGATCTAAACCATAGATTAAAGGATTGCTAAATTCTTCAAATTTGACATTAAATAAATCTAATTTTTCTTCTTTTTTAGATTCACTTTCACTTTCTTTAGCATCAACAGTTTTAGCTTTATCTTCTTTATTCTCTTCAGTTTTAGTTTCATTCTTTTTTTGTTGTTCTCTTGTATGAACTAAATCTGCTAAATCGTTTAATGCTTTAGGAACATTATAAGAATAATAAGATATATCAGCACTCTTATCTGGATTTTTCTCAAGATTTACTTGATCCAAAAAGAATGCAGCATCATTAATATCTTTTGAATTAAATTTATTTTTTAAAACTATTTCGTTAGATTTAACTGATAGATTAATCTTTGCGTCTTTAGATGTAAATGTTTTTGGATAAACAGCTGTTGGTTTATCTGGAGTTGTTGGTTGATTCGGATCAGTAGGCTGTGACGGATTTTCTTGATTTGGATTACTCGGTTTTTCTATTTCTATTTTATTTCCAGGATTAATTGTAGGTAATTTATCAGTACAAGAACTAGCAATCACACTAAATCCTAAACTACTAAGTAAAATAAGTTGTTTAATTTTTTTAAGTTTCATCTCTTTTTTAATAATGAAACAAATATTGTCTATCTATAATTGTTGTTATATACATTTTGTATTATAGCAAAAACTAAATTCTAAGTAATACTATAAAACAAACATTCTTATAGCTTTATTAAGCTAAAAATCAATTTATAAAATATTGAATAAGAATATTTATGATATTTTCTTCTTTATAAGTGATTTTAAACATATCTTTAATATAAGAACATTATTATAAAAAGATGACTCGAATTACCAAATTAGTTAAGTGAATTTAAAAACTCTTCAAGTGGTTTAAAAAAAACTTTAAATATCTCTCTTCAATTTACTAAGTCTTTATTAGCTTTAATATGTTGTTTAATTCTTTCAAGCGTTTTATTGTCTGAACCTAGCATATTTTTATAATCATCAAAATAATTTATTTTAGCTAGCAACTGTTTACATAGATCTAGATAGTATGCTCTTGCTAATATACTAGCGACTGCAACACTTAAATATTTAGATTCAGCTTTCTGAGTCATGTAATCAATTTTAATGATTGGATTGATATTAAAATTGTTTAGATGTTCATAATATTTCTTAGAAGTTACAAATTCATCCAACACAATTTTGCTTTTAATCAAATACTTTTTATTAAAAGCATCTAATCCCGCATTATGCATATAAGCTTTAAGTGCATTAATGTTTTTTAATTTATCATACATTTCGTTAAAACATAAAGCGCTCGGAGTAGAATCAAAACAAAAAATTTGATAATCAATAAACTTCTTAAGTTCGTTAGCAATACTGATAATCTTATCATCAGTTAATTGCTTAGAATCCTTAACTCCTAGTTCGATGACTCTATTAAAATCATCTTTTTTAACCAAAGCGCAACAAGTAACAATAGGACCAAGATACTCACCAACGCCTACTTCATCACAACCAATCGTTGATTCGTTAGTTAAATCAACATATAAAGCATCATTTTTATAAAAACGGTTAGAACTTGCTTTAGTTTGTTTTTGAACCTTATTATAAGTAGTTTTATCAGTTAAAGTTGTTTGATTTTTATTATTAGTTTCTCAAAAACAATACTTATTAATAAAAGTATTTAGATGTTTAGAATTAGCTAATTTTGTAGGTTGGATAAGAATGCTATTAGTTTTATAAACACTAATAATCAGATAATCATAATAATTAAATCGTTTATAAACAAACTCGTTGTTGTTATCGATCTCGAATTCCTTTATTTGATCAATAAATTTTTTAATTACTTGATCTGATAACTTTTTAATTGAATAAGTATTACTAGACATAAAACGAATTATAAAAGTTTTTGATATTCTAAAATATACAAAAAGATAAAATAACCAAAATAGCTATGAACGATAAAAAGAAAATAATTACTTCTACTGATATCGAAAAATTAGGATTAAAATATAACGATGCAGGTGAATATAATCCTGAAGAAATCGACAAACTACTTGATATAGTTGTAGAAACATTAAAATTTTATGAAAGAGAATACAAGCGTTATCAATCACTTGATAAGCAATGCGCTGAACTTAACTCACAAGTTAAAACTTTAAAAGATGTAATTGGCGAAAAAGAAGTCATCATAAAAGAAATGAATGAAAATGGTTATGATCGCGTTACTTTTATGAATAAAACTAATTTAATGGATAATAATATTAAGAACTTATCATTAGCAATTAGTCAAATCAAACAAATTGATAATACCATTGCTCAAATGAATAAGGATATTAGATTAATTAAGCAAATCTTATCCAAATAATAATGCTTAATTGTTTTTTATTGATTATTATATAATCATAAAAGTAATAAAACATTGATAAATAAGGAATAAAGACAATGATTATTGGAATTGGCATAGACTCAGTAACTATTTCAAGATTTCAACAAAAGAAATCACCTGAATTTGTAAAGAAACTTTTAACAGAACACGAATTAAATAAATATAAGTCTGTTATCGGAGACAATAACCAAAACATCTTTTTAGCTATTAGATGAGCTTTTAAAGAAGCTATTTTTAAAGCTCTTAGAACTTGAGATGATTTCACTCAATTAGAAATTCGTAAGATTAATGGTGCTTATGAATGTTCTTTAAACGATAAGATTAAATTGCACCTTTCAATTTCACACGAAGGTGAAAGATTAGTTGCAGTTGCTGTAGCTGAAAGAGTTTAATGCGTTTTATTATACGTTTATTAAGCTTTTTAATTTTTCCTTTTGTTGGTTTAGAATTTGCAATTAGATATCTTGTAGCTCTAATTAAAGCTAGTATTTATAAGAATAATCCAACGTTTTATACAAAGGAAAATCGTTTTAAAACCGTATATATTTTAGCTAGTCGGATAATATTTTTTAAAGGATTAAAAATCGAGTTAAAAAACGAAGATTTAATTCCTAATAAACCTGTTCTTTTTATCGGAAATCACAAATCAAACATTGATCCATTTGTAATGATTTGAATGGCTAACCACTTAAAAGATATTACCGAATTAACTTTTGTCGCTAAAGCTGAATTAAAAAAGAAATCTATTGGTAAGATTATGTCTTTAATTGATGTAATTTTTATTGATCGACAAAGTATTAGACAAGCAGCTAAAGCAACTTTAGATGAGATAGAACTATTAAAAAACACCTCAGTTTGCGTATTCGCTGAAGGTACAAGAGTATTTTCGCATGAGTTAGCTGAATTTAAAGCTGGTTCTATCAAAGCTGCTTACAAAGCTTTTTGTCCTATCGTTCCTTTTAGTTTGTTTAACACACAAGGACGAATGGAGAAGATTTCAAATAAGAAGAGACCAGTTCAAGAAGGTTTTAGAAAAGCTAAAACTAAAAAGATCTACATTGAATTCTTAAAGCCATTAAAGCCAATTGATTATTCAAGATCTGAATCAACTTATATTATTAACAGCATAAGAAAGCAAATTCAGGAAACTTATAATAAACAGTTAGCTGATTTTGTTAAAAAATAACTCAATATTAATTAAAACAGTTATCACATTAGATGGTAACTGTTTTTATATTTTTATAAATAAAAATAAGAAAAACTAAAGTGTTTTTAAAAAATTAATGTGTTAAAAAAATTAAATAACAACTCAACAAATATGATTAAACTTATCTGGTGTGAAGACATTAATCATGGAATAGCTAAAGACAATCAACTTCCGTGAGATATTAAAAGTGAACTAAAACATTTTAGAGAAAGCACACTTAATCACCCGATTATTATGGGGTATAACACTTATACTGCGATTAACAAAATTTTAGATAACCGAGCTAATATCGTAATTTCTAAAAAACATCAAAATGAATTAAGGAATAACAATGAAATCTTCTTATATTCGGATATTAAAAAAGCATTAATCGATTTTAGTGTTGTAGATTTATTTATCATCGGCGGGAAGAAGATAATTGAAAACTCAATTAAGTATGCTGACGAATTGGTTATCTCTAAATTGGAAGATGATTATCAATGTGATCTATTTGTTGATGTTGATTACACTGATTTTGAGTTAGTTGATACTAAAATTAATGATGAGTTTAAGGTTGAGTACTGACACAGAAAGAAAAATACCAAAAAGCCAGAAGATTTAATAGAAGAGTTGAATATTAATATCACTGACGACTTTTTAAACCTATCATTTAAACATTTTAGTGGTCCTTTTGATCTATTACTTCATCTTATTAAAGATAAAAAAATGGATATAATGGCTTTAGATCTTTTTGAATTAGCCAACCAATATTTCCAATACATTAACAAGCATATGATTAATCTAGATGTAGTATCAGATTATTTATATATGGCTTGTGAGTTGTTAAGAATTAAATCTGATTTATCTATTCCTAATTTTGATACTGAAGAAAAAGTTGATCTTAATAATGATGACGAACGCGATCGAATTGTAAAGAGAATTATTGAATATAAGCGTTATTCAGAATTATTGCCATCACTACACAAAATGCAACTTGAAAGATTTTCATTATTTTCAAAAGAAGAAGATGACTGAGATGTATTCAAATTAACAACTAATGATTTACCAGAAGCACCATTGCCAGATTATGTTAATCCTAAGAAACTTAAAAAAGCAATGGAACGAGTTTTTGAAAAACTTAAAATTAAAACCATTACAGAACATAAGATTGTTATTGAAGAGTTATCAATCGAAGATGTTAAAGCTGAAATCTTAGAAATTATTAAAAAAGAACTTGATAATAAATATGATGTATCAACTGATTTAGAAACAATCTTTAGTCAAATTGATCAGAAAAAATTATCATTAAGATATTTTGTAACAGCTTTTGTTTGTTTATTAGTTTTAGTACGCGAACAAAAAATTGACTTGCATCAAAGAGAAGATGATGATTTAATATATATTTCTTTAGTTGATACTTCTAAGATAGTTGTAGTTCAAGAATCAATTGAAGATGCAATCAAACGCCAGAAACAAGACGAAGAAGAATTGCAAGAATCAATTAAAAAGATTCAAGAAGAACGTCGTCAAGCATTCTTCAAACAACGTGAAGAGTACTTTAAGAAAAAATATGGTGAATATTATGTTTCTAAGGAAGATTATGCAAAACTATCTCCAGAAGAAAAAATTAATATCAGAATTAACCAACGAAAGATCGATGAACAAGAAAAATTAAATAAAGCTAAAGAACAAAATTTAGTTGATGAAAATAATCAAGTAATTGATCTTAAGAATAAAAAACCTACTGCAAAACAAATCTTATATGAAGCAGATCTAATCGTTCAACAACTAGAAGATCTAATAAATGATAAGCAAGAAGATTATGATTCAGAAGCTAAATTAGAAGCATTACATACCGGTTTAATCAATCTTGATGAAGATGGTGAAGAGATTAAAAAAGACGATAACGAATCAAACTAATAATTGGTTAATATATTAAACTATTAAACCTAAACATATATAAGCTATGATGAAAACTAAAATAAAAAAGATAACTAAAAAATTTAAACTAAGTAACAAAAAAGAAGTTGAAGAATTATCAACAAAAGAAATCTTAGAAGATCAAAAAGAGTTTT
Organism: Mycoplasma bradburyae; assembly: GCF_024338845.1. Classification (NCBI taxonomy): domain Bacteria; kingdom Bacillati; phylum Mycoplasmatota; class Mollicutes; order Mycoplasmatales; family Mycoplasmataceae; genus Mycoplasma; species Mycoplasma bradburyae. The sequence goes on along the minus strand of NZ_CP101414.1, from coordinate 422,573 downwards.
CTGAACAAGTTGATAAATTAACCGAAAAAAAACAAAAACCAACTTTTGAAGATATTGGTAGTTCAACAGTTGATTTTGAAACTGATGATAACGATAAATTCTATCAATCAGTAAGAGAAGCGATAGAACAAACTAGTGAAATTGTTGATGATTTAGAAGAAAAAGATAAACCAAATAAAAATCAAGATAAAAAAGAGTTATCAGTAAAAGCGATTATTCAAGCTGCATTATATGTTGCAGGTAAAAATGGTATGAATCTACAAGAACTGAATAAGATCTTACCAAGATTACATCAAGATCAGATCTTTAAAGAACTTGAAGAAATGACTTATAGTTATGATCAAAATCAAAACTTTGGTTTAACAATCAAAAACTACGGTGGTCGATATAAGATTTTAACTAAAGCTGATGTTAAAAAAGAGATGCAACGCTATGTATCTGAAAAATTCAAAAATCCATTAAACAAAGGATTAATGGAAGTTTTAGCAATTGTTGCTTATAACCAACCTTGTACTAGAGCTAGAATTAATGAAATTAGAGGTGTTGATTCATTAAATTTAGTTGATAATTTACTAGAAAAAGGTTTGATTGTTGAAATCGGTAGAGCAGATACTCCAGGAAGACCTTTCCTGTATAATGTTTCTGAAAAATTCTTTGATTTATTCGGGATTGAATCAATTGATGATCTACCAGAGATTAAGCATTTTGATCCGGATTCATATCAAGAAGGGAACTTCTTTGATTCGAATCGTTATGACGATAACGAATAGCTCCCACTTCCCACCACAAATTAGTAAAAAGCAGTTAAAAATGACCTTTCGAGGTCATTTTTTTATATTTTTCAAAAAAATTATTTATCGTTATAACCCTTATAAATAAAGGGTTTTAAAGATTTCAAAATAATTAAGTGTTAAAAAGTGTGGCAAAGTGGGAAAAAATTGTTTAAAATATAAGTACGTAAGAATTCTGCTATAGGAGGTGAAATAATATGTTTATTGGCAATTACCAACATAATATTGATCCTAAAGGTAGATTAAGCGTTCCCGCTAAGATAAGAAACCTTATTAAAGAAAGTGTTGTTTTATCTAGAGGATTAGATGGATGCTTGGAATTACGTACCCCTGAAGAGTTTGAAAATTACGCTAATAAGTTCTTAAGCAAATCAAATAACAAACAACAAAACCGTAATTATAAACGTTTATTATTTGCTAATTCATTAACTATTGAAATTGATAGCGCTAACCGTGTTTTAATTCCTGCTAACTTTAAAAAGATGGCTAATCTTGAAAAAGAAGTTGTAATCATTGGTATGGGTGATCATGTTGAAATTTGAGACAAGAAAGCATACGATGAATTTAACGAAGCTAATTTTGATAACTTTAATGAACTAGCAGAATCGATGGAAGATGATAATCAATAATCAGATTCATTACCCAGTGTTATTAAAAGAAGTGATAGATAACATTATTACTAATAAAGATGGTATTTATCTTGATTTAACGATTGGGTTTGGCGGACATAGTTACAATATCATTAATGCTTTATCTGATAAAGCGAAGTTGTTTGGATTTGATCAAGACTACGAAGCAATAAATCATTGCAACAAATTATTTGAGAAATATAGCAATGTCAAACTGATTAAGGATAATTTTGCCAATCTTAAAGATCATTTAAAAAGATTAGAAATCAACAAAATTGATGGATGCTTAATTGATCTGGGCGTATCTAGTTATCAACTAGATCAACCTAAAAGGGGATTTAGTTACCATTCAGTTGGTCGATTTGATATGAGAATGGATCAAGATCAAAAGCTTGATGCAACTGAATTAATTAAAACCTCATCAGTTAATCAACTAATTACAATCTTCAAGAAGTATGGAGAGATCAAAGATCCTTTTAGAGTTGCTAATGAACTTAAAAGAGCATTTGAACAAAAAGATTTAAATACTCTTGAAGTAGTTGAACTGATTAAGGCTAATGTAAAAAAAGAAGAACTGTATAGCAAGAAACACCCTGCAAGAAAATATTTCCAAGCAATAAGAATAGCTGTTAATAAAGAATTAGATGTTTTAGAAAAAGTTTTAACAATTATTCCAGAACTATTAAATGTGAATGGCAGATTACTTATTATCTCCTTCCATTCATTAGAAGAAAAACTTATTAAAAAGGCATTTCGTAATTTAACATCAACAGCATCTTTAACAAACATTCCATTGAATAACGAAGAACTATTAAAATACAAAAATCATTATAATAAGGGACTTGAACCAAGTAAAAATGAACTTGAGACAAACAAGCGATCAAGATCAGCTAAGCTGTTTGTTTTAGAAAGGATAAAAGAATAGCGCATGTATAACTTAAAACAAACTTATTGCACAATCAATTTTGCGAAGGAAAAAATTGATTTTGTATTATCAACAAATAGAGATCAAAGTATTAATTTATTACGTCAAGTCTCAATTAAAAACCAAAACTATTACGACGAAACTAAGATCATTAATAAAAGATTATTGCTAGAAAAGATTCGCCACCAAATTGATTTGTTCAATCAAAAAAATAAGATGGAGATCAAAAAAGTAATTCTTAATTTTGACTCTTTAATTAATGATCTTAAAACTAACCAAATTAATACTGCGCCAATCAGTTATCTAAGTGCTGATCAATTTGATAACGAAATCAAAAAGTTTGTTTTAAACCAACAAAGAACACGCCCTGTTAATGAACAGCTTGTTAATTACAAAGTGTTCCAAACAATTGATAGACAATCTAGAAAAATTGCTGATCAATTAGAAGTTGGTAAAGAATATTATGCTGTTATTTTAACTTATACTTCTAAATCTGGTTTAATACCTGAAATCAGAGATATTCTTAAAACATTAAATGTAAAAATTTCAAGCATTTCTACTCAAGAAATTAATTATCAAGCATCTCAGCAAGTTAAAGATATTAATGATACGATTGTTGTTGATATGGTTGAAAACTTTACTAATCTTAATATTTATTTAGATGGTAATTACGTAATCACTAAAAGAATAAACTTAGGAATAAAACAAGTTAAAGAAAACCTAATTAAGAGTTTGAATGCAAAAAACTACAATAAAGATGCAAACAACAATAGAGATATTAACGAAATAGTTAATATGTACTTTAATAACGATCTTTTATCATTAAATGAAGATAACAAATTCAATTTATTAATTAAAACTAATAAGGAATTTTTAAGTTATCAATACTTATCAAAAGCCGATTTAGATATACTTATTCAAAAACAATTAGTTCATATTGTCGATTTTATTAACAAAGAATTGGAATTAGTTAAAAAAGAATTTAACAAACCAATTAAAGAAATCATTATAAATACTATTAACAATTACGCTATTGCTAATAACTTATTAAATAAGGATGGTGAATTAATTAATGATGTTGATATTAGTAAATTGTACCCTCCAAAGCTATGAGATTATAAAAACGAATTTATGCAATCTTATTTAGCTATTAAAAGACAATACGAACATGATTGCTCTATTAATAAGATTGATAACTACATCACTACTCCACACGATTATAACTTTGATCATGAAAGTGATAGAAAAGCTATGATCTTATCAATAAATAAGGAGCTTGCTAACATCATATCAAAAATCGCTATCAAATAATAAAAATCTAAATATTAATTAATTATGTCTGATCATAAACTAAAAAATATGGATGACTCTAAAATTTTAGAAGAAATGAAAATAGAGTTAGAAAAATTAAGACAACAAATAGCAAAAACGGAGTTGAAGAGCTCTAATGGATCAGATTATAATAACAGGATAAAATTAGGTGATTTTAGCGAACATATTTTATCTTTAAATGACACTCCATTTTCATTTGACTTGCAATCTGAAAATAAACCAATTGCTAATGAATTTATTCAACCGCAAATTATTGATGATAATGAAATAGATTTTTTTGTAAGTAAATATAAAAAAGATTACAAAATCAAAGTAATAGGAATCGGTGGTGCTGGCAACAATATTGTCGAACATATAGTTACTAAATTCAATGATCTAGTTAGCGACAACGTTACATTCTATCAAATAAACACTGACGCTAAACATCTTAATGCATTAGTTAGAAATAAATCTAAAGCAAAAAAATGCTTTATCGATTCACCATATACTTATGGTAATGGAGCTGGTGGAGATATTCAAAAAGCTAAAAAAGCAATAAGAGAATATTATGATCAGCAACTTGATGAAATCTTAAGTGATTGTGATATTTGTATTGTAATCGCTGGACTTGGTAAGGGTACTGGAACTGGTGGTTCAACTTATATCGTAGAAAAAGCAAATAGTAAAAACATTATTACTCTAGCTTATGCGATTATGCCGCTTAACAATGAAGGTAATCAGACTTATGAAAGAGCAACTGATGGTCTTTATGAATTATTAAAAAATGCTACAGCTATTAACATTATTAACAGCGATGATTTAAACAAAAGTTTATCTAATCTAACAGTTGAGGCTCGTAATAATGAAGTTAATAATCAAATCGGAACGTCGGTTAATGCAATTATTAAACTAGCTCAAGAAAAAGAAATTAAGAATATTGATTTCGGCGACTTAATGTATTTCTTTGATAAAGAAAGCGATGTGTCGTATGAATTCTTGGTGAAAGAGATTAAAATCCCGAGTAGCCAAGGCAGTTTAATAAATTTTAATTTATTAAACAATGATTGATCAGAGACCAATAAGCTGATTGTCATGTATCAGCTCAACAAGCAATTACCCGGAAAATTGTTTGATGAGTATAACGCAAAAATCAAAAATTCTGTCAGCAAGGATGCCCATATTGTGTTTGGTAGCAAATCTGTTGATGGTGATGAAAGTATCGTTACGATCCTTGGTAAGAAGCCTAGTGGTTTGATTCATTCTAATAGCAATTTAGATGTTTCTTTTAATGCTTTGATTAATCGCCCTGATAGTTATAATTCGACTGAATATGATAAATTTCCTGAATGAAAAAAGATCATAACTGATAATAATAGGTCTGTAACTGAAAATGCTCTAGTTGTTGTTAATAAAAACGGTTCTCAAAACGAGACAAACTCGTCAATAGAAACAAAAAGCATATTAAGCTTATTTGATTCTGAAGAATAGTAAATTATTACTATTAATTTTGTTAAATCATTTTAATCTCTAATCTCTCGCTTTTTCGATAATAGAATCTAACGACAATAATAGTTTTATTATTTTGTTTTTCATATTATTTCTCTCCTTTCGTAATTTTTTCTCAACTATTTTTGTCCTTTCATGTTTTCTTTCTAAATTTTTTCATTGTTTTATGTTTTTATAAACTATGTTGGACGTTAGAAAAGATCGAAAAATACCTTTAATTTAAATAAAAAAATTAAAGCCATTAATTCCTTTTAATTAAAAACTCAGCAATCTCAAAGTAGGTTGATGAGTTTTTTATTTTGCTTATTTATAAATTGAAATCCTTAGAGTCACAAAATATTTTCATAAAAAAGATTTAAAAATACTATATTTATTCTTATGTAGTGTTTAAAATCAATTAAAACTTCTTGCAAATAAAGATATGTGTTTAATTGATGAAAAATAAGAAAAAAATATGAAATATTTTTAATAAAACCAAAATAATCACCCTAAGTTAATTTAAATTCTTATACATTGTACTATTGATCTAATTATTAATTAGTTAATATTACATCCATTAACTAAATCAAATAAAGATAAGTTTGGCTTTAATCAAAAAAATTAATAAAAAAATCTACCAATTGAATGGTAGATTTTGCATTATTATTGTTTGTGTTTATTTAAATATTGCTTTCAAGTATCTTGATAAAGAGGTAAAACTGTGAATGATTTAATTGATTTAGGATTATTAGCATAGAATGGGTCTGTATAGTATCCGACACCGTAATTTCCAATAGAGACAACTTTAGCTCTAACTAATGAACCACCATTTAAATCATCTTCTTGATCACCATAGTTGTTATTACAGAAATAAATGTAATCAACATTTCCGTTAGCATCAAATTCAGCACCCCAAATAGACATTGCGTGACCAGGATAAGAGAAACCAACAGCTTTTTTGTTTAAGAAAGCATCTTTCAATACATTATTGAATCCTCTATAACTTAAACCATTATGATCTTCAGTCACATCATTTGATCGACCTCTGGTTTCTCTAACAGGTTTAGGGGTAAATACATCTTTGAAATATCCACCTCTGTTATTTTCTGTATTAACTAAATAACCTGATGTTCTAGGTTTTCAACCTGAAATGAATCAGTTAATTCCATCATTGATAAAACCACCTCTATCAATTCATGCATTTGTGAATTTTTGGAAAATTTGACTTCTTCCTTCTTCTTTGTCATTTTTAATTGATTGGTGTTCTGGATAATACATCGGAACACTCTTAGATCAATCAGAAGTTGATTTTAACGCAAAGTATTGATCAATATATTCTTTGTTATTATTGATTCATCAGTGAAGTAAATTAGAAGCAGATGCTGCTCAACATAGGTTGAAGTCACCATATTGATTTTCAAGTAAAGCTATCTTATTAACGTCATATCATCCATATTCTTTTTTGAAAGCTAATCTAACTACATCACCTCTATTAACTCATTTTTCAGGATTATCTTTGTAACTAGGAGCATTAACTCCGTAAACAAACATTGTTTTATTAGCGAAATTGTATGTCGATGGATTTACATATTCACTATTAGAAGCTGTAGGAGTATACTCAATTCTTTCATCTTCTTCGCTAGTATCAAGAGAATTTGAAGTTTCGTATGAACTTTCATTATTTCTTAATTCATTAACTTTAGTTCATAAAGAATTAACTAATGTCTCTTCTTTCTTCAGGATACTTCTAATATCAACTAGAAGTTTATCCATAGAATCTTTAGCTGCTTTAATTGATTTGTAATCAGATGCTTTAACTGTATCAACGGTTAAACTTAAAACATTGTAATAATCAACTTTGTAATATTGTGCACTTCTAGAATAGATCGCATCTGCACCTTGACTAGCTCTTATATTAGGGATCTCTTTTTTAAATTTTTCTAATTTAGCTTTATCAGCTTTGTATTGTTCTTTTTCTTCGCTGCTTAATCTTTCATATTCTGCTAGCGCAATAATAATCTTTGTTTCAACATCAACACTAGGAGTTGTTTTAGATAAAACATCACGATATTTTTTAGAAAAAGGAGGTAGAGTGTTTTCTAGATTGGTTAAACGGTTTTTTAATAGATCTAGTTTATTTTTAACATTAGCTAGTTTTGATTTAACATCATCTGGTAGATTGTTTCAACGACTTAATGCTTCGTTTATATCACTTCCAGAACCTAAAACTTGATCATCTTGACCAGCATCAATATTCATTAAACCATCAGTTAAGTAATTAAATAACTTAGTATTATCAGCAGTAGTACTACCTAAACTATTTGAAGTATTGTTATCATTTGTTGATTCTACAGAACCACCTAAAGTCGCATTTTCATTAGAGCCATTAGCACCTATTTCGCTATTTGAATTAGGTCTTGAATTGTTATTACCCGAATCTGTTGATGATACCGATGAATCAGTTGAATCGGATGAATTAGTTGATTTTTTATCGCTAGAACTATTATCTGTTCTGTTATCATCGTTATAGATTTGATCAATACTATTCTTATCTTGCAAAGCTTTATCAATCGCAACTTCTAAAGCATCGATTGCATTTCTGATATCTTCTAGCGATGATGAGTCGTTATCATAAACTTCTTGAGCTTTTCTAAAAGCTTCGCGTAATTCAACGATAATTTTTTGGTATTTAGAATCATCATATTTACGCATTTCACTATCTTGATCACTTAAGATCAAGCTTAAACTTTGCTTTTCAAGTTGGTAATTTAATCCTTTAGGGTTGGTACAAGAAGCTAAAATTGAACTTGGAGTAATCAATGCGCCAAATAAAGAAAAAAGAAGTCTAGATTTTTTTAATTTCATTATTTACTACTTATTAATTTGATATTTACTTTTGTAATAAAATTCAAAAATATTTAACAATCTGAGTTTTAATGAAAATGCTAATATTTATATTAGTTTTAATCTCTATCTGTTCCCATTATTATAACAAAAAATATCAAAAATTCTAGTTGTCGATTGTTAGTTTTTTAAAAAATAACAAGAAGATTTTGTAAAAAAATAGGTAATAATATTTTGTAATAAACTAATCGATATTAATTAAATTATCTTTAATCAGATTGTATAAATCATCAATATTACCAGTTAATAAATATTTATTGATTCCGTTAAAATAATCATTTTTAATATCAGGATTAACAGAATATAACTTGGTTTTATACTTAAGTTGCATTAAGAACATAATCGCTCTTGCCACTCTTCCATTACCATCACTAAAAGGATGTATCTTATGAAAAATACAATGATACTTTAAGATTAATTCAGTGCGATCTTTTTCAGATAAAACTTCAACAATTTCGTTCTTAAAATTGCTATTAAGTTGTTCTAGTTTACTAACAATTTTACTATGCTCACTACCGATATGTTTAGCGCTTTTAATCTTTAGATTATGCTTACGAAAAGCACCGTTATCATCCAAAATAAAACGCATAATAATGCTGTGTAATTTTAAAATGGTATCAATATTTATATCTAATTGATCATAAAACTTAACAATGTATTCAATACCCATTTTAAAATTAACTAATTCATAAAACTCTTGGTTATTTTTTTGACCTGTTGGCGGTTTATTACTAGCAAATAAATCCCTTACTTCATCATAAGTAAAGGTATTGTTTTCCATGCTGCAACTACTATAAGCTAATTCTAGAATAATCTGATCTAAGGTTTCTTTCTTAAAGTTCATGACACCTTTTTATTTTATAAAACTTTAATTATTTTTATTTGCGTTTGAACTCATATTAAGATTAAATAACAACTTTTTTAATTCAAGCGATAACGTTTGATATTATTCTTAACAATATAGTTTTTATTTAACCTAATTAAAATATGTCTTTTTATTAATAAGAAAGAAAACTATTGATAAATTAATTGTTATTGTTTATTAATTTATTTAAACAATGCAGTCTTATAATCATTACCATAAACCTTATATAAGGTTTGACGATAAGAATTAGTTTGATGAGGATATCTAGCCTTATTAGTGCCATCAATAATGTTATAAGGTTCTACATAATTATTAATCTTTGAAGATCAGAATGGAACATTCAAACTAAAACCAACCATTAAAGCATTATTAACATTCTTATAAGTGTTATCATCACCTAAAAAAGGAATCTTACCATCTGAAGCGAATAATAAACCAATAGGTAAATTATCTTCGTTAGTTACTAAAGAACCACTCATACCACCAATAATTGAATTATCACTTAACATAGAATATGTTAAACCATAAAACAAACCTTTAGGTTCGTTGTTAAACATTGCTCCATGCGAAGCAATTGCATAACCATTATTCACATCTTGAGTAACAAAGACATTATTACTTAAGTTATCAATAATCTTATCATTAGATGATAAGAGATTAGAACTTACATTGTAATGCACTAACGAAGGGTTAGGTTTATTTATTTCATAAGGAAAACCGATGAAATAATCTGTTAATGGTTTAGCATTTAATTTAGTATCAGCGAAGAATTTTTTGATGTCAGCATCATTCTTAATAATCTTATTAATTGTATTTGGTTGATTGAAGACTTTATTGTCATCATTACTTCTAGTTAGGTAGTTATTAATATAAAGATTAACTGAACCATAATCCATTGTTGCGTATGGCAATGAATTTAGTTGCATATTGTGACTACCATCTTTAAATTTATTTATCGAGATATCTAGTTCAGTTATCGCTTTATCTAGATGCTGTTTAATTAATTTATTATCTTCTTTTTCTCTTTTAGCTGCTTGAGTTGCTACTTTTTGCTCACTTCTTGATAATGCTGCGTATTCTTTAGCTGTTATATAAGAATCAGCAAATTTCTCAGTATCATAATCAAACTCAATAACTGAAAACTCGGTATAGTATCTTTTGTTATTGAATAGACTAGCAACTTTATCATCCATAAAGTTGTGCCCTAAAAACAAGGTTTTAGGAAATTGTTCTTTTCTTAACTTCTTATATTTAAATTTAGAATGTTTATTTCTTCAATCATCAGCAACACCAATGAAAACATCCTTAACTTTTTTAGTTCGGTTAGGTTGAGCATTGAATGAATAATCATTAGTTCCAAATAGCTCTAAAGCTACATGGTAGTTAGTAGCAAAGAACAATTTATATTTAGCATTTGATTGTTTATGATAATCCAATAATCATAATGTTCCAGCAGTAACTGATCCATCATCAAAATTTCAAATTAATGAAATTGAACGATTAAAGTTTGATTGTAAATAATCTGAATTTTTACTATAAGTTTTAGTTTGATTAGCTAAACTAAAACGTTTTAATTCAGGATGCGTTGCGTAGTAATTATTGATTTCTTCATTAGTTAAAGTTTGATCATTTGGACCAGGTTTAGTTTCAATATGATTGTTAGGTTGATTTTGATTATTATCAGTTGAATCTGATTCGATATTATTAGAATTCGTAGAATCTGTTTCTGGTTTAATGATACCTATAGTAGTATCGCTATCATTATTTGAGTTATCTACTTTATTATTATTTTGATTAGAACCGTTATTATTTAGTTCTGAATGATTCGAATTATCATTTTTATCTGTTGAATCATTTAAATCCGATTCGGAATTATTTTGTTCGTTATCATTACCGATTACTTCGTTATCGTTATTAGATTGATTACTAGAATCATTGTTTTTATCAAGTTTTTCTTTTTGAGTTTTAGCTAATTTAATTGCTGATTCTAACTCTTGCTTAGCTCTATATAAAACATAATAATCATTTCTATGACTCGCTTCTTTAGCTTTATCGTACACTTGAGATAAAGCTTGTCTTATTTCTTCGTATTTCGACTTGTTATACTTAGCTAATTCTTTAGTTTCGCTATCTAATAATTCTTTTAATTGATTCTTTAACTCATTTATGTAATTCATATTATCTGCTTGTGGATTCTTACAAGCAGATAATATGAAACCAAATGTACTCAAAGTACTTATCAAGCTAAGTGAAATCTTTAACTTTTTAAGTTTCATAATAATGATTTATTGCGATTAGAATCGTCTAAGAACCTATCTAAAATCTATTAACTTATATGATAATATATTTTATTTAAATAATGTTGGTTAATCTTTAGATTATTTAGATGATTGTTTCACAAGTTTAGATCAAAATATTTATTTTTTTTAGATAATTTCTAGATTTGTATATTGTTTGATATTTTTACAAGAAAATAAAGATAATGAATCAACTAAATTTAATAAAAATAAGTTAAGGTTATATATATATATATATATATATAAATAAATAAATAAAACCTAAAAAATTTATTGCTTATTTATAAATAAAAAATGGATTTCTTCATGGGGTATTTTAAGAAATTCATTTTTGATAAGCAACAACTATTAATTGAATATAAATTTATAAAGAATTATAATCTCAAGTCGCTTCAACATTGATAGTTTTATCTTCATTATTTAATTCATGAACTAATTTTTTGGATTTTAGTTTTTCAAATAAGCAATTAACAACTATTAGCTCGATTGCTTGTTTAATAATATTAGGATCTCTTTCAAGTTTTCTATTAGAATCATTAAATTGTCTTATAATCCCTTCTTGATCTGTTTCATTTAAATCAAAAGGAATCGCCAAGTTTTCAAGAGTTTTAATAAATTCTTGAATATCATTATCGTTGAATTTGTAATCTTTCTTTATTAATATGTGAGATCGTTTAAATAGGTCTGGATTCAATGGATAACTCTTATATTCAAGGTGATCGCAATCATCACTTAAAAAATATCGAGAATTTATTTCAATAAAGTTTTTTAACCCTCTAATGTCATATTTATCATTCTTATATTTAAGAATATGGAAAGGGTTTTCTATGATAATGATTAGTTCTGGTTTTTTATCTTTTTCTTCTTTATTGGTTTTTAGTAGATTTATTAACGAATCTTCAAACTTAGGTTTATTATCTTCACTAGCTATAGCTTCTTGTTTGAAGTTATTATCTCCTTGATCAAGTTTAGTTTCATCAGATTTAGATTTATCATATTCATTAGTTTTTTCTTGATAATCTTTTTTAGAAAATTCTGAATGTGTATTCTTAATCAGTTCATCAATATTTGAATTAGAGGATTCTATTTCATATTTAGATAAGTCATGATTTTTAACTTTAAATTGTTCATCTTTATTAGAAATATCACCGTTTGAGATAGATTCATTTTTATCAATTTTTTTATAAAATTCGTTAATAAAATCATCAACAAAATTTTTATTTTTTTCAGTCTGAATTTCGCTATTATTATCTAATGAATCTTCTCTATTTTTAATAGCTATATTAGATGAATTAGAACTACTATCATTTTTGTTATTTTCAATAATCGAAGTATTATTGCTAATTTTTAAATCAATTTGTTTGTATAGTTCTTCTTTTTTAGCATTGAAATCAGCTTTATCAACACTATTAGCTAATACAGGAATAACATCTTTTTTGTTATCAGCAAATTTTTCTTGATTATCTTCTTTGATTTATTCTCTTGATTTTTTTGATTATTTACTGCTAGTTCTTGAGCTTTAATAACTTCATTTATAGTAATTAAATCTACAACTTTATTATCAGATGGTTTATTATTGTTCGATTCATTTATTAATTCATTTTTATTTTGTTCATCCTTGTTTTTTTGATCTAGAATAGACTCTTTTACTTTTTTATCTTTTAGTTTAGACTCAGACGAGGATTTTTTATCTTTTCTAAGATGATCTACTTTTATCTTTAAATCTTTACAAAGACTAATAGAAAAAATCAATGCTATCAAAAACATTAAGAAAAATATCACTAATGTTACTAAGTTTTTAAATAATACTGTATCTATCATGATCTTTTGTTTGATCTTTTTATCAAATACAAAATGTTTTTGATTGTATAAAAATAATTATATAAAAATAAAATTAGCGTATCAATCGTTATTTAAAGTCTTATTAGGTTTTATTAATATTTTCAATTAACTTATCAATTTAAGTTTTCATTCATTCTTATAAATAAAACCATCACCTATAATGATTGGTGATGGATTATCAATTATTAGATCGAAACTAAAAACGCAATTGTAATATATGAGTTTATAGTTAAAAAGATAATTCCTAAAGAATTATTGATGATTAAAAACAATAGTTAAATTATATTAATTAATTCTATTGTTAGATAGTATGTTAATTTAGTTTTAGTTAAGATATTTTATTTAGAAAGATCAGGACTTGTTTCAGTAAGACCTGTATCACCTCAACTACTAGTTTTGTACAACCCTGAATTATCCGATGGTATTGGTTCTGGTGAAGTTTCTCTAGTAGTTGCTTCATCCGATCCATAAGGATAACCAACAGTTGCTGGTGGGTATGCTTGATCTGGTTGTGAAGGATCAGTGTTATTATAAGCTCCATTTTCTGCTCAACCAGTAGTAAAATGTTCTGATTCTGTTGGACTAGTTTCACCTCCAATAGGTTGAGAAATTCCATCATCAGCTCAACTATGAGTCATACCAACTCCTGAATCAGAAACAGAAGGTTGCATTAAATCATTATCTTTAGTTCCTGTTTCAGAAGGATTATCTTCTAATTTATCAGTTGATTCTTTATTATCAATACCAGGAAGACCTGTATCACCTCAGCTTGTAGTTAATCCACCTGATGCAAAACTCGGATCTACAGGAGGCATTTCTTCTTTATCTAATCCAGTTTTTTCAGAATCTTCCGATTTCGAGCCATCAGACGATTTAGGATTTTTTACTTCGTTAGATTGATGATCTACTGCAGCATCTCTGCCAGCCTCAGTAGATCCTTCAGCATTACTAGTATTTCCTGTTCCCGTCGAACTAGAATTACCATCTTGATTAGGTCTATTAGGCATTCCTTCGTGGTTCATTGCGGAAGAATCAGTTCCTGAATTATCTGAATCTGCTTTGTTGTTAGACTCATCTACTGATTCTTTACTTGGTTGATTGTCAGTTTTTTTGTCAGTATCTATAGGTTTACTTTCAGTAGGTGGAGTTGTTTTTTCTTCTTTAGTTTTATTATCATCAGATTCAGTTTTTTTATTATTTGAATCATCAGATTTTTGAGGCATTTTTTGTTCTGTGGTTGGTTTTTTACAGCTAGCAACCGAAATTGCTGCTACTGAAGCAATACTTAATAAACTTACTAACTTTAAAAAGTTTTTTCTTTTCACTTTAAACTAATTTTTAAAACAAAATCTTAAATCAATTTCGTTAAATAGCTATATAAATAATCAACATTCAAGTCAATCGTTTCAGTAATTCTGAACAAAAAAAAAAAAAACGGTAATATGAAACAACAAAAAATGATTTATTAGGTTTAACTTCTTATATTTTTCTTATAAATAAAGATTTTTAACAATATTTTTATTTATGTCTTATTTATAAGACTATAATATTTTTTGAAATAAAAGATAACTATTATTTCTTAATTAGAATACTATTTAAAACTAAAAATTAATATGCTTGATTATTTTTTAAATAAAAAATAAGATTCATTACTTAAAGCGAAAATGAATCTTATTATGATTTGTTTGTGAATAGTTTTAAACTCAAAAGAGTTTAAATTTTTTTATTAACAAAAGAACTTATACGATTATTTAATTATTGAGCCGTTTATAAATCGATAGGAGGAGAGCTTTCTGGAAGCGAAGATCCTCAATCAGTAGGCGCACTACCTATCCCTGAATCATCCCCGACACCATTTGAACCTGGTTCAGGCATGGTATCATATGGACCGGTTGGTGTAGGACAAGTTCCTGGGTAAGAACTAGGATAACTTGATGGATAATTATCACCATAAGAACCATCAGATGATCCTGGTGTTCCATTATAATTTGGGTATGTTGGAGAATCATAACCAGGATACATACCATAAGGACTACCTGTTCCGCTAGTAGCTCATCCAGCAGACGGATCTGAAGGTACAGGAGGTGCATATGGATCACTTACACTAGGAGGTGTAGATCCTGTTGGATTGTATGGTGATCCGTATGGATATTCTGTAGATAGTACATTTGGACAATCATTATCAGGAGTAACTGCCGGGTGATAAGAGCCACTATCAGTTCCATCACCTCAACTAGGTGTTAATGGAGTTGCTAAACCATCTTCTGGACTATCTGCTGATGGTGGTGAATTTTCCATCATTGTAGGTTTGTGTTCTTCTGTAGAATTAACTGGATCAACTTCTTTTGAATCCAATTTTTCTGCACTGGTTTCTTGATCAGATTCAGATTGCGCTTGTTTGTCTTCTCCATTGATTGAAGAATCATCGTGAGTTTCTTTATTTTGATCAGATTCATCTTTTGAAACCGAATCTGTTTCAGGATCATGAACATCTCCTGATACACTAGAAGGTTCATCTTGCATACTACTAGATTGAACTTCTCCAGATTTAGGTTCGCCTTGTTCGCTAGTAGGTTCAATATCTTTTTTAGTTTCAGTTTTTTCTTCTGTTTTTTCAGTTATAGGTTGCGCGGATTGATTTTTTTCACCATTTTCGACATCTGTTGCTGGACCTTCTTTTTTAGGTTCAGTTGTTTCATGGCCTTGTTCTGCTTTTACCATTTCACCTGCGCCATCTCTTGAATCTTGTTGATTATCAGTTTGTGGATGATCAGTAACCATACCATCATCTTTAGATTTTAAAGTTTCACTATCAGAATGATCCATCATAGAAGTTTTTCCATCAGTTACTTCTTCAGATTGTTTAGAATTTTCTTTTTCTGCTTCAGCCTGGTTGCCAACTTGTTTTTCAGAACTTCCTTCAGAGGGTTCATCTGATTGATGCTCTTCAGTTTTTTCAACAGATTTATGAATATTAGTTTCTTCTGAGTTTTTAGTTTCTTCAGATTCATCTGATGAATGCATCATATTTACATCTTCAGAAGCATTATGCTTAGGTTGTTCTGTTGTTTTTTCGCCAACTACACTATCAGTTGAACTCGTAGATGATTCTAAATTTTTATTTGATTCTGCTTTAGGTTGTTCATTAACACTTTTATCAGTTGTTTCTTGATTTGTTGAATCAGAAACTGATTCATTTGAGTTTTCTTCATTAGTTTTTTCTGGCAATTCAGATCGGTCTTTAGTTTCTATCGATTCAGAATTATTCGTATCATCAGAATCAACGTTACTTTTATTATTAGATTCGTTTTTTTTATTAGATAAAGCTTTTGTATCTGTTGTTTTTTCTTCGTTTATTTTTTTATCATTATCTTTAGATTCAGAGCTATTTTTATTTTCTGTTTTATCTCGATTAATTTGATTTGTTAAATCGATATCTGGTTTTTTACAACTTGATACTGCGATTGATGCCATCGAAACAACACTTAATAAACTAATTAACTTTAAAAAATTTTTTCTTTTCACTTTTAAAATTTTTAAAGACAAAATTATTCTTAATTTTGCTGCTATCCATATATAAAATCGGACATTAATAAAACAATTAATCTTATTTTGAATAAAAAATAATAAGTTGTAATTAAATCAAAAAAATAAAAGCAATTATTTCATTTTTCTTCTTTTCAATATCTATTAAATAAAGTCTTTTAATCAAATTTATTAATGTATCAATTTATTAAATTCTTAATTTTTTAAAAATTTAAATAATATCTATAAGAAACGAATATATTAATTAATTAGATAGGTGCTATTTAATAATCTAACTATGGTTAATTATTGTAATAATCAAACTTTTTCTTTACCAAAATAAATAATATAAACTAGTTTTTAAATAATCTAATCTTAAAATCGGTTATAATTATCTAGCGCGCCGAATTAGTTTAGTGGTAAAACAGATGCATGGTAAGCATCAGAGACAAGTTCAATTCTTGTATTCGGCACCATTAATTTTTAGACATTTAAAGCCCTATTGTTCATAAAACAATAGGGCTTTTTTATTATTTATATTTTTTGATATTCATTAAAATAACCGATAAATCTAATTTTTTTATTTATTACGAATAATAAAAAAATTATTTAAGAAACTGATTTCGTTTATGACGCTTTTCTAATTTCTTTAAATACACCCCATCATCACAATGGAGAACAAACGAGAAAAACGAGTATGGATGAATTTTGTTTCTAGTAATTGCTATTATTTTATAAACTGAATTCTTGAATTTTTGATAAACCACTAAGTATCAATAAAATAAATAAAAATAATGAAATAATATGAAGATAATAAAATTACCACCTACATACATAATAATAATCTTATTAATATTCTGATAATTATTTGGTGGATAAAAATAATCTGTTAAATAAATAATTAAAGTAGCTCAAATAATAAACGATAAATAAATACCAGCAAATATAATCAAGAAAACTATTCAGTTTTCACCACCAACTTTAAGATATTGATTTTTAAGTTTGCTATACTCTAATTTTTCGTTAGTTGATTCAATCTTAAAAATAAAATAAATAAAACCAACAATTGGGATTAAATATAATCAATTGAACTTAGTATGTTTTAAATATCGATTAGCTTGTCTTGTCGCATTAATAAAAAAGTATTCTTTTCAATTAAGATAATAGGGTTTAATAACATTAGCCAAACGATGTTTCTGTCATCGCTTAGGTAATCTATTAATAATTTGTAATGTTTTATTAGAATCGCTTGATGAATTTAACATTATGTAAGATTAATGACCTTTTTTATTGCGAATATTTTGTTGATCAAGGTAACCATTATTAAAAAAGTTAATTAATATTTGCACCATCCATTTATAAAAGTATTTACTAATATAACCTTTTTCATTATCTTTATCATTAATAATACTGTACAAGATTGATGTTAATGGTAATCCTTTAATTTGTTTTTGTTCTTCTCATTTGACTGCATTGCCAGTATATCCATACCAGTTTTTTCAATAATCCGAATCAGTTCTAACTAAAATACTTCCATAAGGACTAAGAACACCAGCAGATGACTCAAGAAAAATGCTAGTATTTGTTAATACAACTCCTTTAGAATCTTGATCAATGACTATTTTAGAATTAGGGTTAACATTAATTGAGAATCCAACTTTAGTAGTTACATCACCAAAAAGTTTATGAACAGCAATTAAATCAGATTTAGTCGTAAATCTGAAGTTGAAATTGTTCTTATCCAAGAAATAAGCATTGCTTGTTTCTGTGTGATATTGTCTGAAATAACCGTTTTGAATTCCTACTTTTTTATACTTATATAAAAGAATTCTTTCGGTTAATTCGTTAATTCAAGAGTTGTGATAAGTCGCATAAAAACCAACAAAAGAATTTAATATATCTTCAAAAATGTCATGATCTAAGTGATCATAAACATATTTATTAAATGTTTCTCAGTTTTGATAATCAATACCTGATTTTTTTAATTTATCAACAATCTTAAATTGGTAATTATCATAAATAGTATTAACAAGTTTTTTAGCTTGGTCTGAATCATTAGTATTTGGATGAAAATCCTGAACAATATCTTGGATAATTGCTTGAGGATTTTCTTTTCTAATCTTTTCTTTAGCTGCTTTAATTAATCTTTCATTTTTTGAAATATCTTTTAGATTTTTCTCAGTGTTAATCTTACTTATGTATCTTTTATAAAGCGGGATGTTTGCTAATGGAACAATCGTTCCAACCACTAAAAAGCCGATAAAAGCAGAAGTAATTCTTTTCACTTTTTTAGAACTTTTACTTTTAGTTTTATCTTTTAACTTCTTTGGTTTGCACAACATTAATATACCACCTTAAGAGATCAACGAATAAAATAAATTGCTATTTATGTTTTTTTAGATAAGAGAGATGATTTTATAACTATGATTAGGTATTATTATAATATTGAAAAGTTTATCTGATTTTTTTATTTAAATTAATATTTATAATATTATCTAGATTATGAAACGAGCAGATTATTGCGTTATAGGGCTTGGAAGGTTCGGTAGTAAAGTAGCATCCAAGCTGAAAGAATTAGGCTATAAAGTTCTAATTATTGATAAAGATAAAGAAAAAATTAATTTAGAAGCTAAAAGATTTGATTTTGCAATCAGCTTGGATGCTACTGACATTATGTCTTTATCTGATGTTGCTATCAATAAATTCGATACGGTAATCTTATCGGTTAGCAGTCTTGAAGAATCTATTATTATAGCAACAAACCTACGTGAATTAAAGGTTAAGAATATTATAGCCAGAGCTAAAAATGAGGTTCATAAAAGAGTTCTTAAAACCTTTGGGGTTAAAGAAGCGGTAATTCCTGAAGAAATCGTCGGTGAAAACATCGCTATGAGAGTAGTTCATAGTATTAATAGCGAAATAATCTCGATTGATGATGACATCTCATTAGTTCGTGTTTATGCTACTTCTAAGGATGTAATCAACAAAAGAATTGTTGATATCGACATAAGAAATAAAACTAATGCTAACATTATCTCAATAACAAGAGATTATAAGAATATTTATTCTATCGACAAGGATACAATTATCTCAAAAAACGATTTAGTTACAGCGGCTTGTAACAATGTTGATATCTCTCGTTTTCTTAAATTAATGAGCTCAGATAATTAATTCAATAAATAAACTATATGTATAACCATAATTTAATAGAAAATAAATGAAGGAAAGTTTGATCAGATCAAAATGTTTATCATTTTGATCTAGATAAATCTAAAACTAAATACTATATTTTAGATATGTTTCCCTATCCTAGTGGTAAAGGATTACACGTAGGGCATGTTAAAGCATTTATGGCAACTGATGTTGTTTCTCGTTGAAAAAATGCTTTAGGTTTTAATGTTTTACATCCGATTGGTTGAGATGCTTTTGGATTGCCGGCTGAGCAATATGCAATTCAGACAAATAATCATCCTGCTAAATTTACTCAAGAAAATATTGATAATTTTAGAAACCAATTACAAAGCTTAGGATTTAATTATGATTATCGATTAGAAGTTGATACTACCAACCCTAATTATTTTCAATGAACTCAATGAATTTTTAAAAAGTTATACGAACACAATCTAGCTTACCAAGCTGATATTGAAGTTAATTGATGTGAAAAACTAGGAACAGTATTAGCAAATGAAGAAGTACTAACTGATGAAGCTGGTAATAAGATCTCTGAAAGAGGATCTTATCCAGTTATCAAGAAAAAAATGCGTCAATGAGTACTTAAAATTACTGAGTTTGCTGACGAATTAATCAAAGATCTTGATGATATTAACTGACCTAATTCAATTAAAGCGATGCAAGTTAATTGAATTGGTAAATCAACTGGTGCTAGCATTAAGTTTGATGTTGAAGGTTTAGATAATCAAAAAATCGAAGTCTTCTCATCAAGAGCTGATACTCTATTTGGAGTTAGTTTTATTGCTTTAAGTTTCGATCACGAACTAGTTAAACAAAAATTAATAACGAATAAAAATGACCAAATCGAAGAATTTATTAAAGCTAACAGTATTGATCAAACCGTAAGATATGTTGGTATTGATACAAATTATTTTGCTATTCACCCAATTACTAAAAAAAGAATCCCAATTTATTTAGCTGACTACATTATCAGTGATTATGGCACTGGCGCTGTTATGGGTGTAGCTGCTCATGATGAACGCGATTATAATTTTGCTAATAAATATAATCTAGAAATCATTCCAGTTATAAAAGCTGATAGTTATCCTTATCTTGGTGATGGAAGCCATATTAATTCTGATTTTATTAATGGTCTTGATAATGATCAAGCAATTAATAAAATTATTGATTACCTAGAAAAAAATAATATTGGTAGTAAAAAAACTAATTACAAACTGCGTGATTGAATTTTTTCAAGACAACGTTATTGAGGAGAACCTTTCCCTGTTGTGTTTGATGAAAATAATAATTGTCATCTTCTTAAAGATGAACAATTACCTTTAAAGTTACCAGAACTTAAAGATTTTTCACCAAACAAACAAGGATTACCACCACTAGCTAACGCTAGTGATGAATGACTACATCCAATTATTGATAATAAAAAATATACCCGAGAAATTAACACCATGCCACAATGAGCTGGTTCTTGTTGGTATTTCTTAGGATATATTTTAAAGTTACACGAATTAAATAAAAATCATTTAGATCAAAATTATCTAGCATTAAATTCACCAGAAGCTAAAGCGTTATTTGATCATTTTATGCCAGTTGATTTATATGTTGGCGGACAAGAACATGCTGTATTACATTTATTATACGCTCGTTTTTGATATAAATTCTTATACAAAATCAATGTTGTAAGTTCAAAAGAACCGTTCTATCAACTAATGAACCAAGGAATGATTCTAGGTGAAGATGGCACCAAGATGTCTAAATCTAAGGGAAATATTATTAATCCAGACGATTTAGTATTATCACACGGAGCTGATACGATTAGAACTTATGTGATGTTTATGGGGCCGTTAAATGCTAGTTTAGCTTGAAACTCAAACGCATTAAATGGAACTAGAAAATTCCTTGAAAGAGTTTATAACCTATTTGATAAGATAACTATCAATGACGATCCAAGTGAGCATCTAAATTATGATTATCACAATTTCTTAAAAAAAGTTAATCAACATTTAGAAAACTACGAATTCAATCTTGTTGTTAGTGAAATGATGATCTTTATTAATGCTTGTTACAAACAAGAGCAAATTAATAAAGAGATGATAAAAAACTTCTTGATTGTTTTATCATTCTTTGCGCCATTCTTAGCTGAAGAATTGAATGAAAAAATCAATAACAAACAATTGTTATATACAATGAAATTAGCTAAATGAGATGAACAATACTTAGTTAAAAATGTTGTTACGATCTCTTGTAGTATTAATGGTAAATATAAAATGGTTAATGATTTTAATATTGACGCATCGGAACAAGAAGTTGCTGATTTTTTCTTAAATCAAGAAACAATCAAAAAACAAACCCAAGATAAACAGATTGTTAAAACAATCTTTGTTAAGAATAAGATTATTAACTTTATCGTTAAATAATCTAAAAATTAAAATAAACAAAAAATATAAGCAGATAAAGGGGCAACTGCTTATATTTTTTTGTTGATCTCGAGTTTTTAAACTCATAATAATTATAATATATAAATTAATATTTTCTGTTATTTATTTAAATATCACATTTTAATAAAAAGCAAAGCAAAAATTAAAGATTTTTTTAATTATTTAAATCCAATAAATAAGACAAAATAAAAACCCAATCTTAAAAGAATTAGCTTATAACTTTTTAAGATTAGGTTTGTTTTTTTATTAAGTTGGTTAATCTTATTAACCAACTTTTTTATATCTAAAGTGAAGAGTGTGTTTACCTACTACGTGGTTGTGAATCGCTTGAATAAAGTCACCTACATAGTAAGGTTTGTTTAAATAATTTTCTTGAGTTCTGTGTTGTTTGTGATAGCTTAATTCTTTAGCTTCAACATCTAGACCATAAACAGTTACAGTATACGTGTGATCTGCGTTTGGCGGGTAGCATCCAAAATAAATTAATGACCCATCATGGTGAGTTGAAGTAAATCCTTCAGGTAAAATACCACCTAATTGATCATTTGTTTTATTGTTAGCAAATAATGTTTTGCAAACACTAGAGTTATGACCTTGTCATAAAACATCATCGCCATAAACTCCCTTTTTAGATTCTAATCATTTCTTATGATCTAAATAAGATTGGTTAGCTTCTAATTTATTAGTTTTAACATTAGCAGCAATTCAGTGAATAAAACTGAATCCAATTACAGCAGCCGCATCAAAGTCTTCAATTAAAACCGCATAACTCTTAGCATTCGGAATTTTTTCTCATTCTAAATCTAAAGAATACGAAGGGAATGGAGTTTGGTTTTTGTTATCTAAAGCGCCACCATGTGCGTGAAGATAACCATCTTCACCAACCATTTTAGATCAGATTTGTTTGTTGTTACCGATTAAATATTTCTTCATTTATTATTGATCCTCTTTTAATTAGGTTTATATCAGAAGTGCAATTCATGTTCACCAACACAGTGCTCAATAATTTTTGCATTAAGATCTGATAAATTATAGTGTTTTGGTAAATCTAGTTTTTCAACATCTAATCCATAAACACGGATAGTATAAAGATGACTATCATCTGGTGGAAGTGGTGGTAAGTAATCACTAGCAGCTTCAGGAGTATTTTTAAAAGCGCTTGGAACACATTCAATGATTACACCCTTAGAAGTTTCAGTCATTCCTTGAGCTGTTGAGTTAAGACCTTGAATGATTTCAGAATTATTAATATTAGCTGCATAGGCTAATTCGTTACCCTTAATGTTAGCTACAACTCAGTGAATAAATGATTGACCTATTACACGTGAAGCTTCGTAATCTACCATTACAAGAGCGTAACTTTTAGCTGATTCAATTTTGTCTCAAGCTAAATCTAAACTTTCATATCTTTCGTTGTTTTGTTTAACAGTTTCATTTTTTAAATAAATACCATTACCTTTTTCTATAAAACAACTAGAACGGATTGTTGTATTTTTGTTTGTCATAGTGATAATAATTATATGCCTAATAGTTAATTTGTGTAAAAATAAGATTATTTTTATATTTCACTATTTTTATGAAATGTTAGCCACAGTTTTAAACAAATATTGTGTGATTTATGTTCCTTGACAACTAAGTAATTATTAGTTATCAACTTTAAATATCAAAAGATTTTTGAGGTGATATTATATAAAAAATCACCTAAAAATTTAGGCGATCATTATATCTGTTTTTATTCAATTTTACCGTTGATTTGTTAAAATTCAACTTCATCTGGATGAAGGTCTAATCCGCCACAATCTGGTAATTCGTCAATAATTTTAATATCTTCTTTGCTTATTGAAAAATCGAAAACAGCTAAATTACTTTTAATTCTTTCAAATGTTTTTGATTTAGGTAATGGAACGATATCTTTTTGAATAATTCAATTAAGAATTAATTGCGCAGTGGTTACTTTATATTTATTAGCTAATTCTAATAATTTCTTGTGTTCCAGGATTTGCGATTGAGAAAACGGAGATCAAGCTTGAACAACAATGTTGTTCTTATTACAATAATCAACTATTTCTTGTTGCATATAACCTGGATGAAATTCTAATTGATTAACCATTGGCATAATTTTAGCAGTTTTCTTTAATTCTTCTAAATGATGAACTAGAAAATTACTTACACCAATAGCTTTAATCTTACCTTCCTGATAAAGTTCTTCCATAGCCTTTCAAGTTTGACTATTAATTTCTTTTCAGTTATTTTTGAAATTTCTTCCAATCGGTCAATGAATTAATAAAAGATCTAAGTATTCAAGATCTAAATCATTAAGTATTTTGCTAAACGCCTTCTTAGTTGATTGATAACCTTTGTCACTATTTCAAATTTTAGAAGTGACAAATATATCTTTACGATTAACACTAGATTGTTTAATAGCTTTACCTACTGATATTTGGTTATTATATATTTCAGCACAATCTAAGTGACGATAACCTACTTCTAAAGCATATTTAACAGCATAAACAGTTTGGTTTCCATCTTCTAATTTATATGTTCCAAATCCAATGCTAGGCATTTTAATATTATTAGCTAGTACATTATATTTCATATATCGTTCTCTACCGTTTTTTATTAATTACATATATGTTTATAACATATATAGGACTTATTACTTTAGCTTAGGATTTCTAATGGTTATTCATTTGCTATAACATTTTAGTTAGTTATATTAACTTCTATTGAGTAATTGAATTTAAAGTGTAAATATTATTTATTTTGGTTCAGATAACTACATATAAAATTAATTTTTATCAAAAATATTCGGTAAAATGATTTTTTTAAAAATAGTTTTAAAGCAATGTATTCCTGAATATTATTAAACAAATAATTAAAAATCATTTTTAAATTAAAGTAAATATTATTTGAATGCACCTTATCATAAGGCTAACTGGTTTAACTAAAAAAGTCTTTTTAAAGACTAAAGTTTTTATTAAATAGATATGCTAAAAATTACAACTCGCTTATATAAAAATGAGTAAGAAAAAAACAATTAAAAAACAATTATTTTAATAAAAAAAATATTAAAATAATTATAAATATAGAACTAGATAAGAGGAGTTTCTAATAAGCCATAATTAAATTTGTGGTCTATTTTTAGTAAAAATTATTCAATTTTACTAACTAATAATTTAATTTTGACTTCATTTTTTTACTCATTATTTAGTTCGGAATGGATGATTATAATGGTAGAAAAATCATATCCCCAAGTAGCTTTAGTATTTTTATTAGCTTGGGTTGCTTTCATGATTGTTTATATTTTATTTTGTATTATTTTGTTTCGAACAATATATAAAAATAAATTACAACTTTCTAAAAAATTAAAATCTATATCAGATCTTTTAGATAAAAAATCAAAATTATCTAAAATGATATTTTCATTATCTGAATTTAATAAATTAGATTATAAAAAATTGCTATATAATGCGCATAAGATCTCTTCTTTTGCCATGGCAATAATTTATGTTGTTTCAACCACTATTTTAGGCATAATCAGATTTGTGTGATTTAACGATAATTCAGATAATTTTTATGTTATTGCGCTAAAAAGCGATTTTTGATCTCCTATTATTTTTGCATTAACATTATTTTGTTTGATGTATCGTGTTGCAGTTCAAATTACTATTGATAATAAAATTAATCCCGAAATAGAAAGATTAACAAATTTTATCGTTTTAGATCAAAATAAATATGAGGAATTTCTTAATAAAATTAACGAATTAAATTTTGAATTTTATGATGAAGAAACTAATACAGGATTGCAAAATCTATTAAAGGACAAGGTTTTAAATACATTTACGAATCTTTTTAATATTGATACATCTATAATTTCTAATATCAATAAAAAGATGAGAATTCAAAAAATTGAAGCTATTAATTTTATTGTAATCTCATTATTAACAGTTATAGATAAAAATTCTTGCATCCAAAATGATAATCTTGAAAATAAAAACCTTCAAATATTAATTCAAAGCGCAAGAGATGTTAAGTTAGCTTTCTATGCTAAAGTTTTTTTAACTAAGAAGATCAAAACCAAAATAACTTCTAAAAACAACCCAGAAGAAGCAATTAACGATAAATTACCTAGCATCTTATTGAGTGTTGCTGATATGCTTTTATAAGAAAGATTGCTAGTCTATAAAATAGATAAAATGTAGCTATTACATAGCTACATTTTTTATTGTTGTTTTAATTATCAGAACTATTTATAGATAAATACAAAAGATTTATGATTAATCAATATAACATTATAATTTCATATTACCAAGATTAAAATTTGCTATTTAAACAAATAAAAACAACCTAACCTAAAATAAAAAAAACACCTGCTAAGTATGGCAGGTGTTTTAATTGATTGCTAGTTAAATTATTTTTTAACTATTTGGTGAGTAATTGGTTGTTTAGGTGCTGAAGGAGGGGTTGGAGCAGATGTTGGTTTTGTTGGATGAACAACTGGTGGTTTGTTAGGAGCTTGAGCTGGAGGAGTTGGAGCAGTTGGTTTTTGTTTAGCTGGTTCTTGAGTGCTAGGAGCTGGAGCAGGTGCTGGAGTAGGTTTTTCAGCCACTTCTTCACTAGCAGCTTGTTCTGGTTGGTAATCAACACCATCAGATACTGCTACCATTGTATGACGAATAACTCGATCATATAAGATATAACCAGATTTCATAACTTTAGATACATGATCAGCAGGGTATTTAGGATCACTTACCTTATCAGAAGCGCTCATGTATTTTTCATCAAACTTGTCACCAGGTTTGATATCCATTCTGTGAATATTAACATTTTTCAATCAGTTAATAAATGAGCTTAATACCATTTTAAAACCACTTACATAGTTTTTAACTGCTGGATCTTTAGAAGCAAAATCAATCGCAATTTCTAATTGATCAACAACATTAATTGCTGAGTCAATTGATTTTTCAATCGCATATTTTTTAGCGTTTTCGATCTCTTCTTTTTTGCGAGCATCCAATTCTTCAATCTTATCACTAATTTTCTTTTGAGCTTTAGCTTCAACTTCTTGAATCTTGTTCTTGATACTTTCGTTAGTTGATTCCAATCTTTGTGTCAGATTTTCAATATAGCTGTTAATATTATTAACAGAATTTTCAATCTTAACGAATTCATCGTACATCAACTTGCCTACTGTAGCAATTTTTTGTTTATGATTTTTTGGATTTTGAACGAAATTTTTTAAATCTTCTAATGAACTCTTGATTTGAATATTTTCATTAGATAAATTAACTGTAGCTCCAACATTAGCAGTTGGTTGCACTTCAGTTGTTGGTTCGTGGATTGTTGAATCTTCTAAAGAAGCATCTTCCTCTTTAAGTTCTTCTCTTGTTTTTTGTTCTTGGTTGTTCATATTATTCTCTTCTTATTATTTATTTTTATTAGCTTTTTCGCGAATTTTTTTTATATCATCTAAAGTTCTAATATCTTTAATAGTGTTTAAAACGCGATTAAATGCTAATGTTTGTTGTTGCTGTTGCGAGATATTAGAATCGGTTGGCTGATTATTATTTGATTGATTGTTTTCTGATTGAAAACTTCAGTTTTGTTGTTCTTGTTGAATTTCTTGTTGGTTATATTTTAATTCTTTAATTTCTCTTAAAGCCAACTTGTTAAAGTGTTCAACTTGTGGGTTTGGTAATTTTGCGACTTCTTCAAGACTTAGTGATCCATCATTAGTTTTATTAATGTCAGCATATACAACATGGATTACTAAAGAACCTTTATCGTAGTGTGATTTAGTCTCTAAATCATATCTAGCTTCAAGACCCATATCTTTAATAATTACTTGGTCTCCTGCTTTTGTACCAGGTGGTATTCTAACGTTAATTAATTTGTTAATCGTCGGAACTTTGATAATCCCACCAATTGAAGCTAGCATAGGATCTACTAACGCTTTAACGTGGATATCATTATTCTTAATTGTGAAGAAGTTTGAAGGTATTACTTTAAAGATAACAGTTAAGTCACCTTTTAGATTATTAGGGAAGATGTGACCAAAACCTGGATAGTTAACTGAAATGTTTAGTTGAGAAGTAATTGGTAATTTAATATCTAATGTAATAGCTTCATTTGTATAAGATTTACCTAAACAATTTTTACAAGCGATACGGATTAATTTACCATATCGGTTACATACCATACAAGATTCAACATTACCATCAACATTACGACAAGCAGGACATAGTTTGTATGGTTGGCTAGAACTTAGATCAATACCTGTTGCTGAACAATGATTACAAGGAGTGTGACGAGTGTATTTTATACGCTTGATAGCATTGTTAAATAACAACACTTGGTGAACTTCCACTTCTTTAACAACGTTAATTTCATTTAAGCGTTCTATTTGAATCAAGTTTGGTTCTTGATATTTAGTTGACGCTGGTTGTGGGGTTGTAGAATCAGTTTCACTTAAGCGTTTTAATAATTTCGACTTGAAACTTGATAAATCGTTTATCGTTTTAGCGAGGTTTTTAGAATTGTCATTATCGTCCATTTTTACACCTACTTGTTTTCTCAACAATTTAATGCTGTAATCATATATCTGCTCTTCTGAAGTATGCATCGGTCGAACCGGTTGTTGTAACGGGTCATAATCAACTTCTTCATACTCAATTCGGTTAGGTCGTTCTTCTCTGATGATATCATCACTTTCAACTTGATTTACATAACTATCCTTGAAATTAAGGTTCGAACTTATGATAGTTGGTTCAGTAATATTATTGAACTCTTTGTGATTATCAACTAGCTCATAGTTTTGATCATCAGCAACACTGATGTTATCAATGTTGTTTTCGATAATGATGTCGTTTGTTTTTTGATATGTTTGACTATCTTCTGATGCGTTATTTGAATTTTGACTTAATAATTCTTCAATTGATAAGAACTTATTATCATCATTGAATACTAGCAATTCGTCATCTTTTGGTTGATCAAATAACTCTTTGTATTCCTCTTCTTTTCTAAGTTCTTCAGTTAATTCTAGATTAACATCATTTACAACTGGAGAGCGATCAATTAAATCATCTGATAAATCTTTTTCATCTTTAGATTCTTGATCGAGAAGTTCTTTAATACTAATTTCTTCAATGAATTTTGGTTCTTCTTGTTTTTGGAATACTTCTTCAATTGATATTTCTTCAGTTTTTTGTTGATTTAATTCTTGGACTGGTTTATGTTCGATTTCTAATTCAACTGGTTTAGATTGTTCTTCTATTTCTAAGGCAGCTTGATCTTGTAGAAGTTTTTCTAAATCATCTTTATTTTCTTCTTCATATCAATTTTTATCAGTATGAGTCGGTTCAGACAATTGATATTCAGTTGCTCAGTTAGTATCTTCTCTAACTGGTAGTTTTTCAAAGTTTTGCTCAACTAATTCGAATTTTAATTCTTCTAATTTAGATAGATCAATTTCAACAATCGGATTTTCTTTAACAACTGTTTGCGGAGGAGTTACTTTTGGTTTGTCTTCAATTTTAACTTCTAATGTTGATTGAATTTGTTTTTCAACTGTTGATTGAGTAACTTCTTGGGTATTATTTTCAACAATCGGTTTAGTAGATTCTTCAGTTTTTAACTCAACCGTTGATTCTTTTATTGATTTGGTTGCTTGCTCAACTGTTGGTTGAGCAACTTCTTGTGCATTTTCGACAACTGGTTGAGTAATTTCTTGAGTTTTTAATTCAACTGTTGGTTCAGGTTTTAATTCAATAACTGGTTGAATCACTTCTTGTGTTCTTGTTTGAACAATCGGTGCAGTTTTAAATTCAACTGTCTTGGTTTCTTGAACCTCTTTAGTTTTAACTACTGGTGGAGTGATTTGCGAAGTTTTAGTTGTTTCTTTTTGTTCAGTAGTTTTTAGTGTATGAATAATAACTTCTTGAGTTGATGGCGATTTAACTTCTTTGGTTTTAACTTCTTCAACTTCTTTAGTTACTTCTTGAGTTTTTAATTCATCAATTGGAGTAGCTGTAACCTCAACTTTTTCAGTTAGTGTTTCTTCTACTTTATTTGTTTGACTATTTACTTCTTGAGTTTGTTCTTTTGGTTTCGTTACTTCTTGAGTGTTAGCTTCAGTTGTTCGATTCTTTAATAAGAATGACAAATCAAATGGGCTTCGTGAAATTTGTTGTGTTTTGTTTTTTGAAAAATCAACAATTTCAGGCATATTTGAATCAATAAAGTCATCATCAACCGCAATATCTGAATCTTCTTGTTCTTCTTTAACTTCTTCTTGTGATTCAACTTCAGTTGGTTCAGATGAAACTTCTTCTTCTACTGGTTTAACAAGGTCTTCTTCTTTAACTTCTTCAACCGGTTCAGGTTTGTCTTCTTGAGCATTAGCTTCTACTTCAGGTTGTTCAACTGTTGTTTCTGGTTGAGCTGATACGTAATCATCTTGATCGCTTTCAGTTGATTCTTCAACACTTTGTTCTTCTTTTTGAACTTCTTCTTGAACTGGTTCTGAAGCAACTTCTTCAACAGCTTCTGTTTTTTGTTCTTCTTCTGATTGAGCTGTTGTTTCTTTAACAAATTCTGGTTCTGATTGCTCTTCTTCTACTGAATCTTCGCGAGTTGATATGAAGTTATTGTCGTCATCGAAATAACCTTCTCATACTCATTCACTGTTCTCATCATAATGACCATAGTCAGGATCACCAATAAAGCGAGTCCATGACATATCTTCATCTTCTTGAGTTTCTTCTTCAACACTTGAAGTTACATTATCATCGAATAAACGTTCTTCAGACTCATCTTTGTTATCATCAAATAACTTCTCTTCATTGTTATCATCAAATAGTTTTTCTTCATCCTTGTTATCGTCAAAGAGTTTTTCTTCTGTGAATGATGAAGTAGCTTCTTCACTATAATCTGGAGTATCGTCAAATAAGCGTGGTTCATCTACGCTAGTTGTGCTAGCTGCGCCCACATCGATAATTTCAGGTTCGGTTTCAATCGTTTTTGAAGCTTCTTTTGATTTTGCTCAAAATCCACCTTTTTTGTCTTTTTTCTTTTTCTTTTTCTTCTTACCGAATTCTTCTTCATCCATTCAATCATCATCAAATGAGATGTCATCAAATTCATCCGCAGCGTTGATCGTATCAAAAAAAGAATCAAAAATATCAGGATCGAAGTCTAAATCACCTTCGCGATCTAATCCATCATGTCCATATTTATCATAACGTTCTTTCTTTTCAGGGCTTGAAAGAACTTCATAGGCTTCATTTATTTCTCTAAAGAGACTTTCAGCGTTAGGATCATCCTTGTTTGTGTCAGGGTGGTATTTTTTAGCCAGCTTTCTAAACGCGCGTTTTATCTCTCGCTCATCTGCGTCCCTGTCTATTTCCAATACTTCGTAATAATCGCGTTTTTCTGCCATAAAAACCTTATTTTCAATTTATTGAAAGTTCAATAAAATGCTTGTATATACTTTATTTTAATTATAACTAATAAAACTTATTTATTATGTCGAAATGTTTCTATTTTAATTTAGCAATAAAATCTTTAATAAAATAATAGTACATTTCTTTATTAATTTGATGCGGCAAATGCGCTGCTTCATCTATAATTCTAGTCGTTAAATTATTGGTGTATTGACTAATATAATTAATCGATTTATTAGGCGGTATCACTGGATCATTTTCACCAAATATCAATAAAACAGGTTTATTATTAAGTGTTTTATAAGCGTTATCTAGCAATGTTTTAGATTTTTGCGAGATCAGATTCAAAAATAATGGGATCTTGTCTTTGTTATTGGTATAAATCTTTTTTAATCAGCCAATTAATGAAATTTGATCATTAACTTCATCTTGTTGTTTTAGGATATCTAAAAATGATTTATTGTTAAATGATTTTAATGAATCAAAAATTCTTTTTTTATCAAAACTAAAAATTGCTGGATTTAGTGGAGCTTCCAGAATTAGCGCTTTAATTTTTTGAGGAATTAAATAATTAACAATACTACAAATTCCACCACCCATTGAGTGCCCGATTAGAATAACATTATCCAGTTGCTTTTTATTAATAAAATCGACTACTAAATCACTTAAATAATCTAATTTTAACTGAGATTTATCAAAATCATTTTCATCTATATAATGTTTTCCGTGACCAGGAAGATCGAATGTATAATAATTAACTTGTTCTTTATTTAGTCTTGAAAAAATTTCGGAATGTTTGGTATGAGAAGAACTAAAACCATGCACAAATACAGCGTTGTATTTGTGTTTTTTTATCTTTAATTCGTATGAAAAGTTAGTATTATCTAAATTCAACATTATTTTTTTGAATCAAAGACTAATTGAACTTTTTTAGTTTTTTGTTTTTTAGTAGGTTCTGGTTTTTTATCTTTAAAATCTGTGGTTTTAGTTTTTGCTAAAAAACTGTTGTATTCATCTGTTAATTCAGTTTTTATATCATTAAGTGATCATTCTTCATAATCATCTTCATCATTAATTATTTTTGATTGCTTGTATTTATTGATATAACTAGGGTTGTGGATTTTTTGAGTTACTAAATTAGTATCTGTTCTTACTTGTTGTAAGCTTTTATCTAAATGTTTATTAATTGATTTGAAGATTTTTCTATCTTCTTCAAGTGATTCGTTAAGATCTGATAAATTAAAAGTTCTTAATGTTTTTTTAGTAATATCTAATTTATCATGCTGTGAAGGTTCATATACAATTTCGCTTGATAAAGAACTTAAATCGTTTGTTATACTTTCCAACTTTTGTTCAAAACTAGGATCTTTATATGAATTATCTAGTTCAAAGTCTTCAAAATGTTTTCTAGATATTTCTCTTGTTTTCTCGGTTTTGATATTCACTACTTGGTTAGTTGTAGCTCTTAGAATCGCTAAATCACGTTTTAAAACCTGAATCTCTTTCTCTTTGTTATTAACATCTAAAAATAACTCATTAATTCTTAATTGATTAGAATGAGTAGTTTCGGCCATTATTTTTAATTGTGATAATAACTGGTTTAGCATCTGATCTTTTTTGACTAAACGAGTATCTAGTTCTTTATTTATCTTGGTTGATAACTGGTTTAATTTGTTATCAAATCCTTGTTTTAGTTCAACTATTTGATTGTTGCTTTGTTCTTCTTGGTTGGCTTTAACTGATTGTTGAGCTAATAACTTATATTCATTAGCTTTTTCGTAAGCTTGTTTCAAGATTTCATCAGCTTGTTTGTTTGCTTTAGCTAGAATTTCTTCCTTTTGTTTTTCTAGATTTAGTTTTTCTAAATCCATTTCTTTTTGATGGTCTTTGATTGCTTCTTGGAATTCTTTGTTGATTGATTCAAGTTTAACCTGTTTGCGATCAAGTTCTTCATTCAACCTTTCGATTTCTCTTTCGCGTTCTTCAAGATTTTCTTTGTATTTTTCTAGTAAATTTACTTTTTCTTGATATTGATTGTTAACATCTTGATAAACTAATTTAGATATCTCTTTAATAACTTGATTGTTAGCTTGTTCTATAGTTTTATTTCTCTTGTTGTTTTTTTGCTCTAAATGATCAAGATCAAATTGTTTAGTCGCATTAATAATGTCTTCTTTAGTAATTTCTTCTAAAGTATCATCATAAGAAACATCTTTTTTAGCTATTACTTCTGGTGATAGCTCAATTTTTTCAGTATAAATCTCATTACCGATTTGTTCATTATCAGATATATTTTCAACTGGTTTTTGCTCTTTAGTTTTTGTTTTTTGTTCTTTGGTTTTTTCTTCGTCAAAAGAAGCATTTAAAACTTCGCTTGTTGATGGTAAATCATGTTCAGAATCATCATCTGGTTCATAATCAACATCAAGCATATCAGTTAGATCTACTTGTTTTTCTTCAACATCATCAGTAGATTCAAAACTGTAATCACTGTGGTTTTCAGTAATCGCATAGTCATCTTCTTGTTTTGTTTTAGTTATGATGTCAGTTTTTTGATTTTTTGTTTCTTTTTGAGTGATTGGTTGGTTATAAAATTCTTCAGTCGCTTGTTTTAAATCAATGTGTGTAGTTTTGTTCGTTTTTTTAGATTGTTGTTCAGTGATCTCAAAACTATTATCATCTTGCGCGCTAATAAATGAACTTAAGTTTTTGGTGAATGCTTCGATTAAATTTTCATCATTATCATTAGTATTTTGACTTCGCTCGAAGTCATCATCGCCAACAAAACGTGTCTTATTTACCTGAGGATTTTGATCTTTAGTGTCAGTTTGATTAGAATCAAATATTCTAGAACGATGGAATTCTAAATCTAAATCATCTTCTTCATCTTCTTCTGGCACAATTGTATCTTGAGAACTATTTTTGTTTGATTCATTGATTACTGAAGATTTTTTATTCTCATATAAATTGTCATAATCCTCTATAACATCTTTTAAAAAATCAAAATCATCTTCGCCATCGAAAATGTTTTTGTTTTTATCTTTTTTATCAATATCTAAAGAATTATCATTAATTAGTTTAGAATCAAAATCATTAAATCTGACTTTCGGACGATTCGCGCTTTCTCTTCTATTAAAGTAAAACTGACTTCTTTTGCTATTATTTTTATTATCCATCGAGAATCTAAAGTATTTTATTTATTATTTTAAATTAATTAACTTTTAAATAATAAATAAAAAAGTCATTACACACAATTAAGATACTTAATGCTGCTTCATTTCTGACCTGACATGTTTCGTGATAATTGTTGCAATGACGAATTAATTTTAATATATCTATTCTTTAAAGTCACTAATTTTTTTATCTAATAACTGTCTTTTCTTTTTGTTATTCTTCTTTTCTTTGATTTTTTTAGTAACTTCAGAGAATTGTTTAGCTCATTGAGAATCTAATTCTTCATCATCTTCAATATATTCAATTATTTTTCCAGATGTTGGAGCTTTTTTAGGTAATTCGATTGGTTCGTTTTTAATGTTTTTAGACTGCTTGTAAGTTTCGTTAACTGCGTTGATTTCTTTATCAAGATCTAGAATTTTTTTATTAGTTATATCATCATTACTTGTCGATAAAACTTTTTGTAAAGAACGTTGAGAAGCATTGATTTTATCCAGTTGTTCTGATATTGATTTAGAAACAGATAACAAATGATCGTTATCATTATATTTTTTAACTAATAAGTTGTTAAGTTTATCTAAATCATTGTTTTCAGCAGTTAATGCTTCAACTTTAGCTAATAATTCTTTGTTTTTTTCTTGTTCTAATTTGATTGCTTCATTCAACTCACGGTTAGTATAAACAATTAAGTCATACTCAGATTTAATTCTTTCTATTTCGTTAGTTGTTAATTTAGCTGTTTCTTCTGCTTGCAGCAAAGCATTTTTCATCACTTCGATTTTAGCTTCATTAGCAATTAAAATCTTATCAACTTCATTCTTATGTTTTTCATAAGTCTTACCAACAGTATCTTCATATTTCTCGACTTGTTCTTTAAGTTTAGACTCTAACTGACTAAACTTAACTTTAACACCTTGTTTAATACCATCGTTAATTAATTGGTTAACAATTTCGGGTTGATCTTGAATAAATTTTTTAAATTCTTCGTCTTTGTGTTTAATTTTAGCTCTTAGTTGGTTAAGTAAATAATCTTTTTCTTTAACTTTGCTCTTTAATTCAAAAGATAAAATTTCATAATTTCTTAATACTTTTTTAATCTTTTCAATTTCTTCGTAATAATCTCTAGTTCTTAAAGCAATTTGGTTTTCGGTTGTTACATCACGTTCATAAATTTCACCGACTAATTTTGCATTTTCTTCTTTTAATTGAACTACTTTTTCTTTTAATTTATTGTAATAATCCGAGATTTTTTCAATCTTTCTATCATAAAAATCTTTAAGGTTATTAACCTCTTCATCAAAAATCTTCTTAGTTTCTTCTTGATTTTTAATGAATTCTTCTTGATGTTTGTTTTTAATTTCTTCGATTTCTTTGTAGTATTTTAGTTCTAAGTCTTTTTTAGTAGCTTCATGTTCTGATAAAGTTACAATATGTTCAAAATGTTTTGAGCGACCTTTTTGAATAAACTCGCTTTGTTCGTTTAAAAACTCAATGCGTTCTTTTTCAAATTCAGCACGTTGTTTAGCTAATTCTGCTTTTTCAAGTTCAATATCAGTTAAATTCTTATTGTGAATTAGTTTATCTAACTCTCTTTGAAGTGGAGCAACAAACTTATATGTCTTGATGTATTTGTGTAAGTGTTCTAATCACAATTCATCAGACATACCATTTTTTCTAGCTCTTACATAACTGTTTCTAGCATTTTCTAAAAAATCTGCTAAATCTTGTTCAGTAGCACTTGGATGTTGAGTTAGAAAGCTGTTTATGCAATAATCAGCTTTGTTAATATTGAAATCTTGAAGAACTTCTTCTTTTGAACTTTCGTCAAAACTAAAAACTTTATCAGTGATAGACATTAAAACTTAAATTTTATATAAAAATATAAATATCTAAATTATTATATTATATTTAAAATATATAAATGAAGACTTACGACCTAATCATTTTAGGAGCAGGAACTAGCGGTATATATTGTGCTAGTTATGGTGCTATGAAGGGTTTGAAATCGTTGGTGATCGAAATGACCGACAGAATAGGAGGTCAGCCAACGCATTTATACCCTTTCAAAAAGATTTATGATTTTCCAACAGCTAACGGAATTTTAGCCAAGGATTTTATCAATCTTTTATCTAATCAGCAAGATAGTTATATCAAGCAAGGATTGATTACATATTCATTAAATACTTTAATTAGTTTTCAAAAATACTTAACCAGTGAAAATTTATTTGAATTAACTTTATCAAATAATTCTATTGTTCGTTCTAAAAAAATTATTATCGCAACTGGTAACGGTGGGTTTGAACCAATCAGATTAAATGAAGATTTAATTCGTAATCAAGATATTAGTAATATCCATTATCAAATCAATGATCTGTTAATTTATAAAAATAAAGATGTTTGTTTTTTAGGTGGTGGTGATAGTGCTGTTGAATTAATAAATCAGTTAGCAGATCTAAAGATTGCTAACAGTTTATCAATTGTTCATAGAAATAATAAATACCGAGCTTCACAAAATTTAGTTGATCAAATTAATCAAAAAGATATTAACCAATATCTTGATCAAACCATTGAATCGATTAATAACAACACAATTAATTTGATAAATAATCAAAACAATCAAAAAACAACGATAAATTTTGATTATCTGATAGTTCAATATGGTTTAAAACCAATTAAATCTCTTGATTGTTTTGATCATTTAGAGCAAGATCTCAATAACAATTTAATCGTTAATGATTTTCAACAAACTTCTGATGATAACATTTATGCAATTGGTCTTGCTAGCAACTACAAAAAAAGACCTAATTTAATTATTTGCGGAATGAATGAAGCTGTTGTGGCTATCAAACATATCAACGATTTGATTAATCCTTATACTAGATCTGTTGATTATCTAATTAAATAAACTGATTTAAAATTGTTTATGTTTTTAAACTTTATTTTTAAAATTAAATGATTAATATCTAGGTTTTGATAAGTCTTAAAATAAAAAATAGATAAGGAGCATTAATGTTAAATAAGATAAAAGTTTACAGTGAAATTGGTAAACTAAGAAAAGTTTTAGTGCATACACCAGGTAAAGAATTAGAATATATAACTCCTCAAAGATTGGATGAGTTATTATTTAGCGCTATCTTAAACCCAGTTAAAGCGAGAGCTGAGCATCAAGAATTTATTAAGATTCTAGAATCTTATGGCGTTGAATGTATTCAGTTATCAGAATTAACCGCGCAAACATTCGAACAAGCAGATA
Organism: Mycoplasma bradburyae; assembly: GCF_024338845.1. Lineage (NCBI taxonomy): Bacteria > Bacillati > Mycoplasmatota > Mollicutes > Mycoplasmatales > Mycoplasmataceae > Mycoplasma > Mycoplasma bradburyae. Next base: position 384,505 of record NZ_CP101414.1, on the reverse strand, counting down.
AGCAAGTTCGTGAAGCATTTATTAATCGTTGATTGGATGAATGTATTCCGGTATTATCTAATTCTAATCGTCAAATAGTTTATGAATATTTAAAGAGTTTAGAAAATCAACCGGTATTAATGATTAAAAAGATGATGTCAGGAATATTAGCTAAAGAAGTTGATATAAAATCAGATGTCGAATTAATTGTTGATCCGATGCCAAATCTTTATTTCACCCGTGATCCATTTGCAAGTGTTGGTAATGGTATTACTTTACATTATATGTATCATCCAACAAGAAGACGCGAAACAATTTTTGCTGACTTTATCTTTAGTCATAATCGCCATTATAAAGATACACCTAGATATTATTCAAGACAAGCAGAATACAGTATAGAAGGCGGCGATCTGTTTGTGTATGATGATAAGACATTAGTAATTGGTGTTTCAGAAAGAACTGAGAAAAAAGCAATTCAACATTTAGCTGAAAAAGTGCGCGATAATACAGAAACTTCTTTTGAAAAAATCTATGCTATTAATGTCCCTAAGATGAGCAATCTAATGCATTTAGATACTTGACTAACGATGCTAGATTACGATAAATTCTTATATTCACCTAATATGATGGGTGTACTTAAAATCTGGGAAATTAACTTAACAAAAGAAGAGTTAGAATGAAAAGAACTTAATGAATCGCTTGAAGAGTTTTTATCAATGGTGATAGGCAAAAAAGCAATTACCATTCCTGTTGCCGGCGAAGATTCTACACAGATCGAAATTGATGTTGAAACTAATTTTGATGCAACTAATTTTTTAGTAATTGAACCTGGTGTAGTAATTGGTTATGATCGTAATCGAAAAACAAACCAAGCATTAAGAGATGCTGGTATTACTGTTTTAAATTGAAATGGTGATCAATTATCATTAGGTATGGGTAGTGCCAGATGTATGAGCATGCCATTGTACCGCGATTCAATTAAAAAATAAGTTTTAATAATTCTTAATTCAATAAAAAGTGATTTAATTACTTTAAATCACTTTTTTTATTTCTTTAAAAGAATATTTTTTTCTTCTTTTTTTAGATGAATTTACATATCTTTAATGGAGGATGAAATGAGAAAATTAACCACGAATGATAAAAACTTATTACACGGTGGGTCCATAGCTGCAATATCAACTGCAGTTTTAATAGGTCAGATGGTTATCGGATCTATTAGCAAGTCTGCCGTAACAATAAGTAATATCGTAAATGATATCAAAAATAAACCTGATCCTAATGGATATGCAGTCGGAATTTCGAATGAACCTCAAGTAAAGCATGTTTATTCTAGCTTTGCTCCAACAAAAGCTAGGTATTCATTCTTAAGCCCATATGCTTCATCAATATATTCAGGTTTATAACAATAAATAAATATGCCAGTAAAATCAACAACAAAATCTGTTGGCGCTACTAGAAAAAGGGCTACTAAGAAAACAACTACTAAAACAGATAATGCTCAAGGCATCAGCGAGATTGCTAATAATGGAGCTGTTTTGTTGCCGCCTGATATGAAGGTTATGCCAACAGTAGTTAAAAAACGCGGTAGACCTAAAAAGATTAAACCAGATGTTGATGTTGAATCAAATCTAATGAAAAACTTAATAGGAGGGATAGACGATGATTTAGGGTTCGGGATTTCAAATTTCGCAATCGGAGATAATGAATTTATAAATAGTAATTCATTATTTGATAATCGACCTAAACAAGAATCAAAACAAAAAGTAAGTGCTTCTGATAGCAAAACAACAAAAAAATCAGCTGCTAACAAAAATAAAAAGAAGAGCGGATTAACTGGAGCATTATGAAAAGTCGGAATTGCTACTAGTGTTGCTGGTGATACATTATCTTCAGCTACCGAGGATTTTTATAATATATATAAACAAAATACCGCAAAAGCACCAACAAATTATTCTATGGCAATTGATAACTCCGTATTTGGACAATACAGAAATCACGAAGGGACATTCAAATATGTAAATAATTGAACTAATATATACAAAACGTATAAAGAACCGGATACAAAAATAAAAACATTAGATATTCATAATAAATATCTGAAACTTTTTGGTGATTAAAAATATAAGTAACTAAACACACTATTTTCTTCTTAATCTTATTATTTTCTTATTAAAGTGTTTAGTTACTTATCAATAAATTTCATTCAGTCAATACGACATAAAAATTGAATAATCAGGCAGATAGTCTGATTATTTTTCTGTTATTTTGAACTTGTTAATTTTTTAGGTTCGTTCTCTTTATATATTAAATTAGGTCCTCTAAATTTGAAATCTTTTAAATCGTTAAGAATTGATTTAGCTGGAGTTTTTTTATTAGCTTTATTAACTAATCTTAAATCCTGAGAATTAATTAATTTATCCTTTAAGCTTTTGTTAACAAAAGGATTTATTGTTTTTATTTCGGTCGATACTAAAGGCTTTTTATATGAATTTATATCATTAATATTGTTATATTGCTTAGCAATATTTTTAATGATAATTTTACTAGTTTCTTCTCTTAATTTTTCAGTTAAAGCTTTAGAGAATTTTTCAGAATTAAAATTATCTTCAGAAATTAAACGATCCTTAATAATTCTTTTTTGTTCTTTTATTAATTCAAGAATATTTTCATCTATACCTTCAAAATTAGATTCATTTAATTCGATTTCTTCAGTATTAGATGAGTGTTTATTCTCTAGATAATATTTTGGTGTATCAAACTTTTTGTTAATCAATGAGTGGAAGTCAATTGTCGAATTATTATCAACAGTCTCTCATTCAGTAGTTTCAATTACTTCTAAATTAGATTTTGGCAATTCAGTTTTAGATGATGCAAAAGTTTCCGAATTATTTAATTCAATTGTGTCATCCACTAGTTTAGTGGATTCATCTAGAACTCTGATAATAGGCGCTTTTGAGTAATCAATTGCTTTTTTACAGAACATTTTAAATTCTGTCTGTTCTTTTATGATCGAGTTGTAACTTTCAAATTCAAAATCAATGTAATTATATTTAACGTCTAGCTCTTTTAAATCTCAATTTAAATCATTATTATTTACAGGATAAATTCTGTCATCTAACAATTCAGAATCAAGTTTTTTGTAGTTAGGTTTAAATTTAACGCTAACAGTTTCTAAATCTTGTTGAATAACTGATTCTGGTTTAATTTTGATTAACGGAGACGAAGAGTAATCCATTCAATCAGCTACCATCTTTAATTCATTTTGTTCTTTGATGATATTGTTATAGCTTTCACAATCAAAGCTTAACATGTCATATTGAGTGTTATCTTCTTTAAACTTCCAATTAAGTTCACGTTTTTGAATCGGATAAATTGTTTGATCAGTTAACTCTTCATTTAATTTATCTAGTTCAATTTTAAATGTTTCTTCTTGAATATCTAAAACAATTTCGTTTACTAAGTTATCAGTTTCAACTAAAAGTTCTCGTTTATTTTGCTTGATACTTTCAATATCAGACACAATATTTGCATCTAAAATGATTTCAACATTTTCAATGTTAATTCCTGAATCCTTAATTTCATTTTCTATCTGACTTAGCGAAGCTTCTAATTCTTGAATCGATTTTTGTTTGCTTAATTCTTCATTAACTGAATTATCAAATGTTCTGAAGTCATTTTCAGGGATATTAATAACTTCTTGTTTAACGAAATTGTTATTCATTGTTATCGCTGGAATGACTTCTAGTTCATCTAATGATTTTTTATTTGTTCTATGAACTACAACAGCAGGAATGACTTCTAATTCATCTAATGATTTTTTCTTTTTTGTGATTGATTTCAATTCAGAATTTAATGCTGAATTCATTTTATTTACATCAACATATAATTCTTTTTCTTTAACACTATCTTCGATAACTTGGTAATGGATAATCGAATCATCTTTATGAGTTTTTTCTTCTAATTTATTACTTGTTTGATTAATATGAATAACTTCTTTATCGATATTCACACCTTCTAATTCAATATCGATTGTATGATTTAAATCAACAGAGTAATCAATTGTTTCAGAAATTGATTGATAAGATGGTTTATAAACTTCTTGAGAATTAGTTTGATTTTCACTTAAATCAACTACATCGATTTTTATAACTTCATCATTAATTAGATCAACATTAACCTCAGGTAAGTTCGTAACTTCTAAAACTTCAGGTGAAAGAACTGGATATTCAGAGATTTCAATAACTTTTTGTTCGATTAGAGGTAGAATCGATTCAACATTCGGTTTGTGAATGTTAGCATCTGATAAATTAATTAATGATTCACTAGATAATTCTACAACTGGTTGATTGATTACGACAGGTTGTGATATTACCTCATTTTGAATATTTGGCTCAGTGATAGTTTTAACTTCTTGAATAACTTCAGATTGAATTACTAATTCTTCATTTATTTCTAATGGTTGTTGAATATTTAAATGAATGTTTGGTTCATAAACATCTTTTTTTTCTTCTACTTCATCTGCAGGAATTGCGTCATAAACAACACTTTCTTTATTAAGTTGTAATTCGTTAAATTCCTTTTCATTATCAAAAGCTAAATTATTAACAGATAATTCCTCTAATTCTGTTAGCTCTTCAATATTTAAATCAGCAAGATTTTCTGGCAATTGATCGAGTGATTTTATTTCACCTTCAATAACATCTTCTTCTTTATTGTTAATAGGTTGGCGTTTTTCAGAATTATAGATAATTTCTTCAATAATATCACTAGCAGTAGAAAAGTTTTTAGCTTGTTCTATTATATCTTTTTCTTCTTGTTCTTTGTAATCGCCGTCATAAATCGTATCAGTAATTAAAGATTGATCAGTTTCATCAAAAAAACCGTCAAAACGTTTACTAATCGATTCTTTGATCGCTTGAGCTGTACGATCTTCTTTTTTCTTTTTCTTAGTTAATAAACTTTTCTTAGACTTAAGTTTAATTTCGTCAAATTCAGCTTGAAGCAAATCTTCTTCATCTAAAACAGAATCAAAATATTTATTTTTTAAATGGCTTTTGTTAGTTCTTATTTCTCCAGAAAAGATGATGTTTTCATCGTTTAAAATTGATTTATTACTAAAATCAAGATCATCTTCTTGTTCAAATTCACTTTCAACTTTTACGTTTAAAAGCTCTGGTTGGTTATTAGCTAGATTTTTAGCAACACCTACTTCTTGTTGTTCTTTCTTAGCTCTTTTTTTTGTTTTTTTATTTTCTGTTTTATTTTTTTTAGTTCTAGCCATAATGTTTTATTTTATAAAATTTGATACTTCTTGAAATTCTTAAGTTCACGATTAGCAATTAAATTAATTAAATCATTTTGATTTAAATAATTAACGCGATAACTATGTTTTCAAGTTAATGCATTTAAAATTGGTCCAATTTCATTATTATTGATACCTAAAATATATGCCCTTTTTCTATGTTTGTCAATCAAAGTTATTTGTTCAGTTCAAGAAACATGATAATCATAAACAATTTCTAGAACTTCATCAAAGTTAGTTGCACTAATAAATGCTGATAATAAAACCTTGGTGTTATTCATTAGATCAGAAATTGATAAATTATTATGTTCAAAAATGATGTAATTAATCGGGTGATAGAACACTAAGAAATAAAGTGGTTCACGTTTTTTAGTTAAATCATTTTCAGTTACTCTGATCATCCTTAAAATCTTAGCTTTATCTAAAATCCTAATGATTTCTAGTAATTCCTCAAAATCGATATCAAGTTCTTTTGACAGTAAATTTAGATTAAAACAAGGAATATCAGCATAAACAACAACATTTAATAATGACATGCAAGTTTTAATTGAATACTTCTTGTTAAATAATTCATAAACATCATGCCTAAATAAATTAACAATTTGATTAAAAAATAAAATCTGCGCATCAGCTTTATCGTTAAATCTTGCTAAAATAGGACTGTATGAATTTAAATAATCATAGTAATCTACAAAATTAATATCACTAAACTTTTCTTTAGTAATTAAATATTCACTAAATCTAAAGGGTTTTAGGAAAAAGTGATTAAAGTTATAATGATCGATAATCTTATTATAAAGAATACCAGAGTTGTTTACAAACAAGTAAAATATAATGTTTTGCTTTTTAGCAATCTTAGCAATTTGTTTAAACCAAATTTTTGTCCCTTCTTGTTGGTTCATATTACTAATAATAAAGAAAGCATTATTAATATCTTTAATTTTATTTAAGAAATCATCAATTTTAGTTTCATCATTAACATAAACAGAACTTAAATCTACTAAATAAAGACTATTTAATAAGTTTTGTGAGTTAAATCTAGAATAGATTTCACTAATAATTTCCGTTTGTCCGCAATAATCCAAACCAGAAATTACTGATACCTTTTTAGTCTTTTTTGTAGAAAATAAAACATCAACAAAGAAACCACGCGTAAAATTAGTGGTCAGGTTTTGACTAATTCAGTTTTTTATCTGTTCTGAATGAATTAATTCCATAATGTCTTTTTCTACTTGTTTGAGTTAATAATTTTATTAGCGTATTGTTTAATTTCGCTCTTAGATAATCTTCCTTTATTTACGCGTTTGAATACACCGCGTCTTCCGCTCATTTTTTGAGGGATTTTTTCTTTTTCACCAGCTTGCGCTTGATAAATTTTTTTAGCAAATCAACCACCTGGTTTTCTAATTTTTAATGATTGATCATTGTTTAGTTGTTCTTGAATTTTATCATTAATAATTACTACATCTTCCGTCTTGTAATGATTAATTCCATCATAATTATCATCATAATCAAATTGATTATCGTTTTGATCTGGAATGAATTCATCAGATGATGATTGATTGTTTTGATACTTACTTATGTAAGCCTCTTGGTTTTGATCTTGATAATTATAGTTTTGATCATATTCATAGTCATTTAATCCGTTTTCATAACCATAATTAAATTGTTCTATAATTTCAGGATCTAATTCAACATCAACAGGTTCGAAATACATTCCATTTTCATCAACATAACCTTCATCATATTGGTCATATTGATCGTTATAATACCCATAATAACCAGAATAATCAGGGTAGTAATTATAAGTATTTTCTTTTAGTCGAGAAATTTCTTGATTGAATTTTTCAGAAACTTTAGTTGTTATTTCATCAGTAATTAAATTAATGCTATCTTTGTTATAGATATTATGAATATTGTTTAAGAACGATTCTTTTGATTTGTTGTATTCATCAATAATTGTTTGATTTTTTTGTTGTTCTTCTTTTAATTTATTAATTTTTTCATTAATCGCATTAACATTAATTTGATCAACCTTATTACTGTTTTTGTATTTTTCTTTTTGTTTTTCTAATTCGTCTAGAGCTTTATTATTTTTATTGATTAATATTTCTTGATATTGATTTCATTCGAGATTTTTTAATCTAATAATATCGTCAAACTGTTCTTTTTGTTGGTTTAGTTTAGTGATAATTTCAACTTGTTTTTGCTTAATTTGTTTATCATATTCTTTTTGTTGTTCGTTAAGAACATTTAGGTAAGTATCTCTAATTTGATCGAAATCACTTTCCTTTTCATTTAATAATTCGTCGGTTTTAATTTGAATTTTTTCGTTAATTAAGTTTATGAAATCATTCTTACTTTTGATAAGCTCATTTTCATATCTTTCTTTATGTTGATTTAAGATTGCTTCATACGCAATTTTTTGATTTTCTAAAACATCTTTAAACTCAGTTGTTTTCTTAATGATTTCAGATTGATTTAATTCTTGATTTTTGATCAATTGATTTTTTAATTGACTAATTTGTTCATTAAGAGCTTGAATTTGAACATTTGATTCTTCTTGTTTTAATTCAAGAGCTTTTTTATCTTCTTGATATTTTTGTCTTAGTTGTTCTAAAATATCAAAGTTGTATTGATTGTTATTTAAAGCAACTGCACTTTGTTCTACAACGACATTGGGCGTTAAAATTTCTGGTTGCAATGATTCTAAATCAATTACTTTATTTAATTCATTTAATTGACCTAATGATAGTTTTTGATTTTTATTATTTAATTCTTGATTAGCTAATTGATTATTAGGAATTTCTTGTTTAGTTAATTGACTAAATGGAGAAGTTTCGGATTCAAAATTACCAACTATTTCAGGTTGTTGATTTTGCAGTTCATTTGGAACTTGAACATTTACACCTTCTTGTAAAACATAGCTAGAATCAATTGTTGAAATCTGAATATTTTGTTCCTGAATATTTTTCTTGATTTGATCTAATTTTTGATTTTCTACCTGAATATTCTTAACAATATTGCTTAAATCTTTAATATCATCAATTTCTTCGTTAATTGTGATGTTTTCAATTTTTTCAACTGAAACATCTTGATCAACAACTTCCGGAACAATCGAATCTCTAGCTTCTATTTTGATGTTAGTTTCAATTAATGGATTTAATTCATTGATCTTTTTAGTTAAAATTACTGCTTCATTTTCAGAATCTTCTTCTTTAACCACAAAAACATTTTGAATCGGTAATTCTTGTTGGATTTCTTCTTTTTGTTCTTTTGATTGAATTGGTTTTAATTCTTTTTCTTGATCATCGTAATAATCCGGTTTAACAGTAATAATTGGCGATGCTGGTACTGTTGTTTCTGTGATATTAATCGGTCGAAGATCTTTTAAAGATTGCAGTTTTTCTTCTAGAATTTTTTCTTGCTTAATGATTGCTAAAGCTAATTGTTCAGCTATAAATTGTTGTGAATATTTAGTTAATTCTAGTTGCGCTTGGTGTTCTTGCTTCAATTCATTTAATTTTTTCTCATTAATCTCAATTAGTTCTAATTGTGTTTTTAAAACTGATTGTTTTAACGCTTCTAGATCTTGTTTGTTAATCAGATCTTGTTTATTAATGTTATTAATATCAACTTTAATTTCTTCTCTTAATTTATCTAAATCGATTTTAGCGATTTTATTAAAATCAATGGCTAATTGATTTTTTAATAAATCCAGGTCTTTTTTAGTTGTTGAGCTAAGATCGATACGTAGATCTTGCTTTAAATCTTCTAGATCTTTTTTTGTTAAGTTATCTTGAACGATTAATTTATTTTCAATATTATCTAATTGTTTATTACTAGAGTTAGATAATGATCTTATCTCATTAGCGATTCAATCAATTGATTGTTCTAAATTAACTAATTTAGTTTTAGCATCTAGTTTTAATTCAAATAAGTATGTTAAAAATTCATTTTGTGAATTGAACTCTTTATTATTTAAATAAAATAATCACGGCTTAATATTAGCTTTGCTAATTTCGTCCGCTATTGTTGCTGAATGTCTATTAATTTCATCAAAAACTAACTGAACTTTTGTAAGCGTTTTATTTAATGAATAATATTCTTTCTTAAGTTCAACTAAATCTTGAACAGATAATCGATCAATGTTAGAGCTATCAAAATCGTTGTTATAGAAATTTCTATATAAGTTTTCTAACAGCTTTATTCGAGTAATGATATTTTGTCTTAATGCTGTTAAATTATCTTCTTCTGAAGTTGGTTTAGTTATTTGTTTTGCATCGTTATCTGAATTTATTTCATTTAACAATTGTGCTTTTAGTTGTTCTAATTGTTCTGTTAATAAAGCAATTAGCGCATCATCTTCAGCTTCTTGTTCTTTAGTGTATTCTTCTTGACAATTTACACGATAATTAACTTGGGGAGGTTGATAGTTAGAAAAGAAGGTAGATTCTTCTCTTCTTTCTATAATATCATCTTGTAACAACGCTTTTGATTGATCTTTATTATTCATTTTTAATGCTACTTAGCTTTCTTTTTTTCAATTAGTTCTTTAATTGTTTTAATTTCATTTGCTAATTGATTGATGCGTTCTTTTTTACTATTAGAAACATCCTTTTTGTGATTTAAATCAATTCTTAAATTCGAGTTTAGATTGTGATCAAAAATTTTACTTCTTTCTTGATACATTCTAAGGTTTTCATTGTATATAGAGTTTAAATCATCTTGGAATGGTTTAGCTTCTGTTTTTTGAGGAGTTGCTTTAATTTTTTCTGTATTTGTTTTTATTTCAGAAATCTCTTCATATAAACCAGATAAACGTTTTTGCAATTCCTGATTTTCGTTTCTTAGCAAACTAATGTTCTGTTCGTAAGAATTTTTTAAGTTATCGAACATTTTTTGATATTTTTGATCTTGGTATTCTAATGTTTTCTTAACTTCAATAGGACTTTTTTCGATTACTTGAGATAATTGGTTTATTCTTGAATTGAATTCTTCTTTTTCGTTTCTCAATAAATCTACTTGGTTTTTAAAATCAGATTTAATTTCGTTAAATAAACTCCTAAATTCGTTTGTATTAAGATTTTGTGAATCGCTTGTTTGTTGTTTTGTTTCATTAAGAATATTTTTGATTTCTTCTACTAATTTTGAATTAGCAGAAATTTCTTCTAATTCTCTAGAAGTTATTTGACTTTGATCAATGCGCTTTTGTTCTAAATCGCTTTCAATTTTCTTAATGCGTTTTTCAGTGTTAACAGCAACTTGGTTTAGTAAGTTGTGTAATGAATTAATCTTATAAGAGTTATCAGCGTTTAGTTGATTGTGGTAAGTTAAATGTTGAGTTGCGTTTTCTGCAAAAGCTTTTTTGTGTTGTTTTAATTGTTTTAATTGTTTAGTTAATTTAGAGTTTTTCTTGTTCGCTTCTTGTAAAGCTCATTGGTGTTCTTTTTGAATAATGAACATCTGCTGATTGTTAATCATTTGTTGCATTTGCATCAAAGGATTATTGATATCAAATGTAGGTTGAGGTGGGTATGCTAAACCAACAAATTGAGGAGATTGCATTGGTAATACTCCTTGATTTGGTACGATTTGTTGATTTGGATTTAAAAAATTAGGGTAAGGATTTTGGAAGTTTGCCATATTGTTTTTCTTAATTTCTTCTTGAATTAATCTTCTTTGTTTTAAAAGATTATTTCTAGCATCTAGGATTTTTTTATTTAGTTGAACTAATTTTTTAAATTGGTTCTGGATATCTTCTTGTTTTTTCTTTAAAGCATTATCAGTAGCTTTTGCAGATGTTAAGATTTTTCTTGCCTTATTATATTCAGAACGAAGTTTTTGTTTTTTCTCTTCTAGTAATCTTTCTGTTTCTTGTAAGCGTTGAGAATTTTCTGCGTTTTTCTCTAACTCTTTTTGAAGATCAGCTTTTTGTTTACTAACAAGTTGTTGTAAGTTAGATAGTTGTTGTGTCTTAAAATCAACTTCTTGCTTAATATTACTAACTTTGTGTTTTTCTTTTACGATCTGTTTTAGTTTATTTTCAACTTCTTCGTTTTTAAATTTGATTTCTTGGAATTGTTGATTTTTTGCTAAATTTAGTAGATCGCGTTCTTTATGTAATTCTTGTTGTTTTTTTAATAAAGATTTGCGTAGTTCAGCATTCTTAAACTTTTGTTCTTCTAAGATGCGTTTTTCTCTTTCTTGTTCTTTATAATTTCGAATAATTTTCGAACGAAGAATTTCAATTTTATTATTTTTTTGATTTAATTGATCTTTTAGTTGTTCAACTTTATTAAAAAAACTTGTTTTTTCGTGAGCTAATTTGTTTTGTTCATTCTTGATTGATTTAGCTAATTTTTGATATTGTTCAATCTTAATTTTTAATTCTTTCTTATTAGAATTAACGTTGAAACTTTCTTTTTCTAAAATGTAACGTAATTGTTTTAAGTCTTCTATTTTGAAGCTTAGATTACGTTCTTTTTGTTGAACTTGTTGGTAAAACTCATCAATTTCTTTTAAGTCGTTTTCTTTTTGTTGAGAAAAATTACGTTTTTCAGTTTCAAGAGTTCGGTATTTATTCTCAAGATCACGTGACAAAGCTTGTTGATCTGCCATGATTCGATCAACATTAGAACGATCTAATAGAACTTTTTGTTTTTCAACTTCAAGATCATTTTCAATTTTTCTTAAACGAGTAATAAACTCAGTTTTTTTACTGTCTAAGTATTCGCTTTCGCGGTCAATTTTTTCTTTCTTTTCATTCAATAAAGCTAATTGATCATTGATTTTAGATTTATCAGCTTTATTATTCTTGCGAATTAAATCTAATTTAGCGAAAGCTAAATTGATTTTGGTCATCGCATTATTTACTTCTTTTTCCTTAGCAGATAGTTGTTCTTTTTCTTTTTTTATTTTTTCAAATTCCGCTTTACGATCAAACGAAAATTGTTCTTTTTCAGATTCTAAAGAATCTATCTTACGTTGTAAATCAGCTTCTTTTTGTTGTTGTTGTCTAGTTTTTTCATTTAATTCTGCTGAACGTAAAGATAAGATTTCATTTTTTTGATTAATTTCAGATTTTAAAACGCCGATTCTTTGGATTAAATCGATACGTTTTTTAGCTAACAACTCATCTTCTTCTTTAAATTGTTTTTCCTTTTTTTCAAGAATTAACAACTTGTCGTCAATTTCTTGTTTTTTTAACTTACCTTCGCGAGCAATTGCAACTAATTCATCTTTTTGTTTATCGATTTCGCGTTGTTCGTTTTCAATCTGATTGCGTTGTTTTTGAATTTCTAAATGAAGCTTAGAAATCTTATTGTATTTATTACGTTTTTCTTCGTCAAAGTTATTTCTTTCTTCTTCAAGACGTTTAATATCTTTTTTAATTTGAAGTTCTTGTTGATCTTGTTCTAGTTTTCTTCTTTTTATCTCTTCTTCTTGAAGTTGTAAAACTACATTACGTTGATTATATTCAGCTTCTAGTAATTTAACTTGATTATCAAATTTAACACGTTCTTGTTTGATTGCTTCGTCTTGCTTAATAAATTCAATTTCAGCACGTTTAAATTCTTCAAGTTTTAACTTAATTTCATCGCTTTTAGCATTATTATTTTTTTCAATTGTTTTTAATTGGCTGTAGCGATCATTAACTTTTTGAGCATATATAAGTAATTCGTTTTCTTTAACGTCTAACTTATTTTTAGCTTCAATGAACTCCTCAAATTTTTGTTGTTTTTGATGAGCAAATTTTTTCTTTTGTTGTTCTAAATCATCTAATTCATTACTTAAACGTGTATTAAGTTCGTTGTAATGATTTTCTTGATCTTTTTTAAGTTGTTCTAATTCAGTTCGTTTTCTAACTAAATCAGATTCGATATCATTAATTTTAGCAATTGAATTAGCTTTAAAATTCTCGATATTGTTTTGATAGATTTCTAAATCACTTCTTTTTTTAGCTAATTCTCTAATTTCATCATCAATTGATTTTTTAAGCTTATAGTTTTCTTCTTTATCTAGATCTAATTGTTTTCTTTCATTACTAAGCTTTCTCAATTCATTTTCAAGATGAGCTTTCTTAAGTTCAAGTTCTTGATGCATTACTTGAGACTTGTGAAATGCTTCATTTTTTTGAATCGTTACATCATTTTGGTAATTAACTAAAGAAGCTTCTTTCTTTTGTAGATTTTTTTCATAGATTGAAAGATCTTCTTTTTGACGTTTTAAATCCTGTTCAAAAGCTTTAAAATCTTCAATCATCTTACGTGATTTTTGATTTAATTCTTCTTTTTGTAGTTCTAGATTACTTTTACTTGTGTTTAAATTTTCAAGTTCGTTTTTAAGCTTTTGTTCAAGTAGTAATGATGACTGCTTACTTTTTTGAGCTTTAGCTATTTCATCGTTAAGCTCATCAATTTTTTCTTGAACTTCATTTTGTTTTTGTTCAAGTCGCTCATAACCTTCTTTTAATTCTTTTTCTCGCTCAGATAGTTTTTTTTGTTCGTAACTAACGTTGTTTTCAAAGTCAGTTTGCTGACGTTTAATTTCGCGTTCGTATTGAATTAACTCTTGTTCACGTTCGTCATTTTTTTTACGTTCAATCAAAAGCATTCTTTGCAAATCAGAACGTTCAGATTCAACATCAAGTTGAATCTTACGAATCATTTGTTGATCAAGAATTTCTTTTTGATCTAAATCACGTTTTCTTTGATCAATCTCGATTTTTAATTGTTCAAGATTTCTTAATTTAGATAAGATTTCACGTTTTTGATTATGAAGGTTATCTTCTTTCAGCGACGCTTGGTTTAGTTTATTATTAGCTTCTAAGAAAAGTTCATCAATTTCTTGACGTTTCTTATTTAAAGAAGCTTCATAGCTTTTATATCTACGTTCTTGATTTTCTTTTTCTCTTTCGAACTTTAATTTATCTTCGTTAAGTTCAGAGCGATATGTTTCAAGCTCGCTAATTTTTTCATTAACTAAAGCGTCTTGTTTATGTTTTTTTTCTTCTAAAATGCTATATTTTTGATTTAATTCACTTTGCAGATTATTTAATATAGCAATAGATTGCCTACGCATTGACTCAAATGACAGGTTAGCAATCTTTAGACGATCTTTATCGTCTCTTAATTTATTTAATAAACGCTCAGCTTTATTGTTTTTTAAAACTAAATAGTCTTTTTGCTGAATATTTCTAGCTTGAGCTTTATTCGCTTCAAGAACAGCTTTTTTAGCTTTTCTATATGCGTTTTGTAGATCAGTTTTGCGTAGTTCAAAATAACGATCAGCATTAGCTTTAGCTTGTAAAATTTTGCTTTTTTGATCGTCAAAACTGCGTTTTGCTTTTTCTACTTCTCTTTTTAAGTTATCTAAATTATGAGCATAACCTTTTAGTTTGTTATTATGCTCATTGCGCATTTGTTTTAAAGAATTTAGATATTTTTGTAATTGTTCTTTATAACGCTTAATCGATTCTTTCTTTAAATTAAGGTTATAAAGATGCATCTTTTTAGCCTTTTCTAAAGTGTTACGCTGAGAAATTAGATCATTGATCTGTTTTTTTAAATGTTCTCTAGCGAAATCATCTAAGGCTTTAATACCGTAAGAATCTTTATTCAATTGTGAAATTTTTTCGTCAATTAAATTTTGTAATTCCGAAATTTGACGATCGATATCATTAATTTCACTTGTTGAAGAATTTAATAAATTTTTGTATTCATCAGTTTCAGTAGCTAACTTATCTTTTAATTCATCAATTTTGATGTAATTAGTTCGAATATTTTTATCTGATTCTTTATTATAAGAATCGATATTAGCTTCTTCTTTTTTTAGACGATCATTTAATTTATTAACAAAATCAATAGAATCATTTTTATACTGCTCAATATATCACAGTTCATTATCTAAACGATCTAATTCGTTTAATAAATAGTTTCTTTCATCTTCAAATTCTTCTGGATGAAATTGATCTTCGTTAGCTTCTAAATCATCAATAGCTTGTAATAAGCGTTTTTTTTCATCAGCTATTTCAGACTGTACTTTTTGATAATAATCGATATCATCATTTACTTGAGCACTTTGTTTTTTTAATTCTTCTAATTCTGCTTGTGTATTAAAAGTATTGTTATCAGAACTATGATAACTAAATTTACTTTTAAGTCTATACTGGTTTGCTAATAAATTTTCTTGGTTTGCTTTGATATATCCATCGTCAAATCCAGTGTCATAGACATCCTGAAAGACGTTATCGGATTGATCATCAAACTGACCAGTTTCGAATTCAGAATTAGGGTTTTTTCTCATTGTCGATTTATATCGATTTTGTTATTTTAGTTTTATCTGTTACCGTAAGGATCGAATTTAGCTCTTCCCCCGCGTCTTCTGAATGATGGTTGAATTTCTTCGTATTCTGGATATTCATAAGCAGCTTGTGGGTAGTAATGGTTTTCCATTTCATACATAGCTTCATCATAACCAGCGTTGTAAGCATCATCAATCATTAAACGTTCGTTAATACGATTGTTGTAAAAATCATTTTGTCTTGGAGCTGGTGAGTGAATAATTTGTGGAGCTTGAGGTACTAAGTAGTTAGGTGGTTGTTGAACTACTGTAGGAGGTAAAGCTAAAATTTGAGGAGGTAATTGTTGCGGTTGTTGTGGAGGTAATTGAGGTAATTGTTGCGGTTGAGGTGGATTAATAGTTTGTTTAAACATATTAGCCAGCATTAATTTTTCAAATAATGTTGGGTTTTCACCTGGTAATTGTAATGGGTTTTGAATAATCGGTGCTGGTGCTGGTGCTGGTGCTGGAGGAGGTGGAGGTAATTGTTGATATTGATGAACAGGAGGCATCATTGGGTGGTTATGACCAAAACCACCGTAAGGGTTATTCATTCCCATTGCCATCATTTGTTGAGGCAACATTTGACTCATTTGATTAATTTGTGCCATTTGAGCCATTTGTGCCATTTGAGCAGATTGTCTTAAAGAGTTGTTAATTTGTTGTTGGTGATAAGATAAAGTTTGGTTTAAGTGTTGAGATTGTAATTGTGATTGACTTGCGTAGTTCTCTACTTTACTTACAACATCAGATAACGCTTTTTGTAAAGAAGATTGTAATGTATTCATTTCATTCTTCTTAGCAGTTTCTTGTTCAACCATCTTTTCACTGATTTTCTTAGAAGTAATTTCAGTTAATTTATCAGCAAAAGCTTCAAATTTATTTTCTAACTTACCTTCAATATTAGAAGAAGATTCTTTTAAGCGGTTTTCTAAGTTAGCATTAGCTTCTTTTGATTGAGCGATAATTTGTTCTAATTTTGTAGCAAAATCTTTATCTTGTTTTTCTTTTGCTTGTTTAGATTGTTCGATAATTTCTTCAATCTTAGTTGTAAATTCTTTGCTTTGTTTTTCTTTCGCTTCTTTAGATTGTTCGATAATTTCTTCAATCTTAGTTGTAAATTCTTTGCTTTGTTTTTCTTTTGCTTCCTTAGATTCTTCGATAATTCTATCTAATTTGCTAGCAAAGTCTTTGTCTTGTTTTTCTTTTGCTTCTTGACTTAAATTAAACGCAGCTTGAGTTTGGTTCAATTTTTCAGTTAATAATTCAATTCTCTTTTCAAAGCTTTGAATTAATTCATTACTAGATTGTTGGTAAGTTTCTCTAGAAATTTCTTTAGATTCATCAATAATTTCTCTAGTTTGATCAAGTTTATTAGCTAATTGTTCTAAGCGTTCTTCTAGTTTGAATTGTCTGTCTTCACTTTCATCTTTAGTTTCACTTGATTTATTCTTAATATCGTTAATGTTTTCTAGCAATACTTGTAATTGGTTTTCAATTCTTGAATTTGAATTCTTTAATTCTTGGTTAGAAACTCTTAATTCTTCGTTAGAATTTCTTAATTCTTCGTTAGAATTACGTAATTCATCGTTAGTATTTTTTAACTCGCTGTTACTAGTTTTTAGTTCATCATTTACTTGTTGTAACACTTTTAAATTCTCTGCACTTTCTAATTTAACTTTTTGAATTTCTTGTAAGCTTGCTCTTTGAATTTCTTCAAATTTAGGTAATAAAGCAGATTCGATATCTTCAATCGGTAAATTGATAACACCTTCTTCTTCATCCTCTAGATCATCTTGTTCTTCATTTATTTGATCATCAGATTCTTGAGCACCTTGAATTGTCCCTTCTAATAGATCGTCATCATCTAATTCATCAGTTGATAATTCTTCATCAGAGTCGTCGTAAATCGGTTTTGAATTAAGTTCAGGTGTAACTGGAGTTTGGTCAGGTTGATTAACTGTTGCTAATTCAGGTAATAAACCTCTTGTTTGGTTAGCAGATCGAGGTTTTTTCTTACGAGGTTTTTCTTCCTCTTCTTCGTCATAGTAAGAAATTAATTCAGTACCAGTGTTGTTCTTTAAGAAGTTTCTTAAGTCATCTTCTTGTGCAGCAATAACATTATTTTCAGGTTGTTCTTCAACTGGTTGAACTTCTTCTTGTTGTTGTTCTTGTTCTCAATCTTGAGCAACTAAAGCATTGTTTTGTTGATTATATTCATCTCACTGTTCTTGTTGAACTGGATTACCATATTGATCATATTCCATTTGTTGGTTTTGATCATATTGTTCTTGCCCATAACCATCATAACCTTGATTATTAGGCAACATACCAATTGGATTGCCATATTCATCGTATTGAACCATAGGGTTTCCGTATTGATCGTATTGCATTTGGTTTTGATCATAACCTTGATCACCACTTGGTAACATACCTACTGGATTACCATATTGATCGTATTGTTGATATTGAGATTGGTCTTGTGAAGACGGTAAAGCTTCAATTAGATTACCGTATTGGTCATATTGTTGCATTTGATTTTGTCCTTGATTACCGCTAGGCAACATACCAACAGGGTTGCCATATTGATCGAATTGTTGTTGGTTAGAGTTTTGTGATTGTGTCGAACCATTTGGTAACATACCAACTGCTGAGTTACCATATTCATCAAATTGTTGATTTTGATCTTGTGACTGTGCAGAGTGACCAACAGGTAACATAGCAACAGGGTTACCATATTGATCAAATTGTTGATCTTGCCCTTGATTCGAGCCAGGTAACATACCAACTGGGTTACCGTATTGATCATATTGTTGCTGGTTAGGATCTTGCGATTGATTACCAGGCAACATGCCTACAGGATTTCCGTATTGATCGTATTGTTGTTGATTTTGACCTGATTGATTGTATTGTTGATAATAAGGGTCATTTTCTTGAGAATAAGTGTTACCTGATAACATACCAACAGGATTTCCATATTGGTCGTATTGCTGATTTTGATCTGGTTGATTCTGGTTAATAAGCATCCCATTAGCATCATAAACAGCTAATGAAGGATCGCTTACAGGATTACCATTAGCATCATATCCATATGATACTAATGATGATTGTTGTTGGTATTGGTCGTTTCCTTGGCCAGGTTGGTTGTAATTGTTTTGATTGTTATCCATTATTGTATGCCAATTGCAATTTTGAAAGCAATATTAATTTTGTAGATATATGAAAAACCTTCTGAAATAATGAAAATTCAGTATTAGGTCCATTATCATACATATTATAACAAAAGAAAAATTAATAAAAATTATGAAATTTTATAGTATCTAACTTAATTTTTCATTAATTAAGCTAGTTCAGTTAGTAATTCTTCAATCAGTTTTATCAGGCTGAGAATCTTGGTCAATTAGTAAGCCAACAACCTTATTTTTATAATAAGCTTTTGACTCTTCAAAGTTATATTCATACTCTTTTTTATCAATCATTCCGATTATTTTAGCTTTTTTACGGTTAAGAATATCAAATAACTTTCCGACACCATCACAGAAAGTGTAAGGATAAGTTTGACTATCCCCACACCCGAATAGTAAAAATATTTTATTAGTTACATCAAGACGTTTAAATTCGAAATCTAATCAAACATCTAAGATATCGCCAGTCCCTCAAGTTGATGTACCAAAAATAATTACATCATATTGATTAATTTCATCAACATTGGTTTTTGTTACATCTAATAATGTTGTTGGATATTTAATTTGATTATTGATTTTCTTGGCAATCAACTCAGTTGTACCAAGATTTGTTCCATATACTATAGCTATCTTTTTCATCTAAACTAATTCACTGCAACGATCACAAATTTCGTTGTTTTTATTACTTAATTCTTTAAAGTAGTTTCAACATCTTAAACATTTTAAGAAATCGGTCTTTTTAACGGTGATTTCTTGATTTTTTGTAAATAAAACATCTGCAACATTCAATCATTGTTTTAATGATTTAACTAGTTGTTTATTTGTTTCTAAATATTGACTAGATAAATAAACAACAGCTTCATTAGATTTAGATAATATCTTGTCTTTTCTTAATTTTTCAATTTCAGCATAAACAGCATCTTTAATATTATTAAATTCATTATCTAATTGTTCTAGATCTATATCAGTTTTAATTTCAAATAAACTTGGAGGATTAATTAAATAAATTGATTTTTCTTTATTAGGAGCGGTATAGAAACTGTAAACTTCTTCACAAGTATGAACTAAAATTGGTGCAATTCGGTATAAAGCATTAATAAAGATGTAATTTAAAGTAGCTTGAATAGCTCTTCTTGAACTATCATCTTTTTTATTACAATATAAACTATCTTTAATCAATTCGAAGTATCAAGATGACAGATCAACGATCATCTTATTGATTTCTTTAGTAATTTCTAAATAATCATAATTTAAATAAGCTTGATCAATTTTTCTAAAAGATTTATTCACTTGATTAATTGTTAATAAATCAGCTAAACTAAGTTTGTAAGTTTTTAAATCTTTAAAGTCGAAATCGTTTAAATTACCGAGAATAAATCTGAATAAACTGTTACGAATTTTACGGTAAATTTCGCTATTTTGTTCAATTATCTTGTTACCAATTCTGTGGTCATTTGAATAATCAATTGAAGCAGCTCACAATCTTAAGATATCAGCACCTTTATCTTTGATAATTGTCAATGGATCAATAACATTTCCTTGTGATTTTGACATCTTGAATCCTTTTTCATCAAGAGTAAATCCATGAGAAATTAATTCTTCATAAGGAGCTGTTTTGTTCATCACTGTAGCACATATCATGCTTGAGTTGAATCAACCACGGTATTGGTCGTTTCCTTCAAAGTAGATAGCAGCTTTATTTTTAATACCATTGTGTTTTAATATATTAAATGAAGTGCCTGAGTCAAATCAAACATCTAAGATATCAGTTTCTTTGTAATAAGTTTTTCTTGGATCGTATTTATTAGTTAAGAAATACTTAGCATCATGTTGGTATCATGCTTGAACACCTTCAGTTTCCATAATTCTGATTGTGTTATCAATAATCTCTTTATCAAGAATTGGTTCCTTATTTTCATCAAAGATAATCGGAATCGGTAAACCTCATGTTCTTTGACGAGAAATACATCAGTCAGAACGCTCAGCAATCATACTTAACATTCTTTTTTCATAACGTTCGTTTGGATATTTAACACTTTTAATATTATTTATCAATTGTTCTTTAATTGACTTAATATTAATGAATCATTGCTTAGTAGCACGGTATATAACTGGTTTTTTACTTCTTCAGTCATGTGCTGCTTGGTGTTTAATGAAATCTAATCCTAATAATGCATTCTTCTCTTCAAGTTGCTTAGCAATAATCTTATTAGCATCGTCATAGAAAACACCAACTAAAGATTGATCATATACAGTGTTATCAAAACAACCTTCATCATTAATCGGAACGTAAGCATCAATCTTATAGCGCTTACATACTAAAAAGTCGTCTAACCCAAATCCAGGAGCAGTATGCACTAACCCTGTACCATCAGAATCACTAACATGTTCTCCTAAAACAACAAGACCTTTTTTGTCTGGATATAGACAGTGTGCATATTCAATGCGATCAAGTAAATATCCTTTAATTTTCTTAATTACTTTCGGTGAATTGAATTGAAATTTTTCTACTAATTTATCGTATAAATTTGAACCAACTAAGTATTTTTGTTGGTCAGATTCGAATAGTGTATATTCAAATTCTGGGTGAACTGAGATAGCTAAATTTGATGGTAAAGTTCAAGGGGTAGTTGTTCAAATAATTAAATTAACATCTTTACCAATTAAATCATTATCTAAAGTTCTAAACTTAACATAAATACTTGGACTTTTAACTTCTTTATATTCTACT
Source organism: Mycoplasma bradburyae (assembly GCF_024338845.1). Taxonomy (NCBI): domain Bacteria; kingdom Bacillati; phylum Mycoplasmatota; class Mollicutes; order Mycoplasmatales; family Mycoplasmataceae; genus Mycoplasma; species Mycoplasma bradburyae. The sequence continues at coordinate 362,964 of NZ_CP101414.1, read as the reverse complement.
TCAGCATCAGATAAAACTGATTTAGATGATCAAGATCAATAAATCGGTTTGTAATCTTGATACACTAAACCTTCGTTAATCATCTTAGCAAAGACTTTTAATTGGTCTATCTCATATTGCTTATCATAAGTGTAATAACAAGCTTTAAAATCAGTAATTAAACCAAGAGTTTTGAATTGTTCTTTTTGGTTTTTAATCTGGTTAATAGCAAAATCACGACATACTTCCATGCGTTCTAATACTGATAATTTAAAGAATTGTTCTTGCCCAAGTTTCAATTGAACAGCATGTTCGATTGGTAACCCATGAGTATCTCACCCAGGGATATATGGACTATAATACCCTTGCATTAATCATCTACGAACAATGATGTCTTTAATGATTTTATTCATCGTGTGACCAACGTGAATATTCCCGTTAGCATATGGAGGGCCATCGTGTAAGATTAACTCTTTATTATTCTTATTTTTTTCTAATCTTAATTGATAAATATTATCATCTAATCATTGTTGTTGAATCTTACTTTCTTTAGTTGAAAGATTAGCCTTCATCTCAAAATTAGTTGAAGGCATTAATAATGTATCTTTATAATTTTTACTCATATACCAGATTTAATATTTTAAGTTTGTAAAATATACTATTTTTATTTTATATTTTAATAATTAAAATTATATAGATATGTCATCAAAAATTAATATTGTTTTATACCAACCACAAGATCCAAGAAACGCAGGAAACATCGCTAGAAGTTGTGTTGGTTTTAACGCAACTTTACATATGATTCATCCTTTTGGCTTTTTTATTACAGATGAAAAATTTAAAAGAGCAGGATTGGATTATTGAGATAAACTAGAATTAAAACAATACGCAAGTTTTGATGAATTCTTAAATAAAAATAAAATTCAAGATAATTTATTTTTATTTACAAAAAAAGCGACTAATTATTTATCTAATATCGATTTTAACGATTATTTAGATAATAAAGGAGTTTTTCTTATTTTTGGTAAGGAAACTAGTGGATTGCCAAATGAGTTATTAGAAAAATATCAAAATTACTTAGTAAAAATTCCAATGCATGATAATATTCGGAGTTTTAATTTATCAAACAGTGTAATCTGTGCGTTGTATGAACTAAGTCGTCAAAATCAATTTAAGAATACAAAATAAATAATTAACTTATGCGTATTAGAAATATCAAAGATGCTAATCTAAAAATTACAAAGGTTCGTAATACTATAAAAATTGAACAATTAATTGATATCCTTGATTTCAATAAAAATAATGTTTTAGAAATCGGTTCTGGTAAAGGTGGTTTTATTTATCAAAAAGCATTAAATAATCCTGATATTAATTATTTAGGAATCGAAAAAAATGCAACAGTTATTTTAAAAATGATAAATAAGTTTTCTGATATCGAAAATTTACAAAATTTATCGATTTTAAACGGTGATTTTGCAATAATTCAAGAAAATATTCCTGAGCAAATTTTTAGTAAAATTTACTTAAATTTTTCAGATCCATGACCTAAGAAACGTCACGCAAAAAAACGTTTGGTGGATTTAGAATTCTTAATGAAATATAAAAGAATTTTAAAACCTGATGGTGTTATTGAATTTAAAACTGATAATGATGGATTATTTGAGTATGCGATCGAAACAATACAATCAAATGATCAAATAAAAATCATCGCTTTAACTCGCGACTTGCACAGCCTAGATGAAAACGATGATTTAATAAAAGATAATGTAATTACCGAATACGAACAACGTTTTATTAATCTTAATAAGAATATTAATAAAGTTGTTTTTAAATTTATCTAATTAGATAAATTATTAATCTTAGTTGAGCTAACTCTGATAACTCTTCAGATATAGCTAAAAGCATCTTCGTATTTATCAAATGTTCTAGTAACATTCCCTAATCTAATTTCATAGATTAAATGAAGATTATTAATTCTTACTAATTTTCCATTATCATATAAGAATCTTGTAGAAGGATCAATTGTTAATGTGCTAGTAGCTGTTGAGGTAATATTTTTTAATTCTTGTTCAGTTGGTCATTGATCATTTTGATAAGTTTCTTCATAAACAATATCACCTAATCAATTACGTAAAACTAGAATATTCTTAGATTCTTGAATTACATTAACTAATTCTGGTTTAACTTCACTTCGATATTTAATAATCTTAGAATTAGTTACCGATGGATTAATTGTTAAATTAAACGCTTTAGCTAATTTAGTCGGCTTAATTGAACCATCTTTATTTCAAGCAATCAAAACATCATAAACATTAACTAAGTGCTTGTTATTAACATTATCATTAGAACTAAATAATGTATTGTTAAGTGCTTGAATAATTCCGTAAGGTTCAACATCACTATTCGATTTATCGTCAGGATTGTTTAGCAACGTTGCTTTATGTCCTGGTGTTGGTGTAATTCCGAATTGGCTATATAGGTTTTGGATATCAAAATTAGTTACATTATATTTAACTAATAAATTATCATCATTTAACGGTTTTAAAGTAATTTTTTTATAAGTCGGATTGTATGAGATAGTATTTGAAACATTAGTTAATAAACTATTAACTCGGTTTGGATAAATCTTTTTATATTCTTTTAATGAATCCGCTAAAGTATCAATAGCAGTTTTTGATAATTCATTACTATATCTCTTTAAGAAAATATTCTTAAAATTATCATCACTTAAAATATTTAATCCAAATAAAGGTTGATCGTTATATTCTATAACAAACATTTTGTCTCTTGAATTTAATGTATCATTCAACGAGAATAAATTACCTATTAAATTTTGTAAAGCAGCACCAGTATCAATATTTACTGCTTCGTTAGATTGAGTTAATGCTGATGTAAATTCTATATTTAATTGATTAGCAATAACTGAACTCATATAAGTTCTTATATCATCTCGTGATGTGTTTGAGTTAATATCAAAACCTTCAAAAATCTTTTTAGTAAGAACTCTTATACTTGCATCAATAATACGATCAATCAAGACCATTTTTTGGGAATTGGTTGATGAAGGAATTGCTGCGTTTAATTCATTTCTGAATTTTGTTATATTTTCTTCTGAAACTCGGTAGCTATTAATCTTATTTTGGTTAATATTCAAACTAATAGACATATTAACAAATTTAGCTGTTGGATTTACATAAATTCCAACATTATTGTTGTAGTCGATTTGCGTAGATCAACCAATCCCGCCTTGATCACCATGGACAATAGCATTAATCTTACTATTTTTATATCCACCAAATAATCCTTTATCACTATTTTCAATGTAGTTATCAGCAATAATCTTATTAAATGCTGTATATACTGGATTGCTTTTTAAAAATCTATCTCTGAAGATAACGGGGTCAGTGAAACTTTGAACACTATCAATAAATTGATCTAAATTATTAAAAGAACCAAATTTATTAACATTTTCAGTTGATGACCTTAAATAAAAAGGAAGTTCATATTCAACTGAAGCACTTTTGCTGATCGATAGATAAGGAACACCAAATCATACTCTGAAATCTTTATTGTTATTATTTACAGTTCCTTTAATATTAATGAATAAGTTATTTCATAAAAAGTTATTAATAACGCTAAATAACTTATTGCTAAGATTTGAGATGAACATCTTATTTAACAAGATTGCATTATCGACTTTATTGTATTGCGTATGATCTTCATTAAGTTCATATAACTTTAAATTAAAATTTGTGTTATTTAAAATTAACGAATCAATTGCTAAATTTTTAACTTTTAAAATATCGATTAAATTTAAAGGATTGATGTTAATTTTTGTAGGTTTGTCTTTAGTAACATCTTCAAATTCATAATAATAAAGATCTTTGAAAAACTTATCAAGTTTATCATCCCTAGTTTTCTCAGTTAGATCATCACTTACAATGTTCGGAGTCGGATCTTCAACAGCTTCATTTTCACCATAAATTAAACCATTGGGGCTTTTTATGTAATGTTCAGGCTTACCAATTCTTTCTAACGAAGCTTTTGTTTGATCTGAAGTATATTTATTGTCTTGTAATAAATATGCTGGACGGTATTTGTGCGGTCTAAAAGAAGAATCATTGATATCTTTTAAACCATCTGCATTAATAATTTCACCCGTTGATGGATCTTTTTTAATTCCATCACCGATCATTAGTTTTCTTGTAACAAAATTATTAGCAACTGATAAGAAATAAGATGCTGCTTGTTTTTCTGTGCTAAAGGTGTGATTGTTAAATGCAATATTAGATTTTAAAAACTCATTTGGTTTAAGCGGATCATAACCATTCAAACCACCTACTTCTGAGATCGTTTCATCATTTTGTCTAATATTGAATAGATCTAATGCTTTGTCTTTTTGGTAGTAATACAATCCACTCATCATCGAAGCTATACCTAAACCGAATAATGTAGCTCCAAAAAAGACTTTTTTAAATAATTTCATATATGAACTGCGTTAGCACTTATTAAGTAATTATAACATTTTTACCCTATAATATTGATATAGCTCAATATAAAAGATTATTGCTTATTAAGAATTTTTGTTTGCTAATATTTATTATATAGTATAATATACACTGTGTTTATGGCGGTTGTGGCGAAGCGGTTTAACGCACCTGACTGTGAATCAGGCATGCACGGGTTCAAATCCCGTCAATCGCCCCATTAATAACAAATCATCAATATTATTTTATAAAAATAGGGACAAGTCCCTATTTTCTATTTTTTTGTAAAATTACCGCATTTTTAATATTTTTTAACTTTTCTCTTTCAATAAAAATGCTTGTTATTGGTGCAAAATATAAAAAAGTTATAGCGTTTAAGCTATAACTTTTTTATTGTATTTTTGGATTAGTACATTCGGTGTTTTTTTTGTAAACGTTTTCTAGCCGCTTTTTGTTTTTCGCGTCTTCTAATCCCTTTTCTTAGGTGGTATTCGTGTCTTAGAAAAGATCTTTTAGTTTCGCTAGCTACACGTTTAAATTTACGTAAAGCCAATTCAAGATCACCATCTTTTACTTCAACCTTAGGCACAAAATTACCTCCTTTACTAAATTTAACATCTTATATATTATAAGATATTATCTTTTTTTGTGAGAATAAGATTGATTAATATTTTCAATTTCTTTAGTTAAGTTTTGTCTGAATTCCTTAGTTTTTTCGTATTCAATTTCAGATTTCTTGCGAATTCATTCAGCTTTTTTGAATTCAGAATTAATTAAATCAGAAGTTGATTTGATTTCACGAATTTTTTGATCAAGTTTCTTTTGAAAAAAATCATTCATTTCATCTTGATAATTAGCAACTTTTTTATTATGTAATAAATCTAGCTCTTTATCAATATCAGGAATTGATTTTGGTAATGTATTATATTTAACTTCTGGAATACTTTCATGTGGTTTTTGGAATGGTTTTGTAATTAATTCATCATCAGTTTGAGTTTGAACATTTTCATGTTGATATTCTTGTTCATCAACAAAACCACTTACAACTTGACGATAATTTAAATATTCTTGTTTTTTACTAGCTTGTTTTTTTTCGTGTTCTATTAATTTGGTTGCAAAATCATTATGAAAATCAATAACTAATGAAGCTTCGTTGATATTTTCTTCAAACTCGTTCATTTTTTTGGTTGAAAAACGATCAGAACGTTCTTTAATATTTTTGTTTAAATATTCTTTTTTAATTTCTTTAATCTGTTTTAAGATATTATGAACTTCATCGTAATCATAACGATAATCGTGTGGATCACGCTCACCTTTTTTAAAGGGAATATTGAGAATTGATTTCATTCATTCGCGTTTAGTTAATCCTTGTGATTTTGCCTTTTTTCAAGATTTTTTTAACGCTTTTTTTTCGTAACTATTCTCGGGGTTTAAAAAGTTAATTAACAACCTTACTCTTAAACTATCAGCATAAAAAAGTTGATCATAAACATTAAACAGTTCTTTTGATAACTCTTGTTCTGCCTGCTCTTTGTTTTGTTCTTCTTGTTTTTTTTGAGCTATTAATGCCTTGAATTTCTTAAAGTCTTCTTCGCATTCTTTTCCGTAAGCTTTAATAAATCCATGGATATCAAAATGTCCGTAATAAAGTTTGCAGTCCTTGATGTATCTTGATCATTCAAAATCAAAACCATAGAAGTCTTTATAACCTTCTAAGAATGCTTGCCATTTAGAGATATCTTTATATATCGCTTCTTTAGTTAAGTTTTGTTCAATCTTACTGCTCATACTTTTTTTAATTATACTAAACGCTAATTTAGGCTGTATGATATTAACTAATTAAACATTTGGGAAACGTTTTTTTAATATCCCATTAATTCAAGGAATGAAGAAGAATAAGAATAATGAACCAAAATAAATAACTGTAAGCATATAAATAGGAAGACCTTTACCACCGATAGTTGTATCAGCTTCAATAAATCCGCCAAACGCGCTTGTTGTAATTTCTGGATTGTTAATTGCTTGTCTTATCGGATCAATTAAATAAACATAAATTCCTTGGTAAGCAAAAATAACAAATACTAAAATCGAAGCAACTGGAGCAATGAACATAAAGAATTTGCTAATTCTATGTTCTGGTGTTAGTTTAAACAATTCAATATAAGCTTCTTGTTTTTTCTTTAATTCAGTTAATCTAGTTGCTTGTTCGTTTGTCGGGTTAGTAACAGATGATAATTCTTTTATTTCTTTGATTTCTAATTTAGTTAGTTTTTTATCTTTATTTTTTAATGAAACCTTAATTCTTTTAATAAAGATTGAAAATGGTATTAACGCATAGATAATAAAGAAGAATAATGTAGGGAAGTTAGTTATTCCATCAGCCACACGGTCATTTCCAAGTCCAATACTAATAGCAGCTATAATCATACCAAAAATAACAATAACAAAAAGATATGATAAGATTCCAGGAATATGACTTTTTAGACCATAGAATTTATCTTGTTCTGATAGGTTTTGATATTTTTTGTTGTATCAACGTTTTAATAACTTAGATCCAAAAATTAAATCATCTTCAATTAATCCTTGATGGTTAGAAATCGTTACCACCATAAACGCATTAGCAACTCCTAGAATTGATACTAATAAGAAGATATTGAAAATTACTTTAAAAGCAAGTGAAATTTTTTGAGCATCTTGTTCAGATCATTTAAAGACATTTTTAAGTAATGTTTCATTGATTGATAAAACAGCATAACCATTACCTAGAAAAATCATTCCAAGTGTTATTAATAAATAAGCAATAGATACTGTTATTACACCTATTGATAATAATATCTTAGTGTATTTTTGTGGATTTTTCATCTTATCTTGAATTGATGTAAAACTCAAGAATGAATCAAATGAAAATAAAATTGATGGCAAAACAACTAGTATAGTTGAGAATGAATTTACTTGATTGATTTTAGTCGCCATAGAATTCATCACTGTTTTACTAGTGTTAAATAATGACTGATCATATTGCATAGCACCAGCAATAATTCCTACGATCGTAATAATAATGATCGGTAAGAACTTAATGATCATACTAAACGATTGAAATACTTTAGATGCAGTTAATGAAATCGAATTGATCGCCAAAAAGATAATAAAGATTATAAAACCAATTCCGATCGTCATTAGTATTGATGATCGTGGTGACTGATTATTAAAATCAGTTAATAATCCTCATTTACCAGCAGAATCAACCATTGATAAGAATAATTCTCCGGCATACATAAACAACACAACCCCAATAATTCCATTATAAAAGTGTGATTGCGAAATTTTTAAAAAGCGACCTGCTTTCTTACCTAGTGTTAAATCACAATAACCAGAAACACCGAATTTAGAATTCCCAGTTGTGGTTACTTCGATGTAAGATAATGCTAATAATAATGTAATAATAGCACTAATTACTCAAGCTGTTATTACTAAGTAAGGATTGTTATTCGTAGCTTTAAATACACCGATATTTTTAACGAAAATACCGACACCTATCATAGCCCCGATCATCATCGATAGCGAGGCAAATAATCCTATTTTGTTTTTATTTTTTTTAATCTTTATCATTGTTTTTTTGTATTATAATTATTTATTTATCTTCCTTTTATACTTAAGCACTTCTTTATTTTATAAAAAAAATAACAAAATGTTGTTTTTTTCAATAAATTCAAAAATTTGCAAAATAAAAAAAACTCAGTTTTTTACTGAGTTTTTTTGGTGAATCTTATTTTAGAAATATTATTTTAATTATTATTTTAATTATTATTTTAAGACCTGTTTTCGAATTCTTTTTATATATTTTTACTTAAATGTTATTAAGGATAATATATTATATTTAACGCTTTTACTAAAGAATTACCTATTATTTAAACAATTAAAAGTTATCTAGATAAGAATTTTATATACGGATTTATTTTTCTTGAATAGCTTCGATACCTGGTAGAATAGTATCTTCCATAAATGCTAATGAAGCACCACCCCCAGTTGATACGAAACTAAATTTCTCAGCTAAATTAAATTTATTAGCAGCAGCAGCGCTATCACCACCACCAATAACGCTATAACTATCAGATTCAGCAATCGCTTTAGCGATTTCTAATGAACCTCTTTCATAATTAGGGTTTTCAAACACCCCTAAAGGACCGTTTCAGAAGATTGATTTAGCTTTAGCGATGTATTCTTTGAATGTTTTGATTGATTCTTCACCAATATCTAAAGCTTCAAAGTCCTCATCTTCTTGATCTTTAGCGAATACACATTTACCTGCTTTAGCAGTTTTGATATCAGTAATTTCACTAGCTTTAGTTACCATCTGATCAGTAGCTAAAACAATTTTATTTTCTTTATCTTCTTCTAGAATCTTCTTAGCAGTATCTAACATTTCAGGTTCAAATAAAGACTTACCAATATGGAATCCTTTAGCTTTATTAAATGTATTTACCATACCACCACCAATTAAGATATGGTCAGCAGTTTTTAGTAATGATTCAATAACTTTTAATTTATCAGATACTTTAGCGCCACCCAGAATTACTACGAATGGTCTTTTTGGTGAATCTGTTAATTTAGATAATGCTTCAATTTCTTTTTGAACTAAAAAACCAACACAAGATTGACCAATATTTTTAGCAATACCAACGTTTGAAGCATGTGCTCTGTGACAAGTACCAAAAGCGTCATTTACATAAACATCAGCTAAACTAGCTCAGAATCTTCCAAGTTCTTGACTGTTTTTAGATTCTTTTTTAACAACTTCACCAGTGTGGTCAACGTCGTTGTATCTTGTATTTTCTAGAAGTAATACTTCTTTAGGTTGAAGTTTTTTAACAGCTTCAACAACTTCATAACCGAAGTTTTGTTCTAAAAATTTAACATTATCAATCTTAGTTGATAAATTTTCATAAACAGCTTTTAAGCTTTTCTTTTTAGAAGTAATATCATCTAAAGATTTAATACGGCTTAAGTGACTTAATAAAATAATCTTACAATTTTGTTCGATTAAGTATTTGATTGTAGGTAAAGCCTCAATGATTCTTTTTTCATCAGCTACCTTACCATCCTTAATTGGAACGTTAAAATCAACGCGAACTATAACCGTCTTATCTTTTAGATCAATATCCTTTAATGTCTTTTTGTTGTATGTAATCATTGTTTATTGATCTCTTTTAAATTTATTTTTTAATTAAAGTTTAGCGAAGTATTTAGCAACTCTGATTAATTGAGCAACGTATGAAGATTCGTTGTCGTATCAAGAGTAAAGTTTGTATAGTTTTTCACCATTAGCTTCTAATACTGCAGTTAATTTACTATCAAAGATAGAACCGTGAGTTTCATTAACGATATCAGATGAAACTAAAGCATCTTCAGAGTATAAGAATGATTCTGAACTAGCAGCTTTCATAGCAGCATTAATTTCTTCTACTGAAACTTCTTTTTCTAATTTAACAGTTAAATCTACTAATGAACCAGTAATAGTAGGAACTCTTACAGCTATACCATTTAATTTACCAGTAGCTTTAGGAACAACTAAACCGATAGCTTTAGCAGCGCCAGTAGAAGTAGGTACCATGTTAGTAGCAGCAGAACGACCTCTTCTAAAATCAGAGTGAGGAGCATCTTGTAATCTTTGGTCAGCTGTGTAGGCGTGAACAGTAGTCATATAACCAGCTTTAATTCCGAATTTGTCTTCTAAAACTTTAACAACTGGAGCTAAGCAGTTAGTAGTACAACTAGCAGCTGAAATTACAGTATCATCTTTGTTAAGTTCTTCGTGGTTAACATTATAAACAACTGTTTTGATTCCTTTTTCTTTAGCAGGCGCTGATAAAACAACCTTTTTAGCACCGCCTTTTATGTGAGCATTAGCTGTTTCTTGAGTTAAGAAACGACCAGTTGATTCAATAACTAAATCAACTCCGTGATCTTTTCAAGGAATTTGAGCAGGATCTTTTTCGCTGTATACTCTGATTTTGTGACCATTAACAATAATTTCGTTTTCAGTAGCAGTCACTTCTTCACTCATCTTACCATGAGCTGAGTCATATTTTAATAGGTAAGCTAAAGTCTTAGCATCTGTTAAATCGTTAACAGCAACAACTTCAACGCTTGAATCTTTTAAAAGATCTCTACAAGCTAAACGCCCAATGCGTCCAAATCCGTTAATACCAATTTTTAATTTAGACATTTTTGTTCTTCTTTCTTTTTTAATATTTCAATTTAATTTTAATACTAATAATAAAAAGCATCAATAAAAATCGTGAAATTTTCAGACGGGTTTTTGTGCAGATTTATATTAAACTTTTATTTATCAATTAAAAAACTTAATGCAAAAGCATTTATTCCTGTATGAACCCCAATTACTGGAGTAATCATAGCAACATCTAATTCATTAAATTCTAAACTTTTTAATCCTTCTTTAACTAATTTAAGAACTTCTTTTGTTTTCTTATCTTCTTTGAAAGTATGACAAAATCCTAATTTTACGATTTTGTTTTTTGTTAGCTTTAATTTACTAGTCGCTTGTTCGATACATTTTTCGATTGCAGTTTTTATATTAATCGCTTTATCAACTAATTGATTAACCCCTTTATGAAATGATATTATCGGACTAATTTTTAAAATCCCTGCAATCAGCGATTTCATTTTTGAAATCCGACCACCTTTTCTTAATTGGGTTAAGTCATTTACCACGATCATTGTGTATATACGATTTTTTCAGTTTTCGATATATTCTTCAATTTCTTTAATCGATTTATCTTGACTAATTAATTGTTGAACTTCATTAACTAATCATTTTAATGAAATCGCAGTGTCGCAAGTATCAAAGATGCTAATATTTTTAAGATCACTTAATTCAGTTTCAATCACCATTTTTCATTGGCTATAAGTTCCACTTAAACCACTTGAAATCGGTAATACGAAAACATGATCATAATTCGATGCAACTTCTTTTGTTGTTTTTAAGATCGATTCAATTACTGGCATCGATGTTTTGATATCAACATTTTTGTCTTTGCTTAAATAATCATAGATCTCATCTTGTTGAATATCAACACCATCTAAATAAGTATTGGTATTATTGATGGTAATCTGTAAAGGAACTACAAAAACATCTTTCAATTCATTAGTTTTAATCGTCGAGGATGAATCTGTAATAATCGCAATCTTCTTCATATTTTTAGTTTTACATAAAAAACAAATTGTTTTTTTATGCTTCTTATAATTTTACTACTATAAAAGAAAAAACGAGCAGATAAAATAATACTGCTCGTTAAGTAAAATGGTTTTATTAATGGTGGAGACGAAGGGGGTCAAACCCTCGACCTCCTGAGTGCAAGTCAGGTGCTCTATCAATTGAGCTACGTCCCCAAAAATGGTGGAAGTAAATGGACTTGAACCATCGACCTCACCCTTATCAGGGGTGTGCTCTAACCAGCTGAGCTATACTTCCAGTTCTTGATAACCATATGAATTATAACACATTTAATTTAGCTCGTTAAAAAATATTGCATTTATTTTTAATTTCGACTTATTATATTTTCTTGTTAAGTTGATTTGATTAGTTTTAATAAATGCCTGATTATGTTTAAAATCATTAATTTGATAGTCATTTAAACTTAAGGTAAGAATCGTTGGTATTCTTAAGATAAAATCATTAATTGCATTTTTATCTAAATAAAACAATTGATAAACTTCAAAATCCTTACTTAATTGACAATAACTAGTATCATCATAATAAATAACGTCACCAATTAAAAAATTAAATAATAGGTATTTCTTATATTCTTCTAGTGAATAATCGCTGTAATTATCAATTTTGTTCTTAATAAGATATTGTTTTCTAATCTCATAAAGATCAATAATCTTTTCTTGATTGAGATGATAATTAAATAAATCAATCTTATTAAGATAATCATTCTTTTTAAATTGATTTAATAAAGCAAACTTATGTAAGTTATCCAGTGGATCTAGTTCGAAATTTCGATAAATTTTTCAATTAAAACTTTGAATTAAAACTAAATCATATTTTTGCGCTAATTCATTAAGGAATGGTTCAAAACTTAAATTTAAAACACCCTTACCCCTAAAACGTTCATCACTAACAACACCAAAGACAAGTGCTGCTGTTTTAGTTTCATTATTAATAACAAGTTTTTTATCTAAAACAAAACAGCCATACTTGAAATCTTTTTTGATATCTTTTTCCACATAAATCTTGATTTCTTTACCATAATAAGCATTAATTAAATAGTTCCAAGAAAATTCATTTTCTTCTTTAAATGCTCTTAAATAAAAATATTTATATTGTTCGATTAATTTCTTATCTTTAGTTAGTTCTAGCATAGTTTTACAAGATATCTTTTAATAACAAAAGCTGGTTTATATGAATTTTTTGAAAACGAGATCATTGAATCAATTAAATCGTCTTGACGATCTGTATATTGATCATTAAGATGATGAATTTTAAGAGAATTACTTAAAAGATATTGATATGATCCGCGATAGGTTTCATCACAATGTTCGATAATAATTTCACAACGGTTATTAATCGAATAAGAAACGCTAAAACCAATCATTTCATTTAAATGTGATAATGATGTTAGTTTTAGCGTTTTGTTATTTATTAATTCTTTTATCGCGTAAAAGAATGCTTTTTCTGCATCGTAGTTTCTTTGATTATCTTGTTTGGCTAATCAACTTAAATAAAATTTTTCTAGTTCATTAAAATTAACTTGATCATTAGTTTTAATGACACAATTTTTAGCGTAGTTTTTAAGAAAGAAGTTTAGGTGATTACGCTTTTTTTGTAAACTATTACCTGCAAAACTAATTAATTTTTTAGTTTCGTATAGGTAATTTGTTGTTGTTTCAAAAACAACTTCTAATTGGTATTTAGTCTTTAATAATTCAAGTTGTTCACTAGTCAGATCATCAATAAAAATCTGTTGATTTTTATCTAGTTGATTAATTTGTTGTTCAATAAGATTTAAAAAATCAAAAGAGCTGCCAATTTTAGTGATTGGTGAGATAATAATCTTTTGAGTGGGATAAAATTTATCTTTTAAGATCTTTCGCATTAAGTTTTTATCTAGATCAACAGTACCAAAAATGATGATCCCATTATCTTTTTTTTGATAATCAAGATCAAGACCATAAAATGATCAAGAATAATAAGTTAAAGCACTATAGAAATGATTAGTATCAAATTGATTAATTTGATCCTGGAAACTATTAATGTTTGATAGATCTAAACGACGCATTATTTTGCTTCTTTTAGTTTTAGTAGTTCGATATCTAAAGCGTGCTGTAAGCGCATTATTTCTTTAGAATCAGTTGTATTTTTCATCTTATTTTCTAATTCTTTTTTGTTCTCAAGAATTTCATCATAAGATAGTTTATCAGCTACAATAAAATCCAAAGCAAAGATTCTAATTAGATTTTTGTTACTATATAGAGTTGCATCATCAATTACAACCGCTTTTTTTGTTTTATCTAAAAAAGTGATGTAACCAATTGAGTGTTTAATACTAAAGATTGATGGTTCAGTATTTTTCATAAAAGCAGCATAACCATCTGATCCTTTTACAAGGATCATTTCTATATCTTCATCAAATAAAACACCTTTAGGACTTAAAACTTTTAGTTTAACCATTATGATAATGTTTTTGCTTTTTCAATCGCTTCATCAATCGAACCAACATAAAAGAAAGCCTGTTCAGGTAAATCATCATGTTTACCTTCAACAATTTCAGAGAATCCTTTAATTGTTTCACTAATTGGAACGTACTTACCTTTGTTTCCACTGAATTTTTCAGCAACAAAGAATGGTTGTGATAAGAAGTTTCTAATCTTACGAGCTCTTGATACGGTTAGTTTATCTTCTTCAGATAATTCATCAATTCCTAGAATTGCAATGATATCTTGTAATTCTAAGAATTTTTGTAAGATCATCTGAACTTTACGTGCTGTTTGATAATGTTGAATGCCAACAACACTAGGATCAAGTAATCTAGATGTTGATTCAAGTGGATTTACTGCAGGGAAAATTCCTAAAGACGCTATATTTCTATCTAATACAGTTTTAGCATCAAGGTGGGTAAATGTTGTAGAAGGAGCAGGGTCAGTTAAATCATCTGCGGGCACATAGATTGCTTGAACTGATGTAATTGAACCTGATTTAGTTGAAGTAATTCTTTCTTGTAAAGATCCCATTTCTTCAGCTAATGTTGGTTGGTAACCAACAGCTGAAGGCATACGCCCTAATAAAGCAGATACTTCTGAACCAGCTTGAGTAAATCTAAAGATATTATCAATGAATAACAACACATCTTGGTTATTAGCATCTCTGAAATATTCAGCCATTGTTAAACCAGTTAGCGCAACTCTCATTCTAGCACCTGGAGGTTCATTCATTTGACCAAACACTAATGCAGTTTTATCGATAACTCCACCTTCGATCATTTCGTAGTAAAGATCATTACCTTCTCGGGTTCTTTCACCTACCCCAGCAAATACTGATAAACCACCATGGCCAGTAGCAATATTATGGATTAATTCTTGCACTAATACTGTTTTACCAACACCAGCACCTCCGAATAAACCAATCTTACCACCTTTAGCATAAGGGATTAGTAAATCGATTACTTTAATACCAGTTTCGAAAACTTCTAATTCATTAGACTGATCAGCAAAACTTGGAGCTCTGCGATGAATTGGCATTCTTTTTACAGAGCTTTCTAATGGTTTTTTGTTATCAATCGGTTCTCCGATAACATTAAACATTCTACCTAAAACATCAGTACCTACAGGAACTGAGATTGGTTGATTTGTTGATGTTACTTTAACATTTCTTGCTAATCCTTCGGTTGGACCCATCGCGATGCATCTAGCAATGTCATCACCAATTAATTGAGCAACTTCTAAATAAAGTTTTTGTTCAGGTTGATCGATAATCAAGCAATCATAAATATTCGGTAAATCTTCTTGTTTTTCAAAAATAACATCAACAACAGGACCGATTACTTGATAGACTTTACCATAGTTATTTTTTGTACTCATATACTATTTCGCTGCTCCTGCAACAATTTCATTAATTTCTTGCGTAATTTTAGCTTGACGTAGTTGGTTATATAACAACTTATATTTGTTGTAAAGATCATCTGCATTTTTAGCTGCAGTATCCATTGCATTACGCCTGCTAGCATATTCGCAAACTTTTGATTCAATTAAACAACCGTATAAGATAACTTGTAATAATTGTTCTTCTAATGCTGGAATAATCACATCCACACTTGGTTCAAAAGAAATATTTTTAGGGAATTTATCATTAATCGAATCAAGCGTCTTAGCATCAAAAATACTAGGATCTGCTGGCATTAGTTGAATCTTCTTGGCTTGAAAGTTTAAATTATTAATATATGTAGTATAAATGCAATTAATTGATTCGTACTTATTTTTTTCGTTTAATTCTAAAATTTGTTTTCCTAAAATATAAGACCAATCAAAATCAATTTGCTTATCATTAACACTAAAACTTTGAATAATTCGGTTGTCTAAATTTCTTGTTTTTAGATAAGAATTTAATTTGTTGCCAATTAAAATTACTTGATCATTTTTTCCAATTTCATTAGCCAACAATTTACCAATATTTGTATTATATGAACCACATAAACCAAGTTGTGTGCTAATTACAATTCAAAGTTTTTTATCAGATTTAGTTGTTTGTCCGCTTTGATTTTTATTAGCTCTCATCTTATTGTAATTGGTGATAATAGCTCCAATTACTTCATAAAATTCTTGATAAAAATCTTTAGTTTTATAAAGAGTTGTTTTAAAACGATTGAGTTTAACAGTTGATAACATCTTCATTGCTTTAGTTATCTTATGCGTTACTGTTATAGACTCCATTCGTCGTTTTAATTCTTGCATCGAAGCCATAAAGTTACTCCAATTCTTTTATATCACCATACAGTGATCCATCATAATCAACTAGTGTTGAAGTATAATGTTTAACAACATCTTTATAGAATGTTTTTAATTCATTTGTAATTGATTCATCAAACGCTTTTGCTTCATCAAGTTTTTTATAAACTGGATTTTCTTGCATTTTATTTAAAACAAATTCTTTAAATTTTATGATGTGATCTGTAGGAATTCATTTAATAAAATGATTTTTAATTCCGAATAAAAGGATTGCTTCACTTGTTTGATCGATCGGTTTAGATTGTGGTTGTTTAAACATTTCCATAACCCGTTTACCGTGTTCTAAAACAATCTTAGTTTCAGCATCTAGATCAGATGAGAATTGTGAAAAAGTATCTAATTCACGATATTGTGCAAGTTCTAATTTTAAACTACCAGATACTTGTTTTATTGATTTTAATTGCGCTGCTGAACCAACCCGAGATACTGATAATCCAACATGGATTGCTGGTCTTTGACCAGAGTTAAATAACGATGTTGTTGTAAATAATTGACCGTCAGTAATCGAAATTACATTAGTAGGAATATATGCTGAAATATCACCTGCTTGTGTTTCAATAATTGGTAAGGCGGTTATTGATCCAGCTCCTAATTCATCACTTAATTTACCGGCACGTTCAAGTAATCTTGAATGTAAATAAAAAATATCACCAGGATAAGCTTCGCGACCAGGAGGTCTTCTTAATAATAAAGATAACGCTCTATATGCTACTGCATGTTTAGAAAGATCATCATAGACAATTAAAACATCTTTACCTTGACGCATTCATTCTTCAGCAATTGTTACACCAGTGAATGGCGCAATGTATGATAATGCTGCTAATTCACTAGCTGTAGCACTTACGATAGTTGTATAACTCATAGCGCCTGTTTCTTCTAATAAACGATTAATTTGAGCTACAGATGAATTCTTTTGACCGATTGCTACATAAATACAATTAACATTTTTACCTTTTTGATTAATAATTGTATCTAATGCGATTGTTGTTTTACCAGTTTGGCGATCGCCGATTATTAATTCTCTTTGACCTTTACCGATTGGTAACATACTATCAATAGCTAAGATTCCAGTTTCAAGTGGTTGATGAACACTTTTACGTTGCATTACTCCATAAGCTGGACGTTCAATTGGTGAGTAACTTACATTTTTTAATTCACCTTTACCATCAATCGGTAATCCAATTGGATTAATTACTCTTCCAAGTAAACCATCACCTACTGGAGCTTGAATTACTTTACCTGTTCTTTTAACAGATGAACCTTCTTTTAGATCAAAGTAATCAGATAACATTACCACCCCAACTGAGTTAGGTTCTAAATTCAAAGCAATACCATAAGCGCCATTTTCAAACTCAACAAGTTCGTTTAACAAAACATCGTCGAGCCCACTAACTCTTACGATTCCATCACCTATGGTAATAATATAACCCTTCTGATCGCTAACAATCTTGTTTACATATTTCTTAATTTGATCTTTAATTAATAAAGAATATTCATTTAAATTAATCGCCATAATCTAATTTCCTTTAGTTAAGGTTTTTAAACGGTTTTTCAATAACTTCAATTTACCATCAATCGTGTGATCAATTAACAGATCGTTTGATTGAATCCTAATTCCAGCAATCAAGCTTGGATCAACTTGATATAAAATGTTAAGTTCTGAATCAAATTTCTTATGAAGTTTTTCAGCAAGTTGCGCTTTTTCAGAATCACTCATTTCTTGAGCAGATATTACTTTAATAAATAAAGTATGGTTTTCTTCTTCGATCATTCTAAAGAATTTTTTAATAATCGTAAGAATGTTAAAAAATTCATGGTTATCAATAACAACTTTTAAAAAGTTAACTATTGTTTCGTTTAGTTTATCTTTAAAAACAATATCAATGATTTCGTGTTTTTGATTTTTTGATAAAACCTTATTATTTAATAATGACATTAAGTCATTATCTTTCTTAACAAGATTAAATACAATCCTTAAATCGTCATAAAATTGCGAGACTTTGTTTTCTTCATGAGCAAGATCGACTAATGCTCTAGCAAATCCAATTATGTTGGTATCCATAATGTTAATCTAGTTCTTTTAGCAATTCTTGAACTAAACGTTCATGATCTTGTTTGTCTACATTTTTTTTGATTAAGGTTGAAGTAGCTTCTAGAGCTATATCAACGATTCGACCTTCCAGTTCTCGCTTTAGAATTGATTCTTGCTTAATTATTTCAGAATGTGCATTTTCAATAATACGGTTAGCTTTTCTTTTAGCATCGCTTTCAACATCAGCTTTAAGACTATATGCTTGATTAGTCGCTAAATTAATTATTTCTCTTGCTTGAATTTCAGCATTTTGTTTTTCTTTTTTCGCATCATCCAATAAAGCCATTGCTTGTTTTTTTAATTCATTAGCACTATTGATTTCAGCTTGAATCATTTCCGTTCTTTTTGTTAAAAGTCTTTTAGTAGGTTTTCATAAGAAGAAAATACCTAAAAGAATAATTATTATTAATGCGATCGAGTGAGCAATAAATACTCAAAAGTTAGGAAAAAATTGATTAACAATTGTACTTGGTTTTAATTCATCAGGAATTGAACAAGATGAAACAATTGTCGAAATAATTAAGAAGTTGAAACTTAGTAATAAAAGTTTCGTCACTCTTTTAGAATGCATAATTATTTTGCTACGAAAATTAAAATAAAAGCAATAATTAAAGCATAGATCGCACTTGATTCTGAAATCGCCGAACCAACAATTCAGAATAAATTTATTTTAGGCATTAATTCAGGATTTCTTGCTGCAGCCATAGCACATAAACCAGCAGTAACACCTTGACCAGCACCTACCCCGGCAGCTGCTGTCATAGCTAAACCAGCTCCAATGTAACCACCTAATTGATTAGTGAAAGTAGCTTTATCTTCTGCGTGGGTAATTAGGTCGTGAATGATTAAAAAAACGTTCATTGTTATTATTTCCTTGTGTTTATAGTAATGAATTCAATATAATATTTTATAAGTTTTATTTTTATATCCCTTATCTTTAGTAAAGAATATTATTTAACATTAAGTTTTGTTCTTTCTAGTTTCTCAGCTTGTTTTACTTCTTCATTTTTAATTGGTTGAGATCAGTACGTTAGCATTAATGACACAAATACAAATGCTTGTATGATGGCTATCAAAATATCGAAATAGATATGGAAGAATGGCACAATCAATCCACCAGCAATCGTTCCTAAAATTAAACCAACATTAAATGAATCAGTAGATCCTAAGGTAAAGAAGGTTCGAAATACACTATATAATAAAGCAATAAAGATTGAACCAGCTAAGATATTACCTCATAACCGCAATGATATTGATAATAATGGCGATACTCAGCCAATAATATTCAGCGGATTAGGAAACACTGGAATGCTTTTGTTTTTAATTTTTACATTAACAAAAAACTCACTAAAATAGGCTAATTTTTGGTATTTTAAGCCGATAATTACTGATCCTAAAAACGACATTAAACCTAATGAAAATGTTACAGTTGATGATGAAGTCGGTGCTGCAATCCCACCTACTAGCGATACTAAATTACTTACTGTAATATATAAGAATATCACTATAAATAGCGGTGTGATTTTTCGATTTTTTTCACCTAACAACTCAACAGTTAGATTTTCAAATTGCAAGATTAACAACTGCACAACCAATACATATCCTGTAGGTGGTGTTGTTGGATTAAGTTTCTTAATTTTTGAATAATATACAGCGGTTAATATTGCAATCGTAAATAGCACTAAAAAAATGCTTAGAACATGAGCTGTTGGAACAAATGGAGCTCAGTCTATGTTTTGTGATTCAAGAGGTTTAACGTCCAAGAAGTTGATAATACTTTGTGATGTTTGCTCACTAAAAAGCTTCTTGTAAACTATCTCCTGTGGCAACATTTCTATTTAATTCCTTTAGACGATCTTGTTCTTTTATATCTTTATTAATCAATCAATAGTTCACAATAATATGGATAATTACTGATGTAATCGGTCAAATAATTGCTGGAAAAACATTGAAATATTCAGACTCAATTTTCCAACGATTAGTAATACCGATTATGATAATCGGAATTACATACCAAAGAATTCTTGAACAATGTGTTAATAAACCAAACATAAAAAAACCAAAACTAGTTGATTTAACTTGTTGGGTATTTAGCTTACTTACTAATTTATACAGCAAGTTAGGTAAGACTAATGCGATTATTAAACTAATATTAGAAAAGAATATTGTTAATAAAGAACTATAGACTCACGCAATACTAATTATGTTCAATGTCGATAATACAGATATGATTATTAAAGCCAATAATGATATTGCATTAAAAGCGATTAAGTTGTATTTAATAGTTTTTTTATCGACAACCATTTTATATTTAGTTCTTTATTTTATAAAAGAACGCTTAAATTATACGCTTAATAAATTAAAAATTTAAATTTGGTTAATTTATTAGATTAAAAACCATAATAATTTAACGATTTCTTGATAGAATAAAAATTTTCATATATGTTTTTTATTAGTTGCAAAGCAATAAAAAAACTCGTGGTTAGTTATTCAACTAATACGAGTTTGTTTTTTATCTTTTAAAAAAGTTTGATAGATCAGATAATGAAGATCCCGATTTACCATTACCAGCTAGCAATCCTAATAAAGCAGCTATATCAGTAGGATTAAGATTCTCAACTCCAGCAGGAAATGTTCCTGGAGGAATGCCGTTTGGTAAATTATTTAATAAACCTGGGAAAGATCCTGTTGGTAATCCGCTAGGCACTTCAGGAGCTGGTTTATTGCTACCACCATTTGGCTGACTACTTGGTTCATTTGTAGGTTTAGAGTTCGGCTTGCTAGGTACTGGTTTTGGTGAAGTTTGTTTATCATTTCCATTCATGCCAGAAACAGGTCTAGTAGTTCTAGGCGGGTTTTGATTAGAATTATTAGTTCTATCAGGGGTTCTTGATGGATTATTATCTATAGATGGTTTTGAATTTACTGGTTGATTGTTTGGTTGATTTTGTTTTACTGAATCTGGATTTTTACTTGCAGTATTTCTTCAAGCATCAGTATCATTTGCTGATAAATTATTGCTATTTAATTCATTAGCTGCATTATCATTATCATTATTAGGAGTATCTTGATCAGATTCGTAATTACCATCTACCATTTTAGCCAATAATCTAGTGGTAGGTAATTTAAGAGTTTTAACCGAACTGATATATGAACCATAATCACTTTTCATATATTCATTTCCGTAAATTAAATCGTATGGTCTGATTGTATCGTTTTCAAATTGTGTTGGCTTTGTTTGAACACTTACTGTAATATTTCTTGGATTATATAAAGAAGCAACTAAACCAAAATTCGCTTCAGTATTTTGATCAACAGAAACTGTACCAAAATAAATTCCTAAAGCTTTGTTATTAGAAGTTAATGCTAAAGAACCAGATGAGCCAGCTGATAGGTTGGAATCTTTAATTATGTATCCATAACCATATTGCTTGTATTTAATATTACGATAAACTAGCTGGAAATTTTTAGCAATATCAGCGTTATAAATACCACCTCTAATACCACCTGCAACACTTAAATCTGAATGAATCGCAATATTCTTACCAGAAATATCATTTGTATTAGAAGCGTTGATTGTTCATCCAGGTGAACCTTTAGGATCACTGCTAACAGGAAACTTGCGACCATTAGATAAATCAACAGAATACTTAGTATATTGTGGAGTTGATGATCATGAACTGTAGTAAGGATAACCACCTAAATAAACATTTAGTTTAGAAAGATCAGAATTAACACTTGTGTAGTCATTACGATCAAAAAAACCTGTACTGTAATTACCTTCAGGAGTTTCTACACTTTCATTAGTTAATTCATCATTACGCCTATTTGGTGAAGCTGGTTGAGAAAAGTCAGAATTCCCTTTCCAAATTTTTTTAGCAGTATCCATCGCTTTTACAATTCAACGTTCGTATAATTTACGTTCGTCATTGTATTTATAGATTTTTCTTCCATCAGCACTTTTTTCTCAAGAAAGATTTAATGTTATAGAAATAACAGCGAAATCGATATATTCTCTAATCCCTGGAGTTTCTTCTTTAATAGTAGAAATCCAATCAGGTGATTCTTTATAGAATTCAGTAGCCGTATATACAGTTTTAGGTAAAGAGCTTAATGGGGCGTAAGTTAATGTTTTAGCATCATGTTTATTTTTAACCGCTAAATCTTCATCCCATTTACCTAAGTTGAAATATAATGTTTGATCAACACCTGATAGCGGTTGTCTATTCCCGTATCAAGACGGTCTGTAATGTTTGTTATCATTAGGATTTAATAGAGCTTCAGCAACATGTAAATTTGTTGCAAAATACCCAGTTCATTTAGCGTTTGGATCGTTCTCATCCACTGGATTACTTTGTCAGTCAAATAATCATCCTGTACCAAATACTCTGTAAGCACGACTACGTTCAACACCAGTAGTTTCAGGGCTAGATTTTTGTCTAGAAGGATTGTATCCACCTGAGTTGTTAAATTCCAAACTAAAAGTGATGTCGTATATTTTCTTATAATCACCAACAGGTAATGTTGCACTTAGATTCTTATTAGTAGTTTTATCATTAACAGAACCAGACCCATATACGTCATTAAATATATCAAATAACGCACATGAAGAAACAGTTGTTGATAAAGCTGTTAATCCCGCTAATAGAAACGGTCATTTTATGATTTTTTTATTAAAAGCCATTATATTTGAATGATGAAGAGCCTTTTTATAATAAATCTATAAACAAATCAATGAAGTATCTATAATCTCTAAATCGATAATAACTAATAATAACATATTATTATAAAGTTTACCAGATTACTTAGTACCAAAAATTCGGTCACCAGCATCCCCAAGTCCAGGGTAGATGTAGTTATGATCATTTAGTTTTTCATCTAAACAAGCTAAATATACATCAACATCTGGATGTTCATTATTTAGAACTTTCAATCCTTCAGGAGCACCTAATAATCCCATATATTTAATAGATTTAGGTTTAATTTTTTTAATCATTTCAATTGCTTTAACAACTGAAGCGCCTGTTGCTAGCATCGGATCTAAAACAATAACATGCGCATCACTCATTGTTGCAGGAAATTTTGAATAATATTCAACAGGTTTAAATGTTTTTTCATCACGATATAAACCGATATGGCCTACTCTTGCGGTAGGAATAATGTTATGAACACCATCAACCATTCCAAGGCCAGCTCTTAGAATAGGAACAATCACAAAGTTGTGTTTAAGTTTTTTAGCTTGTGTTTTAGTTAAAGGAGTTTCTACAGTAATCTCTTCAAGTTCATAATCCTTACCAACTTCATACATCATTAATGTTGTAATTTCTGTTAGTAGTTGTTTGAAAAAATAGTAATCCGTATTAACATCTCTCATTTTTGATAATTTATCTGAAATTAACGGATGATTAAAAATAAAGTTTTTCATATTTGTTACTCTCTTTTAATTATTATTTATTATTTCTATTCTTAAATAAATCATATTCTTCTAAAATCATTTTTTTTAATTCGTCAACTAAATATTCTTGTTTTACAGATTTTATTACGATTCCTTTTTTAAAAATGATTCCTTCTTCCTTACCACCAGCAATACCAATATCAGCTTCTTTAGCTTCACCTGGGCCATTAACTGAACAACCTAAAATTGATACTTTTAAGGGAAAATTTAAATCTTTTACAAATTTTTCAACCTCGTTTACAACTTTGAATAAGTCAAAGTTTAATCTCCCACAAGTTGGACAAGCAACAACATCAACTAGATTATCATACAAACCGAGCGAATTAAGCATTTTTTTGGCTACTTTGATTTCATCAACTGGATTTGTTGATAAAGAAATTCTAATCGTATCACCAATACCTTTTAATAATAAGGGAGTTAAACCTGCCACTGATTTAATCGTACCATTAATTAAAGTACCAGCTTCAGTTATCCCTAAATGCATTGGATAATTAAATTTTTTAGCACCTAATTCGTACACTTCCATACTTAGCATAGCGCTTGATGTTTTTAATGAAATCACGATATCATCAAAATCAAATCGCTTTAGCATACGAACATATCTTTGAGCTGCTATAATCATTGCTTTAGCGCTAACTCCGTATTCTCTCATCAAATCCGAAGGAATTGAACCAGAGTTAACACCAACTCGAATCGGTACATTATGTTGCTTTGCTAAAACACAAATCTCTTTTAACTTTTCTTTAGATTTAATGTTTCCTGGGTTTAATCTGATTTTTTTGCAACCAGATTTAATCGCAGCTATCGCATAATCTGGGTTGAAGTGAATATCAGCAATGATTGGACAAGGAGATTTTTCAACAACTTTTCTAATCGCTTTTTTATCAGCATCGTCAAACACAGCTATTCTAACTAGATCAGCCCCTTCTTTAACCAAATCATTAATTTCTTTTAAACTTTTTGAAACATTTTTAGTTTTAGCGATAGTCATTGATTGCAAGACAATTTTATCTTGCCCGCCGATCTGAACATTACCTACAAAAACTTTCTTAGTTTTGCTTCGAGTATACATAAAAAAATGCTTACATATAAAAATAAAACCCCATATAAAGGGATTTTATTATCTTAACGTTTAGTAAATTGAGGAGCTCTTCTCGCACCATAAAGACCGAATTTTTTACGTTCTTTAACACGAGCATCACGAGTTACTAGTTTGTGTTGTTTTAATTGTTTTTTAAGATCAGGATTCATGCTAACTAAAGCTCTTGCAATCCCTAAACGAATAGCACCAGCTTGTCCAGTAAATCCACCACCAGAAACTACAACATTGATATCGTATAATTCAGATGTTTTAGTAAGTTCTAATGGTTGACGCATATCTTGAATAACGATCTTATTAGGAAAATATTCTTCTGCTTTTCTATTGTTAATAATTAATTTTCCAGAACCTGGAGTTAATTTAACTATAGCAGTTGAAGATTTTCTTCTACCTAATCCTTTAAAAGTCGTAGTAGCCATTATTTACTCCAATCTAATGTTGTAGGTTGTTGAGCATCGTGCTCATGCTTACCATCTTTGTAAATTTTTAATTTACGAAGCATATCCTTAGCTAAACGGTTCTTAGGAAGCATTTTTCTAATTGCATCATAAACTAATTGGTCAGAATAGTGTTCAACCATTTCACGACCTGTACGTGATTTAATTCCACCCATGTAGTTTGAATGACGGTATCACTTTTCACCATCTAATTTGTTACCAGTCAAAACAACTTTATCACTATTTAATATGATTAAATAATCACCACAATCAACATTAGGAGTGAAATCAGGTTTGTTTTTACCTCTTAGCAAGTTAGCAGCCTTAACTGCTAATCTCCCTAACACTAAACCTGAAGCATCTACCAAATATCACTTACGGTTTTTTGTTGCAACAACTGGCTTTTGCATTGTTGTTTTTTGCATTATTAATTACCTTTTAATATTTAAAAAAAATAAACCTTTGTTTTGAGGTCCCATTGTAAAATATAGTTTAGAAGCCACTAAACTACATAAAGCATAATAATTTTATCACAAATATTCTTTATTTATGAATAAACAATTCTTTATTTATAATAAACAATGTTATTAAATATGCAGGTTGTAAATTATGGATATTATTAATCTTATAAATAAGGAATTACAAAGACAAAAAGACCACATTGAATTGATTGCTTCAGAAAACTATGTTTCTAAAAACGTATTAAAAGCTACTGGATCAATTCTAACTAATAAGTATGCAGAAGGTACACCTAATAAAAGATATTATGGTGGATGTGAATTTGTAGATCAAATTGAATCACTTGCAATCGAAAAGTTAAAAAAATTATTTGGCGCAAAGCATGCTAACGTTCAACCACATTCAGGATCAACAGCTAATTCTGCTGCTTATTTAGCATTATTAAAACCGGGCGATAAGGTGCTTGCTATGGGTCTTAATGATGGCGGTCATTTGACTCACGGTTCTAAAGTAAATTTTTCCGGAAAAATATACGATTTTTATCACTATAATGTAGATAAAAATACGCATTTATTAGATTACAATGAAATATTAAAAAAAGCGCTAGAAATTAAACCAAAATTAATTGTTTGTGGAGCATCTAATTATTCACGTTTTATTGATTTTAAAAAATTTAAAGAAATCGCAGATCAAGTAGGTGCTTACTTAATGGCTGATGTTGCTCATATTGCTGGTTTAATTGTCACAGGTTATCATCAAAATCCGATTCCTTATTGCGATATCGTTACAAGTACAACTCATAAAACTTTAAGAGGACCTAGAGGAGGAGTTATCTTAACCAATAAAGAAGAGTTAATTAAGAAAATTGACAGCGCTGTATTCCCCGGTGAATTAGGTGGACCTTTAGTGCATGTAATTGCTGCTAAAGCAATTGCTTTTGAAGAAGCATTACAACCTGAATTTAAAACATATATTAAGAATGTAATTGATAATAATAAAGCCTTTTGTGATGCTTTTATTAAAAAAGGTTACAAAATAATAGCTAACGGAACAGATAATCATTTATTTACTATTGACCTATTCTCTAAATTTAATTTAACTGGTGATTTAGTAGAAAATTGATTATATGAAGCAGGAATCGTAGTTAATAAAAACACGATTCCATATGATAGCAACAAACCTACTAATCCAAGTGGTATTAGATTAGGAACAGCTGCTATGACTACAAGAAACTTAGATCAAAATGATTTTATTCAAATATCTGATTGAATTGATCAAATCATTAAATCTAAAGGAAATAAAGACATTATTAATAAAATTAAAAAAGAAGTTAAAAAACTACTAGATAAACATCCAATTTACGAAGATTTATCATATTAAAATTAACTTATAGAGTTAATTAAAAAAGTACTAAAACTTTAATAAATCCATTTTTATTAAAAATAAAAATTATCGATAAAATCGAACAAAAACATAAAAATAAATTGCAAAGTTTTTGAATTATTTTAAGAGATAATAATCATCTTTTTTATCGATTAATACAAAACACAATTTAATTAATAATCAAATCTATGGACATCATCGCAGAATTAAAAAAACGAAATATAATAAAACAAATTTCTAATGAAGAAAAACTTAAATTAGCATTAGAACACGAAAAGGGGGTTTATGTTGGTTTTGATCCAAGTGGTCAATCTCTCCATTTAGGAAACTTAATACCGATCATTACTCTTAAATACTTTAAAAAAATTGGATTTAAAACTTACGCCATTTTAGGTGGTGCTACTGGTTTAATTGGTGATCCTAGCGGCAAAGCTTCTGAAAGAAAAATTCAAGATTCTCAAGTAATTGCTGATAATGCTAAGAAAATTCAAGCTCAATTAGAACGTTATACAAACGCAACAATTATTAATAATATCGAATTCTATAAGAATATGAATTTTTTAAGTTTTCTTAGAGATGTAGGGAAATTAATTAATGTTTCATATTTATTAGATAAAGAGTTTATTAGATCAAGAATTGAAAACGGGATTTCATATGCAGAATTTTCTTACAACCTAATTCAAGGTAACGACTTCTTGCATCTATTTGAAAAATACGATGTTCAAGTTCAATGTGGCGGATCAGATCAGTGAGGTAATATAACTACCGGAATTGATCTAATCAAGAAAAAGTATGATGAAGAGCAAACTAAATATCTTTGCGGTTTAACTTTTAATTTATTACTAAATTCTAATGGTAACAAATTCGGTAAATCTGAAAAAGGTGCGCTATATTTAGATGAAAATCTAACTCATCCTTACGAAATTTGACAATACATTTACAACCAAGATGATGAGTTTATTGTTGATTTAATTTACCGATACGCTCTAGAAGAATCACTTGAAAAAATCGAAGAAATCATCAAAGCTCATAAGGAAGATAAAAAAGCAAGAATTGGTCAAAGATATTTAGCTGATTACTTAATTAAATTAATTCATTCTCAAGAACATTTAGATAATGTTTACAAAATGAACAGAGCTTTATTTGAAAACAAAATCAAGGAATTATCTGATCAAGAAAAACTCGTGGTTTTTGCTAACTTTGATAAAGTTGAACTTGATCTTAACCAATCCTATAAAATAATCGATTTATTGTTACAAGCTAAAGTAGCTGATTCTAAACGAATTCTGAGAGAATTAATATCTCAAGGATCAATTCAAATTGATGATATTAAGGTTGATAATCCAGAAACCGTTTATACACCTAGTAAGGATAAAAAACTAACTGTTATTAAAAAAGGTAAAAAAAATTACTTTGTAGTAATTTGAAAATAATAATCAAATATGTTTAAATCAATGATTTCATCTATTGTCGCTAAATCTTTAAAGAAGCGATTAATAGCTCAAACAATAAAAGAAGAAGACCTAACAGAAGTCTTACGCGAGATCCGCATTGCACTATTAGATGCTGACGTTAATATTAACGTTGTTAAGACATTCATCAAATCAATTAAAGAAAAAACAATAGGACAATCAATTGATAAATCAACTGATGTTCAAGCTTATTTTTTAAAAATTATTAAAGATGAATTAGTTAATATCTTAGGTAAATCTAATCAACCATTAAGCATTGATAAGAAATTATCAAAGATTATGATGGTAGGTCTTCAAGGGGCTGGTAAAACTACTACTGTAGCTAAGTTAGCTAAATATATAAACAAACAAAAACAAAAGAATAGCTTATTAGTTGGATTAGACGTTTATCGTCCTGCCGCTATTGATCAATTAAATACTTTAGCCAATCAGATCAGCATGCCTTTTTATAATGAAGGTTTAAGTGATCCAGTTAAGACTGCTAAGAATTCGATTGATGTTGCTAAAGAAAAAAATTGTGACGTTATCATTTATGATACTGCTGGACGATTACAAACTAATGTTGAACTAATGAACGAATTAGTTAATATTCGTAATGCCGTTGATCCTGATGAAATTATCTTAGTAGTTGATGGATTATCTGGTCAAGAAATTATAAATATTGCTACTGAATTTAATAATTATTTAAAGCTAAGCGGGATTATTATTACCAAACTTGATAGTGACGCTAGAGCTGGTGCTGCTTTATCATTAACATCAATTCTTAATGTACCTATTAAGTTATCAACTAGTGGTGAAAAATTAGATGCAATTGAATTATTCCACCCTGAAAGAATAGCTGATAGAATCCTTGGTTTTGGTGACGTCATGACTTTAGCTGAAAAAGCTACCGAAGTATTTGATGAAAAATCAACAATGAAAACATTTGAAAAAATGCTTTCAGGTCGTATGGATTTAGAGGATTTATTACAACAAACTCAATCTATATCTAAAATGGGTGGTTTAGGATCAATTATTAAAATGTTACCTGGTTTTGCTAATAAGATCAGCGATGAAAAAGTAGAAGAAGCAACTTCAAAAATAAGAATTTGAAAAATTTTAATGTCATCTATGACATTAAAAGAAAGAAGAAATCCTAAATTAATAATAAGAGAACCTTCAAGAAAAGCTAGAATCGTCAAAGGATCAGGTCGTAAGGTTGAAGAACTTAATAAGTTATTAAAAGACTGGCAAAACGCATCTAGTAAGATGGAAGAAATGGGTCGTATGATTAAATCAAATAAAAACCCTTTTGGATCACTTTTTTAAAGTATGCTTTAAAAAACTTTTTTTATAAGTATGCTTTATAATTTATCTATAAAAATTAATAACAAGAAAATAAAAATATGTTTAACAAGGTATATGAATCAACTGCTAAAGCTAAAGCTGGACGCGAAGGTTTAGTTCAAACAACTGACGGACAACTTTCTTTAAACCTAGGATTCCCTAAAGCTATGGGTGGTACTCACACTGATAGATACAACCCTGAACAATTATTTGCTGCTGGTTACGCTAGTTGTTATTCTCAAGCAGTTTTTGCTGTTGCTGGTAAATTAGGTCTTGATGTTAAAGAAGCTCCAGTTGAAGTAACTGTTGAATTACACAAACAAGATGAACCTATGGCTTTCGAACTTAGAGTTGGCATCTCTTTAACTGTTGATTTAGAAGAATCTAAAGCTAAAGAATTAATGACTCTAGCTCACCAAACTTGTCCTTATTCTAAATTAGCTAAACCATCTCAAATTATTTGATTAAGAGTTAATGGTATCGACTTACCTCACTAATTCATTAAAATCATATAGTCTAAAAAAACACATCATTTAGCGATGTGTTTTTTTATTTTCTTTTTAAACTTATTTAGTCATTTATGACTAAATTTATATAATTTAATAGTGATAAATAAAACAATGTTCAAAAAATACCCATTAACAGATAAAGAATTAAATTTAATTATTGAGGATATTAAAAATCTTTGCGCAATACCTTCTGTTTCATTTAAATCAAACGACCCTAAACTACCTTATGGAAAAGATCTTGATGATGCTTTAAACTATGTTTTAAATTTAGCTAAATCACTTGACTTTAGAATTTATAAAGATCAAAATAACCGTTATGGTTATTGCGAAATCGGTAATGGCTCTAAATTATTTGGCATCATGTGTCATCTTGATGTGGTATCTGAAGGTTTAGTTGAACAATGAAACACTTCAGCGTTTGAACCGATCATTAAAAACAATAGTATTATTGCTAGAGGAACTCTTGATGACAAAGGACCTAGTATTATCAGTTTATATGTAATGAAATACTTACTTGACCATAATTTAATTGATCCTAATTGAACAATAAGAATAATCTTTGGTCTTAGCGAAGAAACTGATATGGATAGCATGAAGCACTATATCAAAGAACATGGTCAGTTTGATTTCGGATTTACGCCAGATGGTCAATGACCAGTAATAAGCACTGAAAAACTAATCTACGATTTTAGTTTAATTTTCAATTCTGAAAATAAACTAATAATTAATGGAGGAAGTGTAATTAATCAAATTGCTGATTATTGCAAAATCTCAACAAGTGACAATAAAAAATTGATGGATTATCAAGATAATCACAACAAACAATTACTTAACGATGGTGTTGAATATATTGGTGTCGCTTCGCATGGTTCTCAACCAAACAAAGGAATTAATGCGATCGTTAATGCCTTGAAATCATACGGTAAGGTATTTGACGATAATCATGATTTAATTAAGTATATTAATGATAATTACTTTGATAATCATTACGCTCTAAACACTGCGTTAAAAGGTTTTAATGATTTCTCTGGTGAAGTTACTGCTAACATCGGTACAATCTTTACTAAAGATGATATGATTTATGTTAATACGAATTTAAGAGTACCTGTAACTTATACTACTGATGATGTTAAGAATGGTATTATTAACTATCTAAAAGAAAATAAGATTAATGCTAAATTCGAATTAATAGATACTAAACCAGCTAAAAACTTTGATTTGAATTCACCATTATTAAAACTAATGTTAGATTGTTATGAATTTACAACTAATAAAAAAGATCCTCAACCAAAGATAATTGGCGGAGGAACTTATGCTAAATTAGTTGATAACTGCGTAGCTTTTGGTCCAGCAGAAGATTCTGTATTAATGCACGCACCTAATGAATGCATCACGTTTGATGAAATTAAAGTATGTTATGAAGTTTATATCAATGCGATTATCAATTTAATTAAAACATTAAATCAAAACTAAAGCACAAACTCACTCAAAACTTCGTAAGCTTGATTAATCTTTTTAAACATTTCTTCAGCACCTGGATCTTTATTAAGGTCTGGGTGATATTTTTTTGCTAACTTACGATAAGCAGATTTGATCTGATCATTCGAATCGCTACGACTAAGTCCAAGCGTTTTGTAAGCTTCATCAATCTCGCTTTCATTATTATCATCAGCTAAACCACCACCGAAGTCAATGTTTTCTCAATCAACACTTTCATAATCAAAACCGAAATCAACTTTGAACGATTGGGTGTTGTTTTCCATCGCTTTTCTATATCATTCGTTCTCTTCTTGTTGACGACGTTTTTGTTCTTCTTTTTGTCTTCTTTTTTCTTCCTTAGCTTTCCTTTTAGCTTCTTTTTTATCAGCCGTTTTCTTTATAAAGTTCTCAATCTCAACTTCAGCTGTTCTTTCAACTTCTTTAGGATCGATTACACTATCTGAAAATAAGCGTTCTCTTCCATCAGTAAATGATGATACGTGTTGATTATTAATCGGTGTCGCATCATAACTAATAAATGGATCATTATAAATCGAATCATTAAATAAAGGACCTTCATAAGGTTCTGAATTATATGATCCGTTTTTGTTCGTATAATCCTGATTTTGATAAAATTCAGGATTATCATAAAATGCTTGAGCGTGTTGTTGGTAAAATTCTTTTTGACGTTCAGGATTAAAACTAGAAGACTCATCACTCGATGATGAACTATATTGATTTTGTTGATTAATTGAATCGTTATAGTTTTGATAAAAATTATTGTTTATCTCATTAATCGCTTCATAATCATTAAGATAAATCTCTTTGGTATTAGATAACTTAATATCTTTTATTGCGTTTTGATAATACTCATATAATTCAATCGTTTTATCAGAGATCGTCACCGTACTTTCGCTCTCTGCTTTAGATTGTTCGTAATCATCAAAATAAGGAATAACTGCGGTTAAATTAACTTCTAGTTTCTTTTTGTCGTCCATAATAAGTATTAATTAATCAATTTTTTCATCAAAATAGATTCATCCAAATCTTCGTATAATATTTGATAAATCGTTGTAAGCAATTTTAATTCTAAGTTATTAGCTTTAATCAATTCGTACATTGTTTTAGCAGCTACATAACCTTCTACAGTATTGTTATTTTTAGATAAAGCATTTTTTATCCCATATTTAGCGATTAGATTACCAAAACTAAAGTTTCTTGATTGTGGATTAGTACAAGTTAAAATGAAATCACCAATTCCGCTTAATTGATTACAATCTTTAGGATTGTAGTTATCTTTAGCTAAACCTTGGTACATGCTATCCATTTCGTTAAATAGTTTAGTTAAAAAAGCGCATCTTGTGTTAGCTGATTGACTTTGTTCGAAAATAATTCCTGTACCTATCGCACAAACATTTTTAATCGCAGCAAATAGTTGAGCAGATAATTCATTTTGATAAGGAATTAATTCAAAAGTGTCGTTGTTAAATAACTCGCAAACATCTTTGCAAGCATTAATATCGCTTGATACAGCGTTAATTACTGTTGGATGGTTGTTAAATACTTCGATCGCAAATGAAGGACCTAGTAATGAAGTTAATGACAATAGGTTTTTCTCGAATAACTTTCTAATTACATCAGATCAAAATTGCTTAGTATTAGAATCAATCCCTTTTGCTACATTAATTAAATTAATCTTACGATCTTTTAAAACATTAGCAAGTTTATCTAAAACATCTCCAAAGAATTTAGAAGGGATCGCTAATAAAACAAAGTCACAATCACTTACAACTTCTTCTAAATCAGTTGAAGCTAAATCTGGAGCTTTATATAACTTTTTATGACCAAAATATCTAGTATTATAACCATTATTTAGGTCTTTGATCTCATCTAAATCAATCCCCCACATTTTTACAGTATGGTTATTTTTTAATAAAACATTTGCTAGAGCAGTGCCTCATGCCCCTGTTCCCAAGATCGCAACTTTTCTTTTCATAAAACCTTATTACCGTTTGATTACTTTATATTAACAATTTATAAAGATTATTACGAATTATTTATTCGATTCATGTATATTTTTTGGTTTTCAATTGCTTTTTTAGTTACATAAGCAGCATAAAAAACACTAAAGAATAATAAGGAAGTTATTATTCACATCATATTAACTTTCTTGAATTCTGGATTCTTAACACTAAAGTCTCATGATAAATACATATTAAAGAAACTTAATAAAGTTGTTATTCCAAATAAAACTGATACGAATGGATATCAAATCGAACTTAGTATTGGATATACATCAGCAAGAACTGAGTTTTTTTGCAAGAAAGTTAAGATTAAACTAATCATAATACAGATTAGCATTAAATAACTTAATCCTAATTGAATATTGGTAGTTCTTTTGATGATACGAAGGCCACCCTTGATTGTTTTAGTGAATAAAGAATCAGGGTCGTAAATTTGTTTATTTTTTTCTTCTTGAGGCTTATCTTCTGTTTCTAATCGTTCTTGTGTTGATTCTTTTTCTGTTTTTTGTTTAGATTGTTTCTCTTCCTTAATTACTGGTGGAGCAACTTTTTTCTTAACGTTTGTTGGTTCTGGGTTTTTAGCCAATCAAACTTCAAAACTCATAACAGAAGGATTAGTCTGTTTTAAATAAAGATTATACCTAGCCCTTTTATTTGGATCGCTTAATACTTCATAAGCCGCTTCAATTTTACGAAGAGTCTCAGCCGAAAAATTATTTCTTGAAAACACACTTGAGTGTTGCAATCTTACCATTTTGTACTGAATTGTAATCTTATCGATTGAATCAGTTTCAGATACATTAAGGATTTGGTAATAATTTTGATTATTACGGCTTACATTAGTACTAGTTGAATTGCGTTGTTGAAAAAAAGATGCAGCAGATGTTGTTGTTTGACGTCTTTGTTTAAGTCGGCGATCAAAATCAAATCTAGAAGTTTCAGTTCCTAGAATAGTATATGCTCTATTGATCTCTTTAAATTTAGCTTCAGCATCAGGCGATTTATTAACGTCTGGGTGATATTCACGCGCTAGACGTCTAAATGCTCTTTTGATATCTTCTTTAGAAGCAGTTTCAGCTACACCTAATACTTCATAATAATTTGGCTCAATAAAAGGTCGCATAAGCTAAATATTAATTAACACTATATCTTATTAATTATAAACTATTAACCTACACTTCCTTCCATATCCATAGTAATTAATCGATTGAGCTCAATCGCATATTCCATTGGAAGTTCTTTGGTGAAAGGTTCAATAAAACCTAACACAATTAAGTTTTCAGCTACTTCTTTAGATATTCCTTTAGACATCATATAGAACAATTGTTCTTCGCTAATATTAGATACTTTAGCTTCATGTTCTAAAGTAGAATACTTATTCTTAATAATCTCAGTTGGTAGAGTGTCAGTTCTAGAGATATTATCCATTAGCAAGGTATCACATTCCACTTTAGAACTGGAATAATGAGCGTTTTTATCGATTTTAACAAAACCACGATAACAAGTATCTCCTCCGTTGAATGAAACTGATTTAGATACTATTCTAGATTTTGTATGCGGAGCTAAATGAATCATTTTAGCTCCTGCGTCTTGAATAATTCCTTTATTCGCTACTGCTATTGAGATACAATCACTAGAAGCATATTCACCCGCAAGAATTGATGACGGGTACTTCATATTGATTCTTGCTCCAATATTCCCATCAATTCAAGACATCTTAGCATTTTCATAAACAATTGAACGTTTAGTAACTAAGTTTAGAACATTATCAGACCAATTTTGAATCGTTGTATATCGACCAACTGAGTTTTTATGCAAGAAAACTTCAACAACAGCGCAATGTAAGTTATCTTCAGAATATACAGGAGCAGTACATCCTTCAACATAGTGACATTTAGCGCCTTCTTCTAGAATTATAATTGTTCTTTCAAATTGACCAACGTTTTTTCCATTGATTCTAAAATAAGCTTGCAGTGGTTTTCTAATCTCAACACCTTTGGGTACATATACAAATGAACCACCAGATCAAAAAGCTGTGTTTAAAGCCGCGAATTTGTTATCATCTGCAGGGACAATTGATCCAAAGTATTTTTTAACTAATTCAGGATATTTTTGAACTGCTGTATCAGTATCAGTAAAAATAACTCCGTTTTCTTCCAATTCTTTAGCGATATTGTTATATACAGCTTGAGAATCATATTGAGTTGATACACCATTTAGGAATTTCGCTTCAGCTTCCATAATACCTAATTTTTTAAAAGTATTTTTGATCTTTTTAGGTACGTTTTCTCAATCTGTTTGCGGATTATCAATCGCTTTAGAATACATTATGGCATTATCATAATTAATAAATGATAGATCAGGACCAAAACTAGGATTAGGCATTTTAATAAACTTATCAAATGCATCTAATCTAATTTTTAGCATTCATTCTGGTTCATTTTTTAATTTAGAGATCTTTTTAACTATTTCTCTAGAAATTCCTTTATTAGTTTCAAAGATAGCTGTATCTTTATCATAAAATCCATATTGATATTTTTTATTTAAGATTTTTTTTGAAATAGCCATTGATTTACTCCTTATTTAAATAATCAATTAATGCTTTTGCATTAATTGTTGCACATATTGTTCTATTTGATTGCATGTTAACTGAAGAAAAAACTTCAAATTCTTCGGCTAATATTGCATTTTTTTGATCATTAAAAATGAATTCTAAATAAGCATTTAATAATTCTTTAGCTTCATTAATATTCTTGTTAACTAAATATTTAGATAAACAATCAAAAGTGGTTTGGGAAATAATACAACCACTACCACTAAACTTAAGGTCAACTATTACGTTATCTTTAATTAATAGATAAATATCAAATTGATCTGTGCAACTATCTGATTTAGTTTGTATTGTTTGATATTGATCGTTGTTAATAGGTGTTTTTAGGTAGTTTATTGGGTTTTGGTAATAATCTATTATTACTTGTCTTCTTATCAATGGGTTAGAATAGTTCATTTAAAACATCCTTTAATTCAAAGTCTTTGATAACTTCAAAGAAGTAATCAATCTCTTCTTTTGTATTATAAACTGATAATGAAACCCTAACATAACCATCTTTTTGATAATTCTTTAATAAATGAACACAAGATACACCAGCTCTTGTGACAATCTTCTTAGTTGAAAGATACCAAGCAAGATCTTGTGAATGAATGTTAGGTATCTGAACTAAGAAAATTGGAAAACTACAATCTTGATTGATAAGAATTAGTTTATCTTGTTCTTTAACTTTTTTCTTGAAGTAATTAACTAATTCTTGTTCGTAATCATACCAACCATTTTCATGAATATCATTAATAAAATCTAATGATTTAGATCAAGCATAGATTGATGCGATATTATTAGTTCCAGCTTCGTATTTAAGTGGGTTATCTTTGAATGAGATTGTTTTATTATTGATATTAAAATCATAATACATATCCCCGCCATATTTAAGTGGTTTTAATGTTTTTTGTAACGCTTTTTTGATGTATCCAATTCCTAAACCAGTTGGTCCAAAAATTTTATGAGCTGAAAAGCATAATCCATCAATATCTTCGGTAATTTCAATCTTTTTATGCGCAGCTAATTGTGTTGCATCAATAAAAACTAAACAATCTTTATTTTTAGTTTTTATTGTTTTTGCATAATTTAGATAATCAACTTCATAACCAAAAACATTTGATAACGCAGAAAAAGAAACAACCTTAGTTTTATTATTAACTTTATCTTTAATTTCATCTAAAGATTTAACTAAAACAAGGTTAAGACTATTTCTTTTAGCTAATTCTATTCAATTAACTAGATTACTTGCGTGTTCTAATTCATTAACTATGATTTCATCACCAGATTTAAGATAAGAACTTAAACCAAAACTAAATAGATTTAGAATTTCTGTAGCTGAACTATTAAAAATTATTTCATTTGCATTAATACCTAAATATTTAGCTGTTTTTTCTCTAGTCTCATTAATTATTACGTTTAATTTATTAGATATATCCGTATCTTTATTATGCGGATTTAGCGATCAATTTTGATAATAATCAGATATTGAATTTATTACGACATCAGGCTTTAAACTTGTAGCCGAATTGTCAAAATAAATTCAATCTTTATTATTTTTTAATCAACTAAATTGCTCTCTAATTAATTGAACTTTCATAATTAACTTTTAAGAATAAATCTTCAATCTGCTTAATTATTTCTTTTCTCTTTTCTTCTTCATCTATTATTCCGATTGTTTTAATGAAGTAACCCATCAAGATTAGTTTGATAGCCTCTGATTTAGGAACACCTTTAGACATTAAATAAAACAAGTGACCTTGATTTAATCTACCCACAGCCATAGCGTGTTTAGCTTTAACATTATTATCATCAATGATCAATTGCGGTTCACCTTTAACGGTTGCATCATCACTTAATAATACACCTCTGATTTCTTGAATCGTATCATTGTGATAGGTGTTATTTTTTATAATGCTAGTTATTGTTGAAGACACACTCGAAGAATCAGTCGCTACAACATAGTTTTGATAAACGCTTTTTGCGTTGTTTGATAAGTGGTTTAATTTAATGTTATATTTCTTATTATTTTCATTTATACCAAATGTAGAAATAATAACTTTTGCGGAAGAATTCTCATTTAAGTCAACATTTATATTTAAATTAGAATGGCTATTATTTATATCCAAAAAATGAATAAAGCTATCGACATTTTTAGGTATCTGATAATTAAATTCTGAACTATTAGAATCAACTAAAACAAAATATTTTTTATCCATAATTCATTATTTACCTAATGGATCAATTAGATCAAAATCTTGATTTTTGTTTTCTTTGAAGTCAATATTGAATTCTTTTCTAATTCAATCATAACCTTCTTTGTCGATTCTTTTAGCTAAACTAGCATCACCTTGAGTAATTATTGTTCCATTTACAACAACAAATACTTTTGTAGGTTTAATTAATTTAAACATTCTTTCATAGTGAGAAACTATGATTAGTGATTTAGTTTTATCTTTAATTCATTCTTGAAGTTCTTTAGTAATTATTTTTAAAGCATCAACATCTAATCCAGAATCAATTTCATCAAGCATAGCAAAATCTGGATTAATAGTCTTCAAAAGAAGGATTTCATTCTTCTTCTTTTCACCACCACTAAAACCTTCATTAATAGAACGATTCAAAAGTTCAAAATTCATTTTAAGTTTTTTAGTGTTAGATTGAACTATTTTATAAAACTCCGGTAAATCAATAGGTTTTTCTCTTCTAGCATTTATCGCTGAACGAATAAATTCAACCAATGAAACACCAGGAATTTCTTCAGGAGATTGACTAGCTAAATATAAACCTAATCTAGCTCTTTCGTCTACTTCCATTTTATTAAGAACTTGATCTTTAAAAACAATTTTACCTCTTACTATTTTCGAATCATAATGACCCATAATAGTTTTTAATAGAGTAGATTTTCCGTGTCCGTTAGGACCCATGATTGCTACAACATCACCTGCTTTAATAGATGCTGTTATATTGGTCAATATTCTTTTTTCACCTATATTAACACTTAAATTGCTTAGTAATAATTCTGACATACACTAAATATTAAAATATTCTATTTTAAATATTTGATTATTACTTAATATAGGCTTGTTTTAGGTAGTTTCAAGAGTTTAATAAATCAATAAAATTTAGGTTGTTAAGTCTTAATTTATATAAATCTATAGATTTTTATTCGTAAAAATCATTTTATTGTTTAACTATATTTAACACATATTTTTGAATAGTATTTAGTTTATATATGAACTAAAGACATATATTAGATGACTAGTTTTAAGTTTGCTTGGTTAAAAAGAATAATCAAGTATTACCTTTAGTATTTTTTAGATAAGTTGTAACTATGAGTAATAAATAACTTTATAAAAAATTCAGGACACAATGCGCAATGATAACTAAAATTTATGAAACATTTTAAAGAATTTGCAATCATCAGAAAATACTGGAGAATCTTATACACCTAGAACATTAACCGATTTTATTTTTCAAGCAGTAAATCCTAAAACAACTGATTAAATTTCGGATTTTGTATATGGAACAAGCGGTTTTTTAATTTCATGTATATAATTGTTTATTACTTAGAATTAAACTTGTTA
Source organism: Mycoplasma bradburyae (assembly GCF_024338845.1). Lineage (NCBI taxonomy): Bacteria > Bacillati > Mycoplasmatota > Mollicutes > Mycoplasmatales > Mycoplasmataceae > Mycoplasma > Mycoplasma bradburyae. The sequence continues at coordinate 322,562 of NZ_CP101414.1, read as the reverse complement.
AAGATCTTGGAATGTTTAAAAGAAATTTATTTGGTATTGTGAAAAACCTTTACCTTATCTTTAGTTATGACTGCCTATTGATTGATGACGTTTATTCCCTAAACATAATAAATGGTAATAGTTCATAAGAAAATCTTTTAAATTAGGTTGAAGAAGAAAGGTTCAACGCAATCTTAATAAATCCTTTCATCTTATACCAGAACACAACTAATGTATTCTTCTTTAATAAGACTAAAAGAACTAAAGACGATTGAGTTTATCGTTTAGATATATCTAAAGGTTATAAAAACTTTTTAAAACAAAACTAATGTTATTAGAAAATTAAACCTAGTTGAAGAATGGTCAAATAACAGAGAAGAGATTACTGACGAAAAGGTTATAAAGATGAAAAATATAATGTTGAAGAATCAACTGAACTTAACTATAATTAGGATCTTTGTGGTTTCTCGAATAATGAAAAAAATCATAGAACCTAGAAAAATTAATTAATAAATATCTAAAAGAAAAATTAGTAAAAAAATTAATGACATTTAATATGAAATTAATAATTTTTTAATAGAAGAAAAAAATAAAAATAATTACTGGTGATCAACTTAAAAATCTATTCTTAAATACGCCGTTAAAGGTGCATTGGTACTGTAATTAAAATGTATTAACTAGTCATCAAATCACTAAATAAAATTAGATAAGAAAATATAAAATAATTTTGAAAAAACACGGTAAAAATTGATAAAATAATAGTTTTATTTATAGAAAAATTGTTCGTTTTTTTTGAATAATAAATGGATAAAAAACATGCGATGATAATAAACTATCATTTATTATTTCCGATAGTTGAGAATGAGTTGAATTAGAACAATTTTAAGTATTTATAGAGGAAATAGTATAAACATAAAAAAGCTAAATATAAAGGCCATATAAATGGCTATAACTATATAACCACAAAAGAGCGGGTTTTTTGATAATTCTATAAACTAAAAAAGGTTGTAAAAATACAATTTAACAATAACCTTAAAATAACTAATACAATTCATCATTGTTATGTGTTGAATTCGGAAACACAGGAAAAAATAGGTTATTTAACAGAAAATGTTTCCTTGTTAATAAATTAACTTGTTTTAAACCAAAGAAGATAAATAGTAAATATTTATTTTATTACTTATCATCACCTGTAATGAGCAATAAATTTCATTCAAAGAAATCAAGTATGATAGGTAGTCTTTCAATAAACTCTATTAAATCAATTTTAATTCCAATTCTCCATTTAAAAAATAAGAAAGAATGGTTTTTATAATTCAATCTCTACCAAAAAAGATTAATGTTATTTAAAAAAATATAACTTTAAAAAATATAAGATATTTGAATGATTTTATAGCGTATATTATTTTGAATTTATGAAAAATAATAATTACATTAATTATTTTGTAAATGAATACTTTAAGAAAGTTTTAATAATATCGGTTATTAATATTCTGATGGTTTAAAATATTACAAATCTTAATTGATAAAATAAATATTTGTTATGAGCATTTTCTTTGATACAAATGATTGGCAAAAAGCATTATCTGCTTGATGATTAAAAAGAAATAAATATTCTAGTTTGAAACTAAATAAATTTTTATTTCTGTATGAAGCAACTATTAATAGTTTAGGTGAAAAAACTAATTTTTCTAATTTATTAGGTTTTAAAAACGGTCCGGTATATGAATACATTTGGAATGAATCACAAGATGTAAGAAAGAAAATTGCTAGAATTAAAGATTTTCAAAATGATTGTGAAAATGTATACAATAACCATATAAATGATGTAAATGAAGAAGTTGCAGAGAGAATATCATTTATCGTTGAATCATTAACAGAAAATGAATTATCAGAAATTACTCATGAATTTAATATTTGAAAAAATAAAGAGAAAGAGATATTAAATAATCCATTTTTAAAATTATCAAAAAATGATTTTAATGATAATGACAAAAAACTGATTAAAGAATTATATGATTTGTACCCTTTAGAATTAGTAAAAAAATCAATGATAATTAATTTTAATAAATCTGAATTTTACTTTATTTTTCCTAGAGATAAATACATTGAAATGTTTATATCTGGAGAACTTCATGATTTTGAAAATAAACTAAAAGAAATTAAATATAACAAGAAAGTTCACAATCCTATTTTTGTTGATATTGACGAAGAAGGGGATATAATTTTTGATTAATTTAAAGGATGTAATAACAATAAAAATACCTTATCCAGATTTAGAAAATGATTTAGCACTTACCGCACATATGTATATTTGTATTAAAAGAAATATCAATACTCTTTATTTTGTTCAATGTCAAAGAGTTAAACTATATATGAAAAAGTCGAATTACAAGGACATTAAGAATTTCATAGACGAAGAACCAAATATACAAAGAAACCCTTTTAAATTTGAAACTAGAATTAACTGTGATAAATTATTTTTTACAAAATCATCTAGGTATGATAATGCGTTAAAAACTAATCCCGGAATATCAAATGAATTGTACGAATCAATAATGGATAAGTTGAATAATAATCAGAACGATATTGAAGAAATTCATTTGGATGAAGAAAAATTATGAGAGATTAATAAAAGATTTACTGCATTGAAAAAAATTAGTACTATTTATACGATAAGACTTATTTATTAACAAGATAAATAAACTAATTTAATCTACGGTTTACTTAATTAATATTATCAACCAATAAACCTTAATATTTCTTCAATAAGTTATAGCATTCTACAACTTTGTAGATTAATTAGGTTCAATAAAACAAAATAATGCAACACATAAAGTGTTGCATTATTTTTCTTTTTATGAAATACCTCTAAAACTAAAGTATATCTTTTTTATAGTTATCTAGTCATTCTTTTCTTTCTTCTACTAAAGAAGTAAGCAATAGCACCAATTATACCTACCGCTCCAACTGTAGGAATTGTAGCAGCTAGAATAGTTGTTAAATTTGATTTATTGTTAGTTGCTGGTTTGTCATCAATAGTTGTATTACCTTTTAATACAAATGAATAACTCTTTTCAACTGCTTTATTTGTTTCTTCATCTACAATCAAGTATTTGATTGTAATTGTTTTATCTTCGGTTGAATCATTAACAATCTCAGTAGGTTCTGTGTACAACGGACTATCAACTGTTGGAGTTTGATCACCAATTGAATAATAAATCTTGTAATTCTTAGGTTTATTAATAAGAATAGTTGCTTTATTAGTATTCTCGGGATCTGGAACAACAACGTTTAATTCAACATCTTTTTTAGACTTATCAAATTGTGGAACTAATCGTTCAGCTGTTACATTTAACGAAATATCGTTTTGATCAATCTTATCATTTAGAATAATATGACCATTAATTGATAAGTTCTTGAATTTTTGACCATCAACTTCCTTGTCACTAGAAGTTATATTATTTAAATCCCAATTAACCGGAAGATTTATAGAACCCGCTGAATCAGTTCAAACTTTAAGTTCATTAGGTAACTTAAGATCGCTGTTAGTCATATCACAATCAGGTTTAACAACCATGACATCAATTCAACTAATTCCAGTTAATTTCGGTTTATTGTTTGAAGATTGGTTTGATGATTCGCTGTTGGTTATATCGTTATTTGTTGGTTGGTTATTTGTTGATTCATTAGAATTATTCGAATCTAAATAATCGCTAGAATTATCGTTGGTGTTAGATTCGGTATTTGAATATTCTCAATCATCAGATTCAATTTCATTTTCTTCAACATATCCTGGTGGTTTTTCGCTTGCAGGTTTTATTAAATAATTAGTAAAACTTTTATTCGAATCAAGAATATATCAAGGCGTTTCTAAATCTTTATTATCGTTGATATATGCTTTTGCGGTATAAAGCCCAGGTTTTTGTTCATCACCATTGTTAACATATAATCTTAATTTATCATTTCCAACTAAATTAGTCGGTCTAGCCTTAACTTTTCTATTATCGTTTTCATAACGTATTTGATTGTTTTTTCATTCAACGTTTAATACTTTTTTATAAACGATTAGATTTTCAAAAAGCGTTACCGATTTATTGTTACTTGAAGTATAAACTATTCTTACGTATTGCCCTGGACCTTCATAATCATTTTTAAATGCTGTAATAATTTTACCTGAAGTATTATAAGTTAAAACAGCTTTACCATCCACTACATCAGCTTCACAAACAAAAGTAGAATCACGGAAAATTCTAACCTTACCGTTAGTAGCATTTTGCTGGTTTTTTTCATTCTTTACTGAAACTGAAATAGAAAGATTTTCTCCGTATACTACATGATCTTTTTTATTTTCTAAAGCAATTGTATAAGATGCATTTTTATTTTCATCAGTAGAATCTGTCGAATATATAGCACTAACTTCAGGAGATTCATTATATAAATTATTACCTAAGAATTTAGCCTTAAAAACATAGTTTGTATCAGGGTTAAGATTATCGAAATTCGGAGAATCTTGTCAAGAATTACCATTAACCTTGTATTGAACCTTTGTATTGTTAGGGCTGGTAATCGGATTTAAGTGGATACTAGTTTTTGAAACTGATGATAATGTTATTTTTAAAGGGGCGTTTTGATTAGATTTACTTATAATCGGAACTATATCTTTTGTAATAACACCAAGATCTTTATCATGATTGCTAGGAACGAATACCGCCTTATATGATTTAGTTTGATTTACTTCTGGTTTTTCATGTAAAGTTGTTAAATTCTTATTACCATCCCATTGTCAATTTCCAGAAACTACTCTACCATTATTTTTAACAACACCACCAGATATAGATATATCTTTTAATTCTGTTCCGTAAGTGGCAGTTGCTGTTGGATCTGTTTCGATTTGAAGATTATTAGAATTATTAGAAGTAGGCAATGTAACGCTTTTACCATCACTAACACCACTTTCTAGATAATAATCATTACCACCATACTTCATATAAACTGTATATTTTTTTCCTGGTGTTAATTCAGTAAATAGCGATGATGGTTGTCAATTGGTTCCATCTAATGAATATAGTGTTTCCGTGCCATTTTTACTTGAATAATCATTAACTTTAATGCTATTTTTTGTGTAATATTCTATATCGATATATAAAGTTCTAATTTGCTTAGCTTTTTCAATATCAACATTAACATCAACTACTAAATCTTTATAAACGTCTGTTTTCTTTGGAACAAAAACAGCCTTATATCTTTTACTGGTTGATGGTGTAGGTTTTTTTAAGAAATCTTGAACAGCCCACTTTCAATTACCTTCAATAACATTATTTTCAGCATCTTTCACAACACCTTTTGAGGTGATAGCTAAATCAGAAAAAGCAACTCCATACTGACTTTTTGCACTTAAATTACCATTGAAATACAGCTGTTTTAAACCATCTTTATTAATACTTAATAATCAGTTAGCAGTTTGAGTTTGTCTTCCGTCATTCGATAAATATTTTATCGTTAAGTTATGATCACCATATCCTAAAAAACTAGATCTATCAAATAAGATTTCAGCCTTACCTTCAATATCTATTGATTGTTCTTTAAGAACATTATTATTAAATAATATCTGAATCTTACCATTAGTTAATGGCACATCATTTTTACTAACTTGGAATTTATATGTGAATGACTCACCCATTAATATCGATTTTTCTTTAGAAGAACCTTCAATCACAATAGCATTGCTATCTTTATTAATAGTGTAAGTTTTTTGTCAATATTCATCAGGAATGCCGCTAGCTAACTTATAATATTTAGCTTTTTCACCGCCAATTCCAGTAATATACGCACTATATTTACCAGCTTTTTGATTTCTAGCATTATTTACTTTTATGAATACTTTATCATCGTCATTATTATAAATTGAATTGCTTACTATTTTAGCTTTAACATATTTACCATCACCTTCTTTCCGGTTTTGATAATCGTCTCAAATAATTTCGTTATTTTCTATTATTGAAGGAGAAAAAGTAATTTTAAGAGGTTTTTTTATGATTTTTGAATTATCATTTCATACTAATTCAAAATCGTTATCACCTAACTCCATTTCTAGTTTTTGACCAATCGGACTGATACCAAAAACTGCATCTCCTTCATCTCAATTAGGAGTAATTTCATGACCTTTAAAAATTAATTTAAGATCTTGATTAGTTTTCTTATCTCCATTTTTATAAAGACTTACACGATATAAACCAGAAGAACCATAAGTTATAGCGTTGGTATTATTTTTAACTGATATTTGATAATCATCTTCTCTTGCTAAAATATGACCATTAGTTGTTATTTCATATTTTGGATTATCACTTACAAATAAACTTGGAATGTTTATACTACCTGTAGTTGTATTATCAACAAAAAGTCCGGTACCTTTCTTTATATAATGAACACCAATTTTATTAGATGAGTTTGTTATGCTTCCGTTATTCTTAAACTTAATTTTTGAAATAGCGCTATCATCATTACTGTACTTTTTGTACTCTAACGCAATATTACTTATAGTATTTCTTGTTTCATCTCGATTGTTAGTAATATTAACAGGACCAGAAATAGTTATAGAGTTTAAAGCATCTTTTATAGCGCCACCATACGCATATTCTCCTTGAACAATATTATTAGAAATATTCCCTCCAGCTAGTTCAATAAATGCTCCGTGTCTAAGAGCTGCAATAGCTCCACCCCCACCGTCTTGGGAATTTGCATCATAATTAACTCTGTTGTTTGATATTTCACCACCAGCTAAAATAAACTTAGCATTAGCATTAACTGCAACAGCTCCACCAACATAATCAGAACTGTTATTTTTTAATTCACCAGAAACTAATTTTGCCGTTCCTTTTTCAACATAAATAGCACCACCGCGACCATAGCTACTAGATATAGAATGATTATTGTTAATCTTAGCTCCATCTATTAATAAAGAACCGCCCTTACTATTCATATAAATAGCACCACCGTTTCTTCCGCTATTATTTGAATAAGTACCGTTTTTAATTAGAACTTTATTATTCTTCCCAGATATTTCGATAGCACCACTTGAAAGAACCATCCCCTTACCACCGAAAATACCTTCGTTAATATTATTAGGATCCTTACCAACAAAACTTACATTATGATTATCACCTGTAACTTTGAAAACTGGACCACCTCTGAAACCATTGATTTTGTGCCCGTTATACAAAATACTTATATCTTTGTTTATTTCGATAGTACTAGTAACATTAATATCGCTAGATAATTCTATTTGCGTAAATCCTTTTGCTAAGGCTGTTTTTAGTTGTTCTTCTGAACTAACTGTTGTTTTATCGCCTGAATTGTTATATTGACTTGGTTCATTATATGTCGGTTCGCTAAAATTGTTAGGCTTATTTCTAGTCATTTCTTCTCATGAATCATTTCTAGCTTTTAAAATAATTATATTTGATATATTCTCATATTTACCAGCACCATTAATAACAGTAGGTTTACCGTCTATGTAATATACTTTCTTATAGTAAATTGCTGAATGTTGGAATACATCATTGTCATTACTATTAGTAAGATAAATGCCATCAACATAACCTTGATCATCATATGTTGCACCAAAAATAGTAAATGCATGGATAGCAAATACAATACTTATTGCTCCACCATTTTCAACAATATAATTGATTCAATCGTTAAACTTTTTTGTATTACTTACATCAGTTTCAACATAATCATTTAATTTTAAATTAAGTGATTTGAAATACCCTCCTGTACCAGGATATTTATCTCAACCATTAAAGAATCAGTTCAATGATCATATTTGTCTACCACCACGGGGATTTGTATTTTGGAAGGTGTCTTTCATCTTTTCAAATAAATTAGAATGATAACCTTTTCTATTTGGAATATTAGCAAATCCGTTAGGTATATTTAAATTATAGTCATCAATATATTCTCTGTTTTGCAACATTCAGTATTCCAACATATTAGAACCTGAAGCCGCTCAACAAAGTGGTAATTCACCTTGAAAAACATCATAGAAACCAAAGTATGGTTCTCATCTAACTTCTTTGGTTCCGTTTCATGGAATAAAATCTTTCTCTTCAGGAGGAACGATACCTCTCGCTCATTTTGTTGAATTCTTATACTTAGGATTATTTCCACCTGTATTAAGATCTTTAATTATTCATCTAGCATAAATTGTCGTATCTGTATCAGGCATAGTGAAACTAGCATAATCGATTCACTTTCTTAAACCTTCTTTAGTATCAGCTCATCCATCAAAGAAACGACCATCAAAAAATAAATTACCTTCTGAACCAGGTAAATTGATTGTTGATCCTGGCTTAACTCAAAGATTTACCAATTCAGAAGAAGCGCCAATTGTATTGAATGTTAATTTTTTAGCATTTGTTGATCAAATTGCATATAAAGTAACGTTCCCGTTACCAAAAAATGCGCCCCTATCAACATATCTAGGATTTTCATCACTAGGATTCGTTCCTCATCCTATGAACTTATATCCGTTTCTAGAAAATTTATTTTTAGGAATAGGGTCACGATCTTTTAATAGAGCGTTATTCATAACCCCAGTACCACCATTAGCGTTAAATGATATCAGATTTTTTCCTGATTCATTTCTAAGTGTAGTGGCTGAATTATTAACTAAATTAGGAGATCAAAATTGATTTTTAATATTACCACTTAATAGTGATATTAAAAATGTGCTAGAAAAAACTGTAGTCGATAATAATTTAGTAATAAAACTTTTCTTTATGCTTTTCATATATATATCTATATATAGATTAGTCTAATCTCTAAAAATATTCATATTTACAAAAATGAATGAATTATAGTTTTAGTCTATAATCATTCATTTATTAGATCAATCTTTTTGATAGTTAATAAGAATACTAATCTTATGTTATCAAACTATATTATAAATTATTATTTTCATTATGTATATACTTGATCGATATGGAAAATAGATTAATAACAATAATCTACTTATCAAATTCGGAAAATAATTTTTAATATTTTAACTACTCTTCAGTAATTTATTAAGTTCTTTTCAATTAGGTAAATAATGTTCTACAATCTTGTAGAACTTTTTTGTATGATTAGTTTCGATTAAATGAACCATTTCATGAACCATGACATACAATAAGCATTCAATTGGTTTCTTAATTAATCTTAAACTAATTCAGATTCGTTTTTTATCAACATTACAAGTACCTCATTTAGTTTTCATATTCTTAACTCGGTATTCATTAGCTTTGATGTTCATTTTTAGTTCAAGTTCATTAATAATCGGTTTCATTGCTTGTAACAAAAGCTTTCTATATCAATTATTAAAGATTTTTTCTCTTTGCATATGGTTTAGGTGTTTATCAACTTTGAAGATAATCTGATTATCTTCAATAGCTATACTTGGTTTGTGCTTAGAATCAATTAGAACTAACTTATGTGGTTTATTTCAAAGATAAATAATTTCATTATCTTGATAGGTATTATTATATAGTTTAGCTACTGCTAACACCTTTTGTTTAGATTTATTAATAAACTCCAGTTTTTTTAATACAAACGAAACAACAAACTGATCCGTACAATTTAAAGGACAACTAACAATAATATCGCCATAAGGAGGTTTGATCTTTAGATAGATATTCTTAATCCCTTTTTTCTTTATGATCTTAATATCATAATTAAGAACTCTTATGATTTTATTATTGCTTGTTAATCTAGCCATATCTTTATTAACTAAATATTGTTATATTACATTTAATTGATTTGCATAAAAAATATAAGTCGCAATAAATGCGACTTATAATAATTAATGCTAAATATAACTATTCTTCGTATTTAACTGGGTACATTTTTTTCATCTTAGCGATGAATTCTTCTTTAGGTAGTGATCCGTAGTTCTTCATTAAAGTTACACAATTCTTGTATTCTTGAATTGCTCATTCAACATCTCTGAAACCTTTAACAACAACTTTTTTGTTTTGTAATAGTTTGTAAGTTTCAAAGAATCCTTTGATTTCTTTAAGGTGGTGATTACCTAAATCGTTTAATGTTTTAATGTTTTCAAAACGTTTATCACAAGAAATAACACCTATTAGCTTGTTGTCGGTTTCACCAGCATCAACCATTCCCATTACACCGATAATTCTTACAGGCACAATAGTTCCCGGCTGAAATGCTTGGTTAGCTATCACTAAACAATCTAATTCATCTCCATCTCAGTCTAAAGCTTCTTTGATGAATCCATAGTTATGTGGGTATACTTCAGATCCATATAAAATACGATCTACAGATATTTGACCTGTTTTACGATCGTATTCATATTTAACGTTTGAACCTTTAGGAATCTCGATTGTTACATTCAGTTCTAATAAATTTGACATTATTAATCTAATTAATTTCTATTAATATAATAATACTTTATTATATTTTATATATAAATAAATTTATATTTATAATAACCACGTGCTAATACAAAAGAAAGATAAGAAAAAGAATAATAATTATAGTTTTAACTTTAAATTATCATTTAACGCTAGTATGCTAGCGTTAGCTATTATATTTGCTTATTTTTCATCTTTAATAAAAATCCCTTTTTTTAGTTCACTCTCTTTAACAATTGACATCTCAATTGTTTTTTTATTGCCCGTTATTTATATTAGCTCTTTAATATCTGCGTTAATGTTGTCATTAACGCTATCTCTCGTTCATTTTATATGAAACCCTAGTAATTGGATAGGAATAATATTTTTAACGATTATTAATGTGTTTGTGATTTTAATTTTTTGTTTTTTAAATTGACTTTTTAATAAAACTAATTTAAAAAACAAAAAAATTAAATGGTTAATTATCTGGATGTTGATTATACCAATATCTATGGTGTTATTTTCAGCTATAAACGGGATACTGATTACTCCATTGTATTGATGGTGGTTTAGAGCTGTTAAAACAATTAATTTTATAGAAATAGCTAATTATTACAATTCAACTAACAATTTAAGGTTCTTTTTATTGTTTATAGATGATTATTGAACCGGAATTTTCGCTTTGTATTCATTCTTTAATTTTGCGAAATTTAGTTTAATTGCTTTTTTTGCTATTCCTTTATTAATTTTCTTTCAACACAATTTATTTACAAAAAATTTATTTTAATGTTTTTTAAGTATTTAGATGATAAATTGTAATTTTTTACATAAATTTTGCTTATGCGCAAAAAAAATTGGCATCAACCAAGGATGCCAAGTTAGTTAGTTTATTAGTTATTAGTTATTGGTCCTGGAGATGAGACTTGAACTCACATAGGATAGATCCTGTCAGATTTTGAGTCTGATGCGTCTGCCATTCCGCCACTCCAGGTTAAAAACTTAACACTATTATTCTAACATAATCATAAAATGTAAAGGTTTTTAGTGTTTTAGTAATTAAATTATTTTCTTTGTTGGTTTTGATAACGATTAGGAGGTATGTTTCTTTGTTGATTCATTAAATTATCAACATAAGCGTTGCTAAATTTAGGGGAATTATAGAAATTTTGATTATTTTTATCATGAACTATTCTTCAAGTAAGAGCATCAATCTTTTTTAACCAATTGATATTAATTCCAAACATACTTGAAATCTCTTCATTTGTCGGATAGCTACCAAAATGTAAAATATCATTATTATCCATAATTACAGGTAACTTGAAATTAGTTTTCTTTAAATGATTTATTAGTTTAGGATTACTCAAGAATATATCCTTATGATCTTTTAAGTTATAACGGTAACAAGCAACACCATTATCAATGAAGTAGCGTTGTAATAGTTGTAGTTTTGTTTTTAACAACCGCATACCTAAATCATCACCTTCTGTTTTAGAAATCACTGAAGATTCAAATAAGTAAACTTTGAGTTTTTCATTAAACTGGCGATGCTGAGCAACATCAATCATCTTCATAAGCTCACCATATTGTTTTTCTATTAACGAACCCTTCTTGCTATCGTTAACAAGATTTTTTTCATAATCATCAATGATTTCTTTGAATGAAGATAACAATTGTTTTTCATTGTGTTTCTTTTTTTCAATTTCAATATAGTCTCGTAAAGAAAAACCATAAAATCTCAAAACAAAGATAATTCCGATTCACACTAACGGAACAAAAAATACGATTGAAGCAATAATAATAAATCTAAACACCCAACTAGGATTAGCTCCAAATCCGTAATAACGATACTTAAAATTTAATCCAGGGATTGATTCATAATAATTTTTGACTAAAGGATTTTGAACAAGAGCTTGCATTTTAAATGATTGATTCATTAGATCCAAATCTTCTTTTTTAATTAAAAGTAGAAGATTTGGTCTACGATTATTAGTCCCTCGGTTGTATTTTATAAATAAATTAATGTACTGATTCTTAATACGATAATCATCTCCATAAGGAGTAATTATTTTTTGTACATTATAAACAAAAAGATCATCATTACCAGGGTTTAGCAATAACTCACCATTACCAAGATAAGCATCTCTTGCTGATATAGTATTTTGATAATTATTATCGATTATTAATTGATCAGTTGCTTCATCGATCGAAAAATTGAATAACGATAATGCATTAAGATTAGAATTATTAGAATCCAAATACACTAAGATATTTTGAATTCCGTTTAACGAAACTACATTCTTAATCGGGTAGATACCAAAATTAGAATCATTCGAAATTTGTTGAGTTTTATCTAAAATATTTTGATTGATTGATGTTATTGGTCTTGAGATGTATCCACCATTTTTTTTCTCAACAACATACACAAGAGCTACTTTATTATTAACATTCTGCTTCTTTTTAGATCAAAAAATAATAATTGTATTGTTTGCAGTATCATCTCTAATTGAAGCATAATTAGCTGAGCTGATCGAATTAACATAATTATCTCAGTTATATTTATCATTTCCTGAACCAAAATGATTCATTAAAGTTGAAGGCGGTTGAATTACATAATATCTATCGTTTGTATCAAAAACAATCGTAAGATCATTAAATTGCATAGTAAAAGCACCGAAATCAAACCCAAAAGAAAAATTCGATACATTGTTATAAAAATAATTTGAAGTTGAAGATAATTTGGATTTTAGTCTTAATTCTTCTTTATTATTAAATAACTCACCATTGTTATTAAAGTTAAAATCTTCATAACCAGAAACGGTTAAAAACATTGGGTTAAGTTTTTTTAGATTCGTATTCGGACTATCTTCTATAGGTGATACAAATGCGCCTAAAGAATCTAAAACTGTTAAATTTAATCTAAATGTCCCTAATAATTGAAGATCAGTGCTATTACTTCTAACAGGTTTTACATCGTTATCCCCAAAATTTAGAACATTATCATCACCAATAGAAAAACTACCACCAATTTGAATCTGTCCAGTATCTGAGATTACTTTAGCTCCTGCTATCGCACCACGAATCACATAACTAAACCGATCATCTTCAAAAATCGGTAAATTGACAGATTTATTGTTATTATTGTGATTTACTCATCCTCCTATCAAAACAGCATAAGGTCATCCGATAACGCTATTAAGATTCTTATCAATTCTGAAAATACCTAATGATTGAAACCTATCACTTATCATTGGATCAATATTTCCATTACCACCAACAATATAGATATTTTGACGATAAATAACCACATTAGCTAAATTGGATAAGTAGTTATTATAAGAAAAAACAAACTGACCGTTATTTGTTAAACCTACAGTATTTTTTAAAAACTCTGGACTGTTATTTCAAGATGAAGGGATATTACTAATTAATGACTGAGGATCAATAAAAATTTCAGCTTGAAAATCAACCCTTTTATTAATATCTCGATCAAGATTTTCTTTTAACTTAGTAATTGAACCAAAACCAGTTGGATCACCATTAGAATAAGCTCTAATAGCAATTTCATCATTATTCTTAGGCGCTGTTAAAACATAAAAAGAACTAGGATCATTAGTATCTTGAATTACTTCAATAACATGGCGACTAACAGAGTTTCTGCTTTCAAAACGATAAATTCATAAAGTGTTATAAAAATAATCTGTGCGATAAATGTCGCTATCATTTTCTCCAGAGATAAAAATATAACCACCATTAGTTAGTTTCAAGCCATTAAAATTGTTATTATGCTCATAACCAGGTTTTTGTGTTGGATCAAATTTTTCAATACTTTTTCTATAAATTGATCCGTTATCATTTATAGTATCTGTAGTGTTGCTAACAGATAATTCTGCTTGATTTTTTAATCGATTTGAGTAAATAAAACCATTATTATTACTAGGTTTTAGCAAACCAAACAGCAATAACAACAGTAAAGATAATAGGAATGTTAGACTGATAAAAATCAGTTTTTTTAGCTTACGTATTAACACTCTATACTATTTTCTTATAATATTTATTTTAAATTTAAAGATTATTGTATTTTAAAATTATAATAACTGCAAAAAATATGAGTTTAATAAATACGAAATTCGTTTATACTGATTTAGACGATACTATCATTACTTCTAAGAAAGAATCTAAGTTCTTATATAAAGGTCAAAGATACAAAGATCTATTCGATGTTCCAGCTGAAGTTGTTGAAGCTTTTCAAAAACTTATTAAAAAAGGAATATACACTGGAATAGCAACTGGTAGAGATTACCGTAAGGTATATCCATTATTAGCTAGCACTGATATGTTTAATTTACCTACGATTACTGACGACGGTGCTTGTGTTTTTATTAACAATAAATGTGTTAAAGCTACATTTATTGATCGTTCAGTAATTAATCGCTTCATAAAATTAGCTAAGAAATTTAAGAACATATCTTATACAATTAATACTCCTTATGGGGTTTATGTTTCTAAGAATAAATCTTGATGAACATTACAAGATGAATTCATTAATGAGAAATATCCTAATGAGATGTTTAAATTAAGATATGTTGATCTGTCTAAAGTAACTAATTTTTACAACGATCAAATCACTGCTATGACAATTAGCACTAAACCAATCGCACTTAAACCATTAACTCAGCGTGAAACTGATTTCTTTATTGATTTAAGTAATTATGGTAATGTTCGCGTTACCAAATACAAACAAGACGTAGTAATTCGTCCAAATGAATCTAAAGCTAGTGGTATTTTCTGAGTAAAGAATAACTTTAATAACAAGATTACTAAAGATAATACAATTTGTTTTGGGGATAATCACAACGATGTAGATATGTTTAAGTGATCGAATTTAAGTGTTGCTGTAAATAATGCTAAAGACGTTTATAAATCATTTGCAAAATATCTAGCTGATGATTGTCAAAACTTTGGTGTTGCTAAATTTATTAACCAACACTTGCTAGAGGACTAATAAAAGAATGTCAAAACAAATTGTTGATCTTCATATTCATAGCCATAATTCGATGTATATAGGAGAAAAACAAGTTCCTAAAACTATTTTTAGCGGTGATAAATACTTATCTACACTAAAAGAAAATAATGTCAGAGCATTTAGTTTTACTGATCATGATACTTTTAGTGATACTTTTTATTTTGAACTGCAAGATTTAATAAGTAAAATCGATGATTATAAGATTTCAATCTTTCCTGGGGTCGAATTTAGAATTAAATCTAAAAATAGAATTAAGGGTGCTGATTGCAACTTTGTTTTTGACAACCAATTATCTAAAGAACGAATTCAAGAACTTTCTAGACTTGTAAGTAAGTTGCAATCTAGAAAACATGGTGCTGATATTAAAACATTAGTTAAGCATTTTAGCAATGCTAACTATGTTTTTTTTATTATCCCAGATGTCGGTAAATCTGGAAGTTGTTCTTATGAGGATTTTCAAGATGTTATTGAATATGTTAAATATGTTGAATGTGATAAGAACAATAGTAATCGCTTATCCAATCTAATTAAACAAGGATTAAATATTGATTACAAGCAAGTATTTTTTAGCGATTGTCATAATATTAATAACTATCATTTGAAGCCTTCAAAAACTTTAATTAACGTAAATGAAAATAAAATTATTGACTTTGAAGATTTAAAAAATCTTCTTTTTATAGAATAAAAACATATATTTATATGAAGGTATATGATTGAACAAAAATACATAAAACAATTGGTATTGAGCAATAGTTCAATAACCCAAACCTTAGAATTTGATAAGGGTGTAAATGTTATTATCGGAACTAAAGGAGGAGGTAAATCTACCTTATTAAAAATCCTTTATGCATTGCATAATAATGTAGCTACTTATGACAAGGAAATTAATGAAATTACCAATCAATTCGGATTCAGTATCAAAAAGTTAGTCTATTCTAACGGCGACACTATTGAGTGATCGAGAGTTAGAAACAAAGAAAAAGATACTGTTAAAAGAGGAGATTTTGTAAAACAAGACGATGATATCAAAACGCAATTTGATATCATCCAAAAATTTAAAAAGGAAAAAAATAAATTCCTATCAAACACCTCTGAGATAGTTGCTAATAATTTAAAACCTTTTTTTGAAAAATATATTGAAGGTATCGATGAAATAGATGATGATTTATCCAAATTAAATAATTTCGCTTTTGGCGACATTTTTAAATTGAATAACGCTAAAAATAGAGTTATTTTAGAACAGTTACAAGATTTTTTAAAAGTTTCAACTAATCAAGAACTTTTAAAAAATAACGAAGTAGCTGCTAAAAAACATGATGAATTATTAAGTATTTTAGATAAATTTAATAATGAGTTAAACCAAAATATTAAGTATTTTGATAGTGATTTTTTTATTGATCAAGAAGGTTATGAAACAGTTGTTAAAGCTCTTGATATAATCCGTGGTATCCACTATAAAAATATTCAAAGTAAGAAATTTGATAACATCAAGTACATAGCATCGCAAAAAGCTTATGAGCATTATCAAAAACTTTTATCTGAATCAGAAGATATTACTAACAGAATAGCATCAGCCCCAAAATTACTGGATGATTATTTTGAAAAGATCGGTAAATCTATCGCTACTAATTTTGCATTTTTTGATGGTTTCAAAAGAGAAAATTTCTACGCAATACCAATTAAAAATAAAACTATCAGCGAAAGCGATCCTGATATTGAATTTGGAATTGATCTTAAGTTTAACATTCATGAAACTAATCAAAATGATGTATTCTTATATGATTTTTTATCTAAATTTTTATATAAACCTAGTGGTAAAGATTCAACTGATAAGGCTGAATGAGTTTCTTATAATATCGGAAAAAACATTAAAAAAAGTATAGATAAAATTTCTGATCAATTAAAAGAAAATTTTACCAAAAATCTATCAGATAATATAACGGTTTTGTTGAATGGTAAGGATTACAAAAAATTGTCATTAGGAACAAGATCTAGTTATGGTGTAAGTAGAGTTATCAGAAATTGTACTTCATCTATCTTATTCTTAGACCAACCTGAAGATAATGTTGATAGTTATACGATTACTAAAACATTAATACCTGAACTTAATAATAATAAGAACATTAACCAAATATTTGTTGTTACCCATAATGCCAATACAGGGGTTTTAACTAATCCATCAACAACTACTGTGTGTTCTTTTACTAATAACGATTTAGCTAATTCTTATCGCCAAACGAGTTTTAGGGATAAAATAGAAATAATCGAAAACGAAATAATTAATACCAATCCTTCAATTCACTATTTAGAAGGCGGTGACAAAGCATTAAATGACAGATATGAAAAATTAATTAAGAATATCAAGGAAGACAGCCAAAATGAATAAATTGTATTTTTATAAAGAAAACGACGATTATATCGTTGAATTAAAAAATGAAGCAGGGAAATCAGTTAATAAATTTATATTTTCTGAAACTAAAGATAAACCTGATTTTCAAAAAGGTTTATTAGAACTAGGTACATACATTCAACCTGAAGTTGCTGAAAGCGATAAATTCAACTTAGAATTAGTAGAATTATCCGATGAGCAAAAAAAGGATAATGTTTTAAAAACATTTTATGATGTATTTGATAAGTTTGTTGTCTCATTTAAGCAACAATATATCGAAACACAAAAAGAAATAAGTAGACGTTTAAAAGAATGAAATAAAGATGAATAAAATAGTTGTTATTTCTTGTTCAAATACCGATATAAAAAAATCAATTAACTATGATTTAGCTAATAAAATAGCTACCATGGGTTCATTTGATTTTATTAACTTGGTAGATTATCAAGTGGATTATTTTTCAAACGACATTATGGATAATGTCCCTGATAAAATCAAAGAACTAAGCGAAAAAATAAATCAATACAATGAATTAATTTTAGTTACACCTGAAATTAATGGTTATTTACCAAGCTTTGCTAAAAATATTTTTGATTGATTATCACTTAATAAGAAGTGATTAACAAATAAAAAAGCTTATGTATTATCAGCTACACCAGGAATGAAGGGCGGCCCTAAAGTAAGAAGATTACTATCCGATTTTTTAGGTTATTTTGGCGCAGAAATTTTTGGATCAGTTGGTTTCAGTGATTACCAATTAAATCAAGACCGTAAAAAGGAGATTCAAGAATTTGTTAACAGCGTTATTTCAAACTCATAATTTT
Source organism: Mycoplasma bradburyae (assembly GCF_024338845.1). Taxonomy (NCBI): domain Bacteria; kingdom Bacillati; phylum Mycoplasmatota; class Mollicutes; order Mycoplasmatales; family Mycoplasmataceae; genus Mycoplasma; species Mycoplasma bradburyae. Next base: position 303,952 of record NZ_CP101414.1, on the reverse strand, counting down.
TATAAATTTCAAATTCTTAGATATAAATACCAATTAAAACTTAATCCAAAAGAATGATTAATAAAAAAGACGAGCTAAATTAGCTCGTCTTTTTTATTTTGTTTGTATTAGTTAATTATGAAACCATTTTATACATTCTTTTATTAATTATTCTTGAACATACAAAATATATCGATAATGGGATTAATGTCGAGATAAAAGCACCTGCCGCTCTAACATTAATTAAATCTAACATATCGATCATACCTAATTTAATAAATCATGTACTAATCGTATTAATTGGCATAGAGTCATTATAAACTCTACCAGATAAGATTAATTGTGGTCATAAGAATGAATTTCATCCTTCAATTGTAGTAAAGATAATTAAAAGATAAATTGGTACTTTTAATTTTGGTAAGTAGATATGAAAAAACGCTTGAAAACCGTTAATACGATCAATTCTCATTACATTTTTCTTATTTTCATATTCTTTATTAATAGCGCTATAAAACAACATTAACATAAAGAATGAAAACAGCATTGTTAGACTTAAAACAAAAGCTAATGAGTCATTATTAATTATTCTTGCTTCATTTAATGTTCTGAATAAATAAAGATAAATTGATATTTCGGGAATAAATGAAGTAATCAAGAAAAATATAAATAATATTTTTCTTAAACTTAACGAGACTTTATTCAAGCCAAAAGCAGCTAATAATGTTGATCCTAGTTTTAAGACAATTAGAATTAAAACTGATAAGAATGTTAATAAGAATGAATATCAAAATTCTCTATCAATTAAACCTTTATAGTTTTCATAATGAAATCCATCTGGCAATAAAGAAGCTATATTTTTTAAAATCTGATCGTTAGATGTAAATGAAAGAACGATTAGATAATACAAAGGGAATAGCACTAATAAGATAAGAATAACGATTATTATTGCAAAGAAGATATGCTTAAAGATTTTCATTAGTATTACCCGCTTTTTTCATCTTAACTCTTAGACCATTAATTAACTTAATTAGGTTTATTTTTTTAACAATCATAAAGATAATTGATATGAATGATAAATATAATATGATGACTACATTAGCAGCTGCAGCTAACGGATAATTTAGTTGCGCTGATGAATTTTCATTAGGATTTATATGATCATAAAGATAACTAGCTAATGTATTCCCTTTAGTTAACCTTAGATTGGCATTAACAATTGCTGAAGGATAAAATAATCCAGCATTAGCAAAGTTGACATATAATATTAATCAAAAAACTGTATTAGCATTTTTTAGATATACATATCAAACCTTGTGTCAAAATTTAATTCGATCAATTTGAATTACTCGATTATATTTTTCTAACGAGCTTGAAAAACTGAAACTAATCATTACAACATTAAAAGGCAATAATCTTCAAATATAGTAAATAAAATAAACGATTAAAATTTTTCTGCCTTCATAATCGTTAGTGAATCTAATCTTGGTATCAAACAAGCGATTGAAGCCATCATTGTTAGTTCCGAATAGATAAATAAATGAAACTCCGACAGCAAATGCTGATGTAAAGAATTGCGAAAACAAACAAACAACAGTTATGTTTCTAAATATTTTAGAAGAAATCTCACAAAAGATTAGCGATAAAATGAACGCTAATATAATAACAGACGGAGTACCTAAAAATATCAATAAATTTGTATTAAATAACGCATCTTTAAACTCAGTATCGTTAACTAATTCTTTAAAATTTTTTATACCAAAAGAGTAATTAATCATGCTATGTTTAGCATACACTTTAAAAGACTCTATAAATGACAAAATTATCGGTAAAAATGTAAAAAAAACTAAGAGTAAAATAATTGGTATCAATAAAATTAATCCAATTGTATTACTCTTAATTTTCTCTTTTCTTTTAGCTATTTTATCTATCAACATAACTACTCCAGAACCATAATATCTTTTTCGTTAAATGATATTTTTATACCATCATTAACATTAAATTCATGCGACTTAACTATTACTTTACTTAACCCTTCAAAAAGATCAGATGAAAATTCAATAACATCTTGAGAACCCATACTTTGGATGTTTTGAATTTTGGTTTGTGATTCTGAATCTTTTTCTATCGTTAATTTATTAGGTCTTATATATTTATTTGTTGAATTAGCTATTTTAATGATTTCAGGAAAACCTACAAATTTTGCTGTAGCTAAGTTAATCGGTGAATTATAAATAATTTCTGGTCGATCAAATTGCGCTATAGTGTTATTGTTAATAAACATAATTCGATCGCTTATCAACATTGCATCGTTTTGATCGTGAGTCACTAAAATCATTGATATTCCATATTCTTTTTGAATTTTTCTTAATCAATCTCTAGAACTTTCTTTTATTTTTGCGTCAAGCGAAGCGAATGGTTCATCTAATAAAATAAGTTTAATATGTTTTATTAATGATTTAGCTATCGCTACGCGTTGCTTTTGACCGCCTGATAAATTAGATGATTTTGTATATAAAACATCAATAATATTCAAACGATTAGCAACATCAATAATTTGCTTTTTTATTGACTTTTTTAACTCTTTAAAAAATTGAAAATATTTTTTATTTTTTTTAAAAAACAGCGTAAAATTTAATAAAAATAAATTTGATTTAAATTTTCTTTTTTGCCTTTTATTATTTATTGATAGTTTTAAAAAATTTTTAAATTCTTTATGTTTTTTTTCATCAATTACTCCTATTTTTAAATAGCAATCTAAATATGTAGAGTAAAATTGATTATAAGAGTTGATTAATGATAAATAAATATTTTTATAGACACTTATTTCTTCATATAAAATAGAGTTTTGAAAAACAAATCCTAACTCAATATCACTAACTTTATCATAACCGGTAAATTTAATTAAACCTTTTACAGGTTTTATGAATCCAGCTATAGCATTTAATAAAGTAGTTTTGCCGCAACCACTAGGACCTAATATTGAAACTAATTCACCTTCATAAATCTTAGCGCTGATGTTTTTCAAAACATCTTTATTCTTATATGAAACACTCAGATTCTCGATTGTTAGTATCTCTTTTTCCATTTTCACTTATCATTATTACTTTAATACTAATTATTTATCTAACTCTTTATCAATCAATTCGAATATTTTATCAGGTGTGATCGAATTAGAATTAAATACCGATGTATTTAAAATGTTATCACTAATAAATTTAAACGTCTTTGCTGTTTTAGCATCATTTTTAATATCAACTATAGAAACATTTGTTTTATTGTTATCAAGAAGAACGGCAATTCCGTTTCTTATCGTTAAACCTGATTGCATAAAGTAATAAGAATCTCATTCTTGCGCTTTATTTTTATATAAATCGATTTTTTGTTCATTCGTCAGTTTGGAATAATCAAAACTTTTTTTCAATTCCTTAATTTGATTATTTCTTCTAACGTTTTCTGCTTTTCAGTTACTCTTTAAAGGAACAAAGTATCCACTTCTATCTTCAATAGTTTCAATTATAGGATCGCTAGGATTTATTCAACCAGAATTTTTATATGAATATAAAAATTTAATAAAGTTAATGGTTGCTTTATCGACTTTTTCATCACCTGATGAAATTGGAATTAAATAAGATCCGCCTATTTGGTAAGTATATTTATCTGAATCATCAATTTTAGTTATTTGTGATGTTCAATAAACATCATCTGGTTTAACAAATTTTTGTTCTGCATCTTTAATTATTTCTAGATCTGATTTATTATTTTTATTAGCAATAAAATTATCTATTGAATATTTAGATATTGTTGCTTGGGATATACCTACTGTCGGCCCAATCGCAAATGCAGCATTGCTATTTCTAATATCATTAAAACTAAAATTATCTTTACCGCTATTATTTAATTTAATTGATCTGATATCAAATTTATTTTTTGTTCTAAAAACTTTAATATTATCGTATCAAAATTGAATCGTTTTTTTAGTTATTTCTCTTGTTTGTTCATTCTTAAAATTATCAAAATTTACCGCAAATTCTTTATCATTTTTAGGATTCGCTTTTAAATTTCATAAGAATGTTTCTTCAGAATTACCTAATTTATTTCATAAATGTTTAGTGAATAAATTTCTTTCATAATCAATTTCTAGAATTGAATAATTTGCATCAGGAGTAGCAATTGAAAAATCAATTCCGTTGTATATAATGCTACTAAATTTAAATATTGATTCTAGATTGTCAAAGGTAGAATCATCAATTGTTTTACCTTTAAAAACATCATGAGATTTTGGAGTTAATTTTAATCAAAAACTATCTTCTGGTAACGCAGTTTTAGTGATTAAGTGATTATATATCTTAGATTGTTTAACAACTATTCCGCCACCTGCTTCAAAAATGCTAAATAGTTTTAGCATTACTGGTTTATTAAAATATAAAACATCTAAATCAGTTAAATCGAACGGTAATGCGCTTTGATTTGAATGATTAACACCAACTATTTTTTTAGTAATCTGATTGATTTGTTCAATAAATGGTTGAGACTTAAAGAATTCATCAGAGCTAACATCGAGAATTCTTTGATATTGATTGATTAAACTTGACCCAGAAATACTACCTAAAAACAAATTAGGTACATTATCAGATTTTTGTTTAATTTTATGTGAAATCGTATTAGCTAATTTGAATTCTGAATCAACTTTAGTTATTTCTGAGTTTTGATATACTACTTTTAAAAAATCAGGATTATTCGCGTGATTTTTATTATAAGTTTCCACAAGCGAATGCATTATCCGGTCTAATGGAAATGATTTATTTTGCGCACTCTGAAAAATAATCGTTTTTTTAGGTTCTTGTTCTTTTGATGAAAATGAACAAGAACTAAAAATAATTCCAGACAAACCTATTGAAAATAAAACGCGAGATAGTTTACTTATTAACTTCATAATTGACTATAGAATTATAAAAGAATTCAATAACAGAAGTTAATAATAAGACTTATTTATAGGTAATTACTTAAACCAAAAAACTCCAAGTCTAGTTTTTAATAATTAGGTAAGGAAGTTTTTCTTTAAAGTTTTTTGCTAATTCAATTAAAGAACTATTTTTTAAACGAATTTTAGAAATATCTAAATCCTTAATTTTATGGTTGTTAGCTAAATATTCACCGACAACACGCAAAACAACTTCAGGTAATACTTCTTTTTCAGAAGATACTACTAAGCGCAATTCTCGTTCTTTAGATTCAGTATTTGTTACTGGATTAGTTACCTTTTTAGGTTTCTTATCTTCAATAGACCTATTTGTATTATTATTTTCAATGGTTACATTAACGTTATTTTCTGATCTATTTCAACTATCAGTTTTAAGAATTGAAATCTTATTAGCGTCATTATCACTATATTTAATACTTAAAGCATACACATCAAAGTTTTCGTCTAGATTTTTAACAATGAAGTTGTTGATTGAAGTAATGCCGGTATTACTAAAATCTAATGATGTTATATAACCACCAGAGAATTGCCCTTGAGTATAACGTTCATAAAAACGTCTTACATAAACATCTTGAAAAACACCTAAAGCTTGTTCGTTAGTTAAACTAGTTCCATAAAGATTAATTTCTTGGAACGGTTTAGATAAAGCGGTGTCAAAAATTAAATGCGTATCAGGATTTAGAGCTAAAGGATTGTATTCTGTTAAATAAGGCGTGTATAGTTCTAATTCTTTAATATCATTATTACTTAAATTGAAATCAAATTTACTAAGTAGATTTGATTTTATTGTTAATTTTTTAACTGAACTAGGGAATTCTAGTTGTTTCATTATATTGTTATCAGCATTATCCAAGATAACAAAATCAGGATTATATTTTTTTAGCGTTTCGTTAATAAAGAAACTATTAGCTTGATACAAATTAATGTTCATCGCCATAACTTGAGTTTGACTAGGATTAATTTTTTCAATTAATCTAGAACTAGCTTCATATTTGTAATAAGAAATTTTATTATTAATATTATTGAAATCTGAAGCATTCCAACCTTCGTAACGATTAGAAAATATATCATTATAAGATCTTTCGTTTTTTTGATATATTTGGTTAGAATCTAAGATCGGCATAAACACACGATCGTTGTAATAGTATGGCGATTGATAATGATTGTTATCATCATCAGGATAACCGGAGATAAAATCGCTTGTATGGTTAGTTTTTTGCTTAGCGAAAATTTTTATTGGTGCAGGTTTTTTATTATTATCAGTTTGATTATCGTTCTTATCATCTTCGTCGCTTACAAGTGATACAGAACTTTTAATAGATAAATTATTAACAATTGAACTATATAGATTTTTTTGTAATTCAAATTCTAGATTTTCAATTTTAAACTTTGCAATAGTTTGATAACCAATAAGAATATTAGGTCTGGGTAGGTCATTATTATCCAAGATGTTTGACTTACTGTTAGCATTATATGAGTTAGATATCTTCACAGAAGTATAAACAATCCCGCTGATAAGTAAGGAAAGTGTTACTACTGATGAAAAGATCCAAACTAATGTCTTGTTATATTTTCGCAAAGTATATTTTTTGTGTTTCATATATATATATATATATATAGTAAATATTAGACGTTCTTAACGTCTTTAATAAATCAAACTTTCTAGAATTTTTACAATTTATCTTGTCTTCTTAATTATATCACTATTTAATCATTAAAATCATCTGAATGGTTAATTAAAAAACTCTTGGTAGAATCACTAAAATCAAAAGTGTTTAGATCATTAACAATATTACTAGTATTATCTATTGTTGTTGTATTGTTTAACTTAAAATCTTCAATACCTATTGTTGGCGAGTTAATCATCGAATCATAACTAGTAGTATTGTTTCTTGGTTGGTAATCAAAATCTAAACTATCGTTATTAGCAATATCACTCAGTTCTTTAGTTATCGTTTCATAGTTATTGATCTGTTGATCAATATCAAACATTCTTCGTCTTAATGAATCAATTTCGCTATGCAAACTGCTACTTGATCCTAAATTATTATTCGAATTTATCGAAAAATCGGAATTATCAAAAGCTTTGTTATAACTTTCATTACCATCATAAGAATTTCAAGGTGAAGAATAGCCCAAGAATTGATTATCATATTTATTATTTTGATAACTATAACGATCTTGTTTATATTCTGGTGAATATTTTGTCGCAAATTCATCATTATCAAAATCATACTTTGATTGATAACGATTCATTTCACCTAAACTTGAAAACCTTTGATCTATTGAAGGATATTCTTCTTTTGAAATATTGTTAACGTAGTTATTACTGCCAACAAAATCATCTTGATAATTTTTTTGGTAATCCTGTTTTTTAGATGATGTTGAATCCTTTGTTAAAAGACTAATTACATGTTTTTTAACAAAAGCTTCATATCACGCTGATTGATTTTTGTTTGCTTGATATACTACTTTATCATTAACTATAAATCCAATGTTATCAATTAATGGTTTCTTTTGTTTTCAAATATTCGTAATAAAACTAACATCATCATACAAAGATTCTTCTTTAAGAATAATATAAAACCTATCAACATATGCGTTGATATTATCAATTTCATAAGAACAATTGATTGCTAACTCAAACATTTGTTTGTAATTAGTTACATAGCACATTCCGATTGTTTCGTTATTTTCAATTTTAATAATGTTGTAACGAAACAATTTCTTATTATCGATTGCTAAATCAAAATTGGTTTTGTAAAGGTTATTCATTTTCTTTGTATTTTATTAATGCTTCAAAACGCTTTAAGTCATCTAGTGTAGTTATCTTGAAACAATCAATATTAGCCCTTATCAAATGGGGTTTTATACCCTTTAATTTTAATAAAAAATGAGTTAAATCTAAATAATCTTCATTGATATTAGTTAAATCTTTTATATTTCTTAATCAAGTCCCTTGGGGAGTATAGATCATTTTAGTCTTATTTCGATCAAGAAGATTCTTGAATTGATTATTTTCATCAATCGAGATAACTGTTGAAGAAATGTCATAATATAGAGTAACAACTTCGGATTTATCTAATTCATTGATACAATCGATTAAACATTCCTTATTAATATTGGCTCTAGCACTGTCATGAATAATAAGCTTTGTGTCGCCATCGTACTTATCTTTTATTTTATTTATAGCGTTAATAAAAGATGCATGCCGATTGATTGTTGATCCTTGAATAACATTAACTTCTTTTTGATTAATATGTTTAGCTTGGATTTGTTCTAAATATTCTCGATTAACAACTAAATATATCTCATTAAATAATTTAGATGATAAAAAAAGATCGAGACTGTATTCATAGATCATTTTATTGTCAACTAAATAAAACTGTTTTAGTTGTTTAGTTAAATTCAATCTTCTAGAAGAACCGCTAGCTAAAATAACGCCAACTGTTTTATTTTTTTGTTTCATTAATCAAGATTAATTCTTCCATCAATTTACTTAATAGGATCATGCTTACTGGATGGATATAGTTATCTGATTCGTATTTTGATAAGTCAATTGTATGTTGTATTGTTTTATCTTTAATAATAAAACTAAAGATTAACTCCTTAGTTTTATGTTGATCAAAATGTATAAAGTTAATCAGAACATCAGATTTAAAATATCTATTAGCGATTTGAGATATGTAATCATGTTCATTAATTGACCAGATTTGGTCATTGTTAATTGGTTGGCATTTATTTAATTTAATGAAATTATTAATGCTATTAGAATTTTTAAAAACCATTGAACCATTAAACAACTTATCTAGTTTATTAGAAACTAATAAAGCGTTAGCGATTATTCCGTTGCTATGCGATTCAATTATGGCTATTGTTCAATTATTTTTAATTAAGGCATTAACTATTATATCTTTGTAATCAATCATTTTAATCGCTTTATTTTGTGTTTATATTAATCGTTTTAAATTTCTTAAAGATTTGATAAGAATAAATTCCGCCAGATAATACTGATAAGAAAGTAGCTAAATAATAACCTATATTAAAAACCTGATCAACAATAGTATTTGTTGAAGAAAACTGTCCACGAATAAAGAATGTAACAATGATTGCTAACATCTGAACTGTTGTTTTTAATTTACCAAAAATATTAGCTGGCACAACAATATTTTTAGTCGAAACAAACATTCTTAGACCGTCAATGTAGGTATCTCTAAGGATTAGGATAATTACTAAATAAAAATTAACAACACCAATATAAGCAAAGTAAATTAGTACGCTGTTTACCAATAGTTTATCCGCTATCGGATCAAATACTTTCCCAAATGTTGATACTAATTTATATTTTCTTGCTAAATATCCATCTAAAAAATCAGATATTGACGCAACTACAAATAAGATCCCAATAATCAAGAAATAAAGGTTTATTCTTAGAGTATCTAAAGATGCAAAATCAATCTGATAAACGGTATTTTTATCAGATTGACTAAAATAAAATAATACTAAAATTGGGATTAGTAAAAAAATTCTTAAAGCAGTTAAAAAATTAGGGATGTTTCTAAAAATCAAGTTGCCCATGGAAACGAGGGAAAGGAATTGCGTCACGAATGTTGTCACAACCTGTAACATACATTAATAGACGATCAAACCCTAAACCAAAACCTGCTGAACGGTAGTAACCGTATTTTCTTAGATCTAAATATCATTGCAAGTTATTAAATTCTGGATCTAGATCTAATTCTAAACAACGACTTAATAATTTGTTGTAGCTGTCTTCACGTTGAGAACCACCACAGATTTCACCGATGCCTGGAGCTAGTAAATCAGTAGCAGCAACAGTTAAATTATCATCGTTTTGTTTCATGTAGAAAGCTTTGATTGCTTTTGGATAGTTAACAATGAATACAGGCGCTTTATAAACTTTTTCGCAGATGTATCTTTCATGTTCAGTTTTAAGATCCATTCCAAATTCGATATCTTTAACTTCAAAATTAACACCTTCAGCCACAGCTTTTTTAAGAATTTCGATTGCTTGACGATATTCAACTCTAGCAAATTCGTTATTAACCACATTATTTAATTTTTCAATTAAACCTGGTTCTAGATTTTCATTACATCATTCTAGTTCTGGTCTAGCATATTCAAATAAATAATAAATTGCATGCTTAATGCATTGTTCCATAAGGATTGTTAATTTTTCTAAATCCATTAATGAAACTTCTGGTTCAATCATTCAGAATTCTGATAAATGTTTAGAAGTGTGTGATTTTTCTGCACGGAATGTAGGCCCAAAAGTAAATACACGTTTAAACGCTTGAGAATATGCTTCTGAAGCGAATTGACCACTAACAGTTAAGCTTGCTTTTTTATTGAAATAATTTGGTTCATTAGCACTGATTACTTCGAATGATTCACCAGCACCTTCAGCATCATTAGATGTGATAATAGGTGCATGAACATATAAGAAGTCATTATTTTTGAAAAATTCAAAGAACGCATTCGCTAATTCACTTCTAATCTTCATGATCGCATAAAACTTATTAGTTCTAGGTCTTAAGTGAGCATTTTCACGTAAGAATTCAGGACCATGAGCTTTCTTTTGTAATGGGTATGAAGCGTCTGCTTCTTTTAAAACTAAAATTTTAGAAGCTTGAATTTCAAATGGTTGTTTTTTATCAGGGGTATTTCTAACAATACCTTTAACTAAAATTGTAGACGCTAAATTTAACTTACTGATTTCATCAAAATTAGCGATGCTTTCTTTTTTAAATACGATTTGAATTGTTTCAAGAGAAGTGCCGTCAGAAAAAGCAATAAATCCAATCGCTGCAGATGAACGAATAGATTTAAAACCTCCAACTAATACTACTTCTTCACCTTCTCTTTTCGAGTGAGAACTAAGTAGTTCTTTAATTTCAATAAGTTGCATAATGTTTATTTATCTTAATAATTTTTCTTAAATGTTATGACTTGTAAATTATATTAAAAATAATTTTTAGTTTATCTGCTTAGTGTTTTTGTAATCATCTTGAATCCATTTATAGGTTCTTTTTTGATAGCCACTTTATTTGTAAAAAGCTTATAAATCTCCATTACAGGGACTATACTAAAACTCATTAGAAGACTATAACCAATTAATTCTGGTTTATTAATAAAGTTTTCATCCATTTTAAATACAAAAGATATCTTCCCAATTAACGATACTAATAAAATTAAACTAACTGAGAAGATCGCACTAAGATATACCAATCAATAATGTCTTATTGATGCTTTTAATAAAGTCGAATCTGTCATTAAATTTAAACAATGAATTGAAGCAGATATTCCTAATACTATAAAACTCATTGAAGAACCGATTAAATTAAACGATTTAATTGTTTGGATATCAGTTGAATTTAAAGCATAACTAATCCCGATACTATAAGCAAGCAATGACATTATTGAAATAAAACATGATTGTCATATTAAATCGATGCCCATTCTTCTAGCAAAAATGTTTTCATACTTAAAATAAGGCCTTACATTCATTACTTGATTTCTTGATTTTTGAATTCCTAAAGCAATGGCTGGAAATCCGTGAGTTAAGATATTTATTCACAACAATTGCGCAGCTGAAAACAACGTAAATTTCTCGAATAAATCGTTAATATCAATATTGTTTAACTTAAATTTATTTAATAGTTCGGCATTATTGTTAATAATAGATTTAAATATCGGTAACATAACAATCAAACCAATTAAAACAACTAAGATTTCAGCTATTGATGTAATTAAAAGATTTTGAATAACTTTCTTAATCGTTTGGTAAATTTTTCTACCAGATTCAACCGATTTAATTATTGTCGAGAAATTGTCATCAACAATAATCATATCAGCAGTTTCTTTAGCTACATCAGTCCCTGTAATCCCCATAGCACAACCAATATCTGCTTTCTTAAGTGCAGGAGCATCATTAACTCCGTCACCAGTCATAGCAACTACTTGATCATTAGCTTGTCACGCATCAATAATTCTCATTTTATCTTCTGGCGACATTCTTGCGTATACTGAATATTTTTCAATATCTTTTTTTAAGGTTTGATCATCTATTTCTTTAAGCGTCGCAGATGTAAGAGCTAAATCTTTAGATTCATCAAAAATATTAACTTGTTTAGCGATTGCTTTAGCTGTATTTAGGTCATCACCAGTAATCATAATCGGTTTGATACCAGCAGCTTTAGCAACATTAACTGAATGAACAACTTCCTCTCTTGGAGGATCCATTAAGGCGATTATCCCTTGAAGTTTTAAATTATTTTCAATTTCGTCAAAATTACCGTAAATTTTATCAATTTCTTTATATGCTACTACTAAAGTTCTATAAGCAGAATCTGCATATTTTTTTATTTGTTTTAAGTATGCATCTGAATTATCATTATTCGATATATTAATAATTGATTCAGCAGCCCCCTTAACAATCAACATACCTTTATTTGTTGATTTGTTATAAATTTGAACTGACATCATTTTTTTAACAGAATCAAATGGATTTACTTTAATTTCATAATCACTAAATTGTTTAGCATCATAGAATTTATTTTCGATTCCGTATCTTATTAAAGCAGTTTCAGTAGGATCACCTACTTCAATCATCTTGTTATTTTCATCAAAATTAATTTTAGCCGTAGAGCATAAAATCGAATTAATTAATAAATTTTTATGTTCTTCGCTTAATTCACTTTCAATTTCTTTACCATTTGTTCATAAGCCAACAACAGACATTTGATTTTTCGTAATTGTACCGGTTTTGTCTGAACAAATAATTGCTGCCGACCCTAACGTTTCGATTGAAGCTAGTTTTTTAATTATTGCTTTTTCTTTGGCGATATTTTTAATTCCCAATGCAAGAATAATCGAAACAAATGTACTTAAACCTTCAGGAACTGCTGCTACAGCTAATGAAATGGAAGCAGTTAGTGCTGTTGATCAATTATCTTTAAAGTTATCAACACCACTTAATATGATTTGAATAATAAAAGCGATAAAAAATAAAACTATTCCGCTGTAACCAAAAATTTTAGAAAGTTTTTCTAATTTAATTTGTAATGGCGATAATTGTTTTTTTTGATTATTAACTAAAGAAGAAATTTTTCCAATTTCTGTTTTTATTCCCGTATTAACGATTTCACATAAGGAGTGACCATTGGTTATAGAACAACCTGAAAACAAATAGTCATTTCTTTCAATAGTTGATATATCCTTTGGTTCATCTTTATAAACCATTTTCTTAACCGGCAAGGATTCACCGGTTAATATCGACTGATTCGAATAGAGATTACTAGATTCAATAATCTTGCAATCAGCAGGTATAATATCACCCGACTCTAAAACAATAACATCTCCTACTACTAATTCACTAGAATCGATATTAACTAAATTATTATCACGATATACTTTAGCTTTCGTAACATTTAATTTATTTAAAGATTTAACTGCTTGATCTGATTTTATTTCTTGAACTGTTCCAATTAGCGAATTAACAACTATAACAAACAAGATAATAAAAGGTTGAACAAATTCAATCTTTAAAGCTCCACCATCAAGTTCAAAATCTCATTGATGATTGATCCCTGTGACTATCGCTACTGCAAAAGAAGCGATAACAGCGATTAACAATATAATGATCATTAAATCTTTAAATTGAGAAAGAAAAACTAGAAAATAGTTTTTTTTCTTTTCAATATTGATTTTGTTTGGACCATTTTTTTCGTATAGTTCTTTAGCTTCAGAACTACTTAACCCTATTTTTTTATCTGACATTTATTTATAAATATAACCTTAATATTTTACTTTTTATAGATATTTATATTTATAAATTTATACCCGCCTTAAACATAATCCTTTTTTAAATGCCAGAATTTTTATAAGAATCTTCTATTTTTTAATGATTTACTAAACATGTAACAGCTCTTTTTTTAAAATATTCTTACCAATATATTTTTTGGAAATATTCATTTAATAGCGAATTTTCAATAACATCTGCTAGTTTTCTATTTTTTTCTAAATGAGCTAATTGATAAATTAAATGCATTTTTTCTTGCAGCGATTTATGCTGAGTGAAGATTAATGAAGATAAATTAGCCTTATTTAAATATTTATCAATTTCATGAATAATAAGTATTGTTCTCTTTATTATTTTAGAATCAATCTTTTGAACATCTTGATTAGTTTTATTTTCTTTAATAATATCGCTTATATTTGTAAATAATTCCTTATCATTTTCTAAGTAACTATTAACTATATCAATAGCGTTATTATCACTAAAATCATCGGTATTTTTAACTCTTTTTTTATTTAGATGCTGTTTGTTATCATCGATGTTTCTAGAATTATTTTTAGTTAGTTTTTTATCGTTCTTTTTAAACACAAAATCAACAACAGATTTGTTGTCATAAAATAAATCGATTAATGCTTGTTTTAGATCATCATATTCATAATCATTATTTCATCTCTTTAAACGATTAATAAAATTTTGAACTTTAATGTTATTAAAGAAAATTACCTTGGTTTTAGGTTTGTTACGCAAACTTTTATTAATAGATTTTATGAAATCGATGATTTGTCAAATTTTTTGATCTATATAATTAATTCCATTTAAGTTATCTAAGTAAATTATTAAATAATCTAAATCATTAAGATTAACTTCATCAATTACTAAATCAATGCTTTCTTTTTTGTAAATGTAATCAAAATTAATATAGCTTATTCTGTTATGTCATTTCGCTTTATTGATTAATAAAAATTGAATAAACTCATTTATTTGTTCTTGTTGTTTTTGCGTTAAAACGTTTTGTTTATTAATCGCAAATTCAATTACATTTTGTTTATTTTCATCGATTATTTTTAAATTTTCTATATTTAATGAATTTTGAGAATAATTCAAATAATCTTGATTAATTTTGTTTAATTGTTCTTGATTGTTTTCTCCAAAAATTCATGCATCTTCAATCAAATATTTATATATAATATTTCGATAAAATTTTCTAACTGGCGACTGTTTATAAAATTCACAAAGGTCTTCTATTAAAACAAAATCATCACCCTTTTGTTTAATTTTTTTATGAAGATGGCTGCCATCATAACATTTTGCGTACTCAAATGTTTTTTTATTACCTTCTTCATCGAAATGCAATAAATAACAGTTTTCATAATCAATACAAGAATCTATAAACAATTCTTTAAATTTTTCGTTGTTTAGTAATTCTTTTGAATCTTTATTAAATTCTTTTGAATACAAATCTATTAAATATGAATGACATTTTTTATCAAGAAAATCATTTTTAATTAATTTTGGTGATAGTTCTGTATCTAATCATTCTAAAGTTTTATTTGTATTAAATTTATGTTCTTCTTTAATAAAATCGTCGCGCGTTTTAATTCTAAATATGTAATCGTAATTACTTTTATTTAAATATCGTTTTAGACATTCATTTATCGCATTAATTCTTGGTCTAGTATACTCAGAATAATCAATTCTTTTAATGTTGTTTTCTACTGTTAATTTCGATATTTTTTTATTTTGATCAACTATCATTTTACCGAAATTAAGTGATAATTTATGGATCAATTTTGGGTCAGATAATTTACTGATATTATTAGCTCAATCAGTATATAAATTAACAAGTTCTTCACATAAATAAGTAACTTGTTTTTTTAAATTCTTTTTATTTACTTTATTCTTTTTTTTATCCATCATTGATCTTTATGATCTTTTAATTTCCTTTTGCTACAGCAGATTTGAAATTATCAGTTTTCTTATTACGATATGCTTTTCTAAAAAACTTAACTGCATCGTTTAATTTTGCTATATTCTTTAATTTTAAAGTATTAGAAATTTTTTCTACGTACTCAAATTGAATCTGATCTGTTAAAGTAAAGTGAGCGGCAAAATCTAAAATCGCATTAACAATATGCTCTTTATTAGAATGCTCTTTTTTGATTTTTTCAATTAATTCAACTTCTCTAGGGAATAAATTTCTACGATAAATACCTCTTAAGTATTTTTCGCTATTCATTGTACGATATTCTTTTAGAATTTTCATTTCTAAGTCATTAGGACAAAATGCGCTATAGAAACTTTCATTCCTAGACATATTTTGCGGAATAGCATTGTCTTCAACTTGATCTACAGTTTTTGTGTAATCAGAGATAGCTTTCGTTAATTCATAAACATCATTAATGTTTTCTGTGCTATTAATAATTTTTTTCAAATCATCTTCAGTAGGATTATATGATTCACATAAACTAATTAATGCTGTTTTAGTTTCTTCAGATATTTCAAAATCACTAAGCGAAAGATCATCAATATTAACTAATGTCTTTGTTGGTTTGATAATATGATTGAATTCATCAGTACCATTAGGCTTATAAACTTGATGAAAGGTCGATGAGACATTAACATTACTTCCGCCAATATTTTTATTAGAATAAAGACTACTTAATCTAAAGTATTCCTCGTGACCTATTTTAGATATTAATCTTTTCTTTATTTCTTCTTGAGAAACCAAACTCTCTCAATCAAGCATTTTTGCTAAACAAAATTTATAAATAATCTGTTTATCAGATTGTTTTTCTTCTTTATAAGTTTTGATTAAACTCATGCCTTCTAGTAAATTTCTAAAATCGTTTAGTTGTTTTTTAGAGATTCTTAAACTACTTAAGATACGAGATAAAGGTAAAGTATTCTTCTTGCATAACTCGTTCATATATACTTGATGATCATTAATCAACCACATATAAAACATAGTAGCATCAGGACCTAGAATATGGATATAAACATTAGTGATGAGACCAAAATCACTAAACCCACCATTCATTTTATGTATCTCGTATAACTCTTCGTAATCAATCATATCAATGCCCCTTTTTTATCTTACAAATGCTAGTATTTCAACTTGCGACATTAAAAGTATAAGCAACTTAAAAATAGATATTTGACTTTTTTCATATGATAAAAAATCGATAATAAATAGAGAAAATAAACTTAAAAAATTATCCCAATTTTTAATACCCAATATTAGGGGTTTTTGTTAAGTTTTCCACAAATTGTGGATTATAATTCACATTAGCTATTAATTTTTTTTAGAAAATTTTTCAATTCATTATAAGCATTCATGATATCGCTATTATTTTGAATGCAAATATCAAACTTGAAATTTTTATTTTCCTTAATTGGATTCCATTTTTTTAAATTAAAGTCTTTTAAATAAGCGAATTTTGCACGAATTGAATCTTCAATCAAGTTTTGATCTCTCTGAATCAGAACAAAATAATCAAAAATATCAAGATATCTTTCTTGATTGTTATAAATAGCCGCACCTTCAACTATGATAATCCCTTGATTGTCAATGTTTTTTAGATGATATTTCACAATTTTTTCAGCAAAATCGTTTAATAGTTTTAATTTGTTAGGATTATTAAAAACTAAATCACCCAATTTTTTACGATTAACTTTTTCATTATCAATGTAATCGCTACCAAAATTATCTAAAACAAATTGATAACCCGATTTACCTTTTTCGTAATATTCATGAATTAAATTATCAAGTTTAATTGTTTGATAACCATCTTTATTTAACAAATCAATTAGCATTGATTTCCCGCACGATGCTTTACCTGATAAACAAATTAAAATCTTATTTTTGGCATTTTTCACAATAATAAGTTCCTCTATTGTTTACCTTAGTTTTCTTAATTAAACACTTACAAACTTTACAAGGTTTATCTTTTTGCAAATGAACATTTAAATATTCTTGATAAGATCCTGCATGGTTTTCTTTAAATTGATATGAAAAAATTGTAGTTCCGTTTAATTCAATCGCTTTTAATAGAACCTTCGTAGCATTTTGCGCTATATCTTTATATTGCTTATTAGTTAATTCGTTAGCTTTTTTAGTTGGATTTATTTTGGATAAAAACAAAATTTCATCAGCATAAATATTTCCGATACCAGCGACAACTTCTTGGTCTAGAATAACTGATTTTATTGCTCTATTTGATTTAATGGCATTATTTTTAAGATACTGCCAATTTCATTCTTCTTGTGTTGGATCAATTGCCAACTTCTTAAGATAATCTTGATCTTTATATTCACCAATACTGTGAATATGAAAAGTTCCAAATCTTCTTGTGTCATGGTAGTGTAGTTCAAATTTATCTAATTTAAATCTAACTAAAACATGGCGTTGGTCATAGTCGGCATTAAACTGATTAATCTTGTATTTACCCTCCATTCTTAAATGGGATACTAACACTTTATCATTGGTTAGAATAAAAATAATATACTTACCAATCCTTTTAATATCAACAAAAGATTCGCCAACTAAGAATTTTTTAAATTCTTCAGGCGTTGAATTTTTAAGTAGTTTAGTAGCATTAACAATAACATCATTAATCTTTTGATTAATGATTTCTTCTTTTAAATAGTTAATTACAGTTTGGACTTCTGGTAGTTCTGGCATAATTATCAGTTTCTATAATTTATATTAAAATATTCGCAAAAACCAATAAAATTACTTTCGTCAATTGGTTTGATTTTGTAATCTTCAATATTATGTTCTTCTAAGCAATCAGTTCTTATTGTTGCTAGTTTTTTAGATAAATAACAATTATCTTTATTTTCAATTAATTTATTACGAATCGATGGTTTAATCCGATCAAGATTTTCGTATATACCATCAATATTTCGATAATCCTTAATTAATTGTATGGCAGTTTTTTCGCCAATCCCCTTAACACCTGGAATGTTATCAGATTTATCGCCTACCAATGATTTATATTCAATTACATCCAATGGATTTAATCCATGGAAGTGTTCATTAAAATTCACGTGATCAATTTCGTTAAATATCGTTACACCCTTAACGAATTGAAACAATTTAGTTTTTTCATTTACCAATTGGTAAATATCTTGATCAGATGAATATATATGCGAGATTATATTATTTTTAGTAGCTAGAACACTAAATGACCCGACTAAATCATCTGCTTCAATTCCTGGAGATGAAATAACATTTAATCCCATAAATTTAAAACCATCTTGAAGCGCAATTAATTGTTCAATTAATCCTTCTACAGGTTTTTTTCTTGTAGCTTTGTATGCATCATACAATTTAGCACGATCAGTTTTTTCTTTAGAGTCAAAAGCAATTAAAGCATAGTCGTATTTATCCTTAGCTAAAATCTTATTAACCATAGATAAACTTGTCTTAATCCCATTGTTAGGTCTGATATTATTTTGTACTGCATATTCATACATATTAATCGTTGCATAAAATGCTCTAAAAACCAAAGAATTACCGTCGATTATTAACGCTTTTTTAGTGTTATTCATGATTGTTTTTATATTCAATTAAACCAAGTGCTGTGTAAGAATCATAACCCCTAAAAATATCTCGTTCTAATCTTATTAATAACTTGTCTTCCTTATCAATAAAATTAGATAAATATTCAACTAACTTAAGATCTCTTACCTTAACATTTATTTGGTAAGCTCCATCAAATACTGTAAATCTTCAAATTTTATTTTTTAGTTCTTTCTTTTTGATTTGAACTAACATCGAACACACTTCTTTGTTGAGCGTTCCTTTTAATTCTTTAACAGTTTTTAGATTTTTAATATTTTTTTCTAGTTTTGTTATTTCGCTTTTAAAAATATTTGGTTTGTAAATCTTATTTTTAAGATCTAAAAAAGAAACTTTAAGTAAACTATCAGTTTGCTCATTTTCTTTTTCTAATTCTTCCCTTGTTAAAACGCTAAACAATTCAGGATTTTGTTTGTTTAAAAAGAAAATATTCGAATTGATAATCTCTTTTTTTTCTTGAAAGCTTATGAGATCATCGTCGCTTTTGTAAGAATTATTTTCATCATAATAATTTTTAACTAAAGCAATCATTACTTTTTTAGAAAATTCTTGTCGATATTCATCAAAAACACCGGCATTGATTAATTTTTCGAATAAAACTTTAGTTATCCCTTTTTTATGTAAATTAATTAAACAATCAATAAAAGAATCGAATCGTTTATTATTTCTAGCCTCAATAATTTTGTTAGCAATTTCACTACCAAGACCATTTATCATATTAAATCCTAAAATGATTTTTTGACCATCAGAACTTAAACTGAATGAAGCATCTGATAAATTAATATTAGGTTTAACTAAACTGATATTACGTTCAATAATTTCGATAAAATAATCAGCTAATTTTGATTTAGTATCAATATTATGTCTTAATAAAGTTAGATAGAATTCTTTGGGATAATTCGCTTTTAGATAAGCCATTTGGTATGCTAAAAAAGCATACGCTAAAGAATGGGAATGATTAAATCCGTAGTCAGCAAATTTATGTAAATATTCGAAGATTTCAACAGCTTTTTCTTTTGTGTAATTATTTTTTGTTGCTTGCCTAATGAAATTATCTTTTTCTTTTAACAATAGCTCTTCATCTTTTTTAGAAATCGCTCTTCTAAATAAATCAGCTTGAGCAGCGCTAAATTTAGCTACAACTATGGCCGTATTAATGACTTGTTCTTGATAAACAATAATTCCGTGAGTAGGTTTTAGAATATCAATTAATTCATCACTTAAATGATCGTATTTTTTATTCGAAAACTTACGTTCAACATATTCATCAATATTTTGTTGCGGGCCTGGACGGAATAATGCTGAAATAATAGAAATATCTTCTAAAGAATCTGGAAGCACTTTTCTCAAAACATTTTGCATCCCAACAGATTCTAATTGAAAGACACCTTTTGTGTAACTTTTCTTTAATAAATTAAAGGTTTCTTTATTGTCTAATTCTACTTTATTGATGTCAAAATTTTTGTCGTGATTTAATTTAACTAAATTGTTAATTTCATCGATAATTGTTAATGTTTTTAATCCTAGCAAGTCGATTTTTATTAATCCAAATTGTTCAAGATATTCCATTGAAAATTGCGAAGTTGCACGATCGCCAGAATAGATTAATGGAATGCAAGTATCAAGCGGTTCGTTACCACATACAATACCTGCTGCATGCGATCCGATTTGCCTTGGAACATTAAAAATCATTTCAGCTAGATCAAAAATCTTTCTAATTTTATAACAACTAACATTACCAGATCTACCACAATTCTTATTAAATTCATCGCATTCTTGGCATTTGATAACTTTTTTAAGCCCGGCAGAATCCTTATTCTGTTCTCACTCTTCAATTTCGTCATAACTAACAAATTTAATAACTTCATCAGTTTCAGATGTTTTTAAATCTAAAACACGACAAACGTCACGAATTGCGTTTTTTACCTTAATTCTTTGAAAAGTGATAATGTTGGCAACATTGTTTTTAGAATACTTATCAAAAATGTATTTAGCAACATCTTCACGCCGTGAATCCATGATATCAACATCAATATCAGGCATGCTCTTACGTTCAGGGTTTAGAAAACGTTCAAAGATTAATCCGTATTCGATCGGATTAATTGTAGTTATATTTAAAAGATAAGAAACAAATGAACCAGCAGCAGAACCTCTTCCTGGTCCTATTACAATTCCTTCTTTTTTAGCGAAGTAGATGAAATCATATACGAATAAGAAATAATCACTAAAATTAAGGCGCTTGATAACATCCAATTCAGAAACAAGGCGTTTAATATCATCTAATTTAACAAGTTTTTTATCTAGCAACTCATTAAAAGATTTTTTACATAATTCTTCTAGATAAGTGTTACTATCAAATCCTTTTGGAGTTTTATATTTAATTATTGTATTTTTTTTAAGATTATCTAAATCTCAAAAAGAACATTTTTGAATTAAATTATTGAGTTTATCTAATTGTTTATCAGAAAACTTGCTATTGGCTTGATTCGTACTTAAAAATGGACTGGCTAAAACAATATCATCGTTATACAGTTCATTAATTTCAAATTTCGATTTTTGACCTGACTGTTTAATACTTATAGCATTAATCAAATTTAAGCCAACCTTATCTTTCAAGTCATAACAGTTAGCAAAATTAAATGCTAAATCATCTTTATTTAAACAATTTGGGTGGTCTCATCAAAAATTGCCAGACTTAACAATTAAAAAAAGATTATCGTCTAAATAATCAAAAATGTTAAATTCAATCGAACTACTAGCTAAACTACTAATTTTAATTAATTTTAAATATCCATCATTATTCTTAGCTATTAAAACTAGTTCAGAATTACTAGATATATCAAAAATTTCTAGACCTATGATTGGGACTAGATTATTTTTTTTCGCTAAATTAAAAAATTCAACAGCTCCATAAAGAACATTAAAATCTGTTAAACAAACATGAGTTTGTTTATTCTCAATAGCAAATTCAATAATTTTACTAATACTTAAATTAGTACTTAGTAAAGAATAGTAAGATCTTGTGTTTAAGTTGACAAACATTTATTTTTTTTGATCTGTCAATTTAGCTAATTCTTTTTGAAGTTCTTTGATTTCTTTTTTAAGTTCTTTACGAGTTTCTTTATCTGTAGAATTTTCGAATTCCTTAGTTAAATTAGCAATTTTTTCAGTTAATTCTATCTTTAGAAGACTATCTTCCATGTTAAAAACTTTGGTGTCTTCTAATTTAACACGTTCAAATTTTTCTAGATCTTTAGATGATGTGTTAAAACGTACAGTTTTGTTTTTTTTATTAGAATCCATCAATAGCCTCACAGGTTTATGTAGTTAATAAATAGTTAATAAAATTATAACAAATATATTTTCTTAATCTTAAAAACGAGTCGTTTTATATCTAATTAATAAAAGAATCAACTTAATTTTGCGCTGAAATATTCGTTGTTCTATTATTTTCTTCCTTCTTTGAATACCATATCAATAGCATTGAAGTTGTATTTATTAAATCTAGAATTTTCTTCTCCTGGTTTAGGATCGCGTTTAAGAACAACAATAGATCCATAAAACCCATGATGAACATCTAAAGTATTATATAGATGCCCTCAATCAGCAAATTTCTTAACATCAGACGCATCGCGATATTCACTATAAGGTTTTCTTTCACCCATAATTGCTTTGAAAAAAATTGAAGAAGCAAATTCAGCTGAAAACCCAACGTTCTTAGGTGATTGTGAAGGATTATTGTATAAACCGTAGTAATTCTCAGTGTAATATCATTTATGTTCTTCAGCTACGCGTTTTGTTTCAATATTATAACTATGCCCAACTAATTTATAACCATTAACTTTTTCACCTCTTCTAATAAAATCACCTCTAACAGTCGCTAAAATTCCATGAAGTAATAATTTTGCTTTTTCTGTATCAGTTAAGGTTTCAGATAAATCACTGATAGGAGCGATTTTTAGTTTAGCTCTCAATGTGTTATATTTTTCTAGTTGAGATTTAGTGTAATAATCAGCAAATTTAATTAGCGGTTTAAAGGCTTCAACATCATTTAAATCTAATTCAACTAACGCTAATTTAGTATCACTAAATTCACCTCTACCAGCTCTTATTTCTACTTCAAACTTCTTTCAATATTTATCTATAACAGCCATTGTAGTTGGATTTTCAAATATGGAATCATAGAAATGATCTCTATCTAAATCTTTATAAACAACACCCATAACAGCAGAAGGATATAAATCAGCTACTGTCTTGAAAGTATCGACATACTGTTCTCTAGTATCTAAATCTTTATCCATGTATTTAAGACCATCTAAAAGAGGCATTTTATTCCATTTAGCTCTAGCAGCTTCATTACTCTTCTTATCAATCAAAACTTTTTTTCTAAATTTAAAAACCTCATTTTTTATTATTTCAAGAGATTCTTTAGCTCGATAAATTACAGTATCTAATATTTGCTCATTTTGTAAACTATATGGTTTGTCTTTGTATTGATTATATTGACTTTCTAATACTCTTGCGTTATTATCTGCAGATTCACCTTCTAGAGGAGTATCTACAAGAGTAGCTTGATTTTTAGCAAATTGGACGATGTTTTTAAATTGAGTTAATTTATTTTTATAATTAGATAAAATTTGTTCATTTTCTTCTGCCCACTTAAAAGTGAATGTAGGGTCTAATGTATTAATATGTGGTACATAAGTTTTTATAAAACTTACAGCCTGTTCAACCGCTTGAACAGTGCTATTGTTAACATTTTTTGAACTCGCAGTACTATCTATACCAGATTTTATCTTATTAACTTGAGTCTTTATAAATTCTAAATAGGAATTTTTTACTGTTTGATTAGATGCATTTATAGCATCTATCAATGCCATACCTTTATTATATAAGCCTTGTCATTCATTAATCTTTATTTGGTAATTAGCTAAAGTATTATCAGCTTGACTTGGCTCAGATGAAGTCGAAGTTGTACTTGAAGTGCTAGTAGTTGGATTTGATATATTAGCTAAACTTTCTTCTTTCTCAGCTAATTTTCTTATTTCATCATCAATAGATGATTCGTCATAATAATTACTATCAGAAATTTCTTGATCGTTAGATTCAAATAATCCAAGATTATCTACATCTTGGTTTTTATTAGATGAATCATTTTCTTTGGATAAATTGCTTTCGCTATCAGAATTATTCGAAGCGTTTTTGTCAATATTATCTTTACTTACATTTCCTGAATCGGTTTGATTACTACTTTTATTTTTATTATCTTTTTTTAAATTTTCTTCCGTCTTACATGCTGTTGTTACAAAAGGGATAATACTAGAAGCTAATATACTCCCCATTAAAATTATTTTTTTAGTTTTCTTCATCGTTATCTCTGTCTTCTTTTATTTTTGTTAATTTAATTCATTAAAGAATTAAAGATAAAACAATCTTATGATTTGTTTTATCTTTTATCTAAATAATTGGTCTATGGTTTATAAATTACTTGATGGTAAGGTGTCAATTCTGTCTTCTTTATCATTAATGCCGTAATACCCTATTACTAGTGGGTTATTAGATTTATTTACAATTTTAACCTTATGATTACCTTTATTATCAAAGAATCTTTCAATTAATTTATTGTTGTTTATATCGAATTGTGATCTTATTTCAACATTCTCTTCTACTAATTTGTCATCATGGTAAATATCAATTACAGCTGGTTTATTTGATGTGTAACCATAAATTACATATGATTTCATATCCTTAGTAAATTCAACATAATCGTTTAATGTTGTAGTTGATAATGCATAACCATTAATAAATGATTTATTATTTCGATCAATTTTTCAAGCACCATAATAATTAAAGTCGTTATTTATAGCACTCTTAAACGTATCAATTCTATTATCAGTATAGAATCCAACACTACCAATAACTATACCATTTCTTGTTGAAGAATTCTTTTTGAATTCAATTCTTATTTCTTCAATATTTAAATTGTATTCAATGTAATATCTTTCAAGATCTTTACCAAATCTACCATTAATTAATTGCTTCTCTTCACCATTTATTTTAGCAAAAATTTTAATTCGGTCTGGTCTGTGTTCGTAATGTCTATAATAGTTTTTGATTTGAATTAAATTTAAATGAACAGGTTTTTCGAATTTCCAAGTAAATGTAGCTTCTTTAGTATTTCAATATTCAACTCTTTTGTTTCAACCATCAATGATATTAATGTTTGTTCAGTTTGTATCACTACCAGCATTTCCTAAACTCGATGTTGTTGTAAAAGGAGTTGATATCTTATTGTTATTATCATCAAGAAGATATAATGTATTTAATTCTTCTTTAAATCTATTAGCAATATCAAATTGGCGTTCTTTATAATCATAAGAATAATCATCTATATATTTATCTCAATTATTCTTATCTGCGTCTAATTCTGCTAAAGATTCAGGAATTATGTTGTCCGAAAAATTATATAAATTTTGTCCATTAATTTCTGCTAAAACCTTAGCTCAACCTCTTCCTCCGTTATTATATATATCAAGACTAATATAATATCAGCGACCTTTTATGGCGTTTTTAATTTCACCTAATATTCTTTCACCACCTTGATAACTTGAAGAAGATGTTACAATGTCATTCGCTTCATCGTCCGATGAACCATTAGGATTGATAGTTAATTTATATCAGTCGTCAATTTGACCTTTAATTTTAATATCACCATCAGCTTGAGCTCTATAATAACCTTTTAAGCGAAGTAATTGTTTTGATTCAGTTATATCAGTTGAATTATTATATGAATAAGGATATCTAGTAACATCTCGTCTTGTTCCTAACCTTCTAATAGCTGTATTAATATCTGAAATGCTTCAATTAGAAGGTGCTGCTTCCTTAATTCTAGCTTCAAAACCTTTAACAACATTACGAATTTTAATTTTAAATTTGTAACCAGGAACATATTTTTCAGGTCTTTCAGCTCATTTATCAGGAACTATAGTTACATCAAATTCGTCAATTTCATTCAATTTACTAAGGTTAGGAGTATAATCAATCAATTTAGGATTGAATGGATTTCTTTCTAATTTACCGCCATTCTTAGTTGTCATCGAATCTAATTTTAGTTCAGATCATCTAAATTTATCGTTACGTGAAATAATTGTATTTTCAAAATCAAATGTATGACTTTCGCCAGCCGGAATTTCGTAGGCAGGTTGAGTATCTCCATTATAAGTATAGGTTTTTGTTCTTGAATCGTATCAATAAGAACCAGCAGCATATAAACTACTAACAAAATCTAACGCAGGATATTTACTCAATGAAATATCATATCAAACTTGTTCACCTTGATTTAATTCATAGCCTGAAGCTTTTTTAAATGAATGATCATAATTATTTATATTACTACGATCATAAGAATTTCTTAAAGTATATACAAAATTAATTCCAGTGAATTCTGATAAATAAGAAACTGTATCAAAACCTGCTCAAGATCTACCATTTCAACCACTACTTAAAGTTCAATCAACAAAACGATCACGACCTAATGTGTGAACCATGTTAGCATAGAAATTATATCAATCCTTGTAAGTTTTATTTAAAGTGTAATGATTAGCTAAACGTTTTCATCCATCGGTGTTTCCTTCACCGTTTATATTCACTTCATTTCTATATCTTAAAATATCATTAATGTAAGAAAGATTGATAACTGAAGGAATGTTAGTTCAACCATGGTTTTTGATATTAAAAGGATCTTCCTTAACTTCGAAATTGTGGTTAACTTCATGGTAGTTACCTCAATTAGTTAATCCGAATTGATCATCAGCTATAAAAAATCTTGAAGACCAACCAATAGGTGCAAATAAATTATCTCCGCCACCTCAAGCTCCAGCTCCATTTCAAATATCATCACAATATTTCAAGTTTATTCTTTTGTGATTGTATCCATATCATCTAAATGAAGAGGTAAAAAAGCTTTCCCATTTTCGCATTACAGTTTCAGGGAAAGATACCTGATTAATAGGTAAATAGGCAACTGTTTTATCAGCAGTAAATGATGTAGCTAATGAAAAATAACCTGATTGAATTCCGACATTAGGTGCTTTTAATTTACCATTCTTAATTCTTTCAATTTGATCATCTCACTCTTTTTTTGATGTGCTCTTATATCAATAATTAAGCATTTCGACACCATCTGTAAGATTGAATTCTAAACTGTATGGTTCGCCATTATTACTAGATATTCTATTATTAATTTCAAGTGTTACACTTCCACCAAATGGGCTACCAATTTTGAAACATTGTTCATCTTCATAAAAATCGTTTCATGTAAATGAAAAAGTGGTTTGAACAAATGGATAACGATTAGATATTCTACCAGAGTTATCGTATGGTCTATTATGTCAATAATTTATATTAAGTATAGCTTGAAATGGTAATGCCTTATCAGTGTTTGGATACATTTGTTTAAGTAAATTAAATGTATTTGGACTTAATTTAATTTTAACTACCTCACCAGGCACTGCATAAACACCGGTGTTTACTGAACCAGTTCTTCTTGTGCTAATCTTAAGGTCTTGTTCAATTGCTTGAGTGTCAGCCGTTGGCATTGTTTGATATCATAGTTTAGCTGCTGGGTGTTTTTTTAATCTATTATTTTTAATTTCATTAGAAATTCATGATGAATCATTAAATCTGATGCCAGACCTACCATCTGTATATTTGGTTGGGACTTTTTCTTCAAAAACAGCAGTAGACATATTTAATACATTAGGACTACCATCTGAATTAGCTTCAGGCAATGTTAATAAAGCATTAGTCCCTGTTTCATAGTTATAATTTCAAGCTGGATATCTGAAACCTTTATCTCCGTATTGATTCAATAAATCTGTTTCATATTCAGCGTTATTAACTTTGTCACTTCTTGAATAGAATCTTTTTGTTTTTGCTGAACCATCAACAAAAACTACATCATCTGTACTTAACTTTTTAAATCATTCTTCGTCGTTTACATAACTCTTACTTCTAATATCGATATTATTAATTTCAGAAGATGAATTTGCGTTATTAGCTATCGCATTCTCTATAATATCATTATCATTATTTTCATTTCTTCTATTGATTGAAGTTAAACTAGTACTAGGATCATTAATGATTGGGTTATCACCAATATTATCAACTGTGGGATTTGCTGAATTATCTACATTTTGATCAGTTGTTTTTTGTTTTTCTTGTTTACCGATTTTACTGATTATCGGAATTGGCGTACAACTTGTTATAATTGAACCTAAAATCAAGCTAGCAGGTAATGCTGACAATTTTATAAATTTATTGATTTTTCTTGTTTTTAACATATTGTTTTAGTTTATTAAATAGTTTTTTGAAAAATGATAAAGTTAATGAGTTATCTATTAATTATAACAATAATTAATCTATAAGTCTAGGAAACAGTATTTATAAAGTTTGTAACATTTAATTATAATAAGCAAAATAATTCCTTATTTTTAACTAAGATTCATTAAATAAATTTGATTATTTATTAGATTAAATGTTATTCAAAAATGAATATTAAATCGTTAAATAAAAGTTGTTTTAAACCTTATTTAAATTTAAGACATTAATAATAAATCCCTTGTTAGTGAATTTATTTTCCTTAGTCTTTAAAAAAAGAATATACATAACATTGTATAACTTTAAAACAATTAAATAAAGTTAATACACTCTCTTAAGCTATAGTTGATAGTAAAAATAAAAAAAACACCACTTATAGTGGTGTTTTAATTTTTGGTTTGCGTGATATTTTCCTATTCTCACCTAAGCTACCTTCGGCTCCATGATGCTTAACTTCTGGGTTCGGAATGGGACCAGGTGTTTCCATCACGATATCGATATCACACACATCGCTCTTTGAAAAACTAAATACAACAAATCATAATGATTAAAACAACTAATGTTTTATGATCAAATCTAAGTCCTCGAATTATTAGTACTAATCAGCTAAATACCTCACGGCACTTACACATTTAGCCTATCAACGTCGTAGTCTACAACGATTCTTACTCCATTGCTGGAAGGGAAGATTAATCTTAAAGTCGGTTTCACACTTAGATGCTTTCAGCGTTTATCCGTTCGACACGTTGCTACCCAGCGGTGCAGTTGGCACTACAACTGGAGCACAAGAGGTGTCTTCACTCCGGTCCTCTCGTACTAAGAGTAAATCTTTTCAATCTTCCTGCGGGCACAATAGATAGGGACCAACCTGTCTCGCGACGGTTTGAACCCAACTCACGTATCTCTTTAATCGGCGAACAGCCGAACCCTTCGAACCTGCTTCAGCTCGAGGATGAGATGAGTCGACATCGAGGTGCCAAACACTGCCGTCGATGTGAACTCTTGGGCAGTATCAGCCTGTTATCCCCAGAGTAGCTTTTATCCGTTGAGCGATGGCCATTCCATACTGAACCACCGGATCACTATGACCTAATTTCTTACCTGTTCGACTTGTAAGTCTCACAGTCAAGCACCCTTATACCATTACACTCTTAACACGATTTCCAACCGTGCTGAGGGTACCTTTGCACGCCTCCGTTACCTTTTAGGAGGCGACCGCCCCAGTCAAACTGCCCGCCTAACACTGTCCTATTGCTGGATAACAGCAACTAGTTAGAGAAGAATTTAAACAAAGGTGGTATTCCACTGGTGACTCCACAACTCCTAGCGAAGTTGCTTCAAAATCTCCCACCTATACTCTATATGTCTAAACTCTGCCCAATATTAAGTTACAGTAAAGCTTCATGGGGTCTTTCCGTCCCGTTGCGCCTAACGGGTGTCTTCACCCGTACCTGGATTTCACCGAGTCTATAGCCGAGACAGTCAAGAGATGGTTACACCATTCAAGCGGGACGGAATTTACCCGACAAGGAATTTCGCTACCTTAGGACCGTTATAGTTACGGCCGCCGTTCACTGGGGCTTCAGTCGCGAGCTTTGATTGCTCTAACACGCTTCTTTAACCTTCCAGCACTGGGCAGGTGTCACCCCATATACATCATCTTGCGATTTAGCATAGAGCTGTGTTTTAGTTAAACAGTCCCCCCTCGTTCTTCACTGCGGCTCAACTTTTACATTGAGCATCCCTTCTTGCGAACTTACGGGATGAATTTGCAGAGTTCCTTAGCTATAGTTCACTCGCTAACCTTAGGATCTTCTCCTTGACCACGTGTGTTCGTTCTCGGTACTGGAAACAAATAGTTAACTCAGAAGCTTTTCTTGGAAGCGTGATGTATGCATCTTCGCTACTTGCAGAGCGTTCACTCGTATTCATAAGTTGTCCTTAAAAAGAGCGGATTTGCCAACTCTTAAGACTTCTTATTTAACCCCAAATCCAATAATGGGGATGCATTAACCTTCTCCGTCACTCCATCAGCTATTTGTTTGTACAGGAATATTAACCTGTTCTTCCATCGACTACGCATTTCTGCCTCGCCTTAGGTCCAGACTAACCCTGGAAGGACGACCCTCGTCCAGGAAACCTTAGTCAATCGGTTTGAGAGATTCTCACTCTCAAGCGTTACTTACACCGGCATTCTCACTTGTATACAGTCCACCAATCCTCACGGTTTGACTTCACCCCATATACAACGCTCGTCTACCACTATCTAAATAAATAGATAATCCATAAATTCGGTAATATGCTTAGCCCCGTTACATCTTCGGCGCAAAAACACTCGACAAGTGAGCTGTTACGCACTCTTTAAACGATGGCTGCTTCTAAGCCAACATCCTTGCTGTTTAAGTATTTTAACAACCTTTTCCACTTAGCATATTTTAGGGACCTTATTTAATGATCTGGGCTCTTCCCCTTGTGACAATGAAGCTTATCCCCCACTGTCTGACTGCAAGAGTAAATTAATTGGCATTCGGAGTTTAATTGTATTCAGTACACCAAGGCGGCGCCATCATACATTCAGTAGCTCTACCTCCAACTAATCATTATCTTACGCTAGTCTTAAAACTATTTCGACGAGAACCAGCTATCACGGATTTCGATTGGAATTTCACCCCTAGTCACAGGTCATCCGCTGTCGTTTCAACGAAAGTCGGTTCGGTCCTCCATTAGATGTTACTCTAACTTCAACCTGCCCATGACTAGCTCAACCCGTTTCGGGTCTATAATAACAAACATATGTGTCGCTCTATTCAAACTCGCTTTCGCTTTGGCTTCCCTTCTAAAGGTTAACCTGCTTGCTATCATAACTCGCCGGCTCATACTTCAAAACGCACGCCATCACACATTAATGTGCTCTGACACGTTGTAGGCATATGGTTTCAGAATCTATTTCACTCCCATCCCTGGGTTCTTTTCACCTTTCCCTCACGGTACTATACGCTATCGGTCACTAGTTAGTATTTAGGCTTGCCCAATGGTCTGGGCGAATTCCATCAAGATAACGTTTCTCGATGTACTCAGGATACTGTTAGGTATTGAACCAATTTAAGATACGGGGCTATAACCCTATATTGCGTAGCTTTTCAACTACTTCTCCTATCAATTCAAAGTCCATGTCACAGTCCTATAACCCCAAGATAAATCTTGGTTTGGCCTCTTCCGCTTTCGCTCGCCACTACACACGGAATCTCTTTCGATTTCTTTTCCTGTTGCTACTGAGATGTTTCACTTCACAACGTATCGCTTTTAGACCCTATGAATTCAGATCTAAATAATTAATATCTCTATTAATCAGGTTCCCCCATTCGGACATCTACGGATTATCGCTTCCAACCAGCTCCCCGTAGCTTTTCGCAGGTTTGCACGTCCTTCATCGCCTTCTAGTGCCAAGGCATCCACCATAAGCCCTTAGTAACTTATGTATTTGATCCATTAGCTATTTTTGAATCTATATTATTGAAATTTGATTTGATACTTTAATCAAATTTCGGACTAGAAAGATTTGTCGTATTCAGTTTTCAAAGAACAATGTATTTGATCCATTAGCTATTTTTGAATCTATATTATTGAAATTTGATTTGATACTTTAATCAAATTTCGGACTAGAAAGATTTGTCGTATTCAGTTTTCAAAGAACAATGTTAGCTATTTAAAGCCTTTAAAAGTATAACACAAAAAACTAAATATGACAATATTTTTTTAAATATTTTTTATTTTTAGTTTTTTTATCAAAATTTTTATCTATTATTTTTTATAAGTATTGAAAATGCAAGATCTTATAAACCCTAGAAAATACAGGATTCTAAACATTATTTATATAAATAAAAGGATCGCAATTTTTAATAAGATTTAAGAGTTTTCTTGTTATTAACTTCTTTTTATCTTGTATATAAAAATAAGAATGCATCCGAGATGCATTCTTATTATTTTCAAACTTGGTAATTATTATCCATATCTTGCAACGAAATGTAATTCGCTTTTTTTAGTCTGTATTCAGTTAATAATCAAGGAAGAAATATTTGACCAAAATATTCTGATTTAGATGAAATTCTTAATTCTTTCTTTAATTTTTTTGTTTTAATAATTCGACTAAAGAATTTAACAGTCGCAACAACTAGAGTTACTAATAATATTATTCCGGTTACATAAGATATCGGCGCATAAACAATAAACGAAACAAATTTTATTGATCCTAAATTACTCAAGGAATTGGTATTTAAATAAATAACATTAACTATCAATAATATTGAAATAATAATTGAAAATAATATTTGCGTAATTGACATTCAGTTAAATAAATTTTTCGTCGCTAAATTATTCGGTCTAATGATTCGATCAGAAAATTTATTTGCAGTTTTCTTAAAAATAAGGAAATCTACTACAACACCAATTAACGGAATTATTGATAGAATTACCAATCAAGAATCAATATTAGTTTCTGTTTTAATAATTTTTCTAAGACTAACTTTATTAATTCAATAAACCAGATTTAATCCAAAAGTAATCCCTATACCAGCTAGCCCAATTATTAAAAAAGCAATTGATGCATTAATAAAAAGAATGCCATTTTGTGATTTATTTTCATTCATATGATCTAACTGATTCGGATCAATATTTGATAAGTAAACATAGACCGTAATAAAAACAATCAAGCTTACCAACATTATAATGTTTAAAACAAACCCACGGTAACTAAAAAAACTTAAAATTCTTTTCATGATAATATAACCACTTTTTATGTTTTTATACACATTTGCATTCAAGGAATAATTTAATGTATTCAAAACATTGACTGGAATAACATAATGCTCTTTTAAAGAGTTTTTCAACTACTTTTAAATATTAATTTAGATGTATTTTTATACATTTACTTAATCGACTGGTGATCAAGTGTTTTATAATATCGACATTAAAAGTAGTGATTTCATATTATATTAAACTCCTCTTTATTGATACAGCTTAAATAAGTTATAACAATTTCATTATAATACACTTTTCATAAAAATCTAGTAACAATTTTTCTAATAAAAGACTAAAAAAATAATTTTTAATAACTTGATCTTTATCAAATTATTAAAAATTATCGGTAAATATAATAAAAAAACACCGGTTTGATCCGGTGAATAAGAGGGTTTCTAATGATAAAAATATTAAATGCCCCTTGATAACTGAACAGAATCTGACCAACAACTTTTAGTTAATAAATTTGCTTTAATGGGTTTAACCTTTTTGTTGGATTTTATTATTTCACCGTTATATGTAACAGGTGTATATCGTGTTAGTGTATTAATATACTCCATAGAAAGGAGGTAATCCACCCCCACGTTCTCGTAGGGGTACCTTGTTACGACTTAACTCCAATCACCGGCCCTACCCTAGACATGCGCTTCCTTGCGGTTAGCAACACGGTTTTAGATATTACCAGCTCTCATAGTTTGACGGGCGGTGTGTACAAGACCCGAGAACGTATTCACCGCGACATGGCTGATTCGCGATTACTAGTGATTCCGACTTCATGAGGGCGAATTGCAGCCCTCAATCCGAACTGAGACCAACTTTACAGATTAGCTCCGCCTTACGGGTTTGCGACTGTTTGTATTGGCCATTGTAGCACGTTTGCAGCCCTAGACATAAGGGGCATGATGATTTGACGTCATCCCCACCTTCCTCCAACTTACGTTGGCAGTCTCGTTAGACAAAGTAACTAACGATAAGGGTTGCGCTCGTTGCGGGACTTAACCCAACATCTCACGACACGAGCTGACGACAACCATGCACCACCTGTCATTGGGTTAACCTCCATTATATTTCTATAACTTCGCCCAAGATGTCAAGTCTAGGTAAGGTTTTTCGTGTACCGTCGAATTAAGCAACATGCTCCACCACTTGTGCGGGTCCCCGTCAATTCCGTTTGAGTTTCATTCTTGCGAATGTACTACTCAGGCAGGATGTTTAATGTGTTAACTGCAGCACCGAAGTATTCGCTCCGACACTTAACATCCATCGTTTACAGTGTGGACTACTAGGGTATCTAATCCTATTTGCTCCCCACACTTTCAAGCCTAAGCGTCAGTATTGGCCCAAGTCCTCGCCTTCGCCTCTGGTGTTCTTCCATATATCTACGCATTTCACCGCTCCACATGGAGTTCCAGGACTCTCTACCAAACTCTAGACTAGAAGTTTCCAATGCATACAATCGTTAAGCAATTGCTTTTAACACCAGACTTTCTAATCCGCCTGCGCTTGTTTTACGCCCAATAAATCCGGATAACGCTTGCAACCTATGTATTACCGCGACTGCTGGCACATAGTTAGTCGTTACTTATTCAAATGGTACCGTCAGGTCAATAGCTTTCCACTCTACTGACTTTTCTTCCCAAATAAAAGAACTTTACAATCTAAAAAGACCTTCATCGTTCACGCGGCATTGCTCCATCAGACTTTCGTCCATTGTGAAAAATTCCCTACTGCTGCCTCCCGTAGGAGTATGGGCCGTGTCTCAGTCCCATTGTGGTTATTCTACCTCTCAGCATAACTACACGTCATCGCCTTGGTGGGCCATTACCCTCACCAACTAGCTGATATGCCGCACCCTCATCTTATAGCGAAGCAGTTGCTTCTTTAAAGTTATTCTCATGCGATAATTAACTTGTTATGCGGTATTAGCTAATCTTTCGACTAGTTATCCCCCACTATAAGGCAGATTGGATACGTGTTACTCACCCGTTCGCCTCTAATGTATTGCTACATCCGATCGACTTGCATGTATTAGGCATGCCGCCAGCGTTAATCCTGAGCCAGGATCAAACTCTCAGAAAATGACAGATTCTATTCAGTTTTCAAGAAGCATTTAACTAGCTACCAGTTTATTATCGATTGATAGCCTTTAAAAGTATATCATAATATTTTGATTATGCAATAACTTTTTTCAAAAAATTTTTATTTTTTTTCAATTTTATTATTTTTATCTAAATATTTTTTCATCAACATTCCAATATCATACTTACTAACAAATTCTCGATATTTATGAGCAAATGGTATTGAAATGATTCAGTTACATAAACAAGCTAGTATTGCATTTATTGGTTGAATTCAAATATATAGGAATATATTGTTTTTATTAATAGATAAATAATACATGGTAAAGAAAACTGGAATAAATGTAAATAAACCTTGCATTAACGAACTGATTCAAGCCATTCCAATTCTTTGAGTAGATTGAAATAATAATTGCGCGTTCATACTTAACGCAATAAAAATTGATTGCACTAAGGTGATTTTTAATATGATATTTGCAATAATTAATTTATCGTGATCTTCAATATTAAATAAACCATTTAAGAAAACGTTATTTAATCCAAATATAAATGTTAAATAAACAATGATCGAATAACAAAAAGCGATTAATGGAACATATCAATAAATTTTTGTAATGTCATTGAAATTCCTTTGACCAAATTTATATCCAGCAACAGTTCTACCTCCGTTTATTAATCCTCAAACTGATTGCAACATTAGGTTACTTATTGGTGTGATTGAACCAAAAATTGATTGATAATAATTTGGTGGTAAATTCGGCTGAATTTTTTCTGTCACACTTACTAGATTAGTTTGAAATATAGCATTAGAAATTGATAGTGCTGCATTTCTAAAAAAACTAGCAAGCCCAATCAAGAAAATTAAATATAAATAGTTTCAATTAAAATTAGCCTTTTTAAAAATGCCTTGATAAACTAGATAAGTTTCATTTTTCTTGATCAATAAAATATTGTAAGTAAGATAAGCCAAACAGTTTAATCCTCATCCAATAACAGTAGCATAGGCTGCGGCTGCTATTCCAGAATTTGTAAAACGAATTAGTAAATAATCAAAAATAATATTAATGATATTAGCTAATGGAGGAATAATTGAAATAAAAAGCTGTCTTCCTTCAGCTTGATTAAGCAAGAAATACATCTGATTCATCGATTGAATCACGAATAAACCAGCTAAAACATATACATAATTACATGCATTGTTTATTTGCAATTCTTTAAATCTAGCAAAGAATCTACTGACTATTTGACCATCGACTGAATTAACATCAAAAGCAGCATTCATATTATTCATGCTTCCATTAGCAGAATTAGTTAATCAAACTCTAGCGACACTTACAATAATTAAAGATGAAGCTATACTAACTACTAAATTAGTCGTAAAACCTGTTGATCATACTTCTTTAATTTTAGCTTCATTACCACTACCCAATGCTTTAGAAAATTGGTTAGCCATACCCATTGTAATTAATAATGTTAAAGCATTAATTATCACTGTTATTGGAGCTGATATTGAGATAGAAGCTCTAATTAGATCATTGATATTGAAAACTAGTACATTTAAATTTTTAGAAGCCTTTACATAATCATTGTAAGTTCAGGTTTGATTATTACTATCAACGAAATTAAAGTAATTGTTATCAAAAATTGATGCTGGATTTAGATCAGATTTTATAACAAACTTTACAATCATTATTTGATCAATAAATATGTATAATGCTGAAAAAAAAGAGACAAAAATTGACGGAATAATAAAACGTAATAAAACAACAAAAAGGCGTTTGTCATTAAACCTTTTTGTTATTTTGTCATTTAGTTGTTTTTTTGTTTCTAATCTTTGACTATTAATATTTGAAGTCATTAGAGTTACTGTTTATGGTTGTTTCGAATTCTGAACCAACGATAGCATCATCATTAAGAATTAGTATTTTATGATCATCATTACTCATATTAGTTAAACCTAATTCATTTTCTGAACAAATCATACCTGAAGATTCTAGATTAAACAATTCAGATTTTTTAATATGTTTACCGTTGTAAATGAATCCATCAACTTGAACCACCACAACCTTTATTCCTTTAGATACATTAGAACCACCACAAACAATTGATAATGGTTTTTCTTTAGCAATATCCACTATACAATGGTTTAAATGTGTTCCTTCTACTGGATTAACTTCAATTACCTGGCCAATTAAAAAAGCAGATTCTAAGTTGTTTATTTCAGTTAAATATTCATTAACCAAACATTCTTTAAGCTCTTTAGTTAAAAAAACTAATCCTTTATTTTTAATTAATGATGATAATTTTTCTTTTTGCGAAACATTTAGAATATTGAAACTAACAATGTCGTTATTGTTGTTGTAAAAATAAATTACATCGCCAATTTGTTTATTACTAGCGATAGTTGATGGATCTTTTATGTATCCAATCATTGTATCTTGAAGATTTTCAAAAGAATAATACAGTGTTACTTGCATAATTAATCTTCCATTTGCACTAATAGAGCGTAATTAGAAATTCCTGTATGTACAGCGATAACAGGTGAGAAACGAACTATTTTAATTTCAACATCTGATTTTAATAACGATTTGAATTCGTTAAGTACTTTTTGATTTTCATTATCATCAAGAATGGTAGTAACGATCGCTGCTCGCTTAATTTTTTTAGATTTTAATTTGATTTTTTCCTCAAGGAAATCAATTAAATTATTTTTAGCCGCTAAATCTGTTTTTGTTTTATCAAAATACTCTAAACCACCATTAGTAGGCATCATGCTAATTAGTAATTTAAGCTTTAAAGTTTTGACAAAAACCGCTTTAAACCCTTTTAATCTTCCACCAGCAATTAATTGACTTACATCTGAAACTACTAAAACTCCACCGAAGTTTTTCTTCATCTTAGCAATAAATGCTTCAACTTCTTTTGGATCTACTTCATTATTTTTAGATTCTAGGAACTTTCTTATTTCTTCCAACATCCATACTATTCCGATTTCAACATTACCTAGATTGAAAGCGAAGAATTTTCCTTTAAATTCAGATTCTAAACTTTTTCAAGTCGCATAGTTGCTTGATAATTTTTCAGAAATCGGCAGCCCAATTACATAATCATATTTTTGGGTTAATTCTTCTAATGTTTGTTGTAGAACTCCTATAGATGATTGAGAAGTTTTAAATTTTGAACCACTTTTAATTTTTTCATCTAATTTTTCTAAATCCATGTCATAACTTGCGTTATGAACAGTTTGCTCTGAGTTTTTAGTTTCAATTATACCTAATGGTACTAAGTATATATGTTTAGATTCATCACCTAAAATATTTGATGAGGAATCTATAACAAAAGCGATTTTTTTCAAAGTTAAATACTTCCTTATTGTTATTTATAAATAAAACTAAGGAACATTATTGTTATTTATAAATAAAACTAAGGAACATTGTTCCTTAGTTATTATAATTTTTATTATTAAAAATGAATTATTCTAGTAATTAAACTACTATTCTAATACTTCAACTACAGTACCAGCACCTACAGTTCTACCACCTTCACGGATAGAGAACTTAGAACCTTTTTCACAAGCGATTGAAGAAATTAACTCAACAGTAATTTCTGCGTTATCACCAGGCATAACCATTTCAGTTCCTTCTTTTAATTGAATTGAACCAGTTACGTCAGTAGTTCTGAAGTAGAATTGAGGTCTGTAACCATTTAAGAAAGCAGTGTGACGACCACCTTCATCTTTCTTAAGTGCATAAATTTCAGCTTTGAACTTTTTGTGCGGAGTAATAGAACCAGGTTTAGCTAATACTTGACCACGTTGAACATCTTTACGATCTACACCACGAAGTAAGATACCAGCATTATCACCAGCCATAGCTGATTCTAATTCTTTTCTGAACATTTCGATACCAGTTACTACTACTTTTCTAGTTTCAGTAATACCAACGATTTCAACTTCTTCAGATACTTTAAGTTGACCACGTTCAACTCTACCAGTTACAACTGTACCACGACCAGTAATAGTCATAGTGTCTTCGATAGGTAATAAGAATGGTTTATCAACTTCACGATCAGGAGTTGGGATGTATTCGTCAACAGCCTTCATTAATTCGTGAATTTTTTCTTCTCATTTAGCTTCACCGTTAAGAGCGCCCAATGCAGAACCTCTGATGATTGGAGTGTTGTCACCATCAAATCCGTAAGATTTAAGAAGGTCTCTAACTTCCATTTCAACTAATTCTTGCATTTCTGGATCATCAGCAACGTCACATTTATTTAAGAACACAACCATCTTAGGAACACCTACTTGGCGAGCTAATAAAATGTGTTCACGAGTTTGAGGCATAGGACCATCAGTTGCTGAAACTACTAAGATACCACCGTCCATTTGAGCAGCACCTGTAATCATGTTTTTAACATAGTCAGCGTGACCAGGACAGTCAACGTGAGCATAGTGACGATTTGCAGTAGAGTACTCTACGTGAGCAGTGTTAATTGTAATACCACGTGCTTTTTCTTCTGGAGCTGCATCGATTTCATCGTACGCTTTAGCTTCAGATGTACCAGCTTTTGCTAACACGGTACAAATTGCTGCGGTTAATGTAGTCTTTCCGTGGTCAATGTGACCAATTGTTCCGATATTAACGTGGGGTTTACTACGATCGAACCTTTCTTTTGCCATTTTTTAAAATATTTCTCCTTAAAAATTTCTAAAGTGAAACGGTCTTGAACCGTGTTTACTTATAGCGCTATGTATTTTTATATTATATAGCTTTAATGCTAATATATTATATTATTAAAAACCTTTTTTTAATAAAAAGTTACTTTTTTTTACAAAAAGTTTTCACAAAAAAAAGAAAAGACGCATTATCTGCGTCTTTTCTTTTTTTATAAAACTTATCAAATAATGGCAGGGGTGACAGGACTCGAACCCACAACACTCGATTTTGAAGACCGATGTTCTACCATTGAACTACACCCCTAAAGATTATTTCTTAAGTTCTTTTATATAATGAACTAAATCATTTATAGTTTTAATTTTCATCAATTTTTCATCAGAAAATTCAATATTGAACTCAGATTCCAATTCAACAATAATATCAAATAGATCTAAAGAATCAATACCTAATTCTTTGTAACTTTTATTCATATTCGAATCATTAAGAGTTACAGCCATTTTTTTCTTTTTAGCTATATTATTGATGACGCTTAAAATATCCATAAATGCTTTATTAGTATATCAATTTAAAAATAAATTGACAATTATTCATTATCGATAGTCAATTTATCTTTTACTCTTAAAACAAACTGATCTCAAAATTTAACAGTTTTATTTTTGTACGTTAAAGCTTTTTTAAATGATCAAACAGCATTGATACTTATTGATCTGCTAGGGTTCTCAATATAATAATCAATATTTATAAAAATATCATCATTGTTATTGCGAAATTTTGGCGATGACCTTATAGCTTGATAAACTCATTTCTTAATATTTCTTTTGAATAGATTAACATCAAATCCACTAAAAGGTCGATCATTGTTATTTTGATTTAAATAATCACGATAGTTAATTAAAGAATCTAAATCACTTATCTTATAAAGATATTTGTAAATTTCAACATAATAGTAATAATATTTATTTGAATCTATCGAATTTTCTAAAGGATATTTTTTAAGACTTGGAAGAATTTGATTTTTATTATCTTCATTATTTTCTATTTTATTCTTACCTTCAATTTTCCCTTCATCTTTTTTAATAGTTTTTGTGCTCGAAAAATAAGTAGCTACCGCCAACCCAACAGTACCAAAAAACAGAAAAGATGAAAATAAACCAATCACTATTTTTTTATAAATTTTATTCATTATTCAACTATTGCGTATGAACCTATAGATTTAATAACCTTCGGAAAAATATCAATAAAATCAAGTTTACTTTGGTTATCTAACCAAGAGAAATAACTAAATGTATTAGCAGCTTCAAGATCGTACTTGACTTTATTAATTAATAAACTTATTTGTACAGAATACAAACCTTCACCACCATTCGGTAAAAAGAAATAATGATTGTTTATTCCTCTATCTAAAATTTCATTAGTATTTGTGTCGTATATGTAATTACTCTCTAAACCAAATTTAATATCTGTATTGGGAGGATATGTTATTTGACTTCTCTCTGAAATATTAAAGCTTTTTGGCGATCCGTTAACAGAAGAAGAATATCGGAAAGAGATTTTGTAATTAAATACAGTTACAACTGAATTTATATTTAAAGTAATTAATTC
This sequence comes from Mycoplasma bradburyae, assembly GCF_024338845.1. Taxonomy (NCBI): domain Bacteria; kingdom Bacillati; phylum Mycoplasmatota; class Mollicutes; order Mycoplasmatales; family Mycoplasmataceae; genus Mycoplasma; species Mycoplasma bradburyae. Next base: position 262,059 of record NZ_CP101414.1, on the reverse strand, counting down.
CTTAATCTGATCTAAATCACTCAGATGCGTATAGTTAGGTTGGTATCAACTTAATTTTCTTTTTTCAGAATTTTCGTATGAAGAATCAACCTCTTTTTCACCTCTTCTTTTCTTAAAAAATAGGTAATTATTGAACTTAATTTTAGTTGTAATTCTAGAATTTTTTAAATTTTCGATTAATAACCTAAGAGCATTAGATTCTAATGAATCTTTAATTCCATCTAGGATATCTTTTTGCAGGTAAAAATCAATTACGACCGGTAATTCTATACCTTCTTCAAATTTTTCGGTAGTAATTTTTTCAATAGGAACAACAACTTTTATTATCGCTTTTTTAGTTTTGAAATTATCCTCTTCATTAACTAAATCAATTAATGTTGGATATATTGTTCCAGCAATTGAAACATTACTCTGAACAAAGTTGGGAGGCAGAATTGAATCATTTTCAATTATTACCTCAAAATTTAAATGGATGTTATTTTTATCCGATCATGTGTTTTGAAAATTTAATGATGCTCTGAAATAGATCGGATTTCCGTTATCATCAAAAAGGATCTTTGAATTTTTATCTTTTAAAGGTATTAGTTTTCATCACGTATCTTCTTTATTGATGATAATTGGTTTATTATTACTATCAAAGATAATATGATTAGTAATTAACATGGGTTAGTTTGATACATAATTCCCATCGAATAAAAGAAATTTGAGCAAGCTCTATTTAATAATCTATAAAAACTCGCACAACTATAATTAAACTCAGTTCTATGTTTTCTTTTTAAGAAAACATCAATTAGTATATTTTTTTCTTCTTTTTTAAGTTGTTTTAAAGATGTTTCAACTAATTGAATATAAGATAACATATCTGATGAATTATCTTCACTAAAATCTTGGTTAAATACACTTTTTATAATTTCACTATTATCGATTCGTTTTCTAAAAAATTCATATCTTTTTAAATATTTCTTAGCATCATTTATCATTTGTTTATTCATAGAATGATCTCCAGATATTTTTAAGTTTTCTATTCAAGATATGTCTTTACTTTGCTAAAAGGAAGAAAAATTGTTTATAATTATTGTTGTTGAATTTTAAAAAAGCAAAAATATGGATTTTGAATAGGTTAGATCTTATAATAACGACCTAACTTAAATATAACCCATATTTTTGCTTATTATATGTTATTTTATATATCAATAGTTTTTATTTAATCTTAAATAAATTCGTTTGATATTTATACTTTATATAAGTAAGAATATTTCTTAATAAGAACGAGCAAAATATATTTCAACTTTTGCTTGTTTATTGGAGATAAAACATTTTTCATTAGTTTTATCATCTAAACGTTTGATAATACATCTTGACGAAGCTTTAGTCTTTTCTTTAATTTCTTTTTCGTATTGTTCTTCATCACAATAATAAACTTTTACGAATTTACCGGATTCGATTTTTTCTTTGAATTCATCAAATGTTTTAGCGGTATCAACTTTCGTTTCAAAAACTGCTTGAGCTTTTTCGTAAAGTTTTTTATCAAACGAACCGAATAAATCTTCTATTATTTTGTCTAAATTGTCAAGACTGATAAATTGTTTTTGTTTGCTAATGCGATCCATAAAAACAATTTCATTTTTCTTTAAATCGTTTGGACCCATCATTAAGATACAACAATCTCCACGTTGTTGCGAGTTCTTAATTTTTTCACCAGTAGAATCTTTTGATAAATCTAAATGAACACGGTATTTTTTCGATAATTTTTCGTTTAATTCGTTTAATTTAGATAATAATTCTTCGTTTGTATTATCAAAAATACAATTTAGAGAAATGTGATAAGGCGCTACAGTAGTTGGGAAGACTAAACCATCATCATCCCCGTGAGTCATTATGATAGCACCGATAATTCTTGTTGATATACCAGCTGACATCGTATAAACATGTTGGTAATCATTGTTTTTAGTTTGGTATTTGATATCAAACGCTTTAGAGAAGTTTTGCGATAAGTTATGTGATGTTGCGCTTTGTAATGCTTGACCATCAGGCATAATTGTTTCAACTGTGTAAGTAGTTTTAGCGCCGGCAAATTTTTCTACTTCAGTTTTTTCTCCAGCCACTAATGGAATGCATAAAACATTTTTAATAAAATCTTGGTAAAGATTTCAAATGTTTAATGCGAAGTCGTTTGATTGTTCTTCAGTTTCAAAACAACTGTGAATTTCGTGTCAGAAAAATTCACTATTTCTAAGGAATGGACGAGTGTTTTTTTCAACTCTAAAAACGCTAGTTCATTGATTGTGTTTTATAGGTAATTGACGGTAATTTCGCAATGTTTCACGTCATAAATTACAAAATGAAATTTCAGAAGTTGGTTTTAAAACATACTTCTCATTTTCATTGCTTGTTTTAGTAACTAAAAATAGTTCTGGAGCAAAACCTTCTAGATGTTTTTTTTCTAATAAAAAATCGTTATGGCTTATTAATGATGGTAAGCAAAGTTCTAGAATTCCTCTTTTTTCAAATTCTCTAGTTAATTCTTGTCTTATTTGTTGTCAGATCTTTCAACCATTAGGAAGAAATGACATAAACCCTTTAATATTTGAATAATGGATTAGATTACCCTTACTAATTACTTCAGTATATCAGTCAGAAATATTAGCTTCTTTAGAAGAAGTTAAATTTTTTTTGAAACTCATAAATTAATTTTTTTTAAAAACGGTAACTGAAAGAATGCTTAAAATAATTATCACCACAATAACCAAAATAATTGTGATTGATAATATCATTCTATTCCTTCTGAACTTCGATAGTTCTTTATTTTCTTTGTCGTTCATTTTTATTACCTACTTAGTATAAAAAAATATATTTTTTTTATACCTAATAGCAATCGATAATAGATCAATTATCTGGAAATAGAACATTATACTCAATACATAGGTACCTAAATTCTCAATATTACTTCGATAAATGTAGATATCTATCAATTGACCTATTACTGAAGTACCATAAGCTCCTAGAGTGATTAATAACCTTAGGATTGATTCAAATTCAAGTAAATATACTGTAACTAGATCTTTTCTAATAGACGGTAGAATATACAATCTTATGATTTCATAATTTGTATATAACTTAGTTTTCATGCTTGTTACTAATGATCAGTTTAATGAGTTTATTAATACATATACTTTCTTAGTTATTGATGTTGAAATATAAAGCGATCCGACCACAACTATTGTTGAAACTCCTGAGTTGAACAACGGATTGAATAATCTAAAAATAATGATAATAGGGATTGTTCTGATAACTAAAAAGAATCCCTTGAAAAATATTGATACATATTTATTTACAAGATTAGAACATAGTGTTGCGAATAATAAACTAAATACAAAAACTATACATAAAATTAGGATTGATTGAAGTGTTAATTCTATTATGATTAAAAACGGATTTTCACTAAAAGTTTTTGTTGCAAAAAAACTTGTATTAAAATTAAATAAACGTTCAAAAAAGTCGGTAAAAATTGATAAATTATTAACTTTTAGTCTTATTGAAAACAACGAATATAAACTGAATCCAATGATGATTAAAAAGAATAAATAAATAATGATTTTTTTAATCATTAATAGCTTATTTAAATTCTTTTCTTTTGAATAAGATTTTCTAGCTATAAAGTAGTTTTCAAATAAATATAAAATTACTTCATTCATCAATAAAAAAGTCATTAAAACAATTAATGGAATTAATGTAGATGAAAAGTTATTATCGATTGATATCGGATCATTAATTAACTGTCCAAAACCAATTAAACCTACTGCTGATAAAATTGTTGTTCATCGAAAATTAGATTCTAATGAATATGCAAATAAAACTAGAATCTTTGATTTGATATCAATGTAGATATTATTAAAAAATGAACTGATTTTGTTTTGTGAACGATCTACAAATTTTTGGAATTGTGCAATATTACTATTTTCAATGTAATCAGCAATATATTTAGCACCTCACAACATAGAAAATCAAGCAATAATAATTATTGCTGATAAATTCGAATTAAATGAGGTGTTAAATAGATTAATAAAAATAACAACAGGGAATGATCTAAAAAAGATGATCACTAATTTAATTACCCATGCTGTTATATTGTTTGTTATTTTGAGTGCGGATAAATATCCAACAAAGCAACCTAAACTAAAACCAATCAACGTTCCTGCTGTTGTGTATTTTATTGTAGTTCATAAATATTCAAAGGATTTTTTTAATAACGCAGATTTGTTGATTTCAGATTGGTTAAATAGACTTGCAAAATTCGTTTTAAAAACTTCTCATCCATTAACATTAATATTAACGTTTATAATGACAACAGAAATTATGCATAAAATTAAAAAAAGTGCAAAAAGTACGGTAAATTTGTTAATTTTTAATAATCTTAAAAAATTATTCTGTGTCATATTTTCTTTTTATTTCTTCGATATTTAAGTCGTCAGAATTGCTAATCAAATTGGCTGTTTTATTTTGAATAATTAATATCTTATGAGCGAATTTTTTTACTATCTCAAGATCGTGAATGGATATAATTACAGGAGCATTAAATTCTTTAGATAAGGCAATAATTTCTTTGATAACAATTTCAGAATTTAAATAATCTAATCCCGTGGTTGGCTCATCGATAATCAATAACTTTGGTTTTTGAAAAAATATCTTAGCAATCTCGACTCTTTGTTTCTGTCCTCCTGACAGGTCTTTAACTAATTTATTAATATGGTCTGATAGACCTAATTTCGCTAAAACTTGTTCTACTTTATTTAGTACAGATAATGGTGTAAAATTGAATATTTGGCATCATCATTTCTTTTTGATGTTTCTTGTAATATTTTCATAAACATAATCTTCTAATATCAAATTAGGGACTTGATCAAGGAAACCGAATGATCTTGATATTTTTCTGATTTTGTTTTTGTTTAAGGACAATAAATTCTGATCGTTAAAAATAATCTGACCATTAGAAACAAGTTTATTATTAGTAATGGAGTTTAATAGAGTTGTTTTACCAGCACCCGATTTACCAATTAACATCAAAACTTCCGAACCATATAATTCAAAATTGATATTATCAACGCTAAAATCTTTATATTTTTTATGTTTAATAGAAACGCCCGAAAATTTTATGTAATTAGTTTTATCCATTAATTAACCTTAGCTTTGTCTTGGAATTGATATACTTCAGTATTTGCGTCATTAATAACTCTATAACCATTGTAACCAACAGTAGGTCCGTATGGATCTTCGTTATTCTTAGCAAGTTCAACAATACTTTCACTTAAAGCATTAATAATATCAGATGGCAATCTGTTGTTAAAAATTCCGATATCATACAATGCAGGGTCAGTGAAATATAAAATCTCTACTTTTTCTTCAGGCTTAGATACATCAAAAGTATAATAAGGCGTTGTTTTGTTTTTGTTTTGTGTTCAAGCAAATGAGTTCATATCATCAAATACTATATGAACTTCTTTGTTATTCCCAATTTCTCTACCTTTAACAGATTGATAATTTGGAATAGTTAGACTCTTATTATTAAAGTGTTTCTTTAATAAATTCATTGGGTAGATATACTTACCATTAGAAGACATTTTACCGCCGCCTATTCCGAACGCAGAGAACGCATCTCAGTTTTTTTCAGTTCAAGCTTTTTTAATTCCCATTAAGGTAGTTTCATCACCACCAATTAAAATCATTCCGCGATAAAAACTAATTAAATCATTAGCAGGTCCGTAGAAATATTCATATTTATTTCCATCCCACATCCTGTTTTGATCAGTTCAATCTTTATAAGCTATTTCATTGAATAAATCACTTGTTTTCTTAGCTTTATCACCTAAAGTGTTAGCTTCATAGAAATCTGGGCTGTTATCGTATTTAAATGCTCTTGTTAATGTTTGCAATTTAGGGACTGTTTGCACATCACTTTTTTTAATAGATGAAGACGAAACAAATGCTAAATCAGTTAAATTAGATTTAACGCGATCAACACTTGTATTACCGTCTGATGTAAGACTTGATACAACATTAACTTTTTTATTAGTTTTTTCTGTAACTTTGTCAGCTAATTTCTTTAAATAATTCGGTAAAACCGAATTAGAATCATGATCAATTTTTAAATCTAGTCTTAATGTTAATGCTTCATCTTTTTTAGAATCATAACAAGAAGCAACAAAACTAGAACAGAATAAAAATGAACTTATTGCCAAAAACAACTTTGTGGTTGTTTTGAACATAAAAAAATCTCCTTTTTAAATCAAATTTAAATAAGGAGGCACTTGAGATTATATAACTCGCTACGCTGGTATTAACCAGATCAGCTATTAAGAGTATTTCTCAACTTCTTTTATCAAAGATAAAAGAGGTACCTCTGTTATTCTTAATTATTATAGCATCTATTAAATAAAAAATCCCACCAAATACTTGGTCGGATTGATTATTTTGCTGCGATAAGCCATGTTCTGTCGAGGTTGGTTATTTATCTAATAAAATAATGTATTTTATTCTTCTAAGTAATTCTGTTTCTTACTTATTAGTTCCCTTACCAAATTTAGGTTTCTCGCTTGAGGGGTTTACCGCGTTTCATATTGATTCTTTCGAAATCAACTCGTCTCTGTGGCACGTTATAAAACTTGTTACATATTGATAAACAACTTAGCAAAAGTTTCGCCGTCACACTAATTCTAATGTGCTAAATTTTATTTTTTATCTATTTACACAAACACTACAAGCATCACAGCTTGTGCGAGCATGGACTTTCCTCTGTTTATTAAACAGCAACCAACTGCAGCATTAAGATTATATAAAAAAATATCTCTTATTGCTTTAAAGAAAGCATAAAAGATATTTTAATTTTCGATTAATGGCAGGGGTGACAGGAATCGAACCCGCATCGAAGGTTTTGGAGACCCTAGTTCTACCATTGAACTACACCCCTAGCCATTTCATTTATTTTTAAATTAGTTGATATTTTAATTAATTAACAGTTGCTCTTTTAACAGAATTTTGGTTCTTGTTAATTGTTTGGTTAGATCCCGTGTTTTTTTTCTTAGCTTTATTGTTAGTTTTTGAAGAGCGACTTTCTACGACATCATCTGCTTCGATATTAAACAAATTATCAAAACTTAGAGTTGGTTGATCAGAACTGTAATCCATTGAACTTACTAAATCAAGTAAATCATTTTGTTTAGACATATCAATATCATCCTTGTCTTTCTTGATTTCTTGATCTTTTTTAGTCAATTTAATTTTATATGTAATTTGTTTATTCTTTTTAACGATTACAGGAGCTTTAGATTTATTTTTGTTACTATTTTCTTTTTTAGTTTGTCCGATTTCGACAGGTCGGCGGTTATCTCTTCTTCGATTCTGTTGATTATCATCGGTTTGTTGGAATGTCACTAATTGTCTTGACTGAGGTTGTCTATTTGACATTTCTCGTTCGTCTTCAAACTCTCTTGTTGAATAGTTGATTGATGAAGTTAATAATAATGGTTGATCATTAGTTACATTAACTCTTTGTAATAACTCACGAAGTCTTCTGTTTTCTTTGCGCAGTTTTCTTCTCTCTTCGCGTAATTTAGTAATGGCTGTTTTAACTTCATTTATTAAAGAAGCTGAAAGCATTCCTGAATTTTCAACATAATTAACTAATTGACGAGAATTTTTGAAATTCGGAGCTGACTGCATCGGAATCAACGCCAATTCATTTTTCTTGCGATCAAGAATTTGTTTTTCTTGGTTAATTTTTTGAATTTCTTGATCTAAGTATTCTTTTTGAGTTTCTAATTGTCTTACCGTATCTTCGTAACCATTAACATCAATTAATAAATCACTAATTGATTCTTGGTATCACAAATTAAGATCTTTAATGTCAGAGTCATCAGAGTTTTGCAACACAATATGCGTTGATACCCCAATAATAATACCTACTAAAGGAATTCATCCAATTAAGAAATAAGAAACATAGGCTTTTTTAAATAAGATGAAATAATCCAAAGCTCGTTCAGTTAGTGATAACTTAATACGTTTATTATGCATCTTAATAAAGCCATACATAAACAACCCAGTAAGATAACTGATAATTCCGAAAGCTAATGATAAGAATAAGCTAATTGCAATATAGTTAGATTCAGAGTGTTTGAAGCTAAAATTATTCAGCCCAAAAAAGACCATAAATAAAACGAACGTAATAAGATAAACTACATTCACTCAGATACCAATGAAATTATATGACTTGGTTGATTGAACTAATTTATCAAAATAACGATTCTTAGTACGATTAATATCTAATGTTCTTAAATCTTGTTTATCGTAGTTAATATTCTTTTTGAATTTATGATTTTTATTGACATTATCGAAGCCAAATTCCTCATCTTCATCAAAAAAACTTTGTTCATCTGTTTGAAAGAATATATCAGAAGGATCTTGATCATCGAAATCAAATAAATCTGTTTGATACGGTGCCATTTATCTTATTAATTTGTAATCAATTGACTATTATTATAGTTTATCTTTTGTATTATAACTTATTAAAATTTTATTCACCTACACCGAATAATTCAATACTAAAAATTAAGTGACTAATTTCAGCTTTTAATTTAAATGTAGGAGCATTTGGATTGGTCATATCAAGAATCGGATATGGCACCATCACTCGGTAAGAAAATGAGGTCAAGAATGCTTCATAAGCAACATCAATGGGAACTTTTTTAGTAATTGCACCATAAGTAAAATTAGTTGATAAATTTAATTCGTTAGGTTTTGATATCGTACTTAACGAACGACTAGCTCGAACAATTCATTTTTTATCGACACCTTTTACTTCAATTAATGAATCTAATAATTTTAAAGATTCATCATCGATTCTTGTTTCAAGAGTATCAGGATCGCGTAAAAGGCCTTTTTTGTGTGATCGACGATTAGTGATTCTTAATACTTGTTCACGAATTCTACGTTTAATTTGTTCGCTCGATCTATCAAAATTATTAACAATCGACAAATTAGCATTATAAGTAAATAAAGCTACATGCTCATAAGGATTGGTTTCATCAAGAATTAGATTAGCTTTAATACCAGTATCACCTGGTAAAACAATTCTTGTTTTAGCTTTATACTTACGGTTAATTGATAAATTTAAAGTGTCTTGAACGGTATTAAAAATTGATTCATATACTTTTTTAGATATATCACTAAACGGTATTGACGGTCTGTTGTATTGATATTTAGGGAAATGTAGTTCTATTTTTTGATAAATATCCCTAAAATCATTTTCAAAATCAACATTGTATAGCTGATAAGCTATCTGTGTTTCATTAGTGTTTGAAGGTAATACCTTAAAATAAGGTAGTACATCAACATTTTCACCATATCATTTTAAATAACCGACACCTTTAAAAGTGATAATTGAACTATTAGGATTATTATTGTTAGTTCCTGAAAAAATTTCATTAGCTAGATCTCTAATCGTTCTTCCATTATCTCTAATCCCGCTGATCACTTGGTTATTTCAAATATTATCAAAAACTTCTGAAAAGAAATTTTTAGCAGGATCACCAACCCATTTAAACGATAAAACACCAGCTGCTGATAAAAGATCTTTATATCCATCTTTAATTGCTTGTTGGAACGCCTTTTCTTTTAATTCAGCATATCTTTTATCATCAACTAGAAACTTCAAAAAATCAATAATTTTAATATTAGGTAGAAAATCAAATACCGCTGATAGCAAACCATAAGGGATATCAAATTCATTAATTTCAAATTTGAATCCAACGTCTAATTTCTTAACTTTTAGACTATTTTCTGTTTCTATTAATTCTAGGTTTTCTAAATTCTCAGGTTTGTAATAATTAAACTTAATTTTATTAATGTTTTGTTGTTCTAGAGAACGAGCAATTCAAGTGAATAAGTTGAGAATTTTTGCTTTCAGTTTTTCGCGAGATAATAACTCTGGATTTTTAAATAAAATTATATCTAAGGATGTTTTTAGGAATGTATCAATATTTTTGATATTTAAACCAAATGTATCTAAAATACCAAATAAAAAATCGAAATTGTTCGCTGAAAATAACGTAATTAATTCATCAAAATAGTTAGTAGATTGAGTTATTAATTTGATAAAAGTATCTCGTTTTTTTATGAATATGTATTTGAATAAAGGAGGGAAACTATTAGCAATCTGATTGTTTTGATCATTGTAATTATTAGCGCTAGCTTCATCACTCGTACCACCAAATTTACCATTAACAATATTTAATAATTGATCATAAATATCATTAAATAAATTCTTTGATTCAAAAACAATATTAACTAAATAAGTCTCAAATTTTGGTGTAGGAATTAAATTTCCTGCGTCATCACGGTAACCTAAAATTCTTTCAATAATATTGAAATATTTAATTTTAGTTGGATAGTTCGAAATCAGCTTTCTTAAAATAGGAATAGTTTCATAGAATCTTTGATAAAAGTCAAAAGCAGAATGAATATCTTTAGTTAAAGAATCAAAGATATTTTCATATGCTGAGATATCTAAGAAATAAGTATTAAGAATTAATTTAAAAGCATTTATATTGTCATATAAAACTTCATAAACATTCTTAGATCCCGGGATGGTAGTGTTTGAAGTTAATGCATCAACAATCAACTTCTCAATTGCATTTCTTTGATCAGCATAACTAATATTCAGCCCAGAAAAATGGAAACTAAATAAACGTGCAAAAGAAGCGGCCTTATCTGATAATAATTGATAAGCTTTTTTATTACTATCTTTATTATCAATTAATCATTGGATAATATCATGGATTAATTTAAAAGTTTCTAACTGACTAAAGTATTTATCTCTAAAATAAGATTTAAGATTTTTAGATAACTGACTTGGAGTCAGATCGCGATTCAATAATTTATTTTTTCCAACTAAATCATTAGCAGCCTCGTATGGGTTCTTACCAGGAGCTGTTCTTGTTAATATAACGTTCATTGACGGAACATTATTATTAAATATGAAGTTAGCAAATTGATAGCTATTATTATTAATTTCTAATTTTAGGTTAGAAACATTTCAATTTAAATAGTAGTTATAAAACAAATCTTTAGTAACTACAGCATTAATATAACCATAACCAGGAGCTAAATTACCTGAATCAACCGTACCAATATAGTTAGGTTGAGTTAATGGATTAACATCATTAGATGAGCTTTGTGTTTGAAAACTCAATGATACTTCTGCGTTTCCATCAATTAGTTGTTCATATTTTTTATTAAAGTATCAAAAAACAAAAGTTCTTGCTTGATCTGATTGATTTCTAAAAGTAAATTGCCCATTAATATTAACATGTAGCGGGTTGTTATCAGACGATTTGGTGATATTAACTTTATTAATGCCAACAGGTGTAAAGAACGCAGAATTATTATCATAAGTTTTTCTTATGAAATAAGCAATATCTGAATATAATCAAGAGTAATTAAACTTAACTTGGTTGGTTAATAATTCAATTAATTTACCGTGAATCTGGTAAGATTCAATCGGTAAATTAACTGGGTTAGTTTTATTAGTAAGACTAACACCATTAACTTCTGAACGTTTATTAACTAGATATGAATTATAAAATTTAGGTAAACTATCATCAAATTTAAATTTTGGTTCAGTCGGTTTAAGTGTATCAATTGTGTTATCTTTTCTTTTAATGTTACTAGATTCTTGATTTTTTTTATCAACTTGTTTTAAGATAGCAAACGACAACAGTGGCCCTGCTATCCCAAAACCAATTAAACTTACACCAATTGTTAAAAACTTTGATCTTTTTTTTAATATTCTTGGATCAGTAACTAATTTAACTTTAGGTTTTTTTGTTTTTTTAACTAAAGATAACGATTTATTTTTTTTATCTTCTTGTTTTGATTTAGAATCTTCCAACAATAATTGAGGTTTTTTATTTTTATTATCAAATCTATCTAAAACTGATATTTCTTCTGATAATAAGTCGTCTAAATCTATCCCTTTTACAGGAATTAATTCGGTTTTGTTTTTCTTATTTTTATTTGGTCGATTCATTTTATTGTAATTATTGTTTAGATAAAAAAATAATTAGTTTTAATAACTAATTATAATTTGTTTTGCTATTTATCGCAATAATATGATATTGATTTTACTTGGCTTTAAGCACCAATTTTAAACAATGTATTTTCTCAATGTTTAGAAACTTTATTAACAAACACCACATTGTTATTGTCAAGATCGTCAGCTACATTGTATGGAGCAATTAAATCATAAGATAAAATTCTTTGTTCAATACCAATCTTTAAGTTTAATGGAATTGTCACAGGGAATAATATCACAGTAAGATTAAAATTCAAACCTAATGAAGCTTTCAATTCTCCTGTACTGAAAGGTTTGATCGATTTAATTAAGTATCGATTTTGAATACCAATCGGATGAATTAAGTTATTAAATTTATTAGATAATTGTTGATCAATGATAATGTTGTTATTGTCTGTTGTATTTCAATTAGCTGTAGCATCTTGTTTAGAAATCTCTAAACCAGGTTTTGTAGTTTGGTCACGAATTAACAACTTAGGATCATAAGCATTTTTAACTATCTTATTCGTTTCAATTGATTGATCAAGATAAATCTTGTTACTAAAATCTAATACTAAATTATCGATAATTCTTATAGGTTGATGATTTAAAGTTTCTTTAAGTGAATTGAAGAATGATCGAGTAACAGCAAATAATTTCTTTGATAAATTTTGGTATTGAATTACTTGATTAGAATTCTCGTAATTATCTTTAATTAATTGCGAATTATTAACTAGGTTGGCTAAATTAATTTCTTTAGTAATACCTAGTAATTGATAATTGAATAACGTCTTACCATTATTTTGTTCGTAATAAGGTAAAACTTGGATATTATTACCTTTGATAGAAATATCAATCGATCCATTAAGATTGATAAAATCACCTTCATCATCAAAATTTAACTTACCGAATAAAAGTTCGGTAACTAATTGTTTTATATTAGTTTTAGCAAGTTGATCTTTAAGGGTATTGATATTTCGAACAACCTCATTCTTAAGGTTTTGATTACCATAAATAGCAACTCCTAATCCACTAGCTTTTTTAGCTTCTTCAACAGCTTTATCTGCTGCGTCATTGATTGCTGCTTGAGTAACATAGCGATCAATGAAACTTTGGAATGTTGCTGATGTTGGAATTAAGTTTATAATCTTTTTAATTGTTGAATTTTTAATTGCTAAATTATTAAAATTCAACGAATAACCATAACTTAAGTTCGCAATCTTTAATTCATCAAAAGTTGAAATGAATTCAATTCTATTAGTTTGGTTGTTATTAAGCGGAATAAAAGTAATCTTACTTAAATTTTCTGGACTTATCAATTCAATTAGATCACTTAAAATCGAAACGACATTTTCTAATCCTTTTTGATCTTTTAATGAATCATTATTAAATACAAAGTTATCAAATAAAAATTTAGTTGCTGGATTATTTATATCAATCTTGATATTAAAAAAGTTTAGAATCGCAAAAATAACTTGAAAATCGTTATTAAAAAAGTTTATTAAAATATCGTTGAAAGATTTTGTATTATTATCCATTAATAATGAATATATTGCTTGTTTACTTAAATCAAAAGCTTCTTTTAACCTAATGTCTAAACTTGAAGAAAAACTATTATAAGCAAAATCTAAAATTACGTTAAAGACAACTGGATCTTTTATAATCGAATCGATAAAATAAGGTTTTGGACTTTTTAAAATTTTTGATAATAAATCTAAGTATGGCGCAAAGGGGCTATCTTCTTTGATTAATTCTTTAATTGTTGGTAAGAAATCGATAATTTTATCTCTTAATTCGTTCTCAGCGCGCTTAGGATTGGTTTCAGTAATTGAATTAAAAAAGTTATCAATCAAACTTCTATACGGAGTGATATTAACTAAATTAGATTCTGATAAGAAATTAATAATACGATCTTTATAATCAAGAACGATTCGGAATAAGGTTTTTGATTTATTGTTTGCTGAAGAAGAAGTTAATAAATCATAAATCAACGATTTAAGAATTTTAACTTTGTCATTCTTTAGTGTTTGTTCTAGAGTATAAATTAATACTTCACTAATAGTACTTGCATTATCAACAATAAATTTGGAAACATTAAATGGTTCTGAACGATTTTGGATCATTCACTTACTTATGTGATAGATATATCCTGCATATTGTTTAGCTAAATTGAATTGATCTTCATAATTTCTTCTTAATGAATCTTTTAAAATACTTTCATTAAGACTAGCATTAAGCTTCTTATTTTCACCAACAAAATTTTTAATAGCATCATATTCAGTATATCCGCGTTTGATATTTCTTAGATTAACATTTAATGATGGATTGTTTTTATTAAACACTAAGTTATCTAGGCTTCAATTTTCGGTATAGCTACCATCGATTGATCTTAATGTGAAATAAACGCGATCCATCGATCAATTAAGTCGGTTGTTATCATCTAAAAAAACTGTTGCTTTTTTTAAGAAAGAAGGGTTTTTATCTGTATAAACTAAAAGCTCAAGTGTTGTTTTTGAATTAATACTGAATTTTCTGTTATTAATTCAAACTTCTCTTTGTTTTTCTGAATCGTTCTTAATGTAATAAGAAGCGCTAATTGATACTGATAAGTATTCTGAACTACCAGCAGTTTTAACTAACAATAAATTTTTATAAACACTAAATTTTTTGTCATTTCGATTGAATAAATCAATAAAATAGCTTGAAACATCAGCCTCAATGATCTTTTTATTTGACCTATTTACTTTTCGAGCAGCTAGACTATCTAATTCAGGTTGAATACTATGACTAGCTAAATACAGATCAGTATTATGAGCTAATTCGCTTTTGTTAATTAAATTCAAAGCAGATTCATTAGTTTCAACTGCCTTATAGCTTGCTTCTTGAGTTATCTTATCGTCGATTGTACCATTTGTTTGAATCGAAGTGATTGGTTGATCTGGACTTATTTCTTCGCTTTGATCTTTGTTTTTTGCTTGAGTATGTTTTTGATAAAGAGTGATCCCTGCACCTAGAGCGACTGAACCAATTAAAGACATACTAAGTCCAAAAGAGACGATCAGCTTTGCTTTTTTGTTCATTAATAAAACCTTGAAATACAGATATTAATAAATATGATTATAGCACTTGTTTTGTAATTCGAAATTAAAACAAAAACCCATAAATATATTAATATTTATGGATTTGTAATGTTTTCTAATATTCTTTTTTAAGAGCTTCTTCTCCAGCTTTAATAATCTCTTCAGACGACATAAAGCCTGTACCAGCTGGAATTAAGTTACCTAAAATAACATTTTCTTTAAGACCTAGTAAATAGTCAATTTGACTCTTAACAGCTGCGTCTGTCAAGATTTTCTTAGTATCTTGGAATGAAGCTGCTGATAAGAATGAACCTGTTTTAGAAGGTGCTTCATCTAAACCGAACACTTGATTAATCGCAACAGGAGGACGTTTGTTAGCAATTAACATGTTACTAACTTCTTTTCTAAAGTGGTTGATATCAACAGTTTGACCAACAAAGTAATTAGAATCTCCGACATCAATTACTTGCAATTTATTTGTTAATTGTCTAATAGTTACTTCGATGTATTTATCAGCAATTTCAATACCTTGTAAACGGTATACTTTTTGAACTTCTTCTAAAAAGTATTGTCTCACCGCTTCAATACCTGAAACTCTTAATAGATGTTTAATATCAATTGATCCTTCAGTTAGTTTCATTCCAGGATATACTTCTTGATTTTGTTCTACACGGATCACTGCGTCAAACGGAACGCGGTATTCTTCGTCTTCAAGTTTTGTTTTAACGCGAATGATTCTTGAAGATTCGTCAGAAGTTATTGATTCTACTACACCTTCATTTTCAGCAATAATTGCTAATTCCCATTCTTTAGGAGATACAACATCAAAGATTTGTTTTAATCTTTCAAAACCTTGAGTAATGTTACCTTCATTCGCAGTACCACCGGTATGGAACGTTCTCATTGTTAATTGAGTACCAGGTTCACCGATTGATTGAGCTGCTATTACCCCAATAGCTGTACCTACTTGAACTAAATCATTAGTTGTCAAGTCGTTACCGAAACATTTTTGACATAATCCTTTTATTGATTGACAATAAATAGGAGAACGAATTAATGCTTTTGTAACATTTGCTTTAGCGATTTTTTCAGCAATTTCACTAGTAATTAAACAATCAGCACCTACTAACATTTCGTTAGTTTTTTCATCATAAATAGGGTCGATTGTGTAACGAGTAACTATTCTTTCAGCTAATGTTTCAACAATACCACCATCAAGTGAATTATAGATTGATGATACAGTAATACCTTTATCAGTGTTACAGTCAGAATCATTAATAATAACTTCTTGAGCAGCATCAACTAACTTACGAGTCATATAACCTGATTTAGATGTTTTCATCGCAATATCGGTCATACCTTTTCTCGCACCATATGATGAGTTGAAGTATTCATTAATTGTTAAACCTTCTATAAACGAGTGTTTAATCGGAACTTCAATAGTATCACGAATTACTTGAGATTTAATCTTTTGGTCATAGTTATATGATTTAGACATCAGACCACGCATCCCGAATAATTGGGTGAAGTTTGAGATATTACCACGAGCTCCAGAGTCAGCGATAACTACAATTGAGTTATCTTTATATTCTGGTCTAGTAATAATCTTCTTAATATCATCTGATACATTATCCTTAACTTCAGATCATAGACGAATTACTCTTGTATATCTTTCATCATCGGTTAATAAACCTTTTTGATACATATGTTTTAAACGAGTGATTTCTTGATCAGCTTCTTTAATGTATTTTAGTTTATCGTCATATCTTGGAATATCAAATACTGAAATTGTGGTTGATGATAATGTTGAGTATTTGAAACCAAATTCCTTAATTTTATCAAGAATTTCAGGAACTTTTTCCAATTTGAAATTCTTATAAAGAATTTCAATAATCTTAGATACAGTCTTTTTGCCAAATGGTTTGTAAATCGGACGTTTAGCTAGTTTTTCCTTGAAATTTTCACCTGGTAAAACGATGTTTGATTCATCAATTTTAAGTAGATTATCACCATCATTTAAGAAAGGCATTTCTTCAGGCATGATTGAGTTCATAATTGCCTTACCAACTGTAGTAATTAAAATACCTTGTTTTTCAAATGGTTTTTTAGGCATGCATTTAGTTGACAAACCAATTAATGCATGGATTGAAGCTCTACCAGATTCGTAAGCTAAAACTACCTGATCATAGTTAGAGAAAATTAAGCCTTCACCTTTTTGATCACGTTTTTCAGTTGTTAAGTAGTAATTACCTAACACCATATCTTGAGTAGGAGTAGCAACTGGTTTACCATCCTTAGGACCTAAGATATGTCAAGAAGCTAACATAATAGCTCTAGCTTCAGCTACAGCTTCTTTTGAAATTGGTACGTGAACAGCCATCTGGTCACCGTCAAAGTCAGCGTTAAAAGCAGTTGTTACTAATGGGTGTAGTCTAATCGCTTTACCATCAACAATCTTAGGTTCGAATGCTTGAATCCCTAATCTGTGTAATGTTGGAGCACGGTTAAGTAATACAGGTCTTTCTTTAATTACTTTTTCAACAATTTCCCAAATTCTTTCAGATTTTTGAGCAATCATTTGTTCAGCAATCTTAATGTTTGGCGCTATTGGTTTGATTTCTTGTCCGTCATCATTAAAACGGCGAATTAATTCGCGTATAATAAATGGTTTGAATAACTTTAAAATCATTGGAGCCGGAATCCCAACTTCATACATTTTAAGTTCTGGACCAATTACAATAACCGAACGACCTGAGTAGTCTACACGTTTACCTAATAGGTTTTGTCTGAATAAACCTTGTTTACCTTTTAAGCGATCAGTTAATGATTTTAATGGACGCTTATCTTTAGCAGTAATCGGTTTTTTTCTTGAAGAATTGTCGAATAAAGCATCAACAACTTCTTGTAACATTCTCTTTTCATTATTAAGAATTACAGAAGGAGCTTTTAATTCAATAATCTTCTTTAGACGTTCATTACGAATAATAATTCTTCTATAAAAATTATTGATATCACTCGTAGTGAATCTAGCACCATCTAATTGAATGATCGGTCTTGTATCTGGGGGAGTAACCGGAATTACTTGCAAGATCATATTAGACGCTTTAATTCCAGATTCTTTTAATCATCTGATTGTTTCAAGACGTCTTAATGCTCTTTTTACTTTTTGATCTTCTTTTTCAGTTTTTAGATCTCTAGAATATGTTTTTAATTCATCATTAATAGCATCATATTCTTTTTGAAGATCTACACCTTCTAGTAATTCTAAGATCGCTTCAGCTCCGATTCCTAATCTAATCCCTGCGTGAGTTTCGATGAATTTAGCTACTTCATCAATTGAGAAAGGTAGGTGTGATTCTTTCAGTCTGTTGTAGTATTCAGAAGCTCTCTTGTATTCGAATCACAGTTTGTTGTCTTGATCGTTTTCTTTTTGAGTTTTACCTTTTTGTAAATTCTCTTTTTCAAGTTCAGCTCTTTGTTTTTGTAATTTATCTTTAATTTCACGTAAAACTTTACGCAATTTAATTCTTGCAGACTTAGAACCTTTACCAGATAGATCGACAACTTCTTTAAATTTGAATACTGGATTTTTTGAGTTACCAGGATTTAAAACGATATAGTTTACAAAATAAACTACCTCTTCAACTTCTTTGTAAGATACATCTAAAACTAATGAAATTTTTGAAGGCGAAGGAAGTTCTTTAGTCATTCAAATGTGAGCAACTGGAACTGTTAGATCGATATGACCCATACGTTCTCTTCTTACAATTGCTTCAGTAATTTCTACTCCACACTTTTCACAAGTACGACCACGGTGTTTAATTTTCTTATACTTACCACAAGCACATTCGAAGTCTTTAACTGGACCAAAAATTGCTTCATCAAATAAACCGTCTGTTTCAGGTTTTAATGATTTATAGTTGATTGTTTCTGGCTTTTTAACTTCACCGTGTGATCAAGATCTCATCTCTTCAGCAGATGCGATTGAGATTTGTAACCCACGAATGCGTTTAGTTTTATTTTTTTTAGTCATTTTATCCATAAAAATTATCTTTGTTGTTTATTAGAAGTTATCGTCGTTGTCGTCATCTAAAGTGAATGATTCAAATTCAACTTCTTGTACTTTTGGTTCTATACTCTCATCAACAACTGAGATATTATTAATGTTTTCGATTGAGTCATCGTCGTATAACACATTCAATGTCATACCTAAACCTTGAAGTTCTTTAGTTAATAGTTTAAACGATTCTGGAACACCTGGTTCTGGAATACTTAAACCTTTAACAATTGCGTTGTATGTTAGGTTTCTACCTCTAACATCATCAGATTTAATTGTTAAAATTTCTCTTAAGTTATGAGCAGCACCATAGGCTTGCAATGCCCATACTTCCATTTCCCCAAATCTTTGACCACCGTTTTGTGATTTACCTCCAAGAGGTTGTTGGGTAATTTTTGAATAAGGACCTACTGCTCTTGCGTGAATCTTATCATCAACCATGTGGTCTAGTTTTAACATGTACATGATTCCGATAGAAATTGGTTTTTCAAACGGTTCACCAGTTCTTCCATCAATCAGTTTAAACTTACCTTCAGTTTTAATTGGATCGATTCCAGCTTCTGACATAATCGCTTTTAAATCGTCCATGTTAACACCTTCGAATACAGGTGTAGCGATCTTAAATGCTAAATCATCATAAGTTAGACCGATTTGTTTCAAAGCAATATCAATATCGATTGTCTTAACACGATCTTGAGCTTGTTTAGCATCACTAACACCAACCGATTCCATATGTTGTTTTAGGATTTTGATCAGTGTATCTGTCTTAGATTTTTCTAACCCAAAAATTTTGTGTAACTCATCAGCTAATTTAGTATCAAAACAAGCTTCAACTAAACGTTTTTTAGCTAATTCTCTAGCAGCATAACCTAAGTGTAATTCGAAAATTTGCCCAATGTTCATACGGCTAGGAACCCCTAATGGGTTTAGCAAGATATCAAGTGGAGTACCATCTTCTAAATGAGGCATGTCTTCTTGAGGAACAATCTTAGAAATAATTCCTTTGTTACCGTGACGACCAGCCACTTTATCACCGATTTGAATTTTACGTTTTTGAACTACATAAACTTTAACTAATTCTAAAACGTCATCATCTAATTCATCACCATTAGCAATACTAAAACGTTTGATACCAGCAACAATACCATCACCACCATTAGGAACTTTTAATGATGATTCACGTACTTGTTTAACTTTATCACCTAAGATTGCTTGAATTAGTTTTTCTTCAGGGCTTGATTCAACTTGTCCTTTTGGAGAAGTTTTACCTACTAAGATGTCACCTTCTTTAACATCAGCACCAACCATGATGATACCTTCTTCATCTAGGTATCG
Source organism: Mycoplasma bradburyae (assembly GCF_024338845.1). Classification (NCBI taxonomy): domain Bacteria; kingdom Bacillati; phylum Mycoplasmatota; class Mollicutes; order Mycoplasmatales; family Mycoplasmataceae; genus Mycoplasma; species Mycoplasma bradburyae. The sequence continues at coordinate 241,484 of NZ_CP101414.1, read as the reverse complement.
TTTAGCTGATTCTGAAACGTTTGGAATATCTCTGGTAATTTCTTCATCACCATTCTTAGTTCTTAAACATTGAATCACGTATTCATCAATATTAATTGATGTATATACATCTTCTTTAAATAGACGGTCTGAAATAATTACAGCATCTTCGTAGTTATAACCACTTCATGTAGTAAATCCTACTAAAACGTTTTGACCTAATGCGATTTCACCATTCTTCATTGAAGGTCCATCAGCTAAAGCTTGATGAGCGCTTACTCTATCACCAACACTTACAATAGGTGATTGGTTGTAACAAGTATTCTTATTAGATTTAATAAACTTCAATAAGTTGTAGTTAGCTAACTTACCGTCATCTTCTTTAACAACGATTTTGTGAGCATCAACATAAGTCACAACACCTGGATTTTTAGCAGTAACTAACATTCCAGAGTCTTGAGCTATCTTATATTCTACACCAGTACCTACTAATGGAGAATAAGGTTTTAATAAAGGCGTTGCTTGACGTTGCATGTTCGCACCCATTAAAGCACGAGATGAGTCATCGTTTTCTAAGAATGGAATTAATGAAGCAGCAACTGATACTACTTGTTTAGGTGATACATCAATGTAATCAACTTGTTTAGGACTGTATAAATCTTGAGATGAACGATATCTAGCGATAATTTTATCGTTGTTAATTGATCCATCTTTATCAACATCCATATAAGAAGAAGCTTCAGCAATAATGTATTCGTCTTCTCTTAGAGCTGTTAAATGTTCAACTTTGTCAGTAATCTTACCGTCTTCGACTTTTAGATAAGGAGTCATTAAGAACCCATTCTTATCAATAGTTGCATAGAACGCAAGCGACATAATCAACCCGATGTTCATACCTTCAGGCGTTTCAATCGGACAAATTCTACCGTAGTGTGAGTAGTGAACGTCACGGATATCTAGGTTAGGGTCTTCTCTTGAAATCCCACCAGGACCCATTGCTGAAATTCTTCTTTTATTTGTTAATTCCGATAACGGGTTTTGTTGATCTAAAAATTGCGTTAATTGGTGAGTATTAAAGAAATCTTTAATAACAATTTGGAATGGTTTAGGGTTAATTACTGATTTAACTGTTAATTCATTATTCTTTTCAGGAATAATTTCAGATCCATCTAAATCAGTTTCAGTAATCTTGTTATTACCATCAGCGATTTGAAGCTTATCCTTAATGTATTTTTCAATACGCATCATTCCTGTTTGAACTTTAGATTTCAACAATTCGTTGATTAATTTTAAACGTTTATTACCTAAGTGATCAATATCATCATATAAACCGATATTGTGAGGTAGGTTAATTATGTATGAAATGATCGAGATTAAATCAGCTAAAGTTAATGTTTCGATTGAATCATTAGAACCATCGATACCAATAATTTGAGTTGTTTCATCTCTTAAGTCGTTATTGATGTAAATTTCAACTTCTTCATAAGTATTTACATCTGTAAATCTAGTGTTTAATTCAGGATTTACAAAGTCAATTTCACGGATAATATTCAGACGTTTTTCTTTAGATAAGCGTTTGAACAAATCAATTTGTTCTTTAAGCATTAATGTTCCTTGCTTAATTACAACATTACCATCTAAATCACAGATATCCTGAGCAATTGTTCTTTGGTATAAACGTTCTGAAATTCTTAATTTACGAACGAACTTATGTCTACCAGCTGATGATAAATCGTAACGTTTCTTTTGGAAGAAATGTTGTAATAAGATAGATTGGTATGAAATTTCTTCTTTTTGTGAAACGTTATCAAGACTTCTAGTTGAAATTGATAGTTCTTGAATTACGTGTTTAGCAGCTTTTTCGCAAATTAATTTTCTTAAAACCACACCGATGTGAGTATCTAGTGATTCTAGTTTTGCAGGATTAGAATTTTTAGAATTAATTAATTCTTGTTTTTCTTGATTTAATTTGTATCAATCTAAAACTAGATTCTTTCATTTTTGATCGATTGGTAAAGATTTAACTTTTGCAATACGATCAGTTTCTACATCGCGAATTAATTGAGCAATATCTGGTTCATTTAAAATTTGTTTTTCATTATAAAACTCTGATTCTAATGATCTTAAGATATAGTCATTGTTTTTAAAGATTTCTTTAATCTTGATTTCACTTAAACCAAAAGCTTTAAGTAAAGTAGTGATCGAAAATACTTTAGCACTTTCACCACCAACATCTCTAACTACCGCTTGAACAAAGTCCTTGTTTTCAGCAATATAGAATAACATTAAAGTACCTTTAGAAGGGAATACTTCACAAATATAACCTTCTTGGTTACGTTTTCTTGAGTTAGATAACTTAACTTGAGATTTATTTAAAATGTAAGCACCTGGCGATCTAACTATTTGAGCTACAACGAATTTCTCAATCCCGTTGACAATAAAAGCGCCGTTTTCAGTCATTAACGGGATGTTAGAAAAGAAAATCCCTTCAGCATTTGACTTAGATGATTTTTTATTAATTTTTTTAACAGTTCCAGTTTGATGGTTGATTAAAGATAAATTTACATACAAACTAGCTTCGTATGTCTTAGATTCAGCGCTTGCTTCTTCTTTAGTTCTTTCTGGATCTAAAATTTTCATTCCATGGAATTCCACAGAATATTTTCCATTCGGTGATTTAATAGGAAAATATGATCCAATAATTTCTTCTAATTCTTTTTCAAGGAATTGCTTATAAGCATTTACTTGAATCCCTGGTAAATTTGAAGGGGTATAGTTGTTATGAACTTTTGAATAGTTTCTTCTAACTACTCTAGGCGAATACTCAGTATTATGAAATGGTGAATTTTTTTTCACGAATTTACTCCGGATATAACGTTTAGATTAAAACAAAATAGTATAACTACATAGTATAACCTAAAAGCAATATAAAATAATAACATAAAATAAAATTTTTTGTAAAAATGTTTTTTTTGTGTTATATGTAAATCACAATGGAAAACAAAATTAATTTATCTAATATCGATAGTTTTGAACTAATCAGACCTGATGCTAAACATAAAATTGTTTTTTTGCATGGATTTGGTTCTAATTACAAAATAAAGAAAAAACTATGAGAGTATTATGATAATTGTAGTTTCTACGGCATTAATATGCCAGGTCATGGTAAAAGCAAAATCGAAAATCCGTCACAACTAAGCATCGCTTATTTCAGTCAAATTATTAAGTGTTATTTCGAAAAGCATGATCTTAGAGACGTCATTCTGGTAGGTCACTCAATGGGTGGAGGTCTAAGTGCAATTATGAATTACTTGATTCCAGAAAGAATTAAGTTAAGCATTCTTGAAGCTCCAGCCAATGGATCTATTTTATCTAACATCGCAACAATTGCTAAACTATTACCTGAAAGCCCAGAACAGATGAAAGAACTTTATTACGCATTGTATTATGATGCTGATAAAGAATTTGATGGAAAAATCGATAAGGTTGCTGAAACAGAATATTATCAAGAAAGAAGATATTTTAAGACATTAGAGCCTTTATTATCTATAGGTGTGTTAGAAGAAATGAGTAAACTTAGCGATATTGGATATCGCTCAGTTACTAAACCAATGATGGTAATCTTTGGTGAAGATGATAAGATCGTGATTCCTGGCGATTCTTACGAACACATTACAGCATTAAACAAAAATATTCAATTTGCTTTTATTAAAAAATCGGGTCATGTTCCATTTTATGAACATACTCAAGAGTTTTTAGATATAATGACTAAATTTATTAAAAGCGTCGATCCAACTTTTAATAAATAATGTTTTTAGATTAAAATATTTTTAATAAATAATAGCGGCTAAATTAGCCGCTATTATTTATTTAATCTACAACTTTTCGTTAAAATAACTAAATTTATAAAAATCGATTTTTATTGAATAGTTATTGTTATTTGTTCTTTTAAAAAAATAATTTCTTACTTTTGATAAGAAATCATTTTTGCTAAATCATCAGCTTCTTTTTTGCTTGATAATACTTTAATTGCTTCAATAGCAAAATCTATTGCATGACCAGTAGATCTAGCTGTTATAATGTTGCCAGAAAATAATACATTAGATTTATTGTCAAAGTTGCTTCCGATTATTTCTTTATGTTCTTCATTAGCTACAACTTTTTTATCTTCTAAAAGGTCTAGATTTTTAAGAATAACTGGTGATTGGTTAATTGCTAAAATAAATCTTTGTGTAGTTTGATCTTTTTCATTGAACTTACTAAGATAATGAATTAATTTTTGATCATCACCAAAACGTTTTGATCCTAATCCACCAGGTAGATAAATCGCATTATATTGCATTAAGTTTGATTTATCAATTGTTAATCCACACTTAATCGAAGTTCCTTGAGCTAAAGTAACACTATTCTTTTTTTCAATTGAAATATAATCAACTATAAATTTAGCTCTTCTTCATAAATCAGTTGGAACAATTAGTTCTAAATCATCGACCTCAGTAGCTACAATGGCAGCTATTCTTATTTGTCGTTTAATATTTTTTTTCATTATTTATCGATCACCATACCCAGAAGTTAAGCATCACAATCTAGGTTTATACATAAAAGTAAATCTATTTTAACATTTATAAAAAAGATAATTATTAATTTAAAATGTTTAATATGTATGCTTTTAAAAGATTCCTTGATAAATCCAAGGATGTAATCATTAAACAATTCAAGATTGCTAATACTAAAAAACTTGTCAAAATTAAATACCCTATTTTATTTGGTGTTGGCATTGTAATTTTGCTTATTGTTTTTTTATTAAGAAATTATTTCTTGAATTTAGGTATTGGTTATAAAACTGAAGAAGGTTTTATTAATATAAACGTAATTACTAACAAGGGTGTTGGTTTCTCATTATTTAATAGCAACCCTGCCATCCCTTATCTTTTGCAAATATTGTTAACAACAGTATTTTTAATTACATTTATTTTTTGCAAAAACATTGCTTTAATCGCATTTTTACCTTTAATTACATTTGGCGGATTATCAAATGTAATTGATCGTTCAATCCCGATCAAATTATCTAATACAGCAATTGAAAACAACTCTGTTTTGGACTATTTTCAATTCTTTAAATCATCGGCTATTTTTAATTTTGCCGATATTTGTATAGTTATTGGATTTGTTTTAATTTTCTTAAATTTCTTTATTGAGTTATTTGTAGACTTTAAAAATAAGAATAAAAATAATTCAACAAATAAACAGATTCATGGATGAAAAAATATTCCAGAAGATGAAAGAGTAAAATGAAGTACTTGAAATGACAATAAATGTGTTTTTTGCAATCAACAAATGTTGATAAAAGATAAACAAGTAATTTGTTCTAACCAAAATTGTTCATATATTGATTTGATTAATGAAGCAAAACCTTTATCAGTAGAAAATCAAGAAATTTGCATAATTTGCAATAACGAAATGATTAAAAAAAGCAGCGATAAAATATCAAGCTTTTTAGCTTGCTCAAGATTCAATGAAGGGTGTTATTACACCAAGAATAATAAAACATTAGAAAACAATGATTAAGCACAGATTTTTAAATGAAAATACTAGCAAAATTAGGTTAGATGTTTTCTTAACTTATCATTTAAATTTATCTAGAAATAAGACATCATATTTGATCGTTAATGATTTAGTAAAAGTTAACAAAAAACCGGTAAATAAGAATAATTTTATTCTTAAAGAAGGCGATGTAATTGAATTAGAATATGATGAAGCAATATTTAATAAATCTAAAGATGAAATCTTACCTTTTAAAAAGAAATTAGATATTGTTTTTGAGGATGATGATTTACTTATTGTAAACAAACCAACAAACATGTTGTCACATCCCACAACTCATAACGAACCTGATACTTTACTAAACTGTTTAATGTATCATAACAAGAAACAAAAGGTTTATTTAGCGCACAGATTGGATAAAGATACAACAGGTCTTATTGTTGCTACAAAAAACTTTGAAGCACTTCAAAAGATTCAAGAACAAATTGTCAAAAGAACAATGAAGCGTTATTATTTGGCTATCGTTCATTATCCTTTTAATGAACTTCGCGCTACAATTAACGCACCAATCGGTTATCTAAAAGATCATGATTTAAAATTCGGTGTAGAAAATACCAAAAATCCTAAAGACGCAATTACAAAAATTTATGTAATTAATCAAAACAAAAAATATGCTTTAATAAAATGCGAATTGCTAACAGGCAGAACACACCAAATCCGTGTTCATATGGATTTTATTAAACATAATATTGTTAATGATCCTCTTTATGGCGTTAAAGGAGAACAAAGAACTGATTATAAACAATTCTTACACGCTTACCAATTAGAATTAACTCATCCTTCAAGTGGCGTGCCATTGTTTTTCGAAGTAGCTCCTGATGAAGTATTTATGAAAAAATTGTTCGATGTTCATCTTGATTTAAATCAAGACCTTAAAGATTTATTTAAATAATAATACTAATATTATGAGAAAGCTTTGTTTATTTATTGATACTTGTCTAGATAAAATTAATCTAGCTATTTTTGATAACGAAAAAGAGGAATTATACAATTACACATCAATTGAGATTAACAAGAATTTAGTTGATATTGTTGTAGAAAGAATTGATGATTTTTTAAAACAAAGCAAAGTTAAGAAAAAGGCAATCAAGAAACTTTATATTACTGTAGGCCCTGGTTCTTTTAGTGGTGTTAGGGTTGGAACTAATATTGCTAAGACATGAAAAACAGTTGATCCTTCAGTTGAAGTATATACGATTTCAACACTAAAAATTCAAGTTCCTTATGGTGATGGAATCTCTTGTTTAGATGCTAAATCAAATAAGCAATTTGTTAGTATTTACCGTGGAAATGTCGGAAATATTAAGATTGTTGATCACGAAGAATATGAAAACATGTGCAAAAAAAATACCGACCTTTCGCTGTTTAAAAATTTTGCAAATGTCGATATTTTCGAGAATTTAATTAATAATATTTCTAACTTCGAATTAACAGAAATAGAAGATATTAAACCAATTTATTTAAAAGATCCTCTTTAATTTTCGTTTAAAACTTTATTAATTTCTTCAAGAAGTTTTTCTTTTGTTAAGTTAGTAGGTTCTTTAGTTTTAGAAATTCCACCAATAGCATCTTTTAGGATCTTTAAAATCTTACCAGATTTATCATCAGTAGCAATTGATATAATTGAGTTTTTATCTGGCATTGCATCTCTTTGTTTCTTGAAATCTAAGAAATTACTAAGCGTTGCTAAAGCAGCCTTGTTAAAGTTAAGATCTTTTCATGATCTATTATTGTTAACATCATCAACCGTTGGCCCGTCTTTTAAAACTTTGTCTGCTACTGGTTGTTCTTTATCTAAAATTTCTTTTAATTTAGTTTTAGATTCATCTGAAATAGCTTTTTTAGAAGTAAAAATGTAACCACCTTGACTATTTAAAATTGAGTTAACAGTTTCACCTTTAAAGATAGAATCGTTTTGAGTGATTGTTGAATTGATATTAAATAATCATTCAAGGAATTTTTTAGCTTGCTCATCACGCTTAGTTGAAGTTTTAATTCCAACTAATGATGAACCACCAATTCAGAATGTATTTTTTGTTTTATCATTCTTATCAAATTTTTGAATTTGATTCTTTCATAAAACTTCATTAGGTGCTGCATATTTATTTTTAGCAGTCGTAATATCTTCAGCAGTTAAAGGAGCTTTACGATCTTTTCTAAAACGATCAATTGTGTATGGTGAAAACATTGAAGAATTTCATGCAATGTGCGGAGCTATACCAAATGCTGCATCAAATTTAGCTACATTTCAAGAAACAATACCACCACCAGTATATTGAACTGATCTTAGAAGTTGTTCGTTATTTAAATCAAGAGCTGAATAATGATTTTTTAAGAAATCAAATGCTTCACCAATTTTTGTTTGAGTTTCAGGTTTTTTAGCATTTGCAAAATCTAAATCCAATATATCCCCATCAGCTTTTTGAGTTCACAATCAACTTGTTTGATTGTTACCAAGTTTAGATCATAAGAACTTGTTAAATAGATCATCTTCATAAGTTACCAAGAAAACTTTAAGATCAGCATCCTTGGTATTAACTTCAGCATTATCTTTGATTTTAAGATTTTTAACAATCTTATCAGAGAATTCAAGTATAGACTCAAAGTTATCAAAAGTATTATCATCTACTGTTCAATCTTTAAATACTTCATTACCCTTAACTTCAAGATTTGTTCATTTTTTATTTTGAATCTTAGTGGTGAAGTCTTCAACTTTTAATTCTTTATAGATTTTTGATTCTTTATTAACTGTACCTCCACCTTTTTCAACAAAATCGAATAATAAACTCATTAAAGGTTTATTGAAAACTAATGCATCAGTTTCAGTAATATCAAACGGAATAGCATAAATTTTATTATCGTTTTTATTTGTTCCAACAAGCTTATTAAAGTTGTTGTAAACATCAGTATCAAAATAAGCTTCATTAATTACACTGCTTCCATTAACATCTAGTAAACGATCAAGCGTATTAATCTTGTAAGCAGCATTTAGATCAGCTAAAATAATGTTTGGAACTAATGGAGATTTAGAAGTTATATCACCTACAACTTTATTAGTTAATTCTAATTCTGATTTAGTATTAGTATTTTCAGTTGTTTGCAATTCAACTTTTAAAAAACCTTCAGTATTAGCTTTTTCTTTGTTATAAAGATCTACTAATAATGATAAAGTTTTCATTAAAGGGTAGTAACTATTTTGTGATGTTTGAATAACAACTTTATCATCAAACTCACCTTTAGGTGTTTTAGAAATATCAGCACCATTCGGTTTAAAACAAGATGATAAGCTAAAACTCATCAAACTTAACGCAGCCATTGAACCAATTAAAATTCTAGTTCTGGATTTAGATTTCATTTTCATTTTTTTATTTTTAAACTTTTCTCTTATATGGTTGTATTTTTATAAATAAAAATACAGACCTTGTTTGATTTTTCTACAAAAAAATTTTATTTAACATTTTTTAAATAAGATTTGTTAAATTTTGGTTGTAGTTTTAATAAGACATAAAAATACACTAAATTCCTAGTCTTTTTTACTTAGAATTTAGTGTAATTTTTGTAGAAGAATTTATTTTATTAGTTAGCAGAACCTAACTTATCTTGTATTTGCTTAATTAAATTCTCTTTAGTTAAGTTGGTAGCACTAGCAGTTTTGGTAATTCCTGAGATTGCGCTGTTAATTATACTTAGAATTCCACTAGCTTTTTCATCAGTATTGATGAAAGCAATTGAGTTTTCTTGCGGTTTAGCTGTTAATTCTTTCTTAAATGTTAATCAGTCATTTAATGAAGCTAAAGCACCTTTATTTAGATAGATCTTAGATCAATCAGGGGTTTTTAGACTTTCTGGAGTTGGATTATCTTTAACTTTATCAACTTCAGCTTGCTCAGCAGTAATTGTAGATTCTAAAGCAGTTTTAGCCGTATCTGATAAAGCATTTTTAGAAGTTAAATCATATGCAGAAATACTATTTAATATTTCGCTTATTGATTTGTTGTTTAAAGGAGAATCAGGAACATTAATTCTTGTGTTGTTGTTAAATAATCATTCTAAGAATTTCTTAGTTTGCGCATCACGTTTATCAGATGTTGAAATTCCGATTAATGATGAACCGCCAATTCAGAAAGTGTTTTTGTTAGGATTTGTTTTATCAAACTTAGTTAATTGAGATTTTCATAAAACTTCACTAGCTGACGCAAAATTAGTTTTTGCGTTATTAATATCTTCTTGAGTTACATCGCCTTTAGTAGCTCTAAATGTTTTAACTGTAAATGGTGAAAATACTGATTGGTTTCAACCTACATGTGGAGCAATAGCGAATGCAGTATCAAAGTTTCTAATATCTCAAGAAGCTCAGTCAGATACACCGCCCGAACCAAAGTAAATTGATTTTAAAGTTTGGTTATTTTTTAGATCAAGAGTTGAGTAACTATTCTTAAAGAAATCATAAGTTGTTCCGATAGTATTTTGATCTTCTGTTTTCTTTAAGTTAGTAAAATCTAAATCAAATGTACCATCTTTTAATTTGAAGTTTCATAATCATTTGTCTTTAGAGTTACCTAATTTAGACCACAAGTATTTTTGATAAATATTTGGTCCGTAGTCTAACATGAAGATTTTAAGATCTCTATCCCTACTCTCAGACGCCATAGCTGAATCTTCTTTAAGTTTAAGTCCATCAACAATTTTCTTAGAAAATTCAAACATTGATTCAAGATTAGAGAATGTGTTGTCATCGATAGTTAAACCTTTGTAGGTCATATTGTCTTTTATTTGAAGATTTTTTCACTTCTTGTTCATGAATCTAGATTCAAAATTTTCCATCTTTAATTCCTGATATATTTTCGAATTTTCTTCAACCATTCCCCCGCCTTCTTTTACTAACTTAAACAACAAGTTCATTAATGGTTTGTTGAAAACAAGACTATCAGTAGTTGTTAAATTGAAGGGAATAGCATATACTTTCTTATCAGTTTCACTAGATCCGCTTATTTTGTTAAAGTTGTTATAAATATCACTATCAAAGTAATTTTCATTAATAATAGTGTTATTACTTAAATCTAGTAAACGGTTATAACCATTAATTTTATAAGCAGCGTTTAAATCAGCTAAAATGATGTTTGGTACTAACGGCGATTTAGAACTAATTTCACCAACAACTTTATTAGTTAATTCTAATTCGGAATTAGCTTTACTAACTTCACTTTGTTGAAGTTCAACAGGAATAAATCCTTCAGTGTCTTTGAATTGCTTATTGTATAGATCAACTATTTCAGCAAAAGCTCACATTAATGGATAGAACTTATTTTGAGCTGTTTGAATAACAATTTTGTTATCAAACTGACCAGGAGGCGTGACAGGTTTATTAGTGCTAGGCGTGCCAGACATTTTACCGCAAGACGATAAAACAAATCCAAGCGAACCTAAAATTGCCATCGAACTGACAAAAATTTTGGTTTTACTTTTCATTTTTATATTTTTAATTTTAACTTTTCTCTTATTGGTTGAATTTTAGGATTAAAATCCTACCATTTTAATTTTCTATAAAAAAATAAAAAAATGGATATTCATAACAAAGAAAATTATAATTTTTTTGTTTAGATTTAATCATAATGCAAAATTATCAAAAATTAAAAAAGTTAGCCACAATTAGACTCGTTGTATCATTACTTGTTTATATTAGTTTTTTTACTGGAATATTAATGACAGTATTTGGCGTTATTTATTTCTTGGAATGAAAAGAAAAACAAGAACAAGCCATAAAAATATTAGCACACAACTTATTAGATCCAGGTGTTATGATCTTGTTTTTGTTTATAGGTTTATTGGTGTATTACATTTATTTAGTTAAATGCAAAATTAAAAAACTAATTGAAGAGGATAATAAATTATCGAATGAACAAAAAAATAACCTGTATTTTACAAGTGGTTTTATTCATTTGCCTTATCTAATTAATGATATTAATTTCTTTAATGTGGTTAGTTCATACAAATAAAATTGATATAAGTTTTTCTAATTATTTTTAGTCAAAAAGAAATTAAATAATTTTTATAAATATTCATAAATATTAAATAAATAGTGTATAATATTTATGTATAGCTCGTTGAAGGGTTGTATTATATAAATTCATTAATAACAAATAAATCAATCTATCTTAAGTCATTAGAACTCATGTCTAATGACTTTTTTTATTTTTCTAACTAATTTTTAGTATTTCTATTAAATAATTAATATATTAAGTTATTTAGTATAACTTTTTAAAAATCAAATTTTTATAAATTTATTTGACTTTTTAAAAAGTTGTTGTATAATATTTATGTATAGCTCGTTGAAGGGTTGTATTATATAAATTCATTAATAACAAATAAATCAATCTATCTTAAGTCATTAGAACTCATATCTAATGACTTTTTTATTATCTATTTTAAAAAACAACACATAGGAAGATTTACCTATGTGTTGTTTTTAGTTAGTTAAAGAATTTAATTCTCTTTAATTGTAATTAAATCCTAAATGTTTTATGATAATAAAAAAACGTAATATTAGATAAAACTAATATTACGTTAAATGAATTTATGTATATAAATTATTGAATACTTTTAATCGAGAAGTATAGTTTAAAACTATTCAATAATGGAGCGGGTGATGGGAATCGAACCCACATTAACAGCTTGGAAGGCTGCAGTTCTACCATTGAACTACACCCGCTTAATGGTGCCCAAAGCCGGACTTGAACCGGCACGGTATCGCTACCCCAGGATTTTAAGTCCTGTACGTCTACCATTCCGTCACTTGGGCAAAACTGGTGACCCACCCGGGGATCGAACCCGGGACCCTTTGATTAAAAGTCAAATGCTCTACCGCTGAGCTAGTGAGTCATAAATTGGCTGGAATGGATGGGATCGAACCATCGCATGATAGAGTCAAAGTCTATTGCCTTTCCGCTTGGCTACATTCCAATTATGGTGGGCAGGGACGGATTCGAACCGCCGAAACCAAAAGGTGTCTGATTTACAGTCAGAAGCGTTTAGCCACTTCGCTACCTACCCATTAATACCCATAAAATTATAACATAATAATATAAAAATTTAAAGTTATATTTTATAGATTTTTATTTTTCTATTTCTTTTTAAGAAACTTAAAGAACTATCTTTTTAATAGTAATTTTATAAGGATGTTCAATACCTCTAACTTCAGCAGATTCACCTTCTTTTTTATCCATGATCGCTTTAGCTACAGGAGATTCATGTGAAATTTTATTGTTAGCAGGATCACTTTCAATAGGTCCTACAATTTCATAAGTATATTCACATTCATCAGAACTATCATAAATCGTAACTTTAGCCCCTACAATTACTTTCTTTTCTTTAGTATCTGATTCCTTAATTATTTCGTGATAATTTAAGATATCTTGAATTTCTTTAATTCTTGTTTCAATCTCGCTTTGACTAGCCTTAGCAGCATCATAGTCAGCATTTTCTGATAAGTCACCTTGTTCGCGAGCTTCTTGAATTAAACGAATAATTTCAGGACGTTTAACATCTACTAGATGTCTTAATTCTGCTTGAATTTTAGCTAAACCTTCTAGAGTTAATAGGTGTTTTGGAGTTTTTGACATAATTTATTTTAAGTTATTAAATTTATTATTTTGTATTAGTTGTTAGTTTAATTAGCCGAAGTTTTTTTCATATGCTCATAGAATTGCTTTTCACGTTCAGCCATATTAGCGCCCGTAGATAAAGCTTTTCAATCTTTAGAGGCGTCATATTTTATTTCTGGTTTTACCGAATCATAAAATTCAGTTGCTGCTTTTTCAATATTACTAGTGTTAGAGTTATTAAAAGGTACTGTTGATTGTGAACTTGCTTGAAAAGTTGTTTTAGCTTCTTCGTTTGTTTTATAACTCTTTTTTTTTAAAGCTTTGTTTTTGTTGTCGTTTGATTTAACAATAAGCTTAATAATAATTTTAAGAATTACATAAACAATCGATGTAATAATTAAAGAAGAACCAAAAGCCATTGTAAATGGAATTACATAACCTAATAAAGAAACCTTAAAAGTTTGGTTTGCAATCCCAAATATATCTTTGTTAGTATATAAGAAAGGAATAAAATTACCAATTTTTCCTAAGATACTATCTGAATCAGGGAGCATAGTCGCATATTGTTTATACGATTCTGCTCCTCATTCGTAGCCTTTATCAACATTAAATCAATTTAAAGCATCTTCTGAAAAAAAATTATTGTAAATAGTTACGGGATTGTATTTGTCTTTAAATCAAAAAAAAGCAAAAAACGCTCATAAAGAAACTAATAGCAGAACCATGAATAGGAAGAAAAAACCTAAAACTGCTAACGCTTTTTTCGTTCCTGATGATTTTTTATAGCTCATAACTTAATATCTCGATAATTAGATTATATAATTATTTATCTAAAGATAAAACCTTTTAAGGCTTATTTTTTGTATTCTTATGATCTGAAATAGGCGAATAATCTCAAGATATCAATAAATAATGAGAACAATCTAATAAATAGCATGTACGCATTATAAATGATAAAGTTTTGAATTAATCCTTCATTTCCAGATAACTGAATCATTTCCGCGGTATTCTTAGTAATGAATGATGACACAACCAGACTTATAACTGATATTACTAAGCTAACAATCGAAATTATTAAAAAGATTCAATCAAATTTAAAAGCATTAAATCCAAATATGTATACAATGTTGATACCAAGAATAAATATAATGTTGATAATTAACATTGCAAACAACAATTTAGCTAAACTAAAACCAACTTTATTGCTCATATAGTACCCTAAAATAGATGTACTAATATAAACAACGCTAACTATTAATAAAGGAACTATGAATGTACTTAATTTTATATTCTCATCAATCCCTAAACTATTAGCAGCATCTACTGAAGATAATAGACCACCTAATCCATAGCTTAAAAATAATCAAACTAATACAAAAAAGGTGATAATTCTAGTTTTTGAACGATTAATATCAACAAAAAAAGATGAAAAAATTACGATCAAAAATCCAACAGATAAACTAATACTAGAACTTATAAATAATGCATTAGTGCTTTGAATAGATTTAGATCATACATTTTTATAGATAATTGTTATTACTAAAGCAAAGATAAATGATGCTAAAAAAACTATTCCAGCATATATGTGTGATTTTAAAAAAGCTTTTTTTGCTAATTTATTTTGAGTTTGTAAAATTGTTTTTACATAATTTTGAGCAGCGATCATATCAAATATATCAATTTATTCCAATTTATTAAATTTTAATATTTCACTTAACTACTAGTATTCTAAAATGTAGTTAATTGGTTTGGTTTTATCTAGTTTATCGATCCCACCAAGATTTTTTAATCTAATTAAAAAACTATAACCAACCACTTCTGATTGTGATAGTTTAACTAATTTAGAGATTGCTTCAACCGTTCCAGCTGTTGCTAATAAATCATCAACAATCATTACGCGAGAATTCGGTTTAATTGCATCTTGATGAATTTCTACAACGTTATTCTTTCCATATTCAAGATCATAAGAAGCGCTAAAACGTTGTCTTGGTAATTTGTTTTCTTTACGAACTAGAACAAAAGGTAGTTTTAATTTATTAGCTAATGGAACACCAAATAAAAATCCTCTAGACTCTGGTGAAGCTATTATATCTGCTTTAGCTTCTTTAACAACTTCAGCCATAGCTTCAATAACTTGATCAAATAAGATTGGATCTAATAAAACTGGAGTTATATCATAAAACAAAACACCTTTTTTAGGAAAGTCTTGAACTGTAAGAATAGTTTTTTTTAGTTGAGTTATTAATTTATCGTTCATAATTAAATTAAAAGATTAGTTTTCTTTATTTTCGTGATAAACAACTTTGTTAGAGCGTTTAAAGAAATTGATATCTTCCACTAGTTGTTCATCTATTTGATCCAAGTTTTTATCTTCCTTCTTAGTTTTTAATGAAATCTTAGATCAGTAAATAGAATTTGTATTTGATTTTTTGATCATCAATAAACCAATTAATGGATTTAGTAAGAATACTGCGTTGATGTTAATCAATAAAATATTAATTAAACTGAATAAACCTAAATTTAAAAGATTATTGTTGTATTTTTCAGTTATACCAGAACCTTCACCGCCGTAATTAAATGCATAGAAGATAAAGTAAGCAGCTGTAGCAACGATTGTTGAGTAAATATATAAATCCATTGTTGCTACTGTTGTATTGTTAACAATTTTTTTAACTGATTTAGGTTTGTAAATTTCTTTAAGATTGAAATAAGTGTATAAGTTCGTTGTTACAAAAACGAAATTTGATAAAGAATAGATATAACTAAATAAGCTTATCAATAAAAATAAATAACCAAAGTCATTGCTTATTAAACTCTTAGATAAGAATAACATTCCCAGGATTACTGAAAAATTAACAAGACTATTGAAAAGATAACCAATTAAAACAATTCATTGATATCTTAATAAGAAATATACTAAACCAATAAGACTAGTAGCACCTAAGCTTATTAAAATTGTATTTAATGAACCGTATAAGTTATCGCTATTAATAAAGAATGTTCTGTTATTAAAGTTATATAAAGCAACGATTCCAAGAATTATTACATTAATAAATAAGATTAAAGCAAATAATGATTTAACATTCATTATTTGATATTTGTAATCCTTACTAAAGGTTTTATCAATTTGTTCATCAATAGAAACTACAAGATCGTTTAGTTTCATTGCGTCTTTTGATAAGTTACCTGAAATTGAATTTAGGTTTTGATAAGTCTTTTTGTATAAGTAAATCTTAGGATTAAAGTTATTAATCGAGTTAAAGATCTTAACTAATAAAACAGTTAAACCGTAATTAAAGAAAAAGCCAATTAAACTAGAAACAATTAATAAAATTCCGATCGATTGCGATTCATAATTTGATATGAATGTCATAAACAATCCAATCACTAATAAGATTAGATGTAAATCGACCGCTTTTAAGAAGGTTTTGTTGTGAGTGGATTTTCACGATTCAAGCAATGAAAACTTATTACTTACATTGCGTTTAAAATTCAGATTGATAAACGCTTGTAATAAGAAATTAAAGATAATTACTCCAATTAAACCAGTAATACTAAACAGATCTACAAAACCATTGAATTTTGAATAGATAAAGAATGTTAGAATGCTTGATAATGCCAAACCAAAAATTCCAAAGAAACCTTGAACTTTGAAAAGAATAATCATCATTAAACCGATAATTAACAAGATAATTCCAACACCTAAGAATCCTGATTGATATTGACTAAAGTTCTCAAATGTTTTGTTGATTAATGGTTCGTTAATTGTCGAATCATTAGTTACAACGATAAAATCAGTATTTGGTGATGTTTGTTTAATTAGAGTTTCTAAACTATTTGCTTGGTTAAAATCGATATCAGAATAACTACTACCAATATTTAAACGTTGATTTAATCTTAAAACAGCGTCACCATTATTATTTAAAGTAATGTTAGTAGGGAAAAGATCAGTTAATAATTTTGATTGCGAACCATCAACATTAGTAGTTCTTAGTTCGTATAAGATAAATTGAGAAAACAACCCACTAAAATCAGTTGCTGTTGAACTTCTTGGATTTCTTGACCCTTGAGGTGTAGTGATTTCTTCTGGTTTTTTCTCTGCATTTTCAGTTGCAGCTTGATAAGCTTTGGGTTCTGCGTAAATATAATACAGATCATTTAACTTAATATCATTAGCATTTCTAAACGGCGCAACTAAATTCTTTGTACTAGCAGAAGGTTCATAACCACCAGTTGAATGCAAGAAATTTCATAATGCTTGTTCAGAGTCATTTAATGAGAATCATTTATTAGAGTTTTGAACAACATCAAAGATGCTTCTAACATAGTTCAAAGCGCCAACTTTATCATTTCATAAAACTAGGTTACGATTACCTAAAACATCTTTAGTATCATTTGATACGAATAAACGATGTCTTAAGGTTTCAACACTACCTTGACCATTAGATTCAAAATAGTCAGAGTTTTTAGGTATTAAATTATTAAAGTATTCTAAAACTTGTTTATTATCATCAGAATTTGAAGTAAATTTAGTGTTATTTTTTAATTTAACTTCAAAAGTTATACCCGAATTAGCACTAGCTGCGCTTGGGCGAATAACTTTAAGCGAATCCCTGATAAGATCGTCATTATCCAATAATACATAACCATCAGTAGTTTCAAGCGTTAGATTGTATTGATTATCTAATGTGGTTTGAATATTTCTTTTTAATCTTTCATTAAAAATACGATCACGTTCGCTTGGTTTTTTATCAAATATTTTATTAACAGAAACAACTAAAGCTGGTAATGTTTGGTTTGAGTTTAATCAAGAACTATTGATATTAGTTCCTTCTGGCAACTTAATATTATTACTAAAATTAACGTTAATTTCAGAAAAACCCAAGGCATGTAGTCTTTGGCTGTAATCATTAGCCAAATCAATTCAAGATTGATCACTAATTAATTTAGTGTTATCTTGATTGCGATCCTTAGAAAAATCGAAGGTTTCGTTTGCAGAAACGATATTGTTTTGACTCTCACTAACCTTTTTCTCATAAGGAGAAAAGAAAATGGTTGTTTTTATATCACCGTTATAAAAACGACCCTTAGGCGTAATCTTAGAAGCCTCAATACTTCCAAAAGTAATACCAATTACAGATAAAGCTAATAAAATAAAAATTATAAAGCTTTTTAATAGATAGTCAAAACTTAGTTTCATAACTCGTAAATTATAACATTTTCATTTTTTTAACTAGGCAATCAAACAATGCCTCAGCGTGAGTAATTTTAGAAGAAAATTCTGGATGATATTGACAACCAATAAAGAAAGGGTGATCCTTAATTTCAATCGTTTCCACAAGATTTTTCTCTTGATAAACCCCCGAAATAACAAAGTTATTATCATTAAATTTATCTAGATAATCATTGTTAAATTCATATCGATGACGATGCCGTCTTTTCAATTTATCCGATTGATAAATTGATTTAATTAGAGTATTATCTTGAAAACTTACTTCATAATCACCTAATCTTAAGCTACCTCCGATATTATCGTTGTTTTGTTCCATTAATTTAAATATTGGATATTGAGTATTTGAATCAAATTCTCTAGAATTAGCATTTTCAAGACCAAGAACATTTCTTGCGTATTCAACACATGCTAATTGCATGCCTAGACAGATTCCTAAAAAAGGAATTTTATTAATTCTTGCAGCCTGAATAAATTTAATTTTCCCTTCAACACCGCGATTACCAAACCCACCAGCAACAACTACTCCATCATATTGTTTAATCTTAGCTGTAACCTCATCAAGGTTGGAATCATCAAATTTAGAAGATTCAATTCATTCGATATCAAGTTTTACATTATTGTGATAGCCAGCTAAATTAATCGACTCAATTAATGAAGCATAAGCATCTTGAAACTTAGTGTATTTACCAATGATAGCTAACTTCTTAGTAAGATTATTTTTATTATTAATCTTATCAACTAGATCATTTCATGCATCTAGTTGTTGGTTTAAATTGATTTGGATTTGCAATTTGCTAGCAATCTTTTCGTGGATTTTTTGATTATATAAGTAATGAGGTAAGAAATAGACATTATCAAGATCGATTGAACTAAAGATATGATCAACATCTAAATAAGTGGAATTAGCGATCTTATTTTTAATAGTTTGATCAAAAGCAGTTTTAGATCGAACAACTAAAAAATCTGGGTTAATACCAAGATTGTTTAATTCTTTTAGTGAATGTTGTAATGGTTTTGTTTTAGATTCGCTATTAGATAAACTGATAATCGGCACAACATGGATAAAAGCAGTTGTTTGTTTATCATTTTCACGGATAATTTGTTTAATCGCCTCAATAAAAGGTAATGACTCAAGATCACCAACTGTACCACCGATTTCACAGAAAACTAAATCATATTCTCCGTTATTAGAAGCATCATAAATGCGTTTTTTAATTTCATTGGTTACATGTGGAATTAATTGAACTGTTTTGCCTAAATATTCACCTTTACGTTCTTTGTTAATTACGCTAAAATAAACTTTACCAGATGTCACTGAAGATTTTTCACTTAAATTTTGTACTAAAAATCTTTCATAATAACCTAGATCTAAATCAGTTTCAGCTCCATCAGATGTAACAAACACTTCACCATGTTCATATGGAGACATTGTGCCTGAATCAACATTTAAATAAGGGTCAAGTTTCAAAACATTAATCTTGTAATTTTGATGTTTAAAAATACTAGCAATCGATGCTATGATTAATCCTTTACCAACAGAAGAATAAACTCCTCCAGAAACAAATATATATTTAGTTTTTCTCATAATCTAATAGTTTTTATAATAACTTCCAATTGAATGACATATCTTTTAATGTAATTTCATCCATAATGAAATTTAAATGTTTCATATTCTGGACATATATCCCAAGATCAGCAAAGAAAGTATTGTTTTTCTTATCTTTGGTGATACTTAATGAAAAAATCTTAGCGTTGTTATTAATAATTACCATTAAAATGTCATTAATAACATTACCACTTCAAGCGCCATGAACTTTAACATAACTTCTAAACAACCTTGGTTTGGACTCTAATTTTTCATCATTCCAATTTAGCGCTATGATTTTTTCATTATTAAGCTTTTTAATATTCTTACAATTTGGAGAGTGAACATTAAGAATATTTTTTTGAATCAAACCAGCCGAAGGAATATAAGGCAAGATCGAACAACACTTACTAATTTTAATACTAGCAAAATCAATCCCAGGAATCTCTTTAAAATAAGAGTTTTGGAATAATCATTTAGGTCGGTTGATTTTTAGTTGCTTTAAAGTCTTTTTTCAATTATAGTTTTTAGAAAAAAACTCATACTGTTCGTTATTCTTGAAATTAATCTTACTTACATATTTAATATATTCACTAAGATCATTAAATCCAAGAATTTGTACTCTCTTAACAATATCAGACGATGAAATTACATTCTTTTTCAAAATTTTTCTTAGCTTAGCCAAGAACTGTGCTTCAGTCTCTTCATAACTATTAATTTGTTCGATAATTGCTATGATTTCTTTTTTAATTGCAGGGTTCTTGATAGATTTTAATCAGCTTTCACTAATCTTAACTTCGCTGCTATATTCAAAACTAACAACATCCCCATCATCAAGTTTCTTATCAAATGAAATAATGTCGTTTGAACAAGTGATTTTATCTAAAAAAATAAATTCTTCAGGATTAACACGATAAGCTAACTCAAGCGCGGTAATTGATGATGGCAACGAATAACTTTTATTATTGTTAGATACCAAAACATCAATTAAAGATCCTTTAGTTAAATCTTTTATTAAACTCAAGTCTTGTGCTTTTTTCTCATTAAAAATATCCACTTGAAAACGATTTAAAACTTCTGTTTTGTATTCATCAGTTTGACTGATATCTTGATTAAGTTTATAAGCTCAATGTGATGCTAACCCTAAGTGCGAGTTGCGATCCATGCTTTTAGTTCTTATCTGAACTTCGATTTGAGCACCATCAACTAATACAGTTGTATGAATCGATTGGTATAAATTATTTTTAGGAGCACATATGTAGTCCTTAAATAATCCTGGAACATATTTATAGTTAAGATGAACTAATCCTAGTACATGGTAAGCTTCAAATTCATTTTCAACAATAACTCTTAACGCATAAATGTCATGAATATTCTTAATATTATGCCGATAATTAAGTTTTTGATAAGTTGAATAAACACTTTTGATTCTTGAAGTAAGCTCATAAGATAGATGGCTACCATCTAATATTTTTCTGATTTGTTGTTCAAAGTTTTTTCATTTAGTTTCATTAATTAATTTATGAACATTGATTAATGATAAAGTGTTATCAAAAGCTGTTGGGTTAATTATCTGAAATGTTAGATCTAGTAATTGGGTTTTAATTCAATACATACCCAATCTTCCAGCAATCTGAGCGTAAGTATCAAATGTTTCTTGAGCAATAATTTTTTGGCGATCAGGTCGTAAAAAATTAATCGTTGATAAGTTATGAAACCGATCAGCTATCTTAATAATAATTGGACGGATATCTTTTGAAATTGAACTAAATACACGGATTGTGTAATCTAATTCATTTTTATGAGGATTAAAACTTCCTGCGCTTTCACGGTTTCTTTTAGCTTCAGAGGAAATTTTAGTAACAACCCTAACTAGTTCTAAAACATCATTATTAAACGTTGATGAAATCAACCGTTTATCTACAGGTGTATCTTCTAATAAGTCATGCAGCAAACCAGCGATAATTGTATTATCATCCATTTTTCATTCTGCTAACTTAATGGCAGTTTCAAGCGGATGGATAATATATGGTTCACCACTTTTGCGCTTCTGTTCGCCGTGTCAAAATTTCGCGAATTCAAAAGCAGCAATAAATTTTTTAATACTGCTTTCAGAATAGTTATTCTTTACTAAGATTTCTTTAAAATCTTCAAGACGAACGTTGACTGATTGAAAATCCATTACAATATAATATTTTACTTATTTTTGATTGATAAATAAAGTTCATTTAAGAATTGTTCATTAATCGCTTCTGATGGTGAATTGTTCATCAAATCAAACCCCTGGTTGTTCTTAGGGAAAGCAATAATATCACGAATTGATTTCGACTTAGTTAAGATCATAAGAATACGATCAGAACCTAAACCAATTCCACAGTGTTGGGGAGCGCCATATTGATAAGCATCTAATAAGAAACCAAATTTATCATAAGCTTCATCTTTAGATAATCCTAATGATTCCATAACTTCTTCTTGAAGTTTTGGATTGGTAATACGAATCGCACCACTACCTAGTTCAAAACCATTTAGTACTAAGTCATAAGAAGAAGCTCTTGCATTCTTCTTATCTTCATTGAAAGTATCAATACAAGAAGGATCTGGTGATGTAAATAGGTTATGAGCTGAAACGTATTTGTTTTCTTTTTCATCTCATTCATATAATGGTCAATCAACAATTCATAAGAACTTGTATTCATCTTCATTTGCTAATTGATAGATCTCATTTAATTGCGTTCTAACAGCACCAAGGGATTTGTTGATCACTTCAAGACTATCATCCCCGACAAAGAAGATCGTTCCTTTTTTGTTGTTTAATCCTAGGTTAGTTAGATCTTGTTGGTCAATAAAGCGTTTAATTGAACCATCGATGATTTCGTTATTTTCATAACTAAATCAACTTAATGCTTTAGCATGGTTGTCCTTAGCGTATTTTTCTAGAACTTTGTGTTCTTTAGATGATACTAAGATATCATCTAGAACAATTGCTTTTAATAAGTTTTTATTCGCAAAGTTCTTGAAAACTTCAAACCTGTGTTCTTTAAATGTTTTAGATACATCAGTCAATTCACACCCAAATCTTAGGTCTGGTTTATCAGTCCCATAAAGATTCATTGCGTCATCAAACTTCATACGTATAAAGTTTGGTTCAATCTTAATGTTCATTAACTTATCAAAAACATGAACAAACATCTTTTCAATTAAAGCAAAGAATTCTTCTTTGCTCATAAATGAAACTTCCATATCGATTTGAACATGTTCAGGTTGACGATCTTTTCTTAAGTCTTCATCTCTAAAACATCTTGAGATTTGAAAATAACGTTCAAACCCACTGATCATTAATAGTTGTTTATAGATCTGTGCTGATTGTGGTAGAGCATAGAACATATTAGGACCACATCTAGAAGGCACAACATAGTCTCTAGCACCTTCAGGGGTTGTTTTAGATAAGATTGGCGTTTCAATCTCAGTAAAGTTCATTGAAGCTAAGAAGTTACGTACGATTAAAAAGAAATCTGAACGTAGTTTCATATTTCTTTGTAACACTGGTCTTCTTAGATCTAGATAACGATATTTTAATCTAACTTCTTCTAAAGCATCAGTTTCATCTTCAATAATAAACGGAGGTGTTTTAGATTTAGAAATAATTGTTAATTTATCAATTAACACTTCACGATCACCTAGTTCTAGATTCTTGTTAGGATCTTTTTTTAGTTGAAGTAGTCCTTCAACTAAAACTAGATCTTCACGTGATAAACTAGCGTACTCATTTTTCTTATCTAATAACTGGATTAATCCTGATTTATCAGCAATTTCAATAAAATTGAAATTCCCTAGCTTACGGATATTTTTAACTCAACCAACAATCATTGTTGGTTGGTTAAGTAAATCATTGTTTTTTAATTCAATAATCGGTTTACGGTTAGTAAAATCTAATGGTTGCATACTACTTAATAAAGTCCTCTAGTTTAATTGTTTGTTGTTCTTGGTTATCTAGGTTTTTAATCGTAACGGTATTTTTTTGCCATTCATTATAACCCAATATAATCAGATGAGAGTACTTAGCTCTTAGGGCGTATTTAATTGCTTTGTCTAACTTTTTTAATCTCGGATTAAAAAAGACATTTAATTGTTTATCTCTTAGTTGTTCGGTTAATTTTATTGTATCTATTAATTTATCCTCTTCAAGGTTGATTACTAAATATATGTCTTTTTTTGCTTGAAGGAATAAATTATTTTTAATTTCTTCATCTAAGTAACAGATAAACCGTTCAATACTTAAAGCAAATCCGATTGCTTGATGATCTTTATTGGTTAGTTCTTTAACTAGGGTTTGATAACACCCACCAGCTAATAAAGTACTTTGGGATTTATCTTGGTTATCAAGAATAAATTCGAACACCACTTCAGAATAATAATCCAACCCTCTTACTAGTTGTTTATTAACAACATATTTGATATTTAATTGATCTAATTGATTTAAGAAGTTCTTAAAGTATTGTTGTTCTTCTTGCGAGATGAATTGTTCTATACCTGGTGCGTTCTTAACAAAGTCTTTGGTGGATTCTAACTTATCATCTAGAATTCTTAACACACCATATGATCCCAATCTTGATTGGGATAATTCTGTTAGTTGATCGTAATATTGTTTAAAGTATTCATTTAAATGATCAACTCATTTTTGTCTTGAATCAAAGTTTCCGATTCAATTAATGTTTAAAACACATTTAAGATTAAAAGTATTAAGGATTTTATTTGCAAACAGAATTGTTTGCAAATAATCACTAGAATCTAAATCACCTACTAGTTCAATACCAAACTGATGGAATTCGCGCATTCGTCCTTTTTGAGGGCGTTCATAACGAAACATTGGTTCTAGATAAAAAAGCTTTAGTGGTAACGCTTTTTTATCTAGCAACTTGTGTTCATTAATTGCTCTCATAACACTTGCAGTACCTTCAGGACGTAAGGCTAGTAAGCGTTGAGATAAATCATTGAATTGGTAAAGTTCTTTTTTAACGATATCAGAATGTTCTAGGTTGCGATTAAATAACTCCGCATGTTCAAACACAGGAGTTTTAATTCTTTCATAAGCATATTGGTTAGCTATTTCTATGATTTTATTAGTGATAGCACTAAATAAAATCATATCTTCATCAAACCAATCAATAGTACCTCTAACAGCTTTTGTTTCCTTAGTGTTCATTTATTAATATTAATACTTATTATCTTATCTAGATATGGTTAGTAAACTAACCAGACCTTGGTTTGTAATATTATAAAAAAAAGAAGTAAATATAAATTTACTTCTCTTATTTTTGTTGGGTTGTGGTAGTTGGTATAAGAATGAGATGAATTTAGTTAGGGGTTATGTTTGTTTGGTTTGATTGTTTAGTGGATTAGAAATTGTTTTGATTTGGTTGGATTAATTTAGGTTAGGTATGGTTAGTAATTAAGGTGTTTTTTGTTAGTCAATTTTATGTTGATTATTTTAGGTTGTGTTTTTAAGGAATTTTTTATTAAAAAAAGTTAAATTTACCGCTTATTTTTGATATTTTGTTAGTTATAGATTGATTAAATTTTATTGCTTTTTTACCACTTAAATCGACTAGTTTATTTTATTTAAAAACAACATTAATTTAGTAATAAAAAAAGAATAACTGAATCATATTTTTAAGATCAATTATCCCTTTAATAAAAGTGTAGTTTTTGTTATATACTAATCTTTTATTTAATCTAAAAAACTATTAACAAAACATTTTATTAAGTAAATTCTCTTTCACAAGATTTAGTTTGCTTTCTTTTTGTTTTAATAAGTTTATTAAATTATCAATCTTCGAGAAAATGTCAGATATTTTTTCTCTTTCTTTTTCCTCTGTTGGTAATTTTACTTCAATCTCAGCCATTACATAATTCGATAATTGCGGACGGGTACCTTGTATTACATGATTAGGTGTAACTTTGTTTAAGACTTCAGAAATCATTCAATCTGGTTTCATAGTTTTCTTTAATAAAACTCCACAAACGTCAGTGCAATAAAATTTCCCTTGTCTGTATCTTACTGTTCCGGCGTAACCAACAGTGGTTCAAGTAATAGCATCTTGATATAAGAATTCTTTATAAAAACCAAATAAACCATTATTTAGAGTTTTTGATGAGTAAACAGGGTAAGGATTCAAACCACTGCAAACTTGAGATACTTGCTTTTCGTTAAGGACATAACCCTGAGTTATCTTGAATATATTGTTAATAACAAATATTTTTCAATCTTTATCAAACCCATTAAATCTTATATCAGGTTTGTTTTGATTAGTTTTAGGAAACATATTACTTAATAATGCTTCCTTGCAATTCTCTAATTTAGATATTTTAGACTTAGTTGATTCAAGGAGATTTTCAAATGAAAAGAAAAGATTACCAATCTTTTTCATTTCATCATCAGATGTTAGTGAAACAGTTACACCCTTAACTATATCTAGATTTATGTACGGCTGAACTCCAACTAAAACAAGTTTGTTTCAATAATTTGATTGATGAATTCATTTAAGTTCTCAAAAAATAAAATCTCTTAATGTATTCGATTTAAATCCTATATTATAAAACGCTTCCGAAGTTGCGCAATCCATGTTCATAATCACCACTTCCCCATACGAAAAAGTTGTGACCAAACTAATAGTTCCTTTAGGGTAAAATTTAGCAACATTACAGTCTAATGCTAGTTGCGTTATTTTCTTTTCAGTTTTATTAATAAAGCAACCATTGTTATTGATATCAGAAATTTTTAAAAACGGAATTCTACCACCGTAATACGATTTATTGCTAATTAATGGCGTTCTACCTAATCCTAAGTAGCTTACCAACTCTTTTAATTGACTACTTTTTCACCCCTCATCAAATCCTTTAAATCTTATCTCTGGAATGTTTTTATTCTTATTCATCTTCATCGATTTAAATAATTACGATAAGTATATTAAAGACAAAAAAATATAGCTAGTCTTGACCATGAAAAAATACCTCCAAAAAGTTTGTTATTCGGGGTACCTTCATACTCTCTTTTTTTTAACACATAATTGTATTTAGATATAAAAACTGACATCCAAAAACTTTCGTTTTTTAGAGGTCAGACACAATTAACAATACATTTTATTAATTAATGATTCTTTTATAAAACCTAGTTTGGCGTGTTTTTGTTTCAATAATTCGATTAACTTATCTAATTTAAGAAATAATTCACCAATTTTTACTTGTTCTTTTACATCAGGAACTTGTATATCTATTTCTCCATATTCATTAAAATAAATATGTCGAATAACTCCACCTGATATTAATGAACTAAAGTTTAATATAGATAAACGAGCAAATAGAAAGCTTGCATCAAATTTATTTTTAGGAATTAACCCACCTAATGTACTTGTAAAATAAGTATAAGGTTGCATTAATCTAACACGACCAGGATCGCCGTCTTTTACTATTGAAATATAACTCTTATTTATAAAAGAATCATTTGTATAACCTATTTTTTTACTAGAATCAAATAATTCATATTTACCAAATGATTTTGCATCCGAAATGATTAATTTTGATACTTTATAATCAACGATATTTTTTATCTTGCTAATGATCCATCCTTCACTAAACCCTTTAAATCTTATCGCTGGCTTATCATGACGAGATTTAGGAAACATATTATTTAATAATGTCTCCTTTATAAGATTTAGTTTGTTTTCTTTTTGTTTCAATAATTCGAATAACTTATCTAATTTAACGAATAACTCACCAATTTTAACTTGTTCTTTTACATCAGGAACTTGTATATCTATTTCTCCGTATTCATTAAAATAAAGATGATGAATAACTCCACCTGACATGAATGAGCTAAAGTTTAATATAGATAAACGAGCAAATAGAAAGCTTGCATCAAATTTATTTTTAGGAATTAACCCACCTAATGTACTTGTAAAATAAGTATAAGGTTGCATTAATCTAACACGACCACATTCACTACCGTCTTTTACTATTGAAATATAACTATTTTTTATAAAAGAATAATTTGTATAACCTATTTTTTTAGTAGTATCAAATAATTCATATTTACCAAATAATTTTGCATTCGAAATGAGTAATTTTGATACTCTATAATCAACGAGCTTTTTTATCTTGCTGATGTTCCACCCCTCACTAAATCCCTTAAATCTTATCTGTGGAATATTTTTGTTTTTATTCATCTTTATTATTCTAAATAATTACGATAAGTATATTAAAGACAAAAAAATATTGCTAGTCCTAACGATATAAAATAACCCCTATTTTTAATAGGGGTTATAGTTAAGTATTGTTTATAGTTAGGCATTAGTTATTAACTCAAGAATATCACTAATTAATCTTTCTGGTCTTATCAGCTTGATAAAAAGAAGTATTGTTTACTTGTCTTGTTTGGTTATTAAACCCTTGGTTAGACCTTGGAGGATTGTTTCTAAAACCATGAGCTGTTGTGTGATTCATTCTACTTGCTTGACTAAAAGCTTGTTGGTTGTTAGGTGGGTAGTATCCTCTAGTTGGATTTTGTCTTTGGTTAAAGAATTGAGGATTATTAAAATGATTGTAATTACTAGGTCTTTGGAATGGTTGATTAATAATTCTTTGATTATTATTAATCATTCTTGTTTGGTTATTACCAATATTTAAATGATCGTTAGGTTTATTAAATTTACCTGTCAATCTATTACGATCTGTTTGTGGGTTGTATAACTTAGTTTCAATCTTTTGGTAAATGATATTAACCGAATCATTTAATTTGTCGATCTTGTTGTTTGCGTTAGTAAATAATTGCAATGATACCTTCTTGGTTTTCAAGATTTGCATAATAATCAAGAAGATAAATGCTAATAACAAGATCACGCTTACAATTATTGATAAAACAATTGTAGGCACTAAATAAACTGGACTAGCTTTTAAATTATTGTATTCAAAACTAGGGAACTCTAGATTTTTTAAGATCTGATCAGTTTTATAATAATTACCATCAAAATAAGGGAATTCAAAACTGATAACAAATTTATTATCATTAATTACATTAGTTACAACTCTTGGTGCCCAATTAATTTTTCCTGGTTGGTAATCGTACAATTTGTTAATAATAAAATCATTATTAACAATATCATAAGCATTCATCGTGTTTAGTTTTTGTTCAACTAAATATGATGCAGGTTTAAAATTAACTGTTCCTCATAGACTAGAACCTTTAGAATCAGGCTTATTGTCAAATACTGGAACCCCATTGTTAAAGAAGTCTGCCTTAATGTATTTTTGATTAGCTTGATCTAGATAAATTAAATCTGATTCAATTAAATTATCAAGATCTCTAAAAAGATAAAAAGCATTATCGTTTAATACAAGAATCAAAAAAGCTAAACCACTTTTAGTGGTTCTGTAGATTTCAGAATAGTTAATTAACAATACTTCATCGTTGGTTATACTTATATTCGTATTAATTTGATTAACTCAGGTTGTAGATGTGGTTGGATTATAAAAACTAATTCATCATATAGCTTTGTATAATATGATATTAGTAATGTAATCAAATCCTGACATAGACGTTTCATCGTCTAATAGGTTATATATGCTATCTGTATGTAAAGTATATGTATCTCCAGAAAAGATAAAACCAATAATTTGCGATCTTAAGATTAAGATCCCAATAAGATTAGGATAACCATTAATTTTATTATCAGATTGATCTTCTTGAACTGAATAGTGATAAGCGTATTGACTTAATGTGTTAGCTTGATCAGGTTTATTTAAAACATTAGTATATAGTTTGATGCTATAACTAGCTGAAAAAAATTCGTTAACTGTACTAAAGTTGTTGGTTATTTCAACTACTTTAGATTGCGAAATAGCACCACTAATAAAGATATTAGAGTAATTGGTATTAGTACTACTATAGTATGTAGAACTAATAATGTGACTAAACTTATGGTTAGTCTCATTGATCTTAATAATTGGAGCAGGGATTAAACCTAAATGTAAAGAATAGATTGAAGTTTGGTTTTGATTTTCTGGATTATTCTGATCAATTAATTTTTGTTTAATAACATTGATTCCCGTAATAAAATAAGCAGGGGTATATAACTTAATATTGTTAACTACAAACTGAGTAGTTTTGGTATGTTCAGAATTATTATAATTACCTAAACTTCAGTTTAGATTGGTAGTAGCAAATAATCGTGGATATATATTAATTAAGTTTTTATTATTATCTAGAACATTATCATCTGTTTTATTTACATCAAATAAATAGAACCACAAACTAACAATATCATTGCTACCAAATACTGCTAAACGATTATTGATAAATGCTAATCTACTAATTGAGTTGTAGTAATAATAAGAGATATTATTAAGAATTGAACTATTCGTAGGTCTATCTAATAAACCTAACGCATAGTTTTTATTGTTAATAATTTCATCATTGGTCGGATTTTTAGATAATTTTGGTTCAAAACCTACTTTAATAAATAAACTAGCTAAATCCCTTGAAAAACGATAAGGGTTTAGTTGAAACTTCTTGATGATCTTTAAAGAGTTATTTTCATCTTTTAGTTCTAAAACATAAGCAGGCGAACTAATACTTATTGTTGATAAGTTATTACCTGTGATATTAACTATTGGATTTTTAATTAACAAATAGTAATAATCTGGTTTGAGATTATTAGCTACAAAATCCACTGTTTGATAATTAATAAAATCTTTTCCGTAGTTATAGCTATAATAAACATTCCCAAAAACATCCAGTTTTTTAACACCTGTTTGAGTTAATGCAAAATAATCATTCTTACTATTTTGCACATAAGTATTATTAGTTGTTTTTAGATCGTCATATGAATTATTCTGTTCAACTAAAGCGGTTTTGTTGTTTAAATTAGTTGCTTGTATTTGATTATTATTTTGGTTATTACTAATAAAGATTTTAGTTAAACCTAAGCTAATGAAGATAACAAAAAAGATACTAACTAAAATCTTAATTAGGTTACTTTTATTTAGTTTAGTAAATCTTTTTGATAACTGCTTCATTAATAATTTATATTATTCATTTATGACCATTTTAGTATTTTGTTTATATTCACGCATTTTAGCAAAATTAACACGTGAATTAGTGCTATTATCTTGTTTTATTTTATCTTTTTGCTTATTAATTATATTATTGTCTATTTTTTTAGTTTTACCATTTAACATTTTAAATTGTTGCTTATGTTCATCATCGGCTTTTTCTTTAGCTGATAAGCGTTTAAAATGTCTAGAAGAATGAATCAACGACTTAAATACAGAACCAATCGATAAAACTAAACCATCCATTTTTAAAGTATTAGTTTTAAATGATTTTAGCAATGATCTACGTTCTTTAATTAAAGATAAACCAACTATAGTCATTGAAACCATTCCAATAATCAATATTAATAGTGGAATAAATATTCCCATATATAAATAAACCTGATCAATTCCCAGGAATCCGTTAAAATTACCAAAGCTATTATCACTATTTAAGTAATCTGATTTATTAGGAATAATTTCGTATTGTTTAGTTATATCACTATAAACATAAGGAACTAATTTAAATTTAGATTGTTCATAATCTAAATCCACCACCTTTAATTTAAGTTTGTATTCTTTATCTTTATTTGACGGAAAGTATTCATAAACATTTTTAATCAAATCATTTTTTAAGATTACTTCATCGTTTTTTATATCAAACAAATCTGCTAGATTTGTTTGACTTAAATTAATACTTCTAGTCGAAATAAACTCACCACTACCTAAGAATTTAACTCTTTGGGCTATTGGATTAATTATTCCGTTATTTTGAATATTGTTAGCACTTAAAGAGTAGATATTATAAGAATAATCTTCGTTTTGTAAATATAATGCATCTGAACTATTAAATTGCAATAAGCCATTAGATTTTTTTATTGATCTTGAATTGAAGTTAACGTTCTTATTTTTTTGATCACTAAAACTAGAATAATAAAATTTCGGATTAGTAGCGGTTGTTGAATCAGGAGCAAATAAGCTAAATAAATAATTTTCGTTAGAATTAACTACTTTAATTCCTCTAAAATCCTTGAAGTTAAAGATAGGTGTAAAATTTAACGGTCCATTTATGTCGTAATCAATAAAATCTTGATTTGATAAACGATATAAAAAATTAAATTTACTTGGTTTAATTGATATTGCAGAAGGTCCATCAATTTCTAAAATATATGGACCAACTTGAACTGCATAACTATTATCATCAAGGATAATTAATCCTCCAACATCATTTTCATTAAACCCATGACGAACAGTTAAATTATGCAATGTTCCTTCAACTGATTTATTATCTGATGCAATATTTAAAGCGTCTATATTGGGTTGAGCTGTTTCAGTTGTTCAAGGGGCTATTAATCTAAAACCATATGAGTTTTGATTAAGATAATAAGTTCTATCAACATTCGATTCATCAATCTTATTATCAAGTTTAGCTAGATCAGATAAATTAAAAAAGAATCCAGCTAATACTTTAGGTCCAACAGAATTTTTTTGAGCATTATTAGCACTTAACGGAATAGAACTTAATGAATTTAATGTTGCTAATTTATTAGGTTCATAGTTTTGTTTGTTTAAAACTACTTCATTAGAATTATCATCAGCGCTTAATCCTGTGGTAACACTTCCGAATAAGAAGATATAATTCTTATTATTGTTTAAACCAGGTTTAACTCCTGCTACTGCTATTCTAGGCACTAATGTATAGTTTTTATTTTGACCTAATAAAACTCTTTGTGTATCTGGATTAACAGCAGTTAATGAACTTAGTAAATAAGCATAAGGATAACCTGTAACAATAGGTCTTTCAGAGTAATTATTATAAAATCTTGCTCTAAAAACTCCTATTGATAAATATTTAGAAGCCTCTTTACGATCTTTTTGATCATCATTAATTCAGTTACCATTCCCTCCAAATATGAATACATCATTTTTGTATTCATATAAGTTAGCTAAATTGGTAATATATTGTAATCAAGGTAATGATATAAAGTTAGAATTAGCACTAAATCAAGAAGGATGATCTTCTTTTTTGAATGATCCATTAACTCCATAGATGGTTGGTGTATTAGATTTTCAACTAGATGGATAATTATCGATTAAAGCGCTAGGTGGAATATTCACATAATCAATAATACCGATTGGATTACTAATATGATTTAAATCTTCTTTTATTTTTAAAATTGTTCCTTGAAGTGTTACATCTGTTGATAATTCTTGAAAGCTAAATAACTGACTTTTAACATCATTATTTAGTATTTGTTCACTTACAAGCAAAACATAATAAATTGATTGATCTTCTTTTGATTGAATAGCTTCTGCCACAATCTTTCTATAAATACTATTAATAAAAAGATTATCTTGACGTCTTAGTACTAATTTATCACCACTATATACTAAATTGTTTTTGCTATCTGTTAGTGCTATTCTATTAAAATCATTTAAATTGAATTTTCATTTTAAGTAACCAAAACTATCAATTCGTTCTAATCCACCATCAAAACTAAGTGCTAATAAACCACCATCACTAGTAGGTGATGATGAAAAATTAGCATTAGCATTTCATCTAATTTTACTTAAAGAGTTATTTTTAATTATCTGATTAGTTTGGTTATCTTCTACTAGACTAGCTGATTGTTTTACTAGGTTAGTGTTTCTTGGATTGCAATTAAACAACTCAAGAAACACTAAACTAATAGCAGTTATTAGTAAGATAATAAAAAGGATAAAATATTTTTTAAATCGTTTTTTAAACATTATCTTTAAATTACTAATAATCTATTATTATTGTTTAGTTTTAAGCTTTATTAATATTTAATAAAGCTTATATGCGGTTTTATATCAAAATAATAGGTATTCTTATTTTATCAATTTAAATGTTGTTTTGATATTGAACTATCTATATTTTAATAAAACAACCCCTCTTATAATAGGTAAGATTACCTTATTTGGAGGGGGTTTTATTTAATAAATAATTAACTTATTTATTTTTTAGGAGCAGCAGGTTTAGGAGCAGAAGGTTTAGCTGGTCCTGATGGTTTAGCTGGTCCTGCTGGCTTAGCTGGAGCAGCGCCCGCTGGTTTTGGAGCAGCAGGTTTTTCACCTGGTTTAGCTGGAGTTTTAGCGGCACCTAAAGCAGCAGGTTTTTTCTTAACATTAGCAGTTTGTGAAATAATCTTCTTGTAAACTGAACCAACAGCTGAAGTCAATGTATCAACTTTTTTGAATGTTGTTTTGAACCCTTTGTCTTGTAATTTTCTTTGAGCTCTCATCGGAATACCGATTGATAAACCTAAGATAATCATAATAGCAAGGATACCTAATGTACTACCAATAGCAGTAGGTAATACTCAAGAAGGTAAAGATGCAAAGTTGTTATAAGAGAAAGATACGTAACCCTTGTTCTTTAATTTAGCATCGTAATATTTACCATCTAGGTATTGAATTTGAACTTTGATAGGTAATTTTTGGTTAGTTAAATCACCATCTGGATCAACTATTACTCTGTAGTTGGTACCAGCATTAGCTGGAGTAAAGTTCACTAAACTGTTTAAGAAACTTTCGTTAGTAACAAAGTCTTTAGCAACACTATTCGTAAATCCGTTTTCAATTAGATATTGAGCAGGTTTAAATTCGATTGTCCCTCAGAAATCAGAAGTATATGTAGAACCAGATCCAGAGAAAGCAATTTCTTCTAGGTTAGAGTTGAAGCTTTGACTCTTAACAAAATCACTTGGAGACCCTTGGCTACTTGAATATAAAGAAACATTACCTGAACTATCAACTGTATATAATGAATCTTTTAATAAAGGTAAAACTAAATTAATTTGTTTTTGAGCAACTAAACTTGTAGGACTAAATGAACTTGATAAATCAGGATTGCTAGATTCAGGAAGTTTTAATGTATAGATACTCGATTTTTTACCTTCATCAGTAAATAGGAAGTATCATAATTCTTCTCCAGGAATAATACTTTTAATATTCTTTATTGAAGAGAATGCATCAATTGGGTTTGTAGATATAATTTGGTGATTATTTCCAAAAGGGATACTTGCACTAGAAGTCTTAGCTAACCCAATTTGAGCTCTTAAATATGTAACAGCAGCAACAGATTCTAAACCATTAGCATCTGGTCTATTTAAGTTTACAAAACTTGTAGCTTTAAGACCAGCATCTAAATTATTTCTAATACCATCATATCCTAAAATTGATTGATCATACTCGTAGTTATTGTCTGAATAACCATTTTTGAAAATTGTTCTATCACTAGAAGAACTATCTTTTATATAAGGTATCTTAGAAAGGCTTCTTGCATCATCTTCATTTAAGAAGCCACCTAGCATTCTAAACTTCAGAGTTTTATCTCTAAGTCCATTAGTTTCTGTTCCAACTTTAGCAGCACTTATAAAATCGTAATCGCCAACATTTACTAATTTATAAGTTCCATTTCAGTGACTTGTATCACCTCTTGTCTGTTGATAGTTTTGGTAACCAAAAACATATAGGTATGGTTGAAAGTTACCATCAGGCTTTTTCTCATTATTATATGAAGCTCTTAAAATAACACTAGAACCTGTTGATGTGAATGATACACCACCCGTCGATCCACTTATAAATGCGCTAGCATTACTTTTAGCAATTTCATCACTAATACCTAATCTATAATCAGAATATATTCTTCCTTCAATAACATTAGGATTAGATCAGTTAGTTTCATCAATTTTATTATCAGAAATTGGTTTTTCATCTATACCAAAACTTCTATATGTTTTTAAAGTATTAGTATTTTCAAACATTCCATTATCTGTAGATGATGCTTCAGAATCACTAATTTTTACAAGATTTAAATCATTTAGATCTGTAAGTTTCGTAGGGAATGAATAATATCAAAGCGATGGTAATTTACTTGAACCAAAAATGTAAATACTGTCACCTATAAAAGATAATGAATTAACGGAATTTAAATAAAGTCTCGAAAAAACATTAACAGTATCTTCTTTTAATGCAACATTAGGAGCCTCAGGGAAATTAAAATTCCAATAGTTATCAGCAGAAAAATTACTGGCTCTAGTAATTTGTTTATTTTCTTCATCACCAGTTCATTGAGGATAAACAAATTTCTCATCTAATTGAAATGAAGTTTTAATATTCTTTTTGACATTATCTTCAGAATCTTTTTTTCCAGTTGCAGAACTAGGGGTAGTAGGTTTTGTTGAACTAGCAACTCCATTACCAAAATCAAACATTCCGTCAGATTGACTAGAACCACTAACTCTACCTACAGGAGTAGGTAGTGTAACTACATTTACATCATTAGGAAGAATATCTCTTTGGATGTATAAGTTATATCAATCAGAAGATAGATTTTTAGGTAATAACGGAGCATCTAAAATGAAATCATTAACAATTTCACCTTCTGTATCTTTTTTGAAAGTAAATTTAGTTCCGTCATCAACAATTCTTATTACATGAGCAGGGTTATCAACGCCACCAATAGCTAATTTTGACATATCAGATTTAGAACCTAATCTAGTATTATTTCTTGTATCTGAACCTGTTCCAACTCTTTTTACATGAATATTAACATTTTCATTCACTAAAAGAGCATAATAAACTCTATTTTGTTTTCCGTCAAATCTATTTTTGCTGGTTGTATAATCAGCTACAATTTGTTTTACTTCATATCCAGAAAAGTCATCAGATAAATCTAAACCATACATAGGCTTAGTAAAGCTATCTAATTTAACAATAGATATTTTAGATGATGTTATAAAATTGTCATTATCATCTTTTAGAACAGAATTAAATAAAGAGTCGTTATTACCTATTTGATTAAGATTGATGCTGTTAGCATCAACAGTTCTAGCTTGATTAACTAATTGTGTGTTATTTTGATTACTAACTTCTTTATTAATTGCAAAGCTAACTGATCCAAGAATACCAATTCCAACCAATCCGCTTATTAAAGAATAACTTTTAAGTTTTTTCGATATATTCATATTTTTATTTCACCTATTTTATATTATTTAGCTGGAGCTTTTGGTTTTGGAGCAGCAGGTTTAGCAGGACCAGTTGGTTTAGCAGGACCTGCAGGTTTAGCTGCAGGAGCAGCAGGTTTAGCGCCTGAAGCAGCAGGTTTAGCAGCAGGTTTTTTAGCAGATTGTAACATTTGAGGTGATTTCTTAATGTTACTAACTGAAGTTCTGTTAATAATTTGTTTAAATACACTACCAACAGCAGTTGTAAGGATATCAACTTTCTTATTAGAAATAGCAAATCCTTGTTTAAGCATCTTACGGTTTTGAGACATCGGAATACCAACACCTAAACCTAAAGCTAAAGCTAAAGCAATAATTATAATAGGAATAGAAATCGCAACAGGTAAGATGTAACCAGGTAAAGCATTGAACCCTGTAAATTCTCGATCAGAAACAAACACTGAGTTAGCTTGAGGCACAGGAACATATTCACCATCAACTAAAACTTGAGGTAATAATTTAATGAAATCGTTAGTAGCTTTTGATCTATCAACAACTAATAATCTTAATTTGATATCTTTATTATCGGCAGGAGGAGTATAAGAGTAAATTGAATTGATATATTTACTATTAAGTACTTCACTTCCATCAGAATCTTTTACGATAATATCGTTAATTTTATTTTCAAAGAATGATGAAGGAATATTGTCTTTAGAGATAAAATTACCTTGACCAATTACTTCATTTCTGTTGTTTAAAGGATTTTTTATAGTATCAGCACTTAGAGATAAAGCATTAGTAGTAGAACTCTTACGAGATACAGAGTTTAGCGACTTACTTCCTTCTAATTGAACGTAATAACTATCTAAGGCACTAACTTCAACAGCAGCTGTAATACTTCTATCAAAAGAAATTTTAGAAACATTAAAACTTGTATCACCTTCAGGTCTTATACTATATCCAGCTTTAGTTCAGTTTGAAATAACAGCTTTAGAAGAAGTTGTTGTTAAACCTTTAAAGTCTTTTCATGTATATCCTTGACTACTAGGAGTGAATTTAGATTTTTTAACATAAATCGATCCATTATATCAAGTGTCTGCAGCAGATGTATTATAAGCGCTATTTAATTTTGATTGATCTCCATTTTGATCATTTGTTGTACTACCAAAGTCAGATTTATTTAAGTGATAGAAATTAATGTTAGCGTTATTTTTGTAATTAGCTTTAATTTCTGGTCATGTTGTAATTGTTGCGCCAACTTGGTAATAATAAGTTAAACTTTGATCAGTACTAGAATATGTATAAACCACATTACCAATACTTCTACGATCAAAACCTCTTGCAGTCGTTAATGCATTTAATATATTTCTTGGGTTTCTATTTTCTCCGCCATTTGCTAATTGGTTTTGAGTATTGTAATTGAAGCTATTAATGTTGTCAGAAACAAATCATGTACTATCT
Organism: Mycoplasma bradburyae; assembly: GCF_024338845.1. Lineage (NCBI taxonomy): Bacteria > Bacillati > Mycoplasmatota > Mollicutes > Mycoplasmatales > Mycoplasmataceae > Mycoplasma > Mycoplasma bradburyae. The sequence continues at coordinate 202,964 of NZ_CP101414.1, read as the reverse complement.
TTTCATGAACCTAAACTTCATTGACGACCATCAAGCATAGCATAAGTAAATACAACTTTATTTTGTTCGTCGAATTGATCAGGTAATGCATTTAATGCATCCAATTTTAAAGCTGTAGAAAATAACGATTCAACTTGTTTTGTATTACCGCCAGCAGGCTTACTTAATAATGATGCCGAACTTGTCGAATTATAATCATAAAGATTTGATCATCTTTTAGGAATGGTTTCGTTAGAAACCGTTGTTGTTTTATCTGTTCTTGTCGCATCTTCAATAACTGAAGGAGTGTGTCATTTAGTATCTAATATTGTTCCACCATTGGTACCTCAAGTAATAGTAGAACCTATGAATATATTTCCGCCCGCAGATTTAGGAGAACTTACACCGCCAACAGCTAATCTAGGAACATAATGGTAACCTAAATCTTGACCTAATCCAGCAACACCAGGAACAAATTGAGCTAAATTAGCTTTTTGAATTGAAATCGAAGAAAGTAAAATTGCGTAAGGATAACCTACCGTTTTTGATGTACCTGGAGCTTCTGTGGAACTTGATCCAAATTTCGTTCTAAAAACACCAATACTCAAAGCTGATTCATTATTAACTCAAGTACCATTACCACCAAACAAATAAACCGTGTTATTTTTAGCGTAAAGACCACCTAAATTTGTTATATATTGCATCCATGGCATAACAAAGTTTTTTTGTTCGTCAAATCATTCTGGATGTTCGTTTGGAGAGAACGAACTATCAACTAATGGTGTATCTTTTTGAGTTTCAAGGCGTTTAGGATAGTATTTAGCGTTGAAATATCCTCTATCAGCTTCATAAGAAGGATTTGCTTGATTGTAAAATTTAACAACATTAGTATATTTATTGTTTTCTGTAGTTTTTTTTCAATTAGAAGGATAGTTATCAACCATGTCTTTAGGTTTAATGAAAGACATGTTTTCTACTAGAAACGGAGTGCTTTTGTTAAATAAATTTTCGTTAACTTTTACGATTACACCTTGAAGTTTTTTGTCGCTATTAATACTAGAATAACTTTTACCTTCATTAATAGATTCGATACTTTCAGAAGATTCCTTTAACTGTTTAGGTTTAGGTATACTATTACCTGTTTCATAATCTATAACCGTCTCAGCCATTCCGTTTGAACCAGTAGCTGTTCCTTCACCATCAACCAATTTAACTGATGATCTAGCACCCGGAACTCCTCCGCCAGTTGAAGCTACTGCGGCTGGAGCCGGCGCTGCACCACCTCCTGCACCTTCTGCAGTTTCAGAATCTTCTTCACCACCAGCACTAACAGGAGTATCTGGAACATAGTAATTCTCAAAAGTGTGATCTTTAGTTTCTTGTTGTTGAGCAACTGCTACATCTGGAATTAATAATAAATAGAAAGCATTAGGATCTTGTTGATCTTGAATAGCTTCTACTACAGTTTTAGAACTTAAATCAGATACTTGGAAAGGTACAGTTCCTGTAAACTGTTTAAACTCGTTATTAGCATCGTAATAACCAACTTTTTCACCTAAATCGCTGCTTGCTGGATCAAATGTTCAAACAACGTTACCGTATAAATCGATACGGCTAATAGATTTTTTGCCAGTTAAAACTAAAGCACCAGGGTTGGTACCTTCAATAGAAGCAGATGTAAAGTTAGAGTTTCTTCATCTGCGAGCTGTGTCTAAAAGATTAGACTGGTTTTCTTGAGCCGATTCACCTTCGTGCTTAACTAGTTTAGCATCACTTGGTTTAGCGCTATTAATAGCCGCTAAACCAAAGCTACCTAAACCGATTAAAGCAAAGGGAGTAAGTGTGGCCGATAATTTTAAAATAGATTTTTTCACGATTTCAATTTCTATTATTTATTAACAAATAGTTTTTTTTAATATTGACTATTCTTATACTATTTTATAAGAAAATAAAAATATTAATAAATTTTTTAACTGTTTCTTATTTAAATTAAATCTAAATAAGAAACTAAAAGATTAAATATTTAAACTTTATCTTGGTCCGTTTTGAGGATTAAAACCAGGTCTTGGACCCATTTGGTTTGGTATTTGACCAGGGAAGCCAGGTCTTGGACCCATTTGATTAGGCATTTGACCAGGGAAACCAGGTCTTGGACCCATTTGGTTAGGCATTTGTCCTGGTTGTCCAGGGAAACCAGGTCTTGGACCCATTTGATTAGGCATTTGTCCTGGTTGTCCAGGGAAGCCAGGTCTTGGACCCATTTGGTTAGGCATTTGTCCTGGTTGTCCAGGGAAACCAGGTCTTGGACCCATTTGATTTGGCATTTGTCCTGGTTGTCCAGGGAAGCCAGGTCTTGGACCCATTTGATTATTAGCAAAGCCCATATTTGGATTATTACCTTGAGCTTGCATATTAGGATTCATCATACCTGGATTAGGTTGACCCATTCCCATATTAGGTTGATTAATTACTCCAGGTTGAGCACTTGCTTGTAAAGCTAAATTCTCTTGATTTGGTTGAGCTTGATCAGTTTCTTGAACTTCTTCAGTAGTCTGTGCTTGATTTTGTTGTTCAATCATACCTAGTGATTCCACCATTTTTTGGTGTTCTTCACGTTCTTGAAGCATCATTCTTTCTTTTTTCTTAGCAATCGGAATTCCAATTCCAAGACCTAAGATTAAAGAAACTGCAATTAATCCAGCCCCTGAACCAACTACTGGGTAAAATCAAGCTTCTGAAGTAATATTTTTAGGACCAACAGAATTATCTTCACCATCGTGAAGCACTAATTTATGTGAATGCTGTTGTTTGTTTTGATTACTTGCACCAAAACCACTACCAAGAGCAATTGCTCCTGGTAATACAAAGCTAAGTCCGATTAATTTGGATTTTAACTTTTTAAGTTTAAACATAATAGTTAATTTATGATTTCTAAATTTCTTTTATATTAAATAAATTTATTAATTTTTTATATATTATAACGCTTTTTTATAATCACAAGCTTCTATAATTTAGATATTACCTATAAATAGCTTTAGATAAAGATCTAAACGCTTTTGAACTTCTTTGCGATAAGCAATAATCTTATCAGTTTGAGCCATATTATAAGTTCATATCAAAGCAAAGATACAAGTGATAATTAAAAAATCATTAAAGATTGTTTTATCTAATCCTTGATAACTTTCAACAAGATAATAAGCTTGTTGTAAGTTTAAGGATTCTCTTGCCATATTAGCTAGATCAAAATAAGGGGTGTTAATCCTTGACCATTCAAAGTCAATCAAATGAATTTGATTATTTTGATCTACCAACATGTTGTGAGCATTCAGATCTGAATGCGTTAGTGTTTGAGGCAAGTTCTTGTATTTATTGATTAAGTGATAATACAGTTTCTTGTGTCTGGTTGATAATTTAGCGTTATCTATTCCTGCCAAGTAATTAATCTTTAATATTGAACTATTCGAGATATCTACTTGGTGGATCTGTTTAATAGCTTTAGCTAAATTATCAAGTCTTAGTTTATCAAAGTAATCAACTTCTTTACCAGGGATTCATTTTTTAATACAATCTCCTGTTTGTTTATCAAAGAAGATAAACAAATCATTATTTAATAGTTTGATTACTTCGTACTCATTAATTCGCGAGACTAATTCGTTATTCTGAGCAAACCTGACTTGATATTGTTTATTATCTTTTGTTTTTAAAAGATAAGAAATATTAGTAAAGCCATTATGAATCTCTTGGATACTGACTACATCATTAATTAAGTAGTCAGTATGTGTTATAAAGAATTCTAATGCGACATCTTGATTTGGTTTCATTATCAGTATCCTCTAGTTAATGGTGATCTTCTCATTGAAGGTTGTTGATTGTATGATCTAACAACTCTAGGAGGTGACATTCTGCCTGAGTAGCTTACTCTTCTTACTGAAGGAGGTAAAGGAACCATTCTTCTAGATGCAGGCATTCTACGATAAGGAGCTAGCACTGGTTGGTACATACTTACAGGTCTAGGTACTAATGCGTTAATAGAAGTTGATTGAGCGCTTGGTCTTCTAACTTCTTTTACATAAGTATCATAATTAGATCTATAGTATTGAGTTGATGGACGATCATAATCATATCCATAACCTTCTTTGTATCTTAAGTAGTTAGTATCTCTTATTGATAAATGTCTGTTGTTAGAAGGAACTGTTAATTGTCTAGATTCAACACTATTATTTGGTCTAATAGGTAATTGTTGGTATCTTCTAGAAGGTTTATCTAGATCATAAGCAACCGGTTTTCTAATTTCATAACTACTTCTTCTAGGTTCGTATGGTTGATACGGTTTTCTATTGTTGTAGTAATTCGGTTCGTATGATGACTCACTAGATGAAGTAATGATTCTTCTTGGATCTTCTTGATATCTAACTTCTTCAACAAGTCTTGGTTCTTCTTGATATATAGGTTGTTGAACAAATCTTGGATCTTCTTGATATCTAGGTTCTTGAGTAAATCTTGGATCTTGAGGATATCTTTGTTCTTGACTAAATCTATTATCTCGAGGATATCTAGATTCAGATTGTTGATATCTAGTTTGAGCTTGTTGATATTTAGTTGGTTGTTCTTGATATCTTAAATCTTGATATTCATTAGCTTGATTAATTCTATCAACCGGTTTTTCATAAAACTCTTCAACTTGTTGTTGTTCTGGTTGATCGTATTGAACTTGTTCGTATCCTTGTGGTTCTGATTCTTGAGGATATCTAGAATCATATTCATTGTATCGATCATCAAATTCTTTAGTTGAATGATATGCAACTTTAGAATCTGGCTGACTAGGAGCATCAAATCTAACCGTAGGTTGAACTCTAGATTCAGAATAAACTGGTTGTTGGTTAATAGTTGGTTCTGGTTTAGGATCTCTAGAAGCTGTGTATAAAGCCTGTGGTTGAACTTGAATTTCAGGTTCTAAGAATAGTTTTTGTTCAAATATATCTTGTTGAGGAGTTATAGGAGTTTGAACAACTTGACTAGGTTGAGGTTGATTAAATGTATTAGGTTGAACTTGAGCCTGAATTGGAACAATTGGTTCTACAATTTGTTGTGTCGGATTAATTTGTCCTGCAACAGAGTTCATTGTTTGATTTTGCATTACTGATCTATTTAAGATCTGTTGCTGATTTAACATCGGTTGCATCATAGGTTGTTGATATTGCAACGCTTGTTGAACCGGAACATTGTTAATACCAGGCATAACTTGAAGTTGCATTGCAGGTTGTGCTTGTTCTTGAGTAATTACAGGAACTTGAACAACTGGTTGTGTTTGTTCTTCAGATAGCTCTTGTAGTTTTTGTTGAATTGTTTTTTCTGTTCTCTTAGTTGCTATCGGAGTAATTGGTGCGTCATCTTCTTCTGCATCAACTACTTGTTGAACTAAAAAGTCTAATTGTTCAGCTGTTGGTTGTTTGTGTTTAGTAGCAACAACACGGTTAAGCAGATCGTCAGATTCTTCCACGTATTGTTTTAATACTCTTACAGGTTCACCTTGTTCTAATTCTCTTCTTGAAGTATCATGAAGCGATTTTTGTCTAGTAGGTTCGATGTAAGTTGGTTCTTGTCTAACAATTTCTTTAACAACTTCAGTTTTTACAACCGGAGTTGGTACTTCTTTAATCTTGTTAGTTAAGTATTCAACTAGTTCTTTGGCTACTTCTTCAAAATCAGGTTTAGTATCAACTTTTTTGTTTTGTTCATTAAGTTGTTTAACTTGATCAACTAACTTACGGTTTTCTTCAACTAAACTTTCAAGTTTTCTAATTGATTCTTGATCTTGTCTGATTTCAACTAATTCTTCTAATCTAGTGATCTCAGGTTGAACTTTAGGTTGAGTTGGTTGTTGAATTAACTCTTGAACTGGTTCAGGTTTAATTGATTCAACTTTAACCTCTTCTGGTTTAGAAGGTTTTTCTTCAATTGGTTCAAAGTCTCTTAACTTCGTAGGTTGTTTTTTAATTGAGAAGTCAGATAATTTGATTTCGTTGATATCAATTGGTTCTTGTTTTGGTTTAGTCTTAGTATTAACAAGGTTGAATTTATCATCTAATTTAGATAATAAATTGCTGTTATCATGTTGAGTTTGAGTCTTAATTATTTGTGGAATTGGTGTTATGTTTTGACTAACATAAGCAACTCTTTCAATTAACGGACTAGGTTTTTCAATAACAAATGGTTGTTTTTGAATATTACTAGAATGAATTGATGGTTTATTAGAAACTTGCGCAACTTCAGGTTTGAACTGAATGAATTCTTTCTTGTTTAGATCAACCTTGTTATTGTTTGGTACAACTTGAACTTTTGGAGTTTCAAATTTAGGTAAGTTAATAACTACAGGAATTTGTTCTAAGTCAGCTAAACTTACTTTCTTCTTAGCTTTTTGTTCAGCAGGTTGTTCTATTTGTTGGATAGTAATTGAATCATCTTTAGATTCAATTGGTTTAGCTTCTTGGATAACTTCATCATCTTCTTCTAGATAAAGAATGTTATCAAAATCAGAATTATCTTCATCTGATTCTTCTTTTGTTTGTTCGTTAGCTAATTCAATTAAATCTTCTTTAACTTTAGTTTCAGGTTGTTCTTCAACTTGTTCAATTTCATCTGATTCAATTTCTGCTTCAGATTTTTCTTTAGCTTGAGTTTCAACAACTTGTTCTTGTTGTTCTTCTTGAATTTCTTCTTCTATTTCAGAATCAGCTTCGGATACTTCTTCAGCTTGAGCTTGTTCTTTTTGAGCTTGAACTTGAACTTGAACTTCTTCAATTACTTCTTCAGATTGATCTTGATCAACTTGAGCGTCTGGTTGAGTTTGAACTTGTTCTTGTTGTTCTTCTTCTGGTTGATCTTGTTCAACTTCAGTTTTAACTTGAGCTTCAACTTCTTCTTGAACTGGTTGAGCAACTATAGCTTCTTCAACCTTAGTTTCAACTACAGATTGTTCTTGTTCTGGTTGTTTAATAACTACATCTTCTACAACTGGTTGTTCAGATACAGCTTGTTCAGCTTGAACTACTTCTGGTTGATTGTCACTTACTGGTTGAGCAACAACTTGTTCATTAACTGAAGGATTTTGTGTTTCTAAAACTTCTGGTTGTGTTGAAACAATGTCTTCAACAACTTCTTCTTGCAACTTAGCTTCAGGTTTAGGTAACGGCTTCTTAATAGCATATCTAATCTTCTTAGCCGGCTGTTTCTTAGGAGTTGGTTTAGCAACAGTTTGTTTTTGAACACTAACAGGTTCATGAATTTCTTCTTCTGGTTCTTGTGGTTGAACTACTGGTTGTTCAACTACTGGTTCATTAACAGTTTGTTGATCTTGAACTTCTTCAACTGGTTGCTGTTCTAAAGGTTGTTGTTCATATTGATCTTGTTGTTGATCAATTACTTGCTGTCCAGGATCAGTGTATTCTTGGTTGTATTGTTGTTGATCAAATTGTGCTTGATCATAAGTTTGTGCTTGTTGGTTGTAACCATTATCAACATTAACATCAGCATAAGCTTGGTCAAATTGAGGTTGTTGGTTATATTGCGCTTGTTGATCGAATTGAGGTTGATTGTATTGTTGATCGAATCCTTGTGTTTGATCGAATTGTGCTTGTTGATCAAATCCTTGTGTTTGATCAAATTGAGGCTGATTATATTGTTGTTGATCGAATCCTTGTGTTTGATCGAATTGTGCTTGTTGGTCAAATCCTTGGGCTTGTTGTTCGAATTGTGCTTGTTGGTTGTATTGTGTTTGTTGATCAAATCCTTGGACTTGATCGAATGCTTGGGTTTGTTGATCAAAGTTTTGTGCTTGAGTTGGATCGATATAACCTGCTGCTTTATCATATTGAGCATTAATATCACCATAACCTTGAGTTGGTTGGTTATATTGTGCTTGATCATAAGCTTGGGTTTGATCATAAGCTTGGGTGTTCATATCCCCATAAGCTTGAGTTGGATCGTATTGTGCTTGGTTGTATTCTTGTTGATCATATCCAACTTGAGCGTTTGGATCAACATATTCTAATGAAGCTTGGTCTTGTTGAGCTTGATCATAATCTTGAGTAGGTTCTACTGCTTGAGTTGGATCATAAGCTTCTGTAGTTTCTGCTGCTTCAGTAAGTTCTTGAGATTCTTCGCCTTCTTCTTGTTGGATATTATCATAACTACCATCATCTAAAGTTACTTCATCTTCAGTTGGCATTTCTGCTAGATCAATAGCAGAACCATAATAACTAGAAAAATCTAGTTCATATCCATCAAGATCTGTATAAAAAGCAGGATCTACAACGTCATTAGTATCAGTATTAATCAATGATTGATCAATAACGTTGTATCTTAATAATGCTTGTTCACCAGTTTCACTGCTGATAGCATCTATATAATAATGGTTATTTACAAAGCTAAACGGTTGGTGATCAAGACCAAATAATTCACTAGGTAAAGCTTTTTTAGGCTTCATTAAGTTAAAAGTTTCACCAGTTTCATTATTAATACCAACTAAATAAAACTTAGCTTTGATATCATAAGCAAAATTAAAATCATAAGCACCATATTTCTTAAATGCTTTCTTTTTTAATTTTGTTAAATTCTTAATTAATTTCTTATAAAACTTCGGGTTCATTGTTATTTATCGCCCATTCAATTTGATGGTTTAGCACAATTTTTAAATTCTATATATCTTTATATTAACTTATTATAAGCTCTAGTTGTTAAAGAGTTTTACTTATTATTAAATAATAAAAAAGTTTTCTAAATTATCGATTGGAGATTTTTTAATAAGGAATCTAAGTCATTTGGTTCGTAAATGAAATGAGCATTATTTTTATATTCTTCATTCATATTAGTCGGGATTACACAATAATCAAAACGCTCATATAAACTTAGATCAATTTTATTGTTTAAGGATAGGTAGATTAAAAACCGATCTTCAAAATGTTTTTTAATCGTTTTGTATTTATTAATATTTTTATTAATAAACAATCCGTCATCGTCATTTAGTTTAATGAAATCAAACCGTTCGTTATCTAATATAGTTTGATTAAAATCTTCTGAGTTAATTCATTCTTTAATGTTGTATAAATAAATCTGACTTACCAACATTTTATTAAGAGCTTCATTAAAAGTTGCATAATCATTATTCCAATCCATCCGGTATTTTCATCTTAAACTAGCTTTTTTAATTGCATTGTAATTTAAGAAGTAGGTTGTCATCAGATTGTCATAACTATCTACACTAGAAGCTCCTTCGATTACGATTCCTGATTGTTTGATTAAAGCAAAATGGTTAATTAAATCATAATCATTTTTCTTAAAAAATCCTTCGTAATAAAATTTCTTATCAGATTTTTTTCATAAGCAAGCTCCATCTGAAGCTACTAAATTGACATCATTTACATCTAGATTAACTAAGTTGATAAAGTTAATGATGTTTTTGTGCCAACTTGTTGAACTAACAAGGATTTCAAAACGATTTTGTAATTCTTTAATAAATTCTGTTAATTTTTGAATATCATAACCTGAATCATAAATCGTCCTGAGATCCACATCGATAATTAATAACTTATTTTTATTCATCTATCAGTTTTATTAATAAGGTTTCTTAAATAAATCGATAAACTTATCTATACCTAATTGGTTTGAATCCTCTTGACCGTATAAACGATAAGTTATTTGATTAAGATCATTTAATTCATTATCCCCAACAATAATCTGTACAGGAATCTTGTTGATTTGCGCATCACGGATCTTCTTATTTAATCTTTCATCACGACTATCAACACTTATTCTTAAATCATAACCTTCTAGGATTTTAGCTAGTTTGTTACAACCTTCTAAATGAACAGAATTATTAACTGGAATAATTGTTGCTTGTTTAGGCGCCAATCAAAGATCAAGCGCTCCTTTAGTTTGTTCTAATAAAGTGGCTACAAATCGTTCATAAGTACCAATTATCCCTAAATGAATAATTACCCCTTGCTCATATTCATTATTCTTGTTTTTATATTTGATATCAAACTTCTCAGGACTAGGTAAAGAGAAGTCTAATTGAATAGTTGATACTGTAATAATCTTATTAAGAGCAGTTTTTACTTGGAAATCAATCTTAGGACCATAAAAAGCTGCTTCGCCTACTTGCTTAGTATATTCTAGACCTAGATCAATTAAAGCGTCTTCTAATTGTTTTTCAGAACGTTTTCACATTTCTGGGTTATCAATAAAACCTTCTTTATCATTAGGATCATGTAAAGATAAATCTATTCTATGGAATTTTAGATTAAAGGTATTGATAACTTCTTTAATCACATTGTATGAGTTTAAGATCTCTGATTTAATTTGATCTAAACGACAAAAAATGTGATTATCTAATAACATCATTGCTCTAACGCGTTCAAGCCCTGTAAGCCCACCAGAAGCTTCGTAGCGGTGTAATAAAGCATCTTCTGATAAACGCATAGGTAGTTCATCATAATGTCTAGGTTTATTTAGATATACCAAACAGTGATGAGGACAAGTCATAGGTCTTAACATCATGCTATCACCATCTAATAACTTCATTTCTGGGAACATATCTTTAGAATAGTGAGCATAGTGACCTGATTTCTTATAAAGATCAACACTACCTAAAACTGGGGTGTTTACGAATGAGAAACCGAATTTTTTCTGAACGCTGTGTACGTAATCACCAATTAGTTGTCTTACAATCTGACCATTAGGTAGTCATATCGGCATCCCTGGACCAGCTAATGGGTTAAAGGTAAATAGTTCAAGAATCTTGTTAATTCTTCTATGATCTCTTTGGCGTTGTTCTTCGATTACAGCTAAATAGTCTTGCATCACTTTGTCATTTTCAAAACCAAAACCATTTAGTCTTACCATCACAACATTATCTTTATCACCTTTAAAATAAGCACCACCCACTGATTGGAAATTAAATGCTTTTACTAGTTTGGTGTTATCTAATAACCCTTTGATTGGTAAATAATAATATTCTTCATCAACGATTGCTAAATTAACTAATTCTTCGTTAGATTCATTAATTAGTTCTAATAAGTGTGGTTGATTAATTAATAGTTCATTAGCTTTTTGTTTATCAACTTCTAATGTTTTAATCGTTTTAGCTGATGAGGTTAGTTTAGTTAATGACTTAATTAATTTGTTAAAGTCTTCTGGGTTAATCTTGATTGTTTCAGATAAATAATCTAGATAAAATCCTTGATCATTTACTTGAAGTTGCCCAAACTTGATTGCTTCGTCTTGTTTTTTTAGAACGATTTGAAGCATTAATAAAGCTGTATTAAAGTAGTTAAGCATATAAAATTCTATTCTTTGTAATTAAGTAAGATTTTTTCGGCTAAAATCTGAGTTTTTCAGATTTTAGTCTTCTTATCTTGATAGGTGGTCAGTGATCCTTTGATTGCTAAATATTCGTGGTTTAATACGTATTTTTCTAATTCCTTACCCAATTGATCATTAGCATATATCACATAGTAATCCGTAAAGGTGTTGTTGCCAAATCTTCGTTTTTGAGTAATTGTTACATAAAACCCTGTTTTATTCTTGGATCATTTGTAGCTTTCAATTAAACCTTGTAATAAAACAGTGTTTAACATTAATTAACGCTCTTGTCAGAATCACTTGATTCTTCTTGGTAATTAGGGTTTTGTAAATTGAATCTAAGAGCAAATTTGCTAATTGTTTTCATCACCATTTTTTCTTCAAGGATTGAAACTCTTACAGATTCAAATTTGTTTTTGTCATTCAAAACATCGTGGATTGATTGATTAGTTTTTTCGTAATAAGCATCCAGCATGTTTTTAACTTCTTCATCAGTTACTTTAACATTTCATTCTTTAGCAAAATGATCGAACATTAAGCCTTTTTTGATGATCTTATCTGCCATATTCTTCAGAATATTTTCATCAGCATTAACACCTGATAATTTTAGTTGTTCGATAACTGATTTCATTTGTTCTTCTGACATTTCGAATTCGAAATGATCCGCTAAATAGTTCATGATTGCTGAGAACAGATTATCTTTAATTGTTAATTGTAACAATTCATATTGCATGATTGATTCATCGCTCATTTCTTTAGGTAATGCTGCTTTAATTCTTTCTCTTTGTTGTTGCAACATCGCAGGATCAATAAAGAATTGCGAAACTGTAATCTCAGTTGAGTAATCGATATCTTTTTTTAATTTTAATTTTGATGACATATTATTTACCTTTTGTTTATCTTTAATTTTAATATTTTTTAAATTCTTTATTTGTTTTCTAGCTTAAGTAACTTAGCTTTCAATTCATTATCTACAATTGATTGATAAAGCTCAATTCTTTGTTTTGATAATTGGTTTAACAATAAAAGTTTTTCATATTCTTTTAATTGTTCAATTCCTTTTTGAATCTGATCATATACAGCATACTTGGAAACATTGTATGTTGTCGCAATTTCATTGTATGAAAGATTGTTGACTAAAAACTCTTCTAAGTATATTGTGATCTTTTCAGATAAAAGTTTTTGATAACAACTAAATAACTCATTTAATAAGTTTCATTCTTCAAAATTAATTGGCTGTTTTTTCATAATCTAACTTAAGATTAGCAGTTAATGAAATTAAATACTTTTGTAAATCAAAACTTACTAAATCATCGAGTTTTTCGCCTAATCCAATTAATTTAACAGGTATATTAAATAGATCTTTTATCCCTAAAATGATTCCACCCTTAGAAGATGAATCCATCTTGGTAAGAATAATTCCTGTAATGTTACTTACTTCATGAAAAACTTTAGCTTGCATCAAGCCTGATTGACCAGTTGTCGCATCTAATACTAGCAGTGATTCATCAACTTTGCGTTGGATGAATTTTTCAATCACACCGTTAATCTTTTTCAATTCATTCATAAGATTAACTTTATTTTGTAATCTACCAGAGGTATCACAGATTACTAAATCATAGTTTTTATCTTTAGCATAGCTTAAACCTTCATAGATAACAGCTGCTGGATCTTTCTTGGTTTCATCTTTATAGATATCAACTCCTAATCGATTAGCTCAGATATTAAGTTGTTCTACAGCACCTGCTCTGAATGTATCAGCAGCGATCAATAAAACATTCTTATTTAACTTCTTATAATAGTTAGCAAGCTTAGCAATTGAAGTGGTTTTACCAACACCATTTACACCTACTACTAAAAAGACATTTTGCCGGTCATTTTGATAATTTAGGTCGATATTTACTTCACTATCTTGAATGTAGTATACAAACAATTTATCAACAATAATTTGTTTTATTAATGTTGGATCAATTACCTTTTGGTATTTAATCTCTTCAGTGATTGCATCCACAATCTTTTTAGTAGCATTATAACCAATATCTAATTGCACAAATGAATCAAATAGATCTTCGTAAAACTCTTCATTAAGAGTTACGTATTTGGTTGATAGTTGGTTGATGATGTCTGAAAATGAACTAGAACTTTTCTTTAAGCCATCATCAAACTTTTCTTGATTAGATTCAAATAATGAATTTTCTTGATTCTTTTTAGTTAGTTCTTCAACCGTGTCTGGTTTTTTCTTGAATTTGCTAAATAATTTTTTAATAAAACTCATTAATCACCCTCAACTTCTTCAGCAAGATCTTTAGCTTGATGTAAAGATACTGATAACATTTTGGTAACACCTTTAGTTTGCATCGTAGCACCAATTAATTTATCACATTTAACCATCGTCCCTTCACGGTGAGTAATGATTAAGAATTGTGTTTGATCAGATGAATTCTTAATGATGTTAGCAAAACGTTCAACGTTAGCTAAATCTAACGCACTTTCAGCTTCATCTAGAACTACTAATGGGAAAGAAGAAACTTTAAGAATACTAAATAGAACTGATAACGCAACTAATGCTTTTTCACCACCAGATAGTAAATTTAGGTTACCAATATTTTTTCCAGGAGGCGAAGCAAATACTTCAATACCACTAGTTAATTTATCTTCAATATTTGAATAACGAATTTCACAGTTACCACCACCAAATAAGTAATAGAAAGTCTTAGGTAATTCTTTATTCAAATCATTAATTAATTGATCAAATTCTTGAATTGCTTTTTCATCAAGTTTGATGATCGCTTCATTAATTCTTTCTCGAGCATTAATTAATTCTTGTTGTTGGCTATAAAGTTTTTCATATCGTTCTTTCTTGATATCTAATTCTTCAATAGCTTCCATATTAATAGCACCTAGATTATTTAAGGTGCTTTGAAGCTTAACTACTTCGTTTTTTGCTTGAGACAATGAAATAGGTAATGGTTTGTTATAGTTTTCAATTGCAAACTCAATTGCCATTCCATATGATTCATTAATCTTTGATTTAGATAAATAAATGATATTTTCGTGTTTAGTTAATAATTCACGGTGTTTTAGTTTATCATTCTTATCATCATCAATTTCTCTATGGAATGAATTAACTTCTTTTTCAAGTTGAGCAACTTGTTTTTGATACATTTCTTTAGCTTCTTGATTAACTTTTAAATCTTGAACTAAAGTTGTCTTCTTAGTTTCTAAACTAAATAACTCGGTCTTGATTTTTTTATCATCCCATTTAACTTCTTCACCGTCAAAAGTTTTATCAGTTAATTGTTCGTATTGAATCTTGTAATCATCGATCTTTTTTTGTTCAATAACAACAAGGTCTTGATAACGTTGAATTCCGTTCTTTTTCTCGGTAAATTCGTTTTCTTTCTTTTGGTAATCAGCAGTTAAAAACTCAATCTTTTTACCTAATTCATTAATGTTTTTTTCAGATACAGAAACTTCGTTTTTAAAGAAGTCAATTTTCTCATCAACATTAAATAATGTATGAGCTTGTTTAGACTCAGCACCACCAGTAATCGCACCACCTGCGTTAACGATATCACCACCTAATGAGATAACACGATAAAGTTGGTAAGTATATTTAGAAATTTTAGTAGCCGTTTCTAAATCTGATGCAATAATTATTTGTCCTAATAATGCTCTGATTGCTGGGTCGTATTTGTCGTGATAACTAACTAGATCACAAGCAACACCTAAATAACCACTAACTTGATTTAATACTTCAAGGTGTTCTTGCTTAACTTCGCGATCTTTTAAGTTAGCTAATGGTAAGAATGTAGCTTTACCAGCTCTGTTCGCTTTTAAGAAATTAACAGCATTAATAGCGTCTTGGTTACTATCAACAATAATATTTTTAGCCGCTCTATTAAGCGCAGTAGCTATCGCCACTTCGTATTGTTCATCAACTTTAATAAAATCTTGAACAATCCCATGCACACCACCAATAGCGTCTTTGTTGTTTAATACTGTACTTACCCCGATGTCTTGAGCAAATTGTTGTTGTTTTTGATTTTGTAAAAACTGTAATTGTAAATTCGCTTGGTAACGTTTAACTTGATGAGCAGATAATTCTTTTTTAAGTTCTTCTAATTGAATTGATAAATCGTTTTTTTCGATTTGTTGCGTTTTTAATTCTTCTTCTCAGGTAGTTATTAAATTAAAGTATTTCTTTAATTGTTCTTCTGCTGATTTTAATAGTTGTTCTAATGCCTTAATTTTCTTATTTTTATCGTTAGAATCTAGATCTGATCTTAGTTGTAAATCATTAAATACATTACGTTTTTCTAATGATGCGATTTCATCATAGATCTTTTGTAATTCATCTTGAATCTTTTGAACATTGTTATCAGCAGTAGCATAACGCTTTTTAAACGTTTCTAACTTTTCTTGATTGATTTGTAATTGTGGATCGTTTTTAGCTAAACGCTCGTCAATCTTAGAAATTTCTTCAGATAATGTTTCAATTTCTTTTTGAGATATTAAATATTCATTAACTGATAAGGTTACTTCTAATTCTTTAAGCTTTTCTTTGGTTTCGCTATAAAGTTTAGCTTTTTCAGCTTGTTGACCTAATTTTTTAAGATCTCTATTAAGTTCATTAACAATAGTCGTTATTTCTTTTAGGTTATCGTTAGTTCTAGCAATCTGTTTAATAGCATCTTGTTTCTTCTTAGCATATCTACCAATACCAGCAGCATCTTCAAAGATCTGTCTACGGTCTTCTGGCTTAGCTTCAATAAAGTTTGATACCGTGTTTTGCGAAATAATACATAATGAACCTTTAGTAAGTCCTGAATCCAAGAATATATCATTAATTTCTTTTAATGAAGATGGTTCATCATTAATTAAGTATTCAGATACACCGCTACCACGATAAACACGTCTAGTAACAGTTATCTCTTTTCTTTTATCATGTAAATAACCTTGAGAGTTATCAAATGTTAAACTTACTTCTGCAAACTTAGATGCTGGTTTTTCTTGAGAACCAAAGAAAATAACGTCATCACTAGTTTTCCCTCTTAAGTTTTTCATAGAACGTTCCCCTAAAACTCATTTTAAGGCGTCTACAACGTTCGATTTACCTGAACCATTAGGTCCTACTATACCTGTTACGTGTTCGTCGAACGAGAAGTTTATATTATCCGCATAGGACTTGAATCCTTGGGCATGGAATTTTTTTAGAAATAACATATGGAAATAACCTTGATCTTACTTATTAGCAAGATTAAATAAAATTATATAGAAAAATAAACACCCATGCCAGGACTATCTTTTTATTAGTATTATTACTAATATATTAATTAAAAATATCGATGATTGACACATTCAATAAATCGATGTTGTCAGCTTTAAGATAATTGTTTTTTATTGAAACATACTTAAGTTTATCTTTGTATTTTTCATAAGCAGTCTTAAATGGTTCTTTAGTTATATCTATGCCATCTTTGAGTCTTAAACCCATCATTAAAACCCTTTGATAAAATTGATCATCAGTTAATAAATTTGATTTAATTTCTCAGTTATCAATCTTGCCATCATAATAGTAAGTTGTGCGGTTTTCAAATCCATGAGCCCCTCATCCAATAGCGGCGTAATCTTTAGTTAATCAATAAGCTAAATTATGTACAGATCTATATTTTTTTAGACGTGATCAATTAGCCACTTCATAACGTTTGTATTTCAGTTTATTAAGCTCTGCTTTCATTAATCTTAATTGCATTGCTTCTTCATCTAAATCTATTTCATATGGAGTCTTAGTTAGATATGCACCTGGTTTTAAATCTAATCCATAAAACGAAACATGATTAGGTTTAGTTTTTTTTATGAATTCAATATTTTCTAAAACATCTTCTTTTTTCATGTGCGGTAAAGCATACATTAAATCGATATTAATATTATCAATGCCTACATCATATAAATTTTTGATAGCGTCATAACATTGATTAATATCATGTGTTCTGTTTAAGTATTTAAGGATTTTGTTGTTAATTATTTGCACACCAACAGACACTCGATTTACTAAATTATTTTTGAATATTTTTGCTTGCGATTTTGTAATTAAATCTGGATTACATTCTATAGTAAATTCACACGTTTTTGCCGCATATTTTGAAATTTTTGATAAAAAATAATCTAAAAGTTCATCGCTAAATATATTAGGAGTTCCTCCACCTAAATATATACTTAAAAACTGTTCTTTATTAAACTGTTTTCTTTCTATCTCATCAATTAAATCTTGAACTACTTTTTGTGGGTTATAACGATCAATTAATTCTCTTTTAAAGTCACAAAAAGTACATATTTTTTGACATAATGGGAGATGAATATATAAGTGTCTAGTCATTATTTTTTATATACGAAATTATCTCATTACAAAGCTTATCAGGATCATCCTTAAAGAAATTGAAACTAAATTCTTTTAAACCTTCATTAAATTTATTTCTTGTTCAGGTTAGTTGATGCTTAACTAACTTTTTAAGTTTCTTATTTATTTCTTCTTTGTTTATGGGTAAATTATTTTTTCAAGAATGATAGATTTCTGGATAGCCTAGAGCCTTCATGGCTATTGGTTGTTTATCTAGTTTTTTAGCTTCAATTATTTTATCTAAATATTCAATTTCTTTAATTCAATTTAGATCATTTATCATTTCATCTAATCGATCGCTTAGATAAGCAAAAAGTTGATCTTTATCTGACATACATTTAACAACTATATAATCATATTTTTTAGTGTCATTTTTCGACTTTTTACCGCGTTTTTTAAATAAATATAAAGCGCGTAATAATCGTTTTCTGTTGTTAATTCCAATCTTATTAGCTTCTTCTTTATCGTAATTAATTAACTGATTAAATAGCTCGGTATTTTCTAGTTTTTCTAGATTGTTAAATAGTTCGATATCAAGTTCTTCATTATCTAACTGGTAATCGTTAATTAAACTATTTATATAGAGATGACTTCCTCCACATACAATAGTTCAATCAGGTGATTGTTCTAAAATCGCTTTAGCTTTTTTATTGAAATGAGCTATTGATCAGTCATCAAAAATTGAGATTTCAGAAACAAGGTGATAGTTAATTTCTGATAATATTTTTTCTGATGGTTTATTAACACCAGCATTTAGCTCTTTATACACTTGAAAAGCGTCTGCTGAGATGATCGGTAGGTTTAATTTAATAGCTAATTTATTCGCTAAATATGATTTCTTAGTTCCAGTTGGACCAATGACTAAAATTAATCTTTTTGAATGAATCATATGCCAACTATTATTATTATCTTTTTATATAATATTATCTGTTAATAAATAAAAATATATGAATAAAAACAAAATTGTTTCAAAACTTACAGGGCTAGCTTCTCTAGCTTTTGGTTTGAGTTTTGCTTTAACAAGTTGTACAGTAGCTACTAGTCCAGGGTTTTTTAAAGTTGTTTCAGCTGAAGATGTTAATAATAAAGTATCTTTACAAAGTATAACTAACGAATTAAAATCTCCAGTTCAAACAGCTGTTTATGGTACTAACCTAATTAATAACGGTGATTACGTATTAACAATTTTAACTAACACCGATCCAGCTCAAAACTACTTCATTGATGGTGGTGATTTAAGTAGTGGTTTAAAATGAGAAGGTCCTTATGCTAGAGCTATTAAAAAATGACAACCACCTCAAGATAACCCTAGTTACAAAGATGGGATTCTTTTCTTATTATATAGAGATGAACTTTCTGATCAAAGAGCTCCATCTAACCAATTAAATCCGTTTTCTAAATACCCTGATAAGAAAAACGATGATAAAGCTACTAAAGAAGAAAAAGATCGTTCTAATCAATATGTAAGAAACGATCAATCAGCTAAAACATATAGAGAAATTGTTGAGTTCTTAGTTAAAACATATCCAGAACAAACAAGTGGCTGATTAAATCGTGTTGATGGAACAACAAAAATAATGAACATCGCATTCACTAATGATGGTAGCGGTAAAATTACGCCTCACTTTTATATGGGTTCATCAGCTCCAGCTAACAAATCATTTGTTTTACAATCATCAACTATTCAAAACCATAAATTAGTTAATCAAGATTTAACTATTGATGATAGCTTCTCAAGCTTCCTAACTGGTGTTTATACAAGATCTTAATTAAGATATAATTGTTTTATTTAATTATTCATAAACATTACCTTGATATAAGGTAATGTTTTTTTATGCTTATAATAAAAACTAACCAATAAATCTTTATTTAATACATGAAAAAAACCTCATAACAGGTATATTGTTGTTATGAGGTTATGTAATATGAAATCTATTATTAATGGCGTCGACAACAGGACTTGAACCTGTAACCTTCAGTTCCGCAAACTGATGCTCTATCCGGTTGAGCTATGCCGACATTTTCCTTATAGGATTATAATATATCGTAATAAAAATTACGCATTTTCATGCGTAATTTAAACTATTTATATGAAGGAGATAACTATTAATGCATGTAATTAATAGTTATTAATTATGAATAACGATAATAATGGTGGTCTCGGGCAGAATCGAACTGCCGACACATGGTTCTTCAGACCATTGCTCTACCGACTGAGCTACAAGACCATGGCGGTTCCTACGGGAATCAAACCCGCAACCCCTCCGTGACAGGGAGGTATGTTATCACTACACCAAGGAACCATAATGGTTGCGGGAGCTGGATTTGAACCAACGACCTTCAGATTATGAGCCTGACGAGCTACCGGCTGCTCTATCCCGCGATATATACACATTATTATAACATATAATAATGTGTAAAAATATTAATTATTTCTATTAATGGCGGATGCTGAGGGATTCGAACCCCCGCTGACCGTTAAGCCACTCTCGGTTTTCAAGACCGAACCCTTCAGCCACTTGGGTAAGCATCCATATAAGATAGTACTTATTTAGCAATAATACCTGCTATTTATTTTATAAGAAAATTAAAAAACTAAGTACTATACTAAATTTTTTTAATATTACTGGTGGATCTAACAGGACTTGAACCTGTAACCAACCGATTATGAGTCGGGGGCTCTAACCATTGAGCTATAGATCCAACATGGTGGCTGGAGTGAGATTCGAACTCACGACAACTCGGGTATGAACCGAGCCCTCTAACCAACTGAGGTATCCAGCCATAAACTGGTCGGGAAGACAGGATTTGAACCTGCGACCCCTTGGTCCCAAACCAAGTGCTCTACCAAGCTAAGCTACTTCCCGTTGATAATTATTTGGCGTATGTTTTTGGAGTCGAACCAAAATATAATTCCGCCCCGGACATACATGGAGGTGCCTGTCAGAATCGAACTGACGATGTGGAGGTTGCAGCTCCAAGCCTTACCACTTGACTAAGGCACCATTATTTAACCTAATAGATTATAACAAAATATTAAATATTTGATGAATAAATTTAATAATAACTAATATTTAACCTTAATTTAATTAATAACAACATAAGAAAAATAACTAATCATAAGTTAATTTATATAAATTAACTATGAATAACTAATAATTACAAGAACTAAAACAATTTATTGTACTTTATAAAATATCTACTAAATATAGTCTATATCGTTAGATTATCTATTTATCGAAACATCATATAATCAATAAATAAAATAAAGACGCATAAGCGTCTTTATTCATAATAAACATCATATAAGTATAACCCACTAGCTGGAGCTTTAGTAATTGCTTTACCTTTTTTAGGATTATCTAATAACCACTTAAGGTGGTTAAGATCATATTTTTTAATTCCAATATTATATAAAGCCCCCACAATCATTCTCACCATAGATCTTAAGAATCCATTGCCTGTTACATAAATATAGATCTTATCGTTTTCAATCTTTAGATCAATCTTGTGAACTGTTCGATTACCTTTATCTTTATCAGCTGTTGAAAACGATCAATAGTTATGCGTTCCTTCCAGGATCGGTATTGCTTTTTTAATCAGATCAAAATCCAATTTAAAATTAACAATCCAAGCATGGTCATAAAATAAGGGATTGTTAGAACAATAATCAATTAAATAAAGATAGGTCTTAGATTTAGCGCTAAATCTAGCATGAAACTTACTATCAACATCTTTGATCCATCTGATGTATCATTGGTTAAGACCATAACGATTTAAAATTTCGCGAAGTTTTTCTAAACTAATCCGATCATCGATATAAAAACTAATATATTGATTGATCGCATGTACTCCTTTATCTGTTCTTCCGCTTGCATTAACATTAATCTTTTGTTCATAGATTCATTCTAATGCGTCTTGTAGTTTGGATTGAACACTCACATAATCTTTTTGAATTGCATAACCATGAAACTTAGTTCCGTGGTATGTAATATTCATTAGTACATTACGATTTAAATTGCCCAACGTTTGCTCCCAAACCAATTACCATTCATTCAGGTGATCCAAATACTCCAAAGAAGATTCTAGAAGAAGCTACAAAAATAAAGAATCCCAAGATAATCATTAAGATCGTATAAACAAATAGATCTAAAGCATGAACTTTAAAGATTCGGTATCTTGTTCTAGCAAATCTAGGGTTGTAGCTTCTTGCGTCCATAGCGTTAGCTAACTCACCTGCGTTTCTAAACGCGATCGATACCATCGGGATAATTAATGATATTAAAGAACGCAATCGTTCAATAAAATTACCATTCTTGAAATCAATTCCTCTAGATGCTTGTGCATTTAGAATTCTTTGAGATTCTAATAACAATGAAGGCACGAATCTAATCGAGATACTAATCGTCATTGCTAAAGAATTCACTGGCACTTTTAATAACTTTAAAGGTGACAGTAATTGTTCAATCCCGAATGTTAATTCAATTGATGTACTTGATGATGTTAATATTGTAGCCAATAAAACCATCATAAAGATCTTTAATACGATCGATAAAGTAATAAATAAAGTTTTAAAACTTAAAGCGTATCAATTAAAGAAATATTCTGGTTTTAATACCAAACTATCGGGATTAAAACTGAATTGCACTAAGTCTGCACCCGCTACTTTAGGTACTGATATTTTAAAAAATTGTTGTACTTGTTCAAATGTTAAATCTGATCTTTTTTGTTGAACGATATTTAATACATCTCCAAAACTAATCATCATCTTAGTTTTGGAGTTAAAAATTGGGAATTGATTCTTGCTAAAGAAATCATAATCATAAAGATTAGCCACAATCTTATCTTCATAATTACCTATTAATAGGTAATTATGTTGATTTGAAACACTTGAGATATTTAAAAACCCTGGGTTACGATAAGTAAACCAGTTGATTAAAAACAAGAATAAAAACATTATTATTATTGTTTTTAATGTTGATCAGTAAATTTTAAAAGGTAATTTCGAAATCATAAAGATTGTCGAAATTATTGAAATTGTGATCAGTTGAAAAACTAATCCCGTTGGTAAGAAAACGATTATCACAAAAGCAATAAAAATCATCAATTTAATTGATGGGTTAGTTTTATGAACAATCGAGTTACTTAAGATATAACCATTAATTGCGTTCTTCATGTTTTTTTATTACTTCGTTTATTGCTTGAGCTAATTGTTTTATATTCCTTGGTTGGTAATCATACAGTTTTTTAAACAAAGGATTTTTTAATGACAAATCGTTAATTACCTGGATTACATTTGGTAGGGTTATTGAAGTTTTTAAGACTACTTCTGGGTCGGTAAAGATCTCATAAGGTTTACCTGATGTTAAGATCTTACCTTCATTTAATAAGATGATTTCGTCTGCTATCTCAAGAACTTTTTCCATTTGGTGGGTAATCACGATCACGGTTTTGTTTTCTCTTTTGGATTCAAGAATCAAATCAACCATCTCGCTTTCACCCTTTGGATCTAGTCCTGCAGTTGGTTCGTCAAAGATAATGATCTCAGATTGAATAGCAAGAATTCCAGCAATTGCCACCCGTCTTTTTTGTCCTCCGGATAGTTCAAACGGACTAACATCTAAATAAGAAGAATCCAATCCCATTCGGTTAAGATAAAACTTAGCAAGTTTAGCAGCTTCTTCTTTACTAACCCCTAATGCGATCGGACCAAACATAATATCTTTTTGGATCGTATCTTTAAATAATTGGTATTCTGGAAACTGGAATA
This sequence comes from Mycoplasma bradburyae, assembly GCF_024338845.1. Lineage (NCBI taxonomy): Bacteria > Bacillati > Mycoplasmatota > Mollicutes > Mycoplasmatales > Mycoplasmataceae > Mycoplasma > Mycoplasma bradburyae. The sequence goes on along the minus strand of NZ_CP101414.1, from coordinate 179,454 downwards.
CCATTGAGATAATCTTTCTTAAGCGTTTAAAATTTTTAATCTTTTTAGTAGCTGGGGAAATAACAATGTCATTGTTATTCTTAAAATCACGAATTGATAAAGATCCGTATTTAGATACCAACAACCCATTAAAGTGCGTCACTAAAGTTGATTTACCACTTCCAGAGTTACCAATAATACAGTAAATTTTGTTTTTTTCAAAAGTAAAATCAATCCCGTTTAACGCTCAGAATTCTTCGGGAGTACCTTCATCAAAAACACACTTTAGTCCTTGAGCTTTTAAAACTTCATTATCTACTAAAGGAGTAATTTCTTGTCTTAATCTTTTTGATCTACTCTTGAACATATATTATCGATTAACTCGTTATATTTTAATGTAGTTTGTATTTTATTATCAAGTTCGTTTAATTGCATTGCTAAATCTAAACTAAAGGGAATATCTAGATTGATCTCTTTTAAGAATTGTTTATCCTTAAAGATTTCATGCGGATTACCTTGTTTGATCAGGTTACCATGATCCATAACCAAAACACGATCACAATTAACCACTTCTTCCATATCATGAGTAATTGAAATAACAGTCTTTCCTTGGTTACGTAGTTGTAACATGAAATTCTTAATATCTTTCTTACCTTTAGGATCTAACATTGATGTCGATTCATCAAATAAGATAATACTAGGATTAATTGCTAATACTGAAGCGATTGCTACTCTTTGTTTTTGTCCACCAGATAATTTATGTGGTTCAAACTTTAAGATTTCTTTAATACCTACTTGATCAGCTACAGAATCAATAATTCTTTTAATCTCACTTCTAGGAATCTTACGATTTTCAAGACCAAAAGCAATATCATCTTCTGCTGTAATCCCGATAAATTGGTTATCGGGATTTTGAAATATAATCCCAACATTATCACGTAAGAACTTAATGTTATCTCGTGAAATTGCATAACCAAATAAATAGATAGTTCCTGATTGTGGTTTTAAGATCCCAGTAAGTAGTTTTGACATTGTCGATTTACCAGAACCATTATGACCAACTATACAAACGTATTCTTTTTCATAGATCTCATAAGATACGTTTTTTAGAACTTGTTTTTTGGTATTGTATGAAAACGATACGTTTTCAAATTTAATTACGCAATTTTTCTTATCCATTTATCTATATTATATAAGTTAATCTAAATTAATGGTTCTTGATCCATTTCTTTAGGAATCTCTACACCGATATATTTAAGGATTGTTGGAGCCACATTAGCTAAAATCCCTGGTTTGATAAACTTAACTGATTTATCAGTAACACTAAACGGAACAACGTTAGTTGTGTGTTTAGTAACTTTTTGATTGTTTTCATCAATCATCTCTTCAGCATTACCATGATCAGCAGTAAAGAATATGGTTACATTATTCTTTTTAGCATCTTCTAGTAATCTACCGATCTGTTCATCTAATGCTTCTAGACCCTTAACGGTTGCTTCGTAATTACCAGTGTGACCAACCATATCAGGGTTAGCAAAATTAAGGATTGTTACATCGTAATTTAGATAAACTTTAAGCAGTTCATCAACAATAGCTTTAGCTGACATCTCAGGTGCTAAATCATAAGTTTTAACATCTTTTCTAGATGGCACTAAAACTTTATCTTCGTTTTTATAATCAATTTCAACACCACCATCAAAAAAGAAGGTAACGTGAGCATATTTTTCAGTTTCAGCAATTCTTAATTGCTTCTTATTAGCATTAGCTAATACTTCACCTAAGGTGTTCTTTTCGATCTTTGGAGGATAACAGATAGCTGAAGGATTAATACCTTCGTATTGCATCATTGTTACAAAGTAAAGATTTTTTCTTCTTAGTTTTGGATTTTGATCATAATAATCAGAACCATAAATATAGTGACTTAATTGTCTAGCACGATCAGGTCTGAAGTTTGCAAAACAAACTGCATCATTATCTTGAATCGTAATATCTTCTTTTTTGTAGTTTTGATTATATCCAGGAACAATGAATTCATCAGTAATATTCTCATCGTATGATTGTTTAACATACTCACGAATACAATCATAAGCTTTACCAGAATTAGATAATAAGTTATCGTATGCTAATTCAATACGATCCCATCTTTGATCACGATCCATTGCATAGAATCTACCAGCAACTGTCCCGATCTTAGTGTTAGTAGCGCGAGTTTTTTGAATCAATTCATCTAAGTAAGATTCTAAACTTGTAGGCGGAACATCTCTTCCGTCACCAAATACATGTAAAACAGCTGACACATTATTCTTGTGAGCTAATTCCATAATTGCATAGATGTGATTAATATGAGCATGTACTCCACCTGGAGATACTAATCCTAGGATGTGTAGTTTAGAATTATTTTTCTTAGCGTGATCAATCGCGTTTAATAACGCAGAGTTTTCATAAAACTTCTTAGTTTTAATCTCGTTGTTAATTAAAGATAAACCGGTGTAGATAATTCTTCCAGCACCAATATTTAAATGACCAACTTCTGAGTTACCAATCTGATTAGCAGGTAATCCAACATCTTCACCACTAGCTCCTAGCATAACTGTGGGATTATCATTAATTAAACTATCTAAATGTGGGGTTTTAGCGTTTTTAACAGCATTACCATGGGTATTTGAACTAATTCCATACCCATCTAGAATCATTAACAGAGCTTTTTTCATAGTAATTATTTTGCCTCGATTAATTTAAGGAATTTATTAGGATCTAATGAAGCTCCACCCACTAGCGCTCCATTGATATCTTTTTGAGATAAAAGTTCTGAAATATTATCAGGATTTACTGATCCACCATAAAGAATTGGTACTCTTGATGCTATTTCAGTTGATGAGATTTCTGCTAAAACTTTTCTTACGTATAAGATTGCTTCTTGGGCAGTTTGACTTGAAGCGGTCTTACCAGTTCCAATCGCTCATACTGGTTCGTAAGCAATAATTAAATTATCAAAAAGTTCATTTGGAATATCTTTAAGATCTTTTTGTAATTGTTCTTTTAAAACATCATTAGTTTTATTAGCTTCGTATTGTTCTAATGTTTCGCCAATACATAGGATTGGTGTCATTTTGTTTTCTAATAAAACCTTAACTTTTTGGTTAATTAATTCGTCTGTTTCACCAAATAAAGTTCTTCTTTCAGAATGACCAATGATTACATGAGTAATTTGCATGTCTTTTAGTTGATCATAGCTAACAGTTCCTGTATTAGCTTTATCTTTAATATAATTAGCATCTTGAGCTAAGATTAAACATTCAGGCTTTTTAATGCGATTAGCTAAATCTAAATGAACAAAAACAGGAGCCACACCGAAAGTTGTGTTGCTATATTTTGTTAAATCATTCACATTTAAAACATCAAAGAATTCATTAACTTCTTTTGTGTTTTTAAATGTCTTTCAGTTACCAAATATGTATTTTTTCATCTCGTTTTATTTCTATTATTAAATTCCTAATTATTGATCTTTTTATAAAAGACCTATGAAGCGTTTAAGTGTTTTAGTAATTGCTTCAGCTTCTAACTTAAGATTCTTAAGCGAACTTCCATAAAAATTATAATAAAATTTAAATTTTGGTTCAGTGCCAGAAAGTCTGAATCTGATTCAAGAATCATTTTCCAAGATTCAATCTAAACAATCACCATTTTCATTTCATTTGATTTCAATAATCTTTCTGTTGTTAATTGTTTGATCTTTGTAATTACCAAGCAGTTTCATATAGTTGACTGCTTTTTGTTTTCAATCCAAACCTGAAATTTTATTGGTTATTGTTTCATTATGAATAAATCCAAATTGTGGATAGATTTCTCTTTCTAAGAAATCAACCATAGTAATTTTACGTTTTAGACATTCATTATGAATTTCAAGCGCTAAAGCAGCCGCTTGAAAACTATCTTTATCTAAGGTGATCGTTGATGTTAATGAACCGATTGCTTCCTCAAAACCAACGATGAAATCTTCTTGATCTTTATGGTCGTTAATTTTATTACCGATTCATTTAAAACCAGTTCCAACACGATAAACAACGCCGTTATATTTCTTAATAATACGATCAATTAAGTTAGTTGATACATATGATGATACAACATAAGGAGTTTTATTAAGTTTTTTGTGTTTTAAGATGTAGTAACAAAAGATGATTCCCATCTCATTACCATTAAGATATCTAAACTCGTTGTTATGTCTAACAGCCACTGCTAAGCGATCAGCATCAGGGTCAGTAGCCAGCATAATATCAGCATTATAATGATCTGCGTATTGTAATGCTAGATCTCAAGATTCTCTAGCTTCAGGGTTAGGCGATTTAGTAAAGCTAAAGTTTTCATCATACTTACATTGTTCTTTAACAGGAATAACATTGTAATTAAATCTTCTTAACATCTCAGGCAATCAATAAGAAGATGCCCCGTGTTGTGCGCTAAAGATTACTTTAAAGTCCTTAACTTCTTTTTGATCTGTCTTGTATAAATTTTGATAAACATCAGCAAAGTAAGCATCATAAACTTCATCAGATATAAACTTAACTAAGCGGTCATTAGGCTCATATTCCAAGTTTAGGATTTCGTAGCTTTGTGGCATGAAATCAATAACTTTTTGCCCATCTTCTTTTAATAACTGAGCACCTTTTTCATTATATGCTTTAAACCCATTATCAGTCTTAGGGTTATGTGATGCTGTAACATTAATCCCACCATCAGCATTACATCTAGGAATTGCGTAAGACAATAATGGTGTTGAAGTAATTTTATTGTTATCAAATAAATATACTTGAATCCCCATTGATGTTAATACATCTGTAATTATCTTAGTAAAATGTACGCCGTTTTTACGGTTATCATGTGCAATCACACATCTTGGTGAGTAACCGAATTTATCAATTAAAAAACGACCATAACCAAACGCCATTTGTGCGTAAGTAAAGTCGTTTAAATATTGGAATCCTGGACCCATTTTTTGTCTTATTCCAGCAGTTCCGAATGCTAGTGGTTTATCATCAAAAGCGTATGCTAATTCTTCATTAGACATCGCTTTAATTTGTTCTTTTAATTCATCGCTCACTTTTGGATGATGTAATCAATATTTAACACTGTTCATAATATTTATCTTATCTTTAATCTTATTATTAATTATTTAGCATTTAGTGCTTTGTAATTAAATCCTAATGGAATTAATTGTTTGAATTGGTATGTCTTACTGGTTTGATCTTTGAAATAAATTGTTACTAAAGTATCGTCATCACTGAATTCTCATAATGCCTGGCGACACATTCCACAAGGTGAAGAATTCTTATCCATCGAATCTGTCATCAAATGAATATGTTTAATTAATGGAATATTATTTGAATTAGTCACCATGCAACCGATTGCGTTTCTTTCTGCGCATAAACTTACTGGGTAAGAAGCTGACTCAACATTAACACCTTTGTATTCTTGATCATTACTATCAACCAATATACAAGCTACGCGAAAATTAGAATAAACACAATAAGCTTTATCTAATAGCTCTAATAGTTCTTTATGTTTCATATTTTATTGTACTTAACGCTTTATCAATAATCACTTGATCGATTGGTTTAGACGAATACAATGTCATGATTGTTTCATCTTTTTTAAGATGATCATTAGATTTTTTATGTAAATAAATACCTGCTTGAAAATCAATTGGTTGATTTTTAAGTTTTCTTCCTGCTCCTAGTTCTAATGAAACTAATGCTAGATCAACTGGTGATGTATAAACTATTTTAGCTTCTTGTTTGGCTTTAATCTCGTATTGGTATTTCGGATTAAAATAACGATCTTCACTAACAGCTAACCAATCCCCTTTTTGAGATTTGATTCAAGCAATAAATTTATCAAATGGTTTAGTAGTATTTAATAATTCATTAAGCGCTTGTAGAGCTTGATTTTTGTTATCAAACTTTTTGGTTTCAACAAGGATTTCAGATAACAAATTATCCATTAAGATCTTAAAAGAATTCTTGTTATCTAATTCATTCTTAAGATAAGCAACTGCTTCTTTGATCTCGATCGCATTACCAATACTATTACCTAAAACTTCATTCATATCATTCAATTCACAAACTAAATGACGGTTAAAGCGTTTAGCTAATACAAGCATTCTTCGCTTAAGTTCATTAGCCTGTTCAATTGTTTGACAAAACGCACCAGCACCATATTTGATATCAATGAAGATGTAATCTGAATTGATAGCAAATTTCTTAGAAATAATTGATGAAGCAATAAGATCCAAACAATCAGTTGTTGAAGTAACATCCCTAATTGCATATAAGATCTTATCTGCTAAAACTAAATCATCAGTTTGGGAAATGATAAACATATCATTTTCATCAAGGATCTTTTTAGCTTCATCAATGCTAATCGAACAATCAACACCAATTGATTCTAGTTTATCAATCGTGCCACCAGTATGAGCTAAACCACGACCTGACATCTTAGAGATCTTAAAACCAAATGAAGCTAATACAGGCGCTAGAGCAATTGATACTTTATCCCCGACACCACCTGTCGAGTGTTTATCAATTGATTTTTTTTCTTTGGTATCAAAACTTAATGTTTTACCTGATTTGATCATGAAATCAGTTAAATAATAAAGTTCATCTTCATTTAGACCATTGAATCAGATTGCCATTAACAATGCGCTAATCTGATAATCAGGAATTGTTTTATCAACAGTTTTGTTGATAAAAAAACCTATTTCTTCTTTGGTTAAAACTTTTTTATTTTTTTTCTTATCAATTATTTCAACAATATTCATAGCTTTATTTATTAGATAAATCAAGCGTTTCTAATTCTTGCATTAATTTAACTGAACGTGAAGTACCAATTCGATCAGCACCTTCTTTCACGAATTCAATAAGATCCTTAGCACTTGAAATCCCACCACTTGCTTTAATCAAGATTTTATCTTGACCTGTTTGTTTCATGATTTTAATGTCATTTAAACTAGCTCCACGAGTTGAAAACCCTGTAGATGTTTTAATAAAATCAGCACCGGCATCAATACAAGCTAAAGTAGCTTTTTTAATCTGATCTTCAGTTAGCAACGCGGTTTCGACAATCACTTTTAAGATCTTATCACCACAAGCTTTCTTAACTTTTCTGATCTCATCAATAACACAAGCACAGTTATTAATCAATTCTGGGATATTAATCACCATATCAATCTCATCAGCACCCGCTTTAATTGATGTTTTAGTTTCATAAACTTTTTGTTCAGTAAAAGTTTGACCTAATGGAAAACCAACAACTGTACATACTTTTACAGAAGATTTTTCTAGGATTTTTTTAGCAGTTTTAATATAAGCTGGATTAACACAAACACTAAAAAAATTATATTGCATAGCTTCATGACAAAGATTTTGAATCTCTTCATAATTAGCGTTAGCTTTTAATAATGTATGGTCAATTAACTGATTAAATTTAAATATACTCATAGTTTTTTAATTTATAGATCTAACCGATCTTAAGTTGGTAATAATATGATTAAGTATTGATATAACCTTATAGTTTAATAGCCACATTTAGCGCTAATTCAATCATGTCATTGAATGATGTTTGACGTTTTTCTGGACTCATTTCTTCATGTGTTATTAATGAATCTGAAACTGTTAATATTGTCATTGAATGTTTCTTTGCTTTAATTGCGTTCGCATTTAAAGCAAATCCTTCCATTTCAACAGCTATTGCATTTCATTGTTCATTTGCTTGTTTAGGAGTGTAGATTGATTGATAAAAAGCATCTTCACAGATTACTAAACCTTCGTGGTATTTAATATTTAATTCTTTAGCAGTTTGTCTTGATACATCTAATAATTTTTGTGAAGGGTAATTAGTTTTATTCTTAACATCAACACCAATAAGCATAGAATAAGGTGATTCACTAAATGCTTCAGATTCAAGAATCACATCACCTAAATTGATGTTATCAACTAAAGCACCGCAAGAACCAACCCGAATAATGTTCTCAACATCATAAACATTATAAAGTTCATGCGAATAAATCCCAATTGAAGGATTACCCATTCCGTGACCCATTACAGTAATTTCTTTGCCTTTGTATTTACCAGTAAAAGCAAACATGTTTCTTACTTCATTAACTAATTTAGGATTTTCTAGAAATGTTTCAGCAATCCATTTAGCACGCAACGGATCTCCTGGCATTAAAACTGTTTTAGCAATTTCTTCTTTTTTTGCTTTGATGTGTGGAGTCATTTTATTCTTACCTTTCTTGAAATATCTATATCTTTATATCTTAAAACTAATAAAACATAATAACTAAAAAATTTTTATTATCGTAATCCTTTATCGAAATGATTACCCACGTTTTTAGGTCCTATTGAGAACTTACCAAATACCAACATAGTAGCCAATGTTAAAGCATAAGGAATAATTCTTAATAAATATTTATTTGCATCATTTACATCACTTGTTGATGTTGAATAAATTAATAAAGCGCTAAATATTAAACCAATTGCTGTAATCGGGAAAAGTTTTCAACCACTAACAATCAGGATTGCTAAAGCAATAAATCCTACACCATCAACATCCCCAGCAAACGCTCTACCAGATTGGTAATAACCATATAAAGCACCACCAGAACCAGCAACAATACTAGCAAAAATAATTCCCATTCATTGGTATTTAGTAACATTGATTCCTTGTGAATCAACTGCGTTAGGATTCTCACCCACAGCTCGATATCTTAAACCAATTTTAGAAAAATTCATTACCACATATAAGATAATGAAAAACGCAATAAATAGAACAAAAACGATAATTGCTTGATCACTAACGCTATTAGCTCTTAATGTTCTACTATAAGCATTATCTAGACTTGGTTTAGCAAATAATGCTGATGATCGGTCTGATAAGATCTGACCGATCCCTGTAGCTAATAAGTTAATTCCTGTACCCGCTATTACATGGTCTGCTTTAAGTTTTATTGTGGCAAAACCAAATAAGATTCCCACAGGAATTGATAATAGTGCTGATAATAATATTGACGCTATAAATGTTCAGTTATATCCATCACTAGTTATAGAATTATTAGCTTTTAAAAAGATGTTTGAAAAAATAACAAAGAACGTTGCACCAAATGTCATCGTACCGTTAATAGCAATATTAACAATACCAACGCGTTCAGATAAATACCCACCAAAAACACCAAGGATTAAAGCAGGAGCTAGAATTAGTCATTGATCTAATTGTGTTGTTGAAAACATTATCTAACCTCCTTATTCGTATTTATCGTACTGATTTTTTCATTAATCAATTTAACATGTTTATCAACTTGTGATTTTAATCCGTCATCTAATCCGATAACTAGTTTTTGAATTCGTTTTTCATAACTTTTCCAACTGTCAATCTTTTTCAAAAACTTATCATTTTTAGATTCTTCGTAATCTTTAATCGCTCTTTCTGTATCTAGAATCGTATTAAAAACACAAGCGTGATAAAACTCATTAATATTACCAATACGATCATTAATATATTTTTCTTTGTATTTAATGATCTCGTCTTTGTATTGCTTTAAGAATAAGATCTTAATACCAACAATTGAAGACATTAAGAAAATCTGTAACTTGTTCTTATATTTCTTGTTAAGTTCATTTCTTAATTCTTTTTTTAATTTCTTGACTTTAAAACGATAGTTCTCAGATAAAGCCGCCATATTATTCTCAAGATTTTGGTAATAGGTGATATTATCTCCGCCATAAATCTTCATAATAATCCATCTTCATGGTTTTAAGTAATTAATCAACCCGAAGATTGATATCATATACATTAAAACTCCAAGTGATAATGGCAGCGTTTGAGGGTCTGGTAGGTTAGCTGGACCTTGACCTACTGAGATTAATGAAAATAGAGCTGAAACAATAACAATTCCCCAAGGGTTGTTAAGTGCGATTAGTGAAATCGCAATCCCGTTGAATCCTTCTGGAGGAACTGAAGTTAAACCAAATTTACCAACTGAACTAAAATCAATAGCTTGAGAAGCTTGGCCAGTATATACAGCTACTCCTAGTATTCCTGCAATTGCTCCAGATATAGCAAATGAAGATAGTTGTAATAAGTTTTTATTATAACCAAAATACTCAGCCGAAGTACTTGATAAACCCGTAGTTTTAATCTTGTGACCGAATACAGTAAATCTTAATAAGATTCAAATAACAACAACAGCTACAGCAGTTACTGAAATCGTTCAAATTCATCCAGTGTTACTTGTAAATGGACTAGATCCATTAACAACATAGAATGAATATTCATCCGGAAATTTTATTGAAGTAAAACTACCATTTATTTTTTGGCTATTATCAATAAAATGGTTGTTAATAATCGAACCAACTATTAATAAGATAATTCAATTAAGTAGGATTGCAGATACTACTTCATTGATCTTTAGGTATATTTTAAATATACCTGTAAGAACAGAAACAAATGCTGCCACAAACATTGATAAAACAATCGTAATTAATTGTCCACCATATGCTGGAGCAAACCCTGCTTTGTTTAGGTAATGAGTAATTATAAAAGCAAAAGAAGCGCCTGCTAACATCTGCCCTGAAATCCCAATGTTAAAGATCTTTACTTGCATAGCAAATCCAAAAGATAGTCCAGCTAATGTAAAGATCCCGATATTAGTTATAAAATCCTGTTGTTCTTTTTGTCCTCTTAGTCCGTTGTTAAACAACGCTCAGAAAGCATTAGAATTAACCCCTGTTGATATCAAGATTACAAAGATTAACATTAAAGCGGTAATAATTAAGATAATAACGCTTAATATTCTTCTTCTAGTTAGTTTGTTTTCTTTTCGATAAAAAAGACGATCAAAACCAATCAAAAATCCCGGGTATTTTTTAAATAGATTCATTGATAGCTTCTCCTGCTAATAATTGACCGATTTTAGATCTAGTCATTTCTTCTTTCGATCCAACACCTATAAAGCTATTACGGTTGATAACTGCAATCGTATCAGCTAACGCCATGATTTCATCAAGTTCGTATGATACTAATAAGATTGCTTTACCTCGTTTTTTAGCTTCAATAATTTGCCCATGAATATATTCAATAGCACCAACATCAAGACCTCTTGTAGGTTGAGCTAGAATTAACAATTCATGCTTCTTAGTCATTTCACGACCAATAATTAATTTTTGTTGGTTACCACCAGATAATGCTCTTGTGTTAGCTGTACCATTAGCAGTACCTCTTACATCGAATTTATCAATAATATCTTGCGCGTAAGTGGCTATTTCAAATGGAACAATTAGACCATTAGCTGAAAACGGTTTTTTATCAATTAAGTTGTTTACTGAATTGATTCGAACACTTTGATCTAAGGTTAATCCGTGTTTATGTCGATCTTCAGGAACAAATGAGATTCCTAAATTAACCCTTTTTTTAAGCGACATTTTAGAGATATCTACTAATTTATCATTGTCTCTAAAAAAGATCTTTTTAGCTTCAGTTTTCTTAAGTCCTGAGATGATTTCAATCAACTTAGATTGACCATTACCCTCAACACCAGCAATCGCAAAGATTTCACCTTTTTTAATCTCGAAGCTAATATTACTTTTTAGATTTGATGACTGAGATAATTTCTTAACAACTTCTTTAGCTTTAGTTAATCCTTTGGTAACAGTTGTCTTAACAAAATTAGAAGACTTATTAAGTAATTCATCATATTTTTCTTCAGCTGTTTTACTATTAAGATTTAGATCTTTAACACTTAAAACAACTTCATCATTAGTTACTGGTAAATTGTTAATTGAAGGAGTAATTGTTCTACCTACCATCAATTCAGCCATCTCTTCAATTGATGTTGTTTTAACATCTACTGAACCGATATACTGACCTTTTCTTATTACAGTAGCTGAATCAGCTACCGCTTTAATTTCATGTAGTTTATGAGTAATAATAAGGATTGTTTTATTTTTAGATTTAAATTCCCTTAAGATATCTAGAAAACTTTCAATCTCGTTATCTGATAATACAGCAGTAGGTTCGTCAAAAATTAAAAGATCTGCATCCCGATAAAGAACTTTTAGGATTTCAACTTTTTGTTGTTCACCAACAGTTAAAGAAGAAACCTTTGCATTTAAGTCGATCTTAAAGTTATATTCTTTAATTAGGCTTTCTAATTTTTTAACGCATTGTTTGTAACGAATGATTCCAAATTTAGTTGTTTCAGTTCCTAGAATAATATTATCGATAACTTTAAAGTTATCGATCAACTTAAAGTGTTGATGAACCATTCCGATTCTTGATTTAGAAGCATCTTTTGAGGATTTAAAATTAACCTCTCGATCTCATATAAATATCTGTCCTTTATCTTGTTTGTATAAACCAAACAAGATTGACATCAATGTTGATTTACCTGCTCCGTTTTCGCCTATGATAGCGTGTATCTCATTCTTCTTAACGTTTAGATTAATACCAACATTAGCTTTAATCTGCCCGTTATTGAAGGATTTATGGATATCGACCATTCTTAGAGCGTATCCTTGTGTATCCAAACAATTATCCTCCTTTTCTGTGCTTATTTTACTAATAAAAAGAAAAAATAACTATGTAGATAGCTATCTAGGTTGAAATATTGAAAAGAAAAAATAGTTATTTTTTATAATCATTCATTCTTATTGAGAAATATAATGAAGTCTTTCTTAAGAAATAACTAATTATTTAATCAAAGAATCCTTATTTCTTTTCTTTTATTAGTTTTTTATTCTCAAAAGCACTCTTTAAGCTAAATGTATCTGCATAATCAATAGACGAATTATAAGGTAATCCCATTCCTAAACGATAAATTGATAGATCATAGTTAGCTAACAATAATTGAATATAGTTAGCTGTTGTTTGTCCGTCTTGAGTAAAGTTAGTAGCAATTACCACTTTTTTAATATTTTCTTTTTCAATTCTTTCTAGTAATAAGTCAAAGTTAATTTCTTGAATTATCTTTTTGTTCTTACTAGATATTTCATGATTAAGAATAAAGTATTTACCGTTATATGCTTGCGCTTCTTCGATAATGTTCAAATCATCAAAAAAACTTATGATACATAATTCATCTTGATTTCTTAAATCATCAGAACAAATGCTACATATAGAATCATTTGATCAAGCTTGACATAATCGACATATTTTTATTGACAATTTAGCACGCTTCATCGCATCGATTAAATCATATACATAACGATCTGATTTCATCATTAGGTGTTGAACAATTTTTTTTGCGTGCTTGGAACTAATCTTAGGTAAATCGCTGATTTGTTCTATTAGATTATTAAACTCATTCAGATTTAAATCTGACGCCATATTATTTATTAGTATTTAATTATTAAATTATCTAAAACCAGGGAAGTTGATTGGAGGAGTAATTGTATTAGTTAATTCGTCTTTTTTCTTTTCCAAATCAGTTATCGCTTCATTTATTGCTTCAGCAACCATTTCTTGTAAAGTGGCTGGATCTTCTGGATCAATTAAGTCTTTATTAATTTCAATCTTAACGATTTTAAGATTACCTTTGATTACTGACTTTATTAGTTTTTTGTATTCGTATTCGTATTCTTTTTCCTCAAATTCTGCAATCTTCTTTTCCATTTCGCGTTGCATTTTTTTCATTTGGTTAGCTAAATTTTGAAAATTCATAATTTTTACCTTTAATTAATATTTAATTGAAATTATTCTGGTTTTCTCAATTTGTCATAGATGTTTTCTACGATATTTCTTTGTTTTTTAATTCTTCTTAAAATATCAACATCTAATGATTCATACAAATTATTATAATAATTTATTTTATCGGAATCTTTTATTGTTTGTATTTCAGCGAAAATTTTATTTAATTTTTCCTTCGTAATAGCAAAGATATAAATCTCTTTTTTGAAGATGTGATTAATTGTTAAAACTCTGTTATTATCATAATCTTGTGAATTCAATATTTCAGCAACATTATCATCTTCAATAAGTAAGATGGCAGCTTTATCAGTAACCATAAATAAAGCGCTTTGATCAAGATATAGATCGATATTATCGTATAAATCGTTTTCTGAATTATCACCTTTTTTAAATTTATTTTGAGTTTCAATGAAATTAGTTTTTAATTCGCTATTTGACAGTTTTTTATTTTTAAATACTGACATCGCAACAGCTCGTAAATATTCATTAATTCGATTTTCATTAAACGCTTTAACTACTTCATCTTTTTGAGTATCTTTATTAAATTCAACTTCATCAGGATTAGTTTTTTTAGTTTTTATTAAAGTTGTTTTATCTAGATTTTCTTTAAGTAAATTATCATCAAATTTTTTCTCTTCAATTAAATTATTTGAATCATTATTTTCTTCTTTATTTTTAGTTTGTTTTTGTTCTACTTTTCTTAGTTGTTTTTCTTCAAATTTGCCGCTTTTTTCTTCTGTTTTTATAGTTTCATTACTATCATTTTTATCAAATAATTTAACATCTGTTTTATTGTTATTCTTTTTGGTTATATTTTGAGTTTCATAACCGTATTTTTCAAAATAACTCAAAGCCATTAACAATAAACTTTCTTTGATATTATTATGAGTTATTCTTGATGATAATAATTGGTTGATAGACTCAGATAACGATAAAACATTTAAATTACTTAAATTTAATTTATTAACTTGTTTTTCGTCTAAAGTTTTTAATAAAATTGGATTACTAGTTTTTTCATATACTAAAACATCAATTAGAATAGCTAATATATCTTGGATAAATAAAACAAAATTGATCCCTTTTGTTTCAGCATCATTTAATAAATCGATAATTCCTTGAACATTTTTTTCATTAAATAACTCTAAGAAAATTAACTTCATTTCAAGATTAATCAATCCAAAAGTTTCATCAATTTTATCAATAGTTATTTTATTGTTTTTATCAAACGATAATTGTTGCAAAATACTAAGCGAATCTCTAGCAGAACCTGAAGCTAAATCAGCAATTTTATTAATTGCTGAATCATCTATCTTAATATCTTCGTTTTTTACGACATTTTTTAATACATCAACAATATCTTTTTTATCAAGTTTTTTGAAATTGAAGCTCTGACAACGAGAAACTACTGTTAATGGTATTTTATGGAATTCAGTAGTAGCGAATATGAATGCTACATGCTTTGGAGGTTCTTCTAAAGTTTTTAACAAAGCGTTTCATGCACCATTACTTAGCATATGCGCTTCATCTAAAATATATACTTTCTTAGCAAGATTCATTGGTGCATAATTAATCGCATCAATAATTCTTCTAATTTCATCTACACCATTATTAGTAGCAGCATCTAATTCATAAACATCCTGAGCTTTATTTTCATTAATCAATGTACAAGCAGTACATTGATTACAAACATCACCATTTTTCTTATTTAAACAATTATAAGCTTTAGCTAATATCTTAGATATCGATGTTTTACCTATACCTCTTGTACCTTGAAAGATATAAGCAGTAGCTAATTGATCATTAGCACTAGCTTTTAATAATATATTTGTGACATGTGATTGCCCTATAATATTAGATAAATTATTTGGTCGATATTTTTGATAAAAATTAATCATATTAGTCTTGTTTTTCCTTCAGGTGTTTTTGAACTAATCAATAAGCGTTAAATAAACTAGATAAGTATGCTTCTTTTTTATTAAATAAGATTTCTTCAATTTCTTTTTGGGTTAATCATTTGTTTTTTGCTACTGCTTCAAAAATTGAACCATCAGTTAAAGGATCTTCTTGTTTTAATCCAGTTACATCAAAAACAAAACAGTGAACAATTTCATTCATTTGTGTTGAAGCTACAAATTCAATGTGATCATAGAAATTATTAGGATTTATATCAATACCACCCTCTTCTTTAGTTTCTCTAATAGCTGCTTCTAATGGCGTTTCGCCATGATCTATAGCTCCCGTTATTGGGCAAGGGTATAAATCATCTCATTTTGTTTTTACTTCAATTTCTGGCATAGGTTGATAATGAACTAAATACATTACTTCATTATCAACATATTTAAAACAAAGCGAAGCTATACTATTTATTGATTGTCTTTGTGCGTATACAAAACCCTTTTCAGTTTCATATAAACTTAAATACGTAGTGTGATAAAGTAATTTACTTTTCATTGTTTAACCCTAAAAACTTATTAAGCAAAAATTCTAGATAGCTATTAATTTACTTGATTTATGTTTTTATAAAAATCATAATCAATAAATCATTAAGTGAATCTATTCTAATAATAAGATAATCTTATTATTAATAATTATATTACAGTACATAATCCCATTAAATCTTTATTTAAGTTCTAGCGTTTTTATATATCAAGGGAATGTATATTTTTAAATATACATAATGATAAGACATATCAATTTATCTAGTTTATTTAGATGTTTAACAAACGCTAAATAATGCGTAACAATTTAATAATATAATAACGACATATGACTTATAATTTCAACGAAATAAACAAGTTTTTTATTGAGTGTTACTTTAGGATGTTAGAGGTATTTTTAAAGAAACATAATCAAGAAGATTTTAAGCCTTATAAAGATTTAAAACCAATATTAAAATCATTAAAAAACTTTAAACCTAAGAAATATAAAAATAGTTGATTTTATCAACGACATCATGTCGATGAAATATATTGTTCTGGAGCAATATTAAAGGAAGATCAAAATTTATATGATAATGGTTTGTGTTTAATAGTAAATATTGAAGAACATGCATTCTTACATTATTTAATTGTTATGAGTCAGACTACTATACCTAATTATGGAATGTTGCTTCAGATATCGCTTCAACAATGAGATTCCATAAATAAAAAATATTGTGAAAAATATAATATTCCTTATATTAAAAATTGACCTGAATATTTAAGGGGTCTTGAGTTTGAAGAATAGTAATTTGTTATAAACGATAATTACCTTATACTTCTTTTACCCGTATCATGATAATTGATTTTACCAAGAGTGAAATGATACTCCATCTCATACATTTTTTCATCTCTTTTTTTGATAGCAGGAGTTATTTATAACTGCTTTGCATCTGCTTCACTTAAATCATCATCAATTTTAATTAATGAATTATTCTTATTATTCATGTTCGTGATTTCAAACCTGTTTTACATAACTTAATGTTTAAAAAATATCAATGATATTCTTCTTTTTTTTAATTATTTACATATCTTTTATAAAAGATAGATTTAAGTATGTTTTTGAATATGTTTTTTTTAAATAATATTTAAGGTTTAATAAAACTCGAAAATAATCGCTTTATTAGTAAATTTAATAAGAAAAGATATTTATATTTTTGTGCTGACTCCAAAACATAAAACTTTTTTGAAGATCAGTACATGATCGTGTTGATAAATGATTAAAAATTACTGACACACAGAACGATCGCATTTTACAATAGACTATTGTAAAATTAACAAATGAAAAATTAATTCATAAAATTACGGATTTAAGAAACTTATGAAATTAAAAGATGTAGTTACCAATAATGGCCAAGACGGAATACAAGCAATCCCATCAGATGAAATGGTTGATGGATATAGATATATAAAAATTTCAGATTTAGGTAATGATGGTGAAATTTTGCAACATAAAAAGAAAGGTATTAAAGAAAAAAATTTCGAAAAATACATACTAAAAAATAATGATATTGTTTTCTCTATCATTGGTACTATAGGAAAAAGTTATTTATATAACCCTGATGACGGTAAATTAGTTTTTGCTGGAACTTTAACTAGATTCAATTTGGATGAATCTAAAATATACCCATTATTTATGAAGTATTATTGTTTATTAGATGAATGTAAAAGGTGAATGTTAGATCAAAGTACTGGTAGTATTAAAAAAGGTCTTCATGCGAACGCATTACTAGAAATGTCTATACCAAATATTGATTATTATGAACAGGTTAAAATAGGTAATTTACTAGATAAAATAACTTCTAAGATTCTTTTGAATAATAAGATAAACGATAACTTAAAACAGCAAATGACGGAAATGTTCGAATATATAATTAGTTCAAATCAACTTAAGAAAATCAAATTAAATGAAATTGCTATTATGTATCAACCAAAAACTATAAGATTAAAACAAATAATAAAAAACGGAAAATATAAAGTTTATGGTACTAACAGCGTATTAGGTTATTATAATGATTACAATCACAAGGATCAAGAATTAGTTTTATCAAGCGTAGGAACTTGCGGAATCCCGAAAATTACAGATGCTTTTTCATGAATAAATGGTACTCTAATGGTTATAAAATTGAAACCAAATTTTCAATATAAAGAATATTTATTTCAGCATTTGAAAAAAATTAATGCTTCATACTTACAAACAGGGACAATTCAAAAACAACTTGTTCGAAGAAACTTAAATGCTTATAATGTTTATGTTCCAGATTTAAAAAAATTAAATATTTTCGAAGAATTTGCTACAAAAAATAGAAAGCTGATAACACGAAATGATAATGAAAACGAAAAATTAATCAAACTTCGTGATTTGCTATTACCGCTATTAATGAGCGGTCAAGCAACGATTGATTAAGAAATTAATAAATAAATTATTATCGTTCATCTTATTATTGATATCTATTTTTTCAATCAATCTTAAATATAATATTTGAAATTAAATTTTATTTTTTTAAGTTAGGTAATAACAAAGAAAAGTTTGCTATATCACCCTTTCTTAACGATGCAACTGTTGAACCGCTAGCTTTTTATTTAACGCAGAATTGTTAGCTAAAATGTAGTAATAAAGGTATTTAGGATCAATATTCCTAAATTTGTATAATTCATGACATTTTTGATGTAAATCGAATTCCTCTTTATAGTATTTTGGAATAAATTCTCTACCATCACTCGGAATTATAATAATCTCTTCATCTAACAAATATTTATTGCTATATTTAATATTTTTTGATTTATCAAAAAAAGGATATTCGTCATCGATTACGCTATTACAAACGTAATTTTTCCATTCTTAATACTCGCAAAATCAGAAATCTTTGAATATTTATTCTTCTTCATCATTAAACTTAACCTTAGATAATTGGGTTATTATTTCTTTTTGCAAGTTATCACTTTCTTTAAACAATTTCTCTAATTCTTTTTTGTATTCTGACATCTTTTCATCAAATTCTTCTTGAGAAATTTCTACGTATTCAATCTTGATGTCAAAATAATGACCTGCTGATAATGAATAATTCTTTTCTTTAATTTCATCATAAGAAACTAAAACAGAAAAATCTTCAACCGTTTTTCTTTCTCTGAATGTTGTAATAATTTTCTCAATTTCATCAGGTCTTAATCGTTTTTTTTGATTATTATCTTCTTTATAATCTTCACCAAGCTTAGATGCATCGATTAAAATAACATCATTGTGTTTTTTTGATTTATCAAAAAAGATTACAGAAACATTAGTACCTGTGTTAGCAAAAACGTTTGAAGGCATACTAATAACACCAGATACATATTTGTTATCAACTATATAACGTAATACATTACCTTCGATACCTGATTTAGAAGTAATAAATCCTGTTGGAACAACAATTGCTCCTTTACCATTGTCTTTTATCGAATTGATAACATGCTGTATGAATAAAGTGTATATAGCCATGCTTCCCTTCTTTTTAGTAGGAAGTTTAGGAACACCAGCTCAGAATCTTTCTTGCATATTAGCAATTTTATCTCTAGTATCAGAGAAATCCATTTTAAATGGAGGGTTTGATACTACATAATCAAATTGTCTTAACGACTGGTTATTATCACTTTTATGATAAGGACTTGTTAAAGTATCACCTTGTATTGCATGTTCAAGAGAAGAAACTAAACCATTTAAAATTAAGTTTAGTTTAAGCATCTTATTACTTCTTTGTGATATATCTTGAGCAAAGATAGTACATTTGTCTTGACCTATTCTATGACTTAGCGCCATTAATAATGTACCTGTACCTGAACTAGGGTCATAGATTTCAATATTACGTAAATCTTCATTATCATCTACTAATAATTTAGCCATTATCGTAGCAATTCCATGAGGAGTGTAATATTCAGCATATTTACCACCACCTGCAGTGTTGTAATCTTTAAGTAAATATTCGAATATTGTTGCAAAAAAATCGTAATGTTCTTGGAATGTTTCTTCAAATGAAAAGTTAACTAATTTATCTACTAGTGCTCTTGCAAAAGAATCTCTTTTAGCTTCATCAGTTACATAAACAGTCAATTTTTCAAATATAGGTATTCTTGTTTTTTCTGTAGTTTCCGTTGAGAAAATATCGATATTTTCATTTGCAATCTTAATCATTGTTTCATCAAAAAGATTGGCAAAATTTCCTTTTGTTTGATTGTTCCATAAAAAGGTAATTAAATGTTCAGGTCTTAATCTTGGAATGTCAGGAGATAATTCGTCAAATATATCCAAGACTTCGTCTTCACTTAATTTAGCGTATGAATCTTCTCATTTTTCTAATTCCTTAAAATCATTTCTAATTTTCTTGATTTCAGAACTGAATTTGTCATTTAAAAACTTGTACAAGAAAACTTGGGTAATAATTTTGTATTCATTACCGTCATTTCCAAGTCCATATGTTTGACAAGTGCTTTTTAATTCATCAATTAAATTTATTGTTTTTTGTCTAATATTCTCGTTCATAATATTTTCCTAATTAAACATATTATTATACTGTGATAAATATTCTTCCTTAATTATAGATAGTATAAAGTCTCTGTCTTTTCTTTCATTTCTTACATTTAATTCTTTAAGCGCAATTGTAATATTTTTCTTAATTTCTTGTTTAAAGTAAGCTTCTTTTTTTAGAATATCGTATCTATCATAAACTTTATTATCTACATTTGTTTTTATTACGTTTAATGTATTTACAATTTCCTCATCTTGATTAGAAATAATTGGATTAGATTTTTCCTTTTCTTTATTAATATTTTCTTCTTTTATTCTCTTATGAATTCTCATATATTTTTCATCGCCATTATATTTCTTTAATAGAACATCATCTTTTCGTTTAAGTTCCTTAAGAGAATTTATTATTTCATCTATAAATTCTTTTTTATCATTGAATTCATCAAAAGAACTAATAGCAAAACCATCATCCTTCATTTTTTGAAAAAACATATTTTTTAATTTTAAGTATTCAGGATCTTCTGGATCGATATACTCACCAAACTTTTTAATCATTTCTTCTCATTTAGTTTTTAATTCATTATCACCAGAAATTAAAGATAATTCTTCCTCACCAATCTTTTCAAAACTAAAATCTATTTCTGCCATAGCAGCATTAATAGTTTGTTGATTATAATCATCTGATAAAATCATGTCTTTTTGATTAATTATATTAATGCGTTTTTGAGTGACAGAGAGCATTTGAGGCAACTTATCAATTTGTAAATTTTGAATACGATTTTTTAATTCATCATCACCAAATGTTGTAATTATATTAAATGAATCCTTAGCAGATTCTAGAGCGTATTTAAGTCTTAAGAGATTTTTCTTATCTTTTATTTCGGAAATTTCTTTGTTAAAAACTTCAAGATTGTCAATTGTAAATTCAAATAACGCTTGCTTAGCTTCTTTTAAGTTTTCAATCAGAACTTCAGGATCTTCTATTATATTAGATAAGGTGTTATTGGCATCTATACCTATTTGATTACCAACATTAAATCGGTTTAACTCTTTAAGATATGCCTCATTTGTTTGGTTAAAATTCTTTTTAATATCAGCAAAGTCAATTAAATATCCATATCTATTATTTTTATATGGTCTATTTACTCTAGTTATAGCTTGCAATAAATTATGATCTTGTAACTTTCGACCAAAATATAACCGTTTTAATCTAGGAGCATCAAACCCTGTTAATAACATATTGAAAACAACAAGAATATCAATAGACATATTTTTCTTATAGTCTAGTATCATTCTTTTTCTTGCTTCTTTATCATCAACATCATGAAGAATTAACCCTATCTTAAAATAGCTTTTATCTTTTTCATTTGATAATGAATTATTAACTTCATTCTGAACTTCATTGAACAAGCTAGCAAATTTTTTAGCTTGTTCACTTGAACGACATATAACCATACCACCTAAGGTATTGTCATTTCTAATAGTTCTAAATTCTTTAAGATCAGATATTATGTATTTAATTAATTCTTTTACATAATTCTCATGTTCTACTATGCTATCTTTACCTAATTTGTTATTTTTAAGAATACACTTTAATTCATCGTATATCTTATTAAGTTTTTCCTTATATGAAGTTTTTATATCTTCTCTTATTATTTTAACGGTGTATCCATCTTGAATCGATTTATCGTAATAATAAGTATGTATGTAGTTACCAAATATTTTTCAAGAAGAACGTTCTTCAGCTAGTAATGGCGTACCTGTTAAAGCAATTTTAATGGAGTTTTTATCAGAATTAAAAAGATTTGCTAAGAAACAACCTTTAGGATTATACCCTCTGTGTGCTTCATCAATTATAAAAATTCTTTGAAGATTAGTTCCATAATCATTTAATTCAATTTTATCTTTATCTTCTGCAAATTTTTGTATGTTTACTACACTTATTTCATTTTGACCAGAACTACCTTCGAGGGATTGGTTATTTCTAAATTGTTTCATTAACTCATATTTTGAGTTAATCTTTTTCACATAACAACCTCTCGCCTCGAATTCTTGAGTCGCTTGTTCTAGTAAATCTATTCGATCTACTATGAAATAAAATTTGGCAACTATATTTTTCTTAGCATAGTAATCTTTTAGTATTGAATTTAAATAATAAGAAAGAGCTGTTTTTCCGCTTCCTTGAGTATGTCAAATAATGCCTGATCTTACCCCTTCATTAAGTTTCTCAATTATTGATAACGCAGCAAATAATTGTTGATATCGCATTATATGTTTTTGCTCAATAAAGTTTATTTTTCCATCAACCTCTTTTTGATCATTTACATAAGCTATTCCATACTTAATAATAAATAATAAACGTTCTTTAGAACACATAGAAGTTAATGTTCTATTGGTTGGTGTGTTTATATTTATATTAGTTTGATACTCAGGGGTTGTATGTATAACTTGACAATTAAAATCTGATAATATTTTTCTTTCTATATCTCTATCTAAAACTTTGTATTGATAGTTTTTTATATAAGGAGCTATATCTTCATTTTTAGGATTTTCTTCCCTGAAACAGTTAAACAAGGCTTCTTTTTTAGAAGCTGTACAATAAAACACACCTTCAATAGGAATAATTCCGCCTTTTTTGTCATATTCCATGTTGTTAGAAAATATCATCAATTGAGTTATGTTTATGAATCTTCTAAATTTATTATTAGGAAATCTACTTTTAGCCATCCTCTTACTTTCTTCTAACATACCACCATTGTTATTAGGTTGTTTAACTTCTATAAAAACTAATGGCAATCCATTTATAAAAAGTGTGATGTCTGGTCTGAATTCATCATCACCATTTTTGCAAGAAAATTCCCCTGTAACATGAAAGGTGTTGTTATCTATATTTTCAAAATCTATAAATTTGTAAGGTGATACCGAAATAAGTTTTTTATAAAAACTTTTACCTAAATCATCATTGTTTAAATCAACTTTTATATCTCTTATAATTTCTTCAAATTTATCTACATGATTTGGATTTAGTTTAGTAAATTGTTCTTTAAAAATCTTTATTAATATATTAGTTTCAGGATCATAAAAATCACCCTTCATTTCTTCGGTAATTTTTCCAATATATTGATATCCTAACCTAGTTAAATGTACAATTGCAGGCAATTGCACTCTAGTCTTTTCGTTAAATAAACTTTTCTTATTAGTCATCATTTACTCCCTAATATTTAATTAAGATTTTTTTGTATTATTATTAACTACCTTACATAAAAATTTCATAGATAAATTCATATTAATTCTTGTTTAATTCAAAAGGATCATACGCAGAAATATAAGATTGTTTAAATTGAAATTTTATTTAACAGGATTTACACTACTTTCCTTAGTAATTTTCTATATTTTTATTTTTAATTAAAAATAAGTATCATACTAATTTTAATAAATTTAACTATATCTAGTTATTCAAAATTCAAGATATTTTGGTAACAAAAATTTTTAGCAAACTTTCAATTTGTCAAATACACATTTACAATTATCGGCTTCTAAAATAATTTTTATTATTAATCGATCCTCACCTAGTTTTGAATTTATTCAATCTTATAAGAGAAATTTCAATCTATATTGAATTATTTATTATTTGATAATAGCAACGTTTCAATGAATAAACTTTCATTTTCTATTTGAAGTTGTCTTTGGTTGCATCAAAAATATTTCTAAAAACTGATGCTTTTAATTAAAAATTTCTACGAAAATAAAAATTTTTTGTTTTTTTTGAAAAAAATGTGTTATTTTTTAAAAATATATAGATAATAATATTATATTGCATATATTTTTAATTAAAATTTTTCAAATTTTCACCTCCTTTTTCACTATTAAAATCCGAATAAAATAGCTATAATCAACTAACAGATAGATTGAATTTGTTAGCTGAATTAATAAATAGCAATTAAATGATTCAAGCGTAAAAGAACGGTAAATTTATGAGAAATTACCCCTTAATAATATTTGATAAACACATTTTATTTTCAAACAATAATTATCAAATCGAAATAAGCAAACGCGACTTAAAATCGTTTGAAACGATCAAAAATCATTTACTTCCAACACTAAATAAAAAACTAACAACAACACAAAAAACAAAAATATCAAATCAAGAAAACAAAGATCCAAAAACTTACATTACTAACAATAGTCCAACTTTAAACAAAACAAATTACACAGACACTAGCAACCAACAAATAGAAAATAAAACATCAAACAATTTAGACCAAACAGATACACAATTACAAAATCATGAACAAGATCTTTACTTGCTAGTATTTGCTTCAAAAAACTGCAATGATTCTTTTCAAAAAGAACAAGCAAACAATAATGATATTTATGATGTCGGAACACTATGTAGCGTTAAAGATATTAAAGAAAATATTATCGATAACAATATTGAAAGTTACACCATAAATCTTGAAGCTATCGACATAGTTAAATTATTAGATAAGAATCAAATACTCGACAAATCTAAAGATTATTCTTCTGTAGATTGCCAAAAATTTAAATTTGATTATACACCTAGATTTGTTTATTCACTTTTAACAAAACAATTTGAAGAATCCAAAGATCTTGATTTTTGTGAATTATTTTCAAAAAAAGAAATATTAGATTTCAAAAAATGTGATCACAAAAATAACAGATTGCGTAAAATGATTTACAAAAAA
Source organism: Mycoplasma bradburyae (assembly GCF_024338845.1). Lineage (NCBI taxonomy): Bacteria > Bacillati > Mycoplasmatota > Mollicutes > Mycoplasmatales > Mycoplasmataceae > Mycoplasma > Mycoplasma bradburyae. Next base: position 154,057 of record NZ_CP101414.1, on the reverse strand, counting down.
TTTTCAGATCTTATTTTATCTTGTTTATCTACAGATTCATTTGTGATCAGTAAAGAAGATCAAATAAAGGTCTTGTTCGCAAATAATAATTACGACTTACTTAATCAGTTTGTTTTCATATGAAAAAAATGGAAATATAAATCTCTTTTTCTCGATAAAGTAAAAGATGATAATGAACTGAATAATTTGTTATCAAAACAAAAATATAAAAAAAATTCAAAAGAAAAAATTATTGATTTATTAGTTACAAAATGTGATGTGTTCAAAAACATCGAACCAGAAAAATTTGAAACAAAAAAGGAAATATATATGATTAAAGAAAAACAAGAATTAAGTTCAGAAAATAATGCAATCCCATTTCCAATTTATTTAAGAAAATGAGAAAACGACACTATAAAATTAAAATCTTTAATTCGAAACAACCCTTATCCCGAAAATATTAAAGATCTTATCTTAAATGATATTGATCGTATTAGTAGACGATGATCCGACAAAGAAAAAGACGAAGTTTATGTTGAATGATTAATAAATCTGCCTTGATGACAAAAAACAGAAGAAACAATTGATATTAAAACTGTAAAAAAACATTTAAACGATAGTCACTATGGGTTAGAAAAAATTAAAGAAGAAATTCTTGAATATTTAGTCGTTGCTCAAAATTCAAAAATAAATAATAACCCTATCATTTGTTTAGTAGGACCTCCAGGTGTTGGTAAAACTACAATAGCTAAATCGATAGCCAAAGCACTTAACAGAAAATTCGCAAAATTTTCTTTAGGCGGTGTATCTGATGAATTGACTATTCGCGGTTCATCTAAAAACTATAATGACGCACGTCCTGGTAGAATCCTTAAAATAATGAAGGATGTAGGAGTTATTAATCCTGTAATTTTATTAGATGAAATTGATAAAATGACTAGCGGTGGCTCTAATGGCGACCCAAACGCAGTTATGTTAGAAGTTCTTGATACAACGCTTAATAAATCATTTAATGATCATTATTTAGATGCAAACTACGATCTTTCTAATGTAATGTTTATAGCTACAGCTAATTATTTTAATGATATTCCTGAACCATTAAGAGATAGAATGCTTGTTATCAATTTAGAACCATATACTGAAAAAGAAAAATTTTATATTTGTAAGAATCATATAATTAAACAAAAGATTGAAGAGTACGATCTTGATAGTAAAGAAATTTCATTTGATGATAAAACAATAGAGTATATCATCAATCATTACACTAGAGAAGCTGGTGTAAGAGAACTAACTAGATGTATTGATAAAATAATTCGTAGTTACATCGTAGATAAGGCTTGTGATAAGAATATTAAATCATCTAAAGTAAATATAGATGTTGTAAAACGTATTTTTAATAAAGAACGTTATAACGTCAAAAAGAGAATTAAAAGAAAACCTAATCCTGGAGTAGTTAATGGATTGTATTATTCGAAATATGGAGGAGGAGTTTTATCGATTGAAGTAGGTCTATCGGATGGTGATGGAAGCATTCAAATTACAGGTAATGTCAAGGATGTGATGTTTGAATCAGTTAACGTTGCTATAAGTTTTATAAAAATTCATGCTGAAAAACTTGGTATTGATATCGATATATTTAAGAAGAAAAATATTTACATTCATATTCCAAATGGAGCAATGCCTAAAGAAGGACCAAGTGCTGGTATAGCGATAACAACCGCTATTTTATCGGCATTAAAAAACAAAACTATTGATAGTTCTATAGCAATGACTGGTGAAATAACATTAACAGGAAAAGTATTAGAAGTAGGCGGGCTTAAGGCGAAACTGTTAGGTGGTGTAAATTCTGATATAAATACTTTTTATATACCCGAAGAAAACAGCTCTGATTTAAATGAATTAATTGATGATGATAAACATTTCAATTCGATTAACTTTATCAAAGTTAATAATTATTTAGACATTTATAATGATTTATTTAATGAAACAAAGAAAAAGAAAACTACTAGTAAACATAGAAGTCGTTCATCAAATTTAGAACAAACATTATAATTAGTATTTAATAACTTAAATTATTTAAATAACTAAAAAAACAGCGCAAAAGTGCTGTTTTTTTATTACTTTAATTGCTATTTGATTAAATTAGGTAAATTAAGGTTTAATAAATATTCAACTTCTTAATAATAATTGTAAGCAGAATTATATACAAAACCTAGTTGTTCATTATTAAGTGAATCTTATAAAAGTAATAGTGATTTTTGCTTATTTATTAATCTTGATATTTAGATAAAAATTCTTTTAAAGCTAGAGTTAATTCACCATTACGTAATATTTCATTTGTATCTAAGTTATATATAGTTGATCCTTGTTCTGATTCAGTTTTACCCTTAATCAAAATTAAATCATTAATTTGATTAAAGTATTTATCGTTTAAATAATCTTCTCAATTTTGATAAGGATTTAAATTACTAATATTAGCGCTAGATGAGTAAAATTTACCGGTCTTTTTTAAAATTTTCAAGATTTTTGAACAATTTGGTATCCGATAACTTTCTTTATTAAAAACAATTGTTAATTTACCAGGTCAAAATTGTTTTGCTAAGTCAACAAACATTTTGTTTTTAATATCTATTTGTTCTATATCTGAACAAAAATAAATTAATTTCTTATTTAGGTCACGTTGTTTTAAATGGTAAATTTTTTCTTTAGATTTACAAACAACACCAAATACTGTATCAGTAGGTAGAATTACCAATTTATTATTATTTATACTCTGAACTATTTCGTCAAAGTCTTTATCAAATTCTAATACTTTCATTGAATAATAAATCCTCTCAATTTGTTGTTATCATCCCTGAAAAAAGAAGTTTTTTCATATAAATTATATTTTTTTAATAAATCTGATGTTTTATCAAAAATTAATTCGGAAAATTCCATACATAATACTTTAATATTGTTTTTGTTGGTTGTGATATATTTAAATATTTCTTCGTAAAAAAATGTTCCGTTATTTTTAGCAAATAATGCATTAAAAGGTTCATAACTTATTTCTTTTATGTAGTTAGTTTTTAATTCTTCATCTAAGTAAGGAGGGTTAATAATTATTGCATCTATTTCCTCTGGTAATTTATTTAAAATTTCAAGATAATCCGCTACATAAAATTTCACGTTTAATAAGTTTTTTACAGCATTAAAATTAGCTATTTTTACCGCTGATTTTGAAATATCTGATCCATAAACTTCATATTTATCGTTTCGATTTTTTATCGTTAATGCAATTAATCCAGAACCTGCACAAATATCCAATACATTTTTTATGTCATTTCGAGAATTGATGACTTCTAAAAAATTATTTATCACTGTGTTGGTGTCATGTCTAGGAATTAAAACATTTTCATCAACAAACAAATTAAGATCATTAATTTCTATTTCTTGAGTTATATATTCTACTGGATATTTATCTTTATATACCTTATTACAATCATTAATAAAAAGATCAAAATCAAAATCTATTAATTGATCTCTGTTAGTTATTAGATCTGTCTTATCTTTTATTTTTTTTGAGTGATGTTTTATAAGTAAAAAAAATAATCAAGAATAGTTTTCTTGATATTTTTCATAGTGGTTAGATAAATAGTTAATCAATTCATGGAATGTCATATTCTATTCATTCATAATTAATTTCATTTTTTCTTCTTGTTCTTTAGAACGTAAAGCATCGATCATTTCATCGATATCGCCCATCATAAATCGATCAAGGCTATTTATAGACATATTAATTCTATGATCAGTTACACGGTTTTGTGGGTAGTTATAAGTTCTAATTTTTTCAGCACGATCTCCAGAACCTACTTGATTCTTTCTTAATTCAGATAAAGCGTCGTTCTTTTCTTTTTCAGCAGCTTCTCATAATTTAGAACGAAGCATTTTCATAGCTGTTTCACGGTTAGCTATTTGTGATTTACCTTCTTGACAAGCAGCAACAATTCCAGTTGGTATATGCGTAATTCTTACGGCACTTTCTGTTCTGTTTACGTGTTGACCACCGGCACCTGAAGCGCGATAAGTGTCAATTCTTAAATCAGATGGGTTAATTTCAATTTCAACATCATCTTGTTGAGGTAAAACTGCTACAGTTATCGTTGACGTATGTACTCTACCTTTAGCTTCAGTAGCAGGAACTCTTTGCACGCGGTGAACACCTGATTCAAATTTCATCTTTGAATAAACATCTTCACCATTAATTTCAAATGAAATAAAGCTATAACCTACTGAAGTAGGTAACATTTCAATTACATTAATCTTTCAATTTTGTTTAGAACAATATTCTTTGTATAAATCAAACATATTACCTACAAAGATTGAAGATTCATCACCACCAGCTGCAGGACGCATTTCTACGATAACTTCTTTATCATCATTAGGGTCAGCTGGCAATAATAAAATTTTTAGTTTTTCTTCTAAACCAGGGATTTCTTTTTTAGCATCATCTAAATCAATAATCGCTAATTCATGAAATTCCTTCATTGTATTATCATTAATGATCTTTTCAGCTTCTAAACCACTTATTACAAACTTATCGTATATTTCAAAAGTTTCTAACAATTGTTTCTTCTGTTTTAATTCTTTATTAATCGCATGAATTCGCTTAAAATCATTAGTTAAATTTTCTAGTTCTTTATTTAATTTTTCAGCGTTAGCTCTAATTGATAATAAGGTTTCATACATCTGTTTGTTGTATTCCATTTTCTAACCTCTTTTTTATTTTCTGCGTGTATAAATAAAAAAACAAACAATCCAAATCTGTTAAATTTGGCATTGTTTGTTGTCTAAATTATTAAGGTTCTATAAATCTTTAAGAGATTTAGATTTGTCGTTAGATTTTTTAGAAGCTTTGCTTTCTTTAGTTTTAGCTTCAGATTTTTTATTAATGTTCGCTTTACCTTGGCTGAACTTGCTAGATAATTTTTCAGCACGTCCTTTAACTGCTTGTTGAGTAGTTTCACCAATGTAGAAGCTGTGGCAGCCACTGCATACATCCATAGGAACTTCTTTAGCTTTAATTACTGATAATAATTCATACTTATTATTACAAGAAGAACATATGAAAGCCACTTTATTTAAAGTTGGATGAATATCTTTTTTCATTATTAATTATTTTTATTGACCTTAATATTAACTTAGCTTTATAAAAAGCTTCTTTATTAATTATATATTAATTTTAACGATTATAAACAAAACCTTTATAACGAGTTACTGATAGTATCGTATCTTTAATTCCTTGAACACCAACACCAGAATCCTTAACCCCTAAAAAAGGAAAAAAATCAGGTCCCCTAGATGACGAACGATTTCAATTGATTGTACCAGCTTCTAGTTGGTTAGCTATAGTATCAAACTTATCTTGAGAAGAAGTAAATATACTAGCTTGCAAACCATATTCTGAGTCATTATGAAGTTTGATCATTTCAGCTTCATTCTTAACTCTTATGATTGGTAAGATCGGTCCAAAAGGTTCTTCTCAAGCTATACGCATATCTTTAGTTACATGATCCAATAAGATTGCATCAATTCAGTTTTTTTCAAAATCTCCACCGTTTAATACAATAGCATTCTTGCTTATTGCATCATCGTATAGTTCTTTAATATAATCAGCCGAAGGTTTATCAATTACTGGTACTAATGATGGATTATCGAAAGGATTACCTAGATGCAATTCCTTAACTTGTTCTTTTAATAAATTAACGAATTCATCAGCATCTTGATCTTTAATTAAAACTCTTTTAATTGCAGTACATCTTTGCCCTGAGTAACCATAAGCTCCTTTTATGATTTCTTTGATTGTTAATTCTTTGTCATAATCACTTAAAATTAAAGCTGCATCTTTTCCACCTAGTTCTAATGAAATATTACCAACTGCTGCTTGTTTTAAGAGTTTTAAACCAACTGGCGTGCTACCTGTAAATGAGATGCTTTTAATATGTTTATTAGTATTTAATTTATCACCTATTTCTCGACCAAGACCTACAACACATTGAACAACCCCGGGATCAAATCCTGCTTGTTTAAATAAATGCGCTAATTTAATTCCAATGATAGCAGCCTGAGTAGCAACTTTATAAACAACTGTATTACCAGCTATCAAAGTTGGTATCATCTTTGATAGTGGTGTGTTTAAAGGATAGTTTCATGGTGAGATATTTAAAACTACACCTAGTGGTTCGCGAATAAATTTACCTGTTTTATTCTTAACTTTATGAATTGTTTCATCAATAACTAATGGATTATTGATCATCTCTTCATAAACTGATATTGTGTCATAAATATATTTAACTGAACGAGTAATTTCAGTTAAGGATTCATTATAAGCTTTGGCAATATTATCTGTTAATAAGTTAGCTAACTCTTCTTTTTGTTGATCTAATAATTCTGCAAACTTAATAATCTTATCCTTACGATAATTATAAGTTTGCTTAGATCAGATCTTAAATGCTTCATTAGCTTTTTCATATGCATCATCAATTTCATCTGATGTCATTCCATAAAATGAACCACTTACTTCATTATCGATTGGCGATTTAATTTCAATTAATGAACTAGAACCTACTTCCTGATTATTAATCAAACCTTTTAACTTATGATATTTATCTTTAAAATCATAAGAACTAGCATTGCACGCTTTATTTTTTAAACAGCTATTGTTACTCATAATTTGTGAAAATTTGAATTATTATTATTAAAAAATAAAAAAAATAAAGTGCAATTAAAAGCACTTTATTTTATATAGAATTTGGTTTATTTATTCTTTTTAATTAATTTGAATAATACATCACCAACATTTACTTGATCACCTGACTTAGCAACTAGTTTTAGATCATATTCTTCTAAAGTAGCTTTTAAAGCTAAGATTGGTGTAACTGTTGATAATTCTTGTTTTTTAATAATTTCAAGGTTAGCTTTAACTACTGGAGTGTTTTTGTATAAAACATTATCACCTGATTTAGAGAATAATGTAAAGCCGATTAAATTTTCAGTGTCAGTATTATTTGAGTTTAATGATACTGTATCAATACCAACGTGAATTAAGATCTTAGCGCCTTTAGCATCAAAGAAGTAGGCATGACCTGTGTTGAATGCTAATTCTAATTTACCATCAACTGGTGAATAGAACATTTCATCAGTTGGTTCAACTGCTAAACCATCACCAGTAATCTTAGCAGCAAATGAAGGGTCTGGAACTTCAGTTAGATCTTTAACAATACCTTTAACTGGGCTGTATACTTCAATGATATCTGATTCTTTGATATCAGCCTCAGGAGTAGCTTTAGGCATTGATGGATCAATTTCTTTAGTCTTATCATCAACTATTGGAGTTGGTTGTTTAATTTCTTCATTAGCTGGTTTAGTTTCAGCTTTTGGTTGTTCAGTTGGTTTATCTTCTAAAACGCCAGCAGCTTTTTTAATTTCAGTAGCATCATAATTCTTATCTAACATCTTTTGCATATTAGATTTGATTACGTCAGCATCACCACCATAAACAGCGTGCACTAATGTATCACTTATAGCATAAGTACCTAGTGAACCTAATGAATTAACTTCATCAAAATTAACATTTGATTTAGCTTTAACTGATACTCTTAATTTAGTAGCGCAAGCATTTACAGCTGTAATGTTTTCAACACCACCAAACGCATTGATTAGTTTATAAGAAGTAATTTCAATTGGTTTGAAATTAGTTACACTAGATTGAGTTGATTCAGATTGACTAGTTTTAGCTTTGTAATCAGCTTTAGTGTAAAGTTTTGTAGCACCACGACCTGGTGTTTTTAAATCACGTTTTGTAATGATGAAGTAGAACACGAAGTAGTATAAAGGAATATAGAATAAACCTAATACTAATGGGATTCAGCTACCAGTTTGAGCGCCTAACGCATCAGGAATAAATCCGTAGATTGTTAAATCGATAATACCACCAGAGAATGTTTGACTTATGTTAGCTCCAATTAAAGTTGTTAATCAGAATGAAATCGCACAAGCAATAGCGTGGAATCCTCAGAATAAGTAAGGAGCTAAGAATAAGAACGTAAATTCAATTGGTTCAGTAATACCAGTTAAGAATGAAGTGAATGATGCAGAGATTACAATTGAAGATGCATATTTTCTTTGATCTTTAGGAGCTGCCATAATCATCGCAGCACCAGCAGCTGGTAAACCAAAGATCATAAACGCAAATTTACCTTGAGAATATTGACCAGGGTTTACGCCGGGGAATGCATAGAAAACAGAATCATTAGCACCTAATTTAACACTACCAGTAGAACTGCTAGCTATTTGTTTAAGAAGCTCAGAACCTATTACTATTTTCCCATCAATTACAGCTGAAGCAATTAAACTTGGATGGTTTAGAGTTGAGTCAGCAAATGATTTGAATGTAAATGTATAAGGAGCAGATTGACCAGATAAATAAACTGATTTACCTACAAAGATAGAGTTAATAGCAAATCAGATTTTTTGGTCACCTTGTAATTCTTCGGTACTAGGAAGTTTATTGTTATTTAACGCTAATACTACTTGCTTTCAGTTTGCTCAGTCTTGAGATGTGAAGCCAACTGGCTTATCAACTGCTTGAGTTGCTACACCTACAATTTTACGAATAACTTGTGATCCGTCAGCATCAGTAGTTAAAATTAACGGAGCAATCGCATGTTCATTATCAGAAATAATATTTACAATGCTACCACCAGCACTTGAATATCATAAAGGAGTATAGAACGCGTGGTGTAACCCAAACGGAACTAATGCTCTTTCAATATATCCGAAGAATAATGAGTTAGTATTACCATTTCTAGCTAAATTACCTAAGTTTTCACCTATGTAATTAAGCGCGATACTAACACCTGGTCAAATCATAAGCATGATTAGAGCAGTTGGTAACATAGCTAAGAAAGTAATAATCGGAACAAAGCGGTTACCATTAAAGAATCCAATAAATTTAGGTAATTGGATTGTGTGGAATTTATTAAATAAGTAAGCCGTAATAGACCCTACGATAATCCCACCGAATACTGATGTACTTAAAGATTTTATACCAACATTTTCACTTAACGCGCTTTTAGGTACATTTTCTCAGAATAAAATTGTGAATGTGTCATCTTTAACAGCATCTGGGAAAATTAAAGCGTTTTGAGTAGCATTGAATACAATTCAACCTACTAAAGCAGCAAACGCAGCTATCCCTGATTGGTTGGTAAATGCGACAGCTATCGCAACTGCAAACAGCGCTGGTAAGTTTCCGAAAATTTTATCAGCACCATTTTTAAAAAAAGAAGCTATTGAATAAAGAACTTTATAATTCGTTGGATCTATATTATTTTGAACAGCAGCAAAAATCCCTAGCAATAATCCCGCAATTGGTAATACTGCGATCGGAATCATTAAACCACTTGATAACTTACCAACAACTTCTTTAAATTTACCAGAGAATCTCTTCCAACCACTTGGATGATTCTGCTGAACATTAATTTGATTTGTAGTTGAAGCCATTATTAATTATTTCAGTTTGTCCATTTATAAAATCATTTTAAACACTAAAATTAACGACATAATAAGTAAATCCAGCAATCGCAAACATTAAAGCAAAAAAACCTAAAACGAATAATAAATATCCCCCGTTTTTTTGTCATCAGGTGAGTTTTATCTGTTCATCCTTAATAGTTCTACCGAATGCGCTATCACTAGCTACTTTTCTTTTTTTATATCGATTTCAATATAAATAAAATGATATACCTCAAAAAACTAAACAAATGATAAGCATTAGAGAGCTTAAAATAATGTAAACATTTTTTAATATTTCTAAAGTCATTTCTTTTTGTTTTCTTCAGTCATTCTTATTTATTATAAATTACTTTTTAATCCTATTTATTTAGCTAAGTTTAAATTAAATGGTTTTAAAGCAACCATTTTTTGATCCGTCAAGCTAAATAACTATTTAAATTTATAAAATATGTGATATAAGCAAAAAAGACTTTGAATTATATTCAAAGTCTTTATATTTAAATAGAATTTTATTAGTTGCTTAAGCAGCTTTTTATAAAGTTTAATAAATCTCGCCAAGATAATTTATTAAACAAAATACTATTTGAGATAAATGTATTTTAATGGTGCACCCGAAGGGACTTGAACCCCCACATCGTAATGATACTAGATCCTAAGTCTAGCGCGTCTGCCAGTTCCGCCACGAGTGCAACATGGTGCTCCTTGAGGGGATCGAACCCACGACCCAGTGATTAAGAGTCACTTGCTCTACCGTCTGAGCTAAAGAAGCATTATGGTGCCGACTATAGGAATTGAACCTACAACCTACTGATTACAAGTCAGTTGCTCTGCCGATTGAGCTAAGTCGGCATGGTGGAGTGTGAGGGGATCGAACCCCCGACCCTATGCTTGTAAGGCATATGCTCTCCCGCCTGAGCTAACACTCCATTTACTAAGGTTTTATCCTTAGTAAAAAAATTTTATGTTATCGGAGGAGTTAGACTCCGACAACAGAGGAAATTTTGAACCTCGTTAGTTTTTGTTAGTTAGTTAGTTTATTTTTAATGGTGACGCGTACGGGATTCAAACCCGTGAATGCACGCGTGAAAGGCGTGTGTGTTAAGTCACTTCACCAACGCGCCAATAATGGCGGCCACAACAGGATTTGAACCTGTGACCAACCGGTTAACAGCCGGTTGCTCTACCGCTGAGCTATGTGGCCTTTTTATTATTGCCTTTAAAATTATATCACAAATTATTCGTTATTAGCAACCATTCATTGAATATCGTCATCATTTTCACAAGAAGCGACAAATCTTTCGAATAATTCTGTCTGTTCTGGATTAAGTGAGACGTATGAAAGAGGTACTAATTTTAATTCAGAATGGTGGATATTAAATTTAGCAGATTCTAACTTCTCCTTAACTTGATAATAAGAATTAGGGGTAGTTATAATCTCATATCCTTCATCATCTGAATTTATATCAATTAATTCATAATCAATTAAAAGACCTAATAATGTTTCCTCATGGAAATTATTTAAGTCGGTTAAGATAATTCCTTGTTGTTGAAAATTAATCTTAACACTATTAGGCTTAGCTAATGATCCTTTTAATTTAGATATATAACCATTCAAAGAAGAGATAACACGGTTAGGATTATCAGATAATGTTCTAACAATGATTCCTAAACCATTAGGTCCATAGATTTCGTATTCTGCTTCAATCAAATTATCTTCATCTTTATTAGAACCACCAAAGATGTTTCTATTAATAGATTCTTTTGATAAGTTATAAGATAAAGCTTTATCAATAGCCGCTTTAAGACGATAGTTAGTCTCAGGGTCAGTTCCCCCAACTTTAACAGCAGCTTTAATTTCTTTAGCTAATTTTTGTCATAACTTAGCATTAGATTGTTGTTTTTTATTAATTTGATTAGCAATTAAGTGTTTTCTAGGCATTGTTATCTTCTTTTTCTTTTCATTTAGCTATATACTTTGATCAGCGTTTTTTAGCTTGATTAAGCCTTTTATAATTATAAATGATAAAAATCATTGTAGAAATAACCAGAGCAATTAATACCGTTGCTATAACAATTAACGAAATAGAAACAGTGGCTTCTTTTTTACCTCCATCATTTAATTCATTGATTATTAAATTGTATCTTACAATTGGATCGTATTCATTAAAGCCATTTTTATCAAAAAATCTTTTTGATCCTAATAAATTAGAAGCTATTTTTAAACCTTCATTATCATTAATCAAACCTTGAGATAAAGTTATATAAGATTTATTTAAGACAAAATACTCTGAAGGTTCGTTTCTTTTTGTTAGATCAAAATCATTAATCAAAAATGTTAATGGGATAGGAAAATTATCAATATTTCTAATCACATTTTTGATATCTTCATCGTTTCAAGTTGTGTTGTTTTTCAAATAATTAAGAATGTCTAAGACATTGTCATCATTAAAATCAATTCCGCCAACTATAATCGAACTAGCTATATTGCTAGTTACACTTTTTTGGTATTGATTTAGCAATTCATAGAATAATAAAAATGCTGAACTTGGCTTGGTATAGATAATATCTAAATCATTTATATTTAATAGTTCTTGAAAAGCATTAAAACGACTTTTAAAACCATCAAACATAGGATTGGTTATGTATAAAAAATTGTACTTGTTGCTTGGATAAATTTTTCTAAATGTTTTTAGAATTGATTTATATTCATCAAATTTTCAACGATTTATAGAACTACTTAGATTAATATCATTTAAACCTAATTTAGTAGGAGCAGCTGGTTCTAAAAAAATGAATGTTTTTTTATTAATATTAAAAAGGTTTTGATTTTTATAAAAGAAATTTGCTACATTAAATTGATCAGTTAATAAAAATATATTTAAATATTGATGAATCAATAAATTAATTTTCGATTTATCAATCATTAACTGATTCGATTTAAAGAAAAGATCATAAATCTTCTCATAAAAATAAATCTTAAGTTTTAATTTATCATTAATTTTATCGTTATTAATCGTATATGATAAACCATCATAAAAAACGAATTTTGATTCATCAAATATTAATTCATATAATGAGGTCTCTTTGAAAACATCTAAGTTTTCATCATTTCTTGAATCGTCACTAAAAACATTTAAAAAATTTTTAGAGCTTTCTAACTTTGTTGCATTAACAAAAATCTTATCGAATTTTTCTTGATAAATATTTAAAACTTCATCAGAACTTTTATTAATGAGTTTATCATTTAAGCGGTCAACATAATTTTTAAGAAAAATAGTTTTTAGGTAGTTATCATTTGAAATCAAATGAAAACGATTAACATATGCTAAAAAATTATATAAAGCTATTGAATGGTTATCTCAGATATTCGCCAGTAATTGTGGCGTTAGAAAAATATCAAATAATAATGGCTTGTATTCTAATTCTGGATTACTTGTGTATTTATCATGGAAATACACTCTAATATAATCTAGAAAGGTTAAAACATTAGCAGCAGTATAACTTAGGTTGGATTTATCGTTAAAAATAGAGCTATTATTCGTTTGAATAATTGCTTTATTTTTCGGATAATTATTGTCAAATCAATTTGGAATATTACTAGTGATATTAATACTAAAATCTTGATCGTTAACTAGTTGTTGTTGGTATAAAAATACGATAGGGCTGTAACCATCATCAACAACCTTATCGTTTAAAAAATATTGCGATAACATCAATGATGTTACAACTGATTGATAATTATCACTTGTCAAAAAAAGTTTAATTGTTTTTTGTTCGGCTACATTTTTTAAATCGCTATAAAATGGTTCAAGATTTTCTTTAGTTTCTGTAGCTTGCAAACTTTGTTCATAACTGTTAATTTTATAGCTATTAGATATAGTAATATTTAGGCTTAATAAGCCTAAAAAAGCAATAAAAAACAGCGATAAAAATTTAATTATTTTTTTTATGAACATCTAAATTTAAAAATATATTTAATGATATTATTTGAAGGATTTTCAGATACTCTAGGTGCGTGTAAATCTCCTGGTAAGAATACTACAAAAGAATTTTTAGAAGGCACTAAACGATTATTAGAAACTTTGTCATTTGTCGTATCTGAGACATAAAAAGTTACATCTTTTTGTTCGTTATAAGGAATTTCTACTTGCATATCTTTTGCATCTTCTGCGTGTTGGCTAAAGTAAATTTCACCTGGTTCAAAAACTATATGAACATCACCATAGTGTTTATGAAGTTCATATCTGGCTTCTGTTTTTTGATAAACAACAGAGTCTAATACATTTAAGTATAAATCCTTACCATCAATTTCATGAATACCAACTGATAATTTAGATAAATCATAGTTATGATCTTCTAAAAACTGTTTGATCTTAGGAAAATATTTATTAATTGTTAAATATTTACTAAAATTTTCTAATTTGTCGTAAATCATTTTGTATCATCCTTAAGTTTAATATTATTATTCTACAAATAAATTATGAATGGTTAATTAGTTATTATGATTCTATAGATTTATTCTATCTTTTTAATAAATCTCTTATGAAGTACTCAACAGCGATCATTGATCTAACATCGTTTTCGCAATATGTAGCTAAATCAGTTGCTATTTCTTCTCATTCCTTATCATCAACTAATCCTAAGAAACGTTTAGCTGTTAGTTTTTGCGCAATATCACCTCTTTTCACATTAAGTGTCGCGTAATCAACGGCTTTAGCTTCTTTTCGTTGTTCTTGAGATGTTAATAATAAAACTTTTTTAATTGAGTAATATCCATTTAATGAATTAATGACTATTAAGTCTTTATTCAAGTTAAAGAAATCAGCTAAATCAAATAGGTTAGCATCAATTTCTTTAACTTTTTGCAAGAAATCAATTTCTAAATCAGATGGATCGCTAAATTTCTCTGGATATAGTTTTTTACATCTTTCAATATAAGCGCCTATTTCATACAATCTAGATCGTTCAAAGGTAGCATTGTATACAACATAACTATAATCTGGACCTTGATGTAGATCTTTAATTATCTTTATAAATCAATTAATATCCAATTTCAATGGATCAATTACATCATTAACACATACAAGTTCTGAGCCGTCATTATGATCAATAATGAAAGAATTTTGCGTTATTATTTGCATATTTGGCAAAATATCATCCATTGGCGCAAATAAATGACAAATTGACTCAAAGTCAAAATAAACCTTTTTATTTTTTAATTTAGCAAATGCTTGGTGAGTATTTGGGTTGACATAACTTTCAACAATACTAGGGATGTATGCTTTACTAAAAACAGATAAATATTTTATTGGCTTAGGAGGCGGGTTAGCATTTATGTATTTGATGAAATCGCTTATTTTAAATTTTTCGCCATCTTTATTTACTAATGGAAATACTAAATTTCCATTTTTATCGAAAAATTTATTAATTGAATAAACGTTTCCGCTTAGTAAAAAAGGTTCAAACACTTTTTTACCTAATGTGTATCTGATCATAGAGTCGTTCGGATTTTTATAAAAATCTCCAAAATAAGCATTTGATAACTCAATTTTGCCTACATTAGTATCTTTGATATCAATCATTTCATCAAAAATGTTATCAAATGCATTTCTTACTTCTAAGAAATAATTTGTCTGAAATTTATATGCTTCTTTTTCTTCTGATTCTAAAATTTGAAATGACATCATTTTTAAAGCATTACAAAAAGAACCTGTCTTTAAATTATGTTGCGGGTAATCAGCGATTAATTCTTGATTACCACTTATTCTTATGTCTTGTTTAGCTTTAATAAAACTTGGATGGAAAAATTGTTCTTTACTAAATTCTTTTTTTATTTTATCAGGTAAATTAGATCCACCTTTATTGCAATTAACTATTTCTGTTGAAACAAAATCAACTTCATTCTTTTTGTTTAAACAGTATTTAACTAAAACAACATTTCATTTCAAAACATCATAACCAAGCTCAGTTAAAATTCGGTAATCATAATAAAAATTAACTAGATCTTTTCTTTTTGTGCTTGTAGAGTTTTTTGATGTATATACATCTAGTTTTATTCGATCATCATTATGTTTGTAAAATAAACATCCAGACACAGATGATTGTAGATAGTATCTTTGTTTTTCATTAAAGTAAATTCCATCTAAAACCAGTAATTTTGATGACGAAAAATCATGTTTTTTAATAATTTCATGAAGGCTTTCTGCTGTTGTAATAGGTAATTTTTGATAATCTGATAAATCGATTATTCTAACTAATTTTTCTTTTTCTTTATTATCAATAACATCGATATAATCTATATCATATTCTTGGTATACACCTTTAGAAAATTCTAGTTCAGCATTTTTCCATTCATCATCATATAAATCAGATAGAACTTCGTGTTTAATAAATTCTTTAGATTTTTCTTTTAATTTAATTATTTCTGCTAAATAAGCGTCATTTATTTGTTGGGATTCAATGTCGTCATTAACAAAATCGATTTCATCAAAATCTAAAATAGCGGACTCTTCCCCATTTAATTCTTCATTTATATCTTCATAAGAATCTTTTGATAGTCCCAACTCATTTTGAATGATAGCGGTTATTTCTTTATCAGTAAATTTTCATAAAGATTTAGGTCTACTAAATGTATTTAAAAAATCATTTCTTTTAAATATCTTTTTATTTTCCATATTTATTCAAATTTTGTATTTATTTTAAATGGAATGTTTCCATTAATTGATTGCTTTATATCTGCAACTTTTTTAGAAGGTAATAGGTATTTAGTAATGGCAATTGACCCTCTTTTTAGATATACATAAATACCTGTTTTATCAATTTTGTATATTGATCCTATCAGATCTATTTGGTTGTCTTGTTCATTCTCAACAACTTTTGCTTGAGCTATTTTAACTCTATATCCATCATAAATCAAATAACCACCAGGGGTTGATCATAATCCTTTTTGTCAATTAACAAAACTGTTGGCATCTAAATTTAAATTCAAATGCTCTTGTTCTTTTTTGATATTTAAGCCAAGTGTATATTGATCATGATCTTGTTCTTTAGCTGTTAGGTTTTTCTCATAAATATTTTTTATAGTTTTTATTAAAAACTCTGGTGATTTAGCAATAATTTCAGAATTTAAATCATCATGATTTCATTCTTCTTTAATAGCTACTTCTAATTGATCATACACAGGACCATGATCCATTTTTTCATCTAACTTCATGATTGAAATAGCTGTAGATTTAAATCCATTTATAATCGCATAATGAATAGGAGCACCTCCTCTTAATAACGGTAATTTAGAAGGATGAACATTGATTATTCCATCTTTAAATAGATTCAAAACCTTTTTAGGAATAAATTGTCCGTAAGCTATACATACGCCCAAATCTAAATTCATATTTATTAATTCTTCATAGAAATCCGATAATTTTTCAGGTTGATAAATTTGTAGATTATTATCTATGCAAAATTGTTTAACTGAATTTAATTTATTCTTTTTATTTCGTAAATCTACTCTGTCGGGAGGAGATATAATTGCTACTACATCAAAAGAATTATCATTTAGCATAGCCTTAAGGCATACTAAAGATAATTCTGTTGTACCAAAAAAAGCAACTCTTTTTTTAATCATTTTTATTAAATCTTCTTTTTAGTTTTAGCTTCTTTTTTAGCCAACTTAGCTAATCTGCGTTGTTCTTTTCTTTCAAGCTTTCTAATTCTTTCGTCTTCAGCTTTCTTTAATCGAGCATCTTCTTTATTTTTTAAAGGTTCAATTCAAGCAAACTCTTTTTTAAAATCTTGTAATCCGTTAATTTGAATTTTTCTTTCAGGAGCATCACCTCTTTTTTTAGGAGGTAATGTTAATACTTCAGCCTCAATAATTTCTGGATCAAAAACAGATTGAGTCTTAGCATCCTTTGTTTGAAAATAGATGCAATATCTTTCACGAGCCATTTCCTTAGACCGACTTTTTAGATAAGCTTTCTTATCTTTTTTAGATAATTTATGCTCTAATAAATATTTTTTTGTTTCTTCTTTAAACTGTTTGTGAAGCTTCTTATCATCATTAGCTGACGGTCTTTTTGCGACAAAAGTATACATGATCTCACGACCATACATGTCGTTATCTTGCAGATATTTTTTAACAGTTTTTCAAACTTCGTTTCTGCGTTCATCCTTAGTTCTTCCAACAAATTCACCTGAACCTGTAGTTTTTTTTCTTTTATAAATAAAATAACTTATGAATCCAATTGGAACAACTACTAATAAGACGATTAAAATAAAATTACTATTCATTAAACTATATTGTATATAATATTATACGTGTAGTATTTACTTATATATTATAATTAATAAGTTATATAATTAAAAACGTACGTAAACGATATGGCCAATATTAAAGCAAACGAAAAGAGCTATCGTCAGAATTTAAAGGCTAATCAATTAACTAAAGGTTTTAAAACAGCATTAAAAAATCAAATTAAGAAAACTAAAGTTTCTAAAGATAAAAAAGATGCTGATAAAGTTTATTCTTTAGCAGATAGATTAGCTAAAAATAATAGAATTTCTAAAAACAAAGCTCGTCGTCTTAAATCAAGAGCAGCTAGATGAACAAATGCACAAGCTGCAACTAACTAAAAACCTTGGAATTATTAATCCAAGGTTTTTTTAATGTGTCCAATACTATTTTTCATTAGTTGATAATTTTTATCAAATTTCAAGTAATATATTCCCATCGGGTCGTTTGCAACATCGACTTCTTTCTTTTCTTTATTTAATAAAGATACGATTTTGATCTCATCAAATTTAAAGTTTGGGCCATAAATCATATATTCTTGAGCTTTTTTAAAGTTATTTTTACATGTTACTTTTACATAACCATCATCTTGAATTTCATCAACAATAAAAGCGAATGTTTGAGCTATTTTGCGTTCTTCTTCATGGTATAACATAGCATCAATACCAGGTTGACCGTGAGCAAAACCCTTTTTGGTTAAACGATTTTCAGCTGATTTTAATTCTGCTCTAGCTTTAGTTAGCATTTCTTGTTCGCTATCCTTATTAACATTAAATCCATTGGTTAGATAGTAGTTCATAGCATAGCGATATGATTTGATTACCGTAGCCACATAATTAATCGACTTCATACGACCTTCTACTTTAAATGAAGCAACACCTAATTCCATCAGTTTCTTAATCTCATCGATTAAAGCCATATCTTTCGGTGACATTGTAAAAGAATCTGAATAATGATTCATCTCTTCATCTTTTAAATCATATCTTCAACGACAAGATTGCGCGCAACCACCAACGTTAGCATCACGAAGAGATCAGTTATTAGACATCATACATCGTCCACTAAACGAAATACATACAGCACCGTGAATGAAGTATTCGATTTCTACTTTATCCTTAACATTAGGCATTAATAGCTCTAATTCTTCTATTGTTACTTCACGAGCTAATACCACTCTTGATAATCCATTACTTTTTCAAAATAAGGCTGACTTAGAATTTGTAACACTTTGTTGAGTTGATAAATGTAATTCTAGTTCTGGATGATTATTTTTTGTGTGATGAATTATAAACGGATCAGCAACAATTAATCCATCAACACCTGTTAGAGCTAACTCATCAATAAATTTAGCATAACCTTTAACTAAGGGGTTGTGACACACAACATTAACCGTAATATAAATTTTCTTATTACGTTCATGAGCGTAATCTACAATTTCTTTTATATCTTTAAAAAAGAAATTGCTAGCACTAGATCTCAATGAATAAGCTTTGGCACCGATAAAAACTGCGTCTGCACCATAGTCAATAGCAAACATCGCTTTTTGAACATCTCCAGCAGGAGCTAATAATTCGTACTTCATTATTGTTTCGTTTCTGCCTTTTCTTCTTTAATTAAATGTTTGATTTCTTTTATACCGCCAAAGAATCCCGAAGCAATTTCAATTGGCAAGCATAATTGTTCAATTTTGCCGTAGTTTTTGTTAATTTTGTCTTCAGAAACTGTTTTATTTTCTCTCAGATCATTGATGATATTTTGATATATTAAAGTAATAGATTCATGAGCTTTTTCATCAATCATAATTGAATCGATTCGAACATAATCTAAACCATATTCATAAAGTTCTTTTATATGTTTAATGGCACATAATATGTAACCTGTAAACATATGAGTACCAAATTCGTCTTCATAAATAGCATTAGGGTATTTTCTTAATGCTTCACGAATTCATAATTGTTTTTTAGAAGATAATTTATCTGAAATTCTAGCATACGCTTCAAAGTTAGAAATCATCTTTCATCTAGAATGCATAAAAAAAGCATATCCTTGTATTTGCATTTCTAATGATAAAGATTTCTTATTATCATGCATTTGTTTAATTTCATTCATAAAAAGTTCTCTTGCAAGAACTAAATGGTTAATCTTATTTTCGATGAAAAAATCAAATTGACCATAAGATGTAACCATCGTTTCTGAATGATATGCAACTTCTAAATTTAGTTGTTTTTCCCGTATAATTTGCACAATTGCATAATCTTGGAAATAAACTTTATCAACTTTTAATTCGTTTAATTCGCATAGTTTATTTTCTAAATCTGATATCTGATTTTCAAAAATAAAACTGTTCATTAAGACAAATATTTTTGTATTTGACTTTTTATCGTTTCTATATTGAATTAAATTTTTTAGTTCAGAATTATTTAATGTTTTAGTACAACGTAAAGCAAAATTTTCATACCCTACTAAGATACAATCTACTTTATTGTCAATAAATTTTTTAGCTTGATTAAGCGATTGGACTTGGCTTACTAAAAACATAAACGACTCCGTCTCCTGATTCATCTATTTCAACATTAAATTTATTCTTATCTAAATTACGAACAAAATTTTGTCATTCTAGGTTTTTATTATAAAGCTTATTATTAGGTTTTATGTTTTTTAGATAGAAATTATCAATAATCATAACCCCATTAGGCAATAAATAATTAATATATTTATTAAATAGATCGATTTGCTTACCTTTTGGTCCGTCTAGTATGATTGCTTCATATTTTTTATTAGGAATAAATTCATAACAATCACCATTGATACAATTAACATTTTCGAAATCAACTAATCATTCTTTAGCAATTGAATATCTTTCTAGATTTTTTTCTAATGTATCAATTTTTAGTTCTTTTAAATGATAACTAAGATACATTGAACTAAATCCAATACCTGTACCTATTTCAAGTAATTCCTTGACTTTAATATTAGTTAACTTATTAACTAAGTTAACTAAATTATCACCCCTCATAATCGGGATTTTCATTTCTATATTTAATTGTTTAAATTTATTTAGGATATCGATCATCATCAAAAAAAGATTGCAATAAAACATAAGCTGCAATCTTATCTATTTTTTCTTTTCTTTTTTTAGCTTTTATTTCGTTATCCATCATAATTTGATCTGCAATTATTGAAGTATAACGTTCATCATATAAAATGATTTCATTTTTGTAATTCGCTTTAAGCAATTCAATAAAATTTTCAACCATAATTGTTGTTGAAGATTTTGTATTATTGATATTTAAAGGTATACCGATAACAAACTTAAAATCATAGAAAAAACTGTTAGTTTTTTCTTTAAGTTTATTCAAACATTGATTAAAATCACCTTCATTGTAGGTAATAACACAGTATGGTGAAGCAATCTTAAAATCACCGTCACCTGTAGCTATTCCCAGTTTTTTAGAACCGACATCTAAAGCAACGTAGTACATAAATTAATGAAATCCGTTTTTAGTTTATCGATATCTTTATCAGTGCTAAATCCACCTTGAGCGAAGTTAGGTTTTCCGCCACCTTTAGCTTCAAATGTTTTGTTAATTTTTTCGATTAGAATTTTGGCATTAAGTTTATCTGTCGGATTCTTAATACCAATTAGATAACTAATCTTGTTATCAATCTTGTTAATAAAGAAGAATAAATGATCTTGTTTTTCATTTACTAATTCTGTATGAGCGATTGATAAAGCTTTGGATTCTTCTTTGTCAAAGAATAATAAAACAATTTTGTGTTCTAAATTATTTAAAGCTATTTGTTTGATCTTGTTAGCTTGATCTTTAGTTTTTTTCTTATCTAACTCTAATTTGTTTTTCTTGAATTCTTCTTTTAATTCTTCGAATTCTCTTAATGATTTTCTTAAATCCTTGATTGAATTGGGTAACGAGAAGTTATTTATCTTACTTCCAATCTCTTTTATTGAAGCAAATTCATTAGATGAAAAACTAGGATAATTACCTAATTCATCGATCATTTTAGCTTTTTCTTTAATAATTTCTTCTTGTTTGCTAATTAAGTAATCTTGAATTGTTTCGTTAGAACTAATAATCTCGATTCTTCATCTACCAGCACCTAGTGAATAAAGATCGGTGATGAAACAATCCTCGATTTCTTTAGTGTTATTTACGTGTGTTCCACCACATAATTCAACACTGTAATCTTCCATTTTAATTACACGAAGTAATTCATGCTTCTTATATTCTTCTTCAAAGTAAGCAATCGCGTTCATCTTTTGACTAGTTTCATAATCAACATAATGAACACCAACAGGTAAAGCATCAGCTATTACTTTTCTTATTTTACTTTCAACTTTTTCAATTTCTTCATCAGTTAATTTAGAAGGATAGTTGAAATCAAGTGTAGCTTTAGCTGCTGATTTAAACGCGCCTGATTGCTTAATGGTTTCACTAATAGTATTTTTAAGAGTAGCGTGTAAAATATGTTCTAATGAGTGATTTTTTCTTACTAATCTTCTTCAATTTTCGTCATGTATTAATTCAACTTTTTCATCAAGTCAAAAACTAGCTTTATTGAAGTGGTGTAAGTGTTGTTTGTTCGGTGCTTTAATTACATTATCAAAATGAACAACTAAATCACCTTTTTTAATACAATAACCTTCGTCATATCTTTGACCACCAGAAGTTGCGTAAATAGGTGTATCTTTAAACACAACATAACCTGAACCAACTTCAATTTTATCTACAGGATTAAAGTTATCATCAAAAATTGCGATAACATTGGTTTTAATGTTGTTTTTATCGTAATGAAACTTAGATTCTTTATCAAACTTAAGAAGATTTTCATTTTGTTTTTTCATTCCAGTTTCATTGCTATTAGCTTTAGAAACTTCTTGATGTTTTTTAAATAGTTTTTCAAAACCTTCGATATCGATTTTAATATTAGATTCTTGCGATAATTCTTTAATTAAATCTAAAGGAAATCCGTATGTTTCAACTAATTTAAAAATTATTTCAGCTGTTAAACCATTAGTTGTTTTAGCTTGATTAAAAATATCAAAACCATAATCTAATGTTTTACTAAAGTTATTAGATTCATTAGTTATAGCTTCTAGAATAATCTTCTTGTTGTCTAATAAATGTTTAAAGAAATCGCCGTATATTTCAATAATTTTGTTAATTGCACCTTGTAGGTATTCAGGTTTAGCATCTAATTTTCTTGCATAAACAAACGCTCTACGAAGTAACTTTCTAATAATATAATCACGATCTTTAGGTCCTGGTAATACACCATCTGCGATTGCAAAAACTCCACATTTTAAGTGATCAGCTATTACCCTAAATGCTTTAAGAGTTTCTTGTCTTTTTTTATCGTTACTAAAGTAATCTTCGACAACATATTTGCTATCAGTGTATTTTTCAATCTCTCGAATAATCGGCAAGAATAAATCAGTGTCGTAATTAGTCGGAACATCTTGTAATACTGAAGCAAATCTTTCTAAACTAGCACCGGTATCAATATTCTTTCTTAATAATTCAGAATAGTTATTTTTCCCATCATTATTGAATTGCGAAAACACAATGTTTCATACTTCGATATAACGATCGTTTTCAATATCTTCAAAGAATAATTTTTCACCTAATTTTTTAGGATCATATTTTTCTCCACGATCATAATAAATCTCTGTACAAGGTCCACAAGGACCAGAACCTAAATCTCAAAAATTTCTTTCCTTGTTACATTTAATAATATGCTTAGGATCTATTCCTTGTTGTACTCAATTATCATAAGCATCATTATCATCATGATAAACAGTAATATATAGTTTATCTTTATCTAAACCATATTCTTTTGTTAATAGTTCAAAACCAAATTGGATAGCTTCTTTTTTGAAGTAGTCACCAATTGAGAAATTACCTAACATTTCAAAAATCGTATGGTGTCTTGAAGTTACACCAACGTTTTCGATATCATTAGCTCTAATACATCTTTGTGAGTTAGCTAATCTAGGATTTATCGGGTTCTCTTCTCCCGAAAAGAATTTTTTAAGTGTTGCTACTCCAGCATTAATTCATAATAAACTTGGATCATTAATCGGAACTAAAGATTTAGATTCAACAATCTCATGTTTTTTACTTTTAAAAAAGTCTAATCAAATTTGTCTTATTTGCGAACCACTTAAGCGTTTATTCATATGTTTAAATATTTAGTTTTTATAAAACTAGTCGGATTAATTTTATATTATTCAAATATTGATAATAACAACAACGATATAAATACGATTAATATTAAAATTTTTCCTTGAAAATAAAAGTTCATCAATTTTGATAGATTAATTTTGCGATAAATCGAAATACATCTAATATTTAAATGATTTATGTGCTTTATAAGCTAAAGGATGATTAATAATGTTTTAAGGTTGTTTTATAGATAAATTATTTTATTAATTCCATAAATAGATCTATAACAAAGAATTAGTTAATTTAAATTTATTTTTAATTTAATTGAATGTTTTTATGGATATTTTGTATATTTAATATAAATAAACTTATAGTTTATTACTTAATAAAATAGATAGAACTAATATTTTATAGGTTGGGTAGTTATAAAAATATGAATAACGAAAAAACTAAACTTTTAAGAGCGTGATTTTGTAATGAAATTATGAGTTTACCATGTTTTGATAAAAATGATAAACAAACAATACCTTTCGAACTTAAAAATGGTTATTCCACAATAAAAAAATATCAAAATGAATTATTCATTTTCTTTGGTGAATTAAATTATAAAACCGATGTTTTAAGTAAATTTGATTTAAAGAAAAAATGCGAGTGCGAGCTTGATAAACCAGATAACGAAGAAAACGAATATTGCGAAATATGTAAAATTTCAAAATTATTCGATAATAATAGCGATTCGAAACATTATTATTTAGGATACATTTTCTTAAATAAGTATAAGGAAGGCGATAAAATTAAGGACCCTTTTTTAAAAATAAAAATTAATGAAAAGGATAACTCAGATAATTCTATATATGTTTTAAATTTTTCTACTTATAAAAATGATTTTTTTATTTCTTTCGCATCTTATATAGCCACTAAAATTAAAGAAGATAGAGAAAATATTGATATATTAGAAGAATACGATAAATATAAGAAAGAATTAAAAGAGATTCAATCCGAATTACTCGATAAATACGAAAATAAAGAACCTGTTTTATTAAACGAATTATTAGAACACTTATTAAATAATAAATTTCATTTAGAATCCAATATTGATAAGAAAAAATATTGATATATTGAACCTAAAGAGGGTGAAGAATCTCCTTATTTTAGATATAGACAGCAAAGTTATTATTTAGATATTATTTTAGATGCAATCAATTTAATTAACAATAAAGAAAATAGATGAAATATACCGAAAAACCTAGAAAGATATCTAGGTATTAATGAATCAGATAAAGAGGAAAAATATAACTTTTTTGAAGATGAAAATAACGATAAATCTAATGAAGAGTTTCAAAAAAATTTAGAAAAATTTATTAATCCTGAATTTTATCCTAAAGCTAAATTTATCGGTAATCCTAAATATAATTTAACTTTGATGCAACAAGTAGCAATCAATATTAGCGTTCAACAAAAATCGGAAAACATCGTTAATGATATTTGAAGTGTTAATGGACCTCCAGGAACAGGAAAGACTACCCTGCTTAAGGATATTTTTGCTGAAATAATTTGCGAACAAGCCGAATTATTAAGTAAAGAGAGTCTTAATTTAGAAAATATAAAAGATAAAGAAAATAAGATTAGAGAATTGATTAGAAACAATAATAATCAAATTCTAGTATTAAGCTCTAATAATGGCGCTGTTCAAAATATTGTTAATGAATTACCTTTAATCCCTGATGATTTACCAGATTTTTTAAAAGATGAACTTGATTATTTTAAGGATGTTAATAAAAATCAAACAAGTCATGGTTCTTGCAATAAATCTAATAAAATAACCTTTGGTCAAATTTCGTTAGAAGGAGGAAGTGGTAAAAAGGAAAAAAGGCTTGAAGAATTATATAACTCAATCATTCAATGGTGCAAGAAAAATGAAAATGAGAAAAAATTTGAAAATAGTAGAACAGCGTTTAATGAGTTGCTATCATCCGTAAAAGAAATTAATGAATTGCATCGCGAAGTGATAGGTTCATTTAAGATTGTAAAAAATGGTTTTTCTAAAAAAGAAACTTATAACGATTTTATAAAATACGAATATCTAAAATATCAAAAAAACAAGCAAATAAACGATTTTTTTACGGAAATAACTGAAAATATAACTGAAGAATTAAATAATTTATCTAGATTAAAAAAAGTAAAAGATGGTTATCAATTCAAACCAAAAATTGAGCATTTAAATCAAGATTATTCAAGTAGTTTTTTCTCAAGATTATTTAAAACAAAGAAATATAAGATTCTTTCTATCAAGAAAGAAAATGCTGATCGTTTATTTAATTTTTTAGAAAAATTAAATAAGAAAATAAATAATTTATTCCAGTTGTATAAAAACGCATTCAATAAATATTTAAATAATGATTCCATTAAACTGATTGATATTAACAATTTAGAACTTTTAATAACTGAATATAACTATAATGATAAAAGTATAAACAGAGAAGAAAAACAAAAAGACAATCCTTATTCAAACGAAATTATAAATTCTTTGAGAATGCTTTTATTTGTTAGAGCGCTAAAATTCAAAAAAGAATTTATTTGTAAATATGTAGATTATTTCGACGCTAAAAATTGCAGAAAAGATGGATTTTATCATTTATCTCGTTTCATTTTCCCGATAACGAGCTCTACTTTTGCTAGTTTTAAAAATATTTACGCAAAAATAAACCATAATAACATTACTAATAATAAAGAAGGTGGCATTAACGATGATCTTAAGACTAAGATTAGGTACGCATTCGTTGATGAGGCCGGTCAAGCAGTTCCTTGATCTTTAGTAGGAGCGTTAATGTGCGCTAACAAAGTGATAGTTGTTGGTGACCCTGATCAGATAAAGCCTGTTCTAACAACAGATAGCTATATTCAAAAATGAATTAAACAAAACGAATCTTTAGATGATGAATATTTTAACCCTGATTTATCAGTACAAACATTTGTTGATAGAATATCTAATTACTACAATAAAAACGAAAATAGAAAAAACTCTATAAAAGGTCTACCTCTATGAGTTCATAGAAGATGTGACAATCCCATGTTTTCTATATCAAATGAAATATCTTACAACGGAAAGATGGTTAAAGTTACAAAGGATTCAACTTTCAACCCTAGTTGTATTATAAATATACCTGGTGAAGATATTAAGGGTCATAATGTTGAAAGACAAATAAATAATTTACCTAAAATTATCGATAAAATTAAAGAAATTTGCTCTTTAGCAGATAGCAAAAATTTCCCTGATAATAAAGATTCAACGATAAGCAACAAAGATATTTTCATAATATCACCATTTAAAGAGGTCAGCTCTAAAATAAAATATAACAAATACTTAAAAGATATTAGCTGTGGTACTGTTCATACTTTTCAAGGTAAGGAAGCTAAAGTCGTAATTTTAATGTTGGGTGTTAATAAAAAAAGTTCTGGCGCTGCTAAATGAGTAGTAAAAGAACCTAACCTAATAAATGTGGCCGTAACAAGAGCAAAACAATATTTCTTTGTTGTTTGTGATTTTAATGTCTATAAAAGTATTCATAATGACACATTTAATACTTTATGTAAATTGATTAGCAAAAAGAATTCGGCTAACGACGATACAGAAAAAATTTATAGTCTGGATGAATTTTTAGACATTAAGATTTAGTTGTCTTTATAAAAACAAATGAGCAGTAAATGAAATACATTAAGCAATATAATGAAAAATTGATGAACGCAAATGAAGCAGTATCTTTAATAAAAGATAAATCAACAATTTGATTTGATTACATTCAACCTAGAAATATATTAGAAGCTATAAAACAATCATTAGAAAACAACAAATATTCTCATCTAGATTTTTATTATTATGCATCTAGTTATTATTGCGAAGATACGATTTTTCTTGATAAATTTAGTAATTTCATAACGAGACATTGTTTTTTCTTTAGAGCTCCTGAAAGAGATTTATCAAGCAGATATCAACAAGGTTTAATAAAGAATAATATTGAATATTATCCATTTCATTTTTCTAAATCTACAGAGCTATTAAGCGACTTCAAAATTGATACTGTTATTTTATTAACGACTGATATAGATGAAGAAGGTTATTTTAATCTAGGTTTATCAACTTGCTATGATATCAATCTAATTAAAAAAGCAAAAAATATCATTATTGAAGTTAATAAAAATATGCCTTATGTTATAGGTGATAATCATAAGCTACATATAGATGAAATCAACGCAATAGTTATGTCTGATTATCTTTTAGCAGAAGCATTATCAATAGAACCTACCCAAGAACAATTAACTATCGCTAAATATGTTGCTTCATTAATTGACGATCGTTCAACCATTCAATTAGGAATAGGCACTATTCCTAATATGGTATGTAAGGAATTAATTAATAAAAAAGATCTAGGAATTCATACAGAAATCCTAGGTACTGGAATGGTTGAACTAATTAAAAAAGGTGTTGTTACTAACAAATATAAAAATATTGATTCCGGATTTTCTACTTTTGTTTTTGGTATCGGTAACAATGAGATGTATTCTTATTTAAATCGCAATGAAAAATTTAAAATTGCTAGATTTGATTATGTAAATAATCCGGTAAATATCGCAAAAATTGATAATTTTATTTCAGTCAATTCAGCTATTGAAATCGATTTATTTGGAAGCATTAACGCCGAACAAATTGATCATAAACAATATTCAGCTTCAGGAGGTCAGGCTGATTTTATTAGAGGGGCTAGCTATTCTAAAAATGGTAAGAGCATTATCGCAATTAGATCAACAACAAGTGACTATAAAAAATCTAAAATTGTTGTTGATCTAAAAGGTATCACAACAACTTTAAGAAATGATATCGATTATGTGATAACAGAATATGGTATAGCTAAACTTAAGGCTAAATCATTAAAAGAAAGAGCTAAACTATTAATTAGTTTAGCTCACCCTAAATTTAGAGAAGAATTAACAAAGCAAGCTAAGGCAAGATTTATTATTGATTAATTTTGCTTTGTTTTGAATTAATTAATTTTGGTAATCTTACCACCACCTACAACTCATAGGTTTTGATCATATATAACACCGTATTGCCCTAAGGTTACAGCAATTTGTTTTTCATATTTAACGACAACTTTATCGTTATCATACGAAACAATTTCGCATTCTTGAAGTTTTTGACGATGTCTAAAACGAATATAAAGTTTTTTATTTAATAAACCTTCTTTATCATTAATTAATCAATTAAAGTTTGATATCTCACAAGATTCAGAAGCTAAATACCGATCCTTAGTTGATTCATAACAAACATATAAAGTGTTTGTGGATAAATCTTTGTTACAAACAAAGATTTTTTCTTTAGTTCCACCAACATTTAAACGTTTAGATTGACCGATTGTATAAAAATACAATCCGTCATGTTCTCCCACTATTTTGTTTTCATTAATTAAAACAACAGGACCTTTGTTGATCTTTAAATAATTAGACAAGAAGTTCTTAAAATTACGCTCACCAATGAAGCAGATACCAGTAGAATCTTTTTTAGTAGCTACATAAAGGTTAGCTTCTTGAGCAATCTTTCTTACAGTCGGTTTATCTAAATCACTTAAAGGAAATATAATATTTCTTAATTGTTCTTTATTAAGCATTGTTAAGAAATATGTTTGATCTTTATTATGATCATTAGTATGAACTAAAAACGGTTCTCCGTTTTTAGTTTCTAGTTTTGCATAATGCCCAAAGGCAATTTTGACATCATTACCAAATTTGTTTTTAAGGGCATTAATAAATCAACCAAATTTACCAAATTGATTACATAAAACATCTGGATTAGGAGTAAGTCCTTTTTTGTAATCTTCTAGCATTTTTAAGAAAACATCATTTCAATATTGTTCGACAAAATTGAAATAATGAAGTTCAATGTTTAGTTGCTCGCAGATTTTTTTAGCATCTTCATAATCTTGTTTAGCATCACATCCTTGAATCTTATCATCTTGGTTATTGCGCAGCAATTCAAGATTAATATCGCTGTCCCAGTTTTGCATAAAAGCCGCTGAGACATCATAACCTTGTTGTTTCAATAAATAAGCACAAACAGCTGAATCAACCCCGCCTGATAATGCGATGATAACTTTTTGTTTTGGTTGGTTATTAAAATAATCTAATGCATTTTTTTTATCTTGTTCGATTGCTTGTTTTAATTCATCTATTGAATTAAATTTAGTAGTAGGACGAATAAATTTAAGGATCTCAACTTTGATGTTTTTACCATAAATATCTTGATTAAAATCAAAGATATGCGCTTCGCATTGTCTTGATTCTTCGTTGAAAGTTTTAGGTTTTCCAATAAAAGCTATCCCTTGATATTTTTGTTCATCAAGAATAATATTACAAATATATGAACCTTCAATCAAATCAATTAGATGTTCATCAATTTTAATATTAGCAGTTCTAAACCCAATTGTTCTACCGCGTTTGTTATTCTGAATTACTTCACCTTTTAGATAGAAAGGTAAAACTAATAATTGATTAGCATTTTGAATCTTTTGATTCAAAATCAATTGTTTAATCTTGGTAGTACTACAATCGTTTTTTGGGATAACTACTAATTCAAAACCATTTTTAATTAATAAATTGTAATCAGCTTGATCACTACCTAATTTAAAATCAGAACCTACAATAATCCGTTTAGGATTAATTATCTTTAAATAAGTATCAATAAACTCTTGGGCGGTTAAATTGTTTTTTAATACATCATAAACTAATAATTGCTTAACATTAGTTAAGTTAGCAATTTGTTCTATGCTATCTTTTCGACAATATAATAGTTTTTGTTTTTTAGGGACATTATCAAACGTTAAAACATTAAAATTATCTGATGAATTAAATAACTTTAAATGTCCCTTATGTATTCCATCAAAATAACCAATTACTAAATCAACATTTTTGTTAATTTGATTTAGGTTCTTATCTATTAAATCGATAATCGATCACATCTTTTAAAGTATATTTACCTGATTTGGTTCGGATTAATTCAACCATCATTGCTGTAGTATCAAAATAAGTAGCTAAATCAACAACAAATGATCGAACATAAAAGCCTTTTTTAACATCTAATAAGATCTCTGCATAATCATCATAATAAGATATTAATCGCGCTTTATATAAAGTTGTTAACCGTTCTTTAACTTCGAATTCAATATCACTTCTAGCTAGTTTATACGCTCTTACACCGTTTATTTTTAACGCCGAAAACTTCGGTGGTGTTTGGTAAAATGTCTTATTAGTAAACAACTCAAGATAACTGTTAATTTTATCTTGAGTTGGTACATAATTAGAAGTTCTGATTACTTTGCCTAGTGAATCATAACTATCGGTATGAGTATTAAACTTTAATTTTACCAAATATTGTTTATCGTCTTTATTAAGATCATTTAGCACTTTAGTTTTATTGCCAGTCCCGACAACTAGAACTCCTGAAGCTAATGGATCTAAAGTTCCATTATGACCTGCTTTTTTGATCTTGAATTTTTTCTTGAAGATATTTAAACAAAAAGCACTAGAGATATTTTTAGGTTTATCAATAATAACTATTTGGTTATTAAAATCCATTTTTATTGAAAGTTTCTGATCAAGTTATATGTATCTAAATAAGAATAACCAACAGCTAACATTATTGAAGTGATAACCGCTAAAATTATTCCAATAAATATCGTAGCTCAGATCACCATGTGTAAACTAAACGAACGATATACTTGGTTAATTCCAGAAAAGAATGCCGCAATAAAATATAGGTATGGCAAGAAAAAGATTGCAAAATAGACAATCGCCATAATTCGCATCGCTTCATTTAATGTTTTAGCATTATGAACAGCTGGATATTGCGTTGATGGTAAACTAATGAATCTTTGCATAATACCTAAAACGATCGCAAAGAAAATTACCAAGACAACAGTTATAGAAGTGATCAATACTCACTTCTTCTTCATTAACTTATCGTTGTTAAGAGCAATTTTATACTGTTTGAATATATTTTGTTTTTGCATAATAGTTAGATATATTTTAAAAAAAATTATTTAAATAAGATAAATCTTTAAACGATCTTTTAAATTTAACCAAAATTAAGTTTTTAATTAATATCAGATTAGTTTTATAAAGTTATTCAGTAACGCTGAATAACTTTATTATCTTGTAATATTTCATTTTCTAGAATACCATGATTATTCTTGATTGTTTTTACTGATCCAATATTATTCTTATCACACACTAAAAGAATTTTATCTAAGTTTAATTTTTTGCATTTTATTAAGCCTAGTTGCAAAATTTTAGTGGCATATCCTTTTTGTCGTTCTGATGGTCTGATTCCATAACCAATATGACCACCATAGTTTAATAAGTAATCATTAAGATAATGGCGAATGTTGATAGCTCCTAGAGCTTTGTTATTTATTTCGTCATATAAGAAGAATGTTGAATCAGCAACCATCCCATTTGAGTCATCTTTATTATCTAGATTATCTAGATAATAATCAAAATCTTTGTAAGAATTTTTAAAGATCGCATAAGGCGAATTATTAACATCGTTTTGTTTATTAAACTCAATTCATTCTTCAAGCATATCAACAATAACTTGTTTATGAGTTTTATCTGGTTTGATTAATTGTAAATTCATTGATTGATAAATATAATTATGAAATAATCAGCTTTATGTAATAAAGCTGATTATTTTTATTTTTGTTCTTCTTCTTTAATTTCAGCAAGAATACGATCTATTTTCATACCATTTGTAATACTTTCATCTTGGTAGAAAACTAATTGCGGAACTTTTCTTATAGTTAATTTTTTACTTAAGATAAATTTAAAAACACCAGCAACGTCTTTGTATGCTTGCAATGTTTTGGCAATGTTTTTTTGGATGAAACAATCGATGTAAATTTTAGCTATACTTTTGTCTGGTGATAGTTTAACTGAGGTAATTGAACTTTCTCTTACCAAGCGATTTTCAATCTCTGAACTAATTGCGTTATTAAGAATTCGATGAATTGTTGATTCTAATCTTAAAGTTTTAATATTACTCATTATTGCACTCGTTTTTTAACAATTTCATAAACTTCAATAATATCGTTTTCTTTAATATCATTGTAGTTTTCAACAACAATTCCACACTCTTTATTGTTTTCAACTTTATCAGCAAAATTTTCTTTAACTTTTAGTGAACCGATCTTAGATTTATAGATAATAACACCATCACGAATAATTCGACATAGTCCATTTTTAACTACTTTACCAGATTGAACATAACTTCCGGCTATCGTACCAATTTTTGAGTGTTTTCAAATTGCTCTAACGATTGCTTGACCTAAGTCTTGTTCTTCAAACACTGGGTCTAATTCACCCTTCATGATCTTTTCAAGATCTTCAACCATCTTATAAATGATTTCATAAGATAAGATTTCGATGTTTGATGAACTAGCTAAATCTTTAATTTGTTTAGAAACTGCTAAATTAAATGAAATAACAGTTGAATTTGAAGCTTGAGCTAATTTAATATCAGTTTCAGATATCGCTCCAGTTGAAGCCCGAATAATATTCGTAGTAACACCTTCAATGTTGATGTTAGAAATCGCGTATTTAATTGCTTCTAAACTTCCTTGAACATCTGACTTAATAATTAAATCAATACATTTAAGACCATCAGTGTTAACACGCGTTCTTTTTTCGTGGCTTTCTTGTAAACTTAGGTGTTTTTGTTTTTGTTGTTTAATTTTATATGATTCTGATAATTCTTTAGCTTCTTTTTCAGTAGCTAAACCTAAGAATTTTTCACCAGCAACTGGCACATTATCTAAACCTGAAATTTTAACAGGTGTTGATGGGGTGGCTTCAGTTATATTATTACCTTTTTCATCTTGCATTAATCTAACTTTACCAAAAGCAGCACCTATACAGATATAGTCACCAACTTTTAAAGTTCCACGCTTGATAATAACAGTAGCTTGTGGACCTAGCCCTGAAACTAATTTAGATTCAACAACAATACCATATGGATCTGCGTTAGGATTAGCTTTATATTCATTAATTTCTGCTAATGTAAGGATTGAATCTAATAACTCGTTAATACCTTCATTTTTTAATGCTGAACCTTGTACAAAGATTGTATCTCCACCATAATCTTCTGGTGATAAATCATATTTAGAGATCTGTTGAACAACACGTTCATAATTAGCAGATGGTTTATCCATTTTGTTAACAAAAACGATTATTGGAACACCTGCGTTTTTAGCATGGTCAATAGCTTCTTCTGTTTGAGGTTTAATACCGTCATCACCAGCTACAACCAAAACAACGATATCAGTAATATTAGCACCACGAGCACGCATTTCGGTAAATGCTTCGTGACCAGGAGTGTCAATAAATGTAATTAATTCATTATTTTTCTTAACTTGGTATGCACCAATATGTTGAGTGATACCACCAGCTTCACCAGATGTTACATTAGTAGATCTAATGGCATCTAATAAAGAGGTTTTACCGTGGTCTACGTGACCCATTACAGTAACAATTGCAGGGCGTTTAACTAGATCTTCTTTTTTATCTTTGAATTCGATATTATCTAAGATATTTTCATTTGTTACTTCTTTTTCGATCTTAAAATCAAGACCAAACTCTAAACACAATTCACCAATTTGTTCTAAAGAAAGAATCGTATTTAAGTTAATTGTATTGATCCCTTTAGCAAAAAAATATTTAATAATTTTAGCAACAGGTTGGTTAATTTTTTTAGCAAACTGATCGAT
This sequence comes from Mycoplasma bradburyae, assembly GCF_024338845.1. Taxonomy (NCBI): domain Bacteria; kingdom Bacillati; phylum Mycoplasmatota; class Mollicutes; order Mycoplasmatales; family Mycoplasmataceae; genus Mycoplasma; species Mycoplasma bradburyae. The sequence goes on along the minus strand of NZ_CP101414.1, from coordinate 119,240 downwards.
ACTTAAAGGGTCTGTATAAATAAAAACTCCATCTTGAACACCAACCTTAACTTCTTTTAAGTAAGATTTGATATTGATCTTAGATCTCTTATCAAATGGTTTTTTATTTTTTGCCGGTTTCTTATTCATATTGACCTCGTTTCTCTAATGCGGTACTAAGATTTTCAAATTGTTCTTCTGATACCTTAGTTTTAAAGCTTCTTTGTATTAAAGCTTTGATCTTTTTATCGATTTTGAATTCATTGTCTTTTTTAAAATACACGCCACGAGCTTTAATTTTGTTTTCTTGATCAATGATTAATTGATTGTTATAAAAAACGATTCGAAACAATTGATTTTTTGGAAATTGTTTTTTACTTATCAAATCAAGTCGTAGGCTAATGTTTTTCATTTCGTGCTAAATATTATAGATCATCGAAGCTGTCCAAGCTTTGACGTTGGCTCTTCTTCTTTTTCTTATCCTTGTCTTTTTCTTTTTTATCATCTACAAGGAGAACTTTTTTGATTTCTTTTTTTGGTGTTGCTGTTACATCGATTTCGCGAATTAATTCGGTAATTGATGTATTGTCATTTTTCACGTTATCATATGCTGATTCATCAACAGCAACAAACTCAACAGATTCTTGAATCTCTTCTTTTTGTTTTTTAGACTTCTTAGAAGCTTTAGTTTCTTTTTGTTCTTGTTGAGTATTATTAGGTTCTTCTAATAATTGATCTAAATCTATATTTGCAAGTTGTTCTGAAATATCATCAGATTGTTTTTTAATAGGTTGTTCTTGAACAACATCAACTTGATTCTCTTCTTCGTTGATTAATTCTTCGTTATTTTCTTGTTCAATAACTGAAGGATCAAATTCTTCGAATTGTTTAATTTCATCGAAGCTTTCAATAGGCAAGTTCTCATCTAATACTTCGTCTGAAATTGGTTTTGGTTGATATTTACTAACGTCAATCATTTCATAACGTTGTTCTTGTGGTTCAGTGTAAATACTATCAATATCAACTTTAATATCGGCATCTGATTCAACTGCTGTTGAGTAAGCAACCAATGGAGTTTGAATTTTTTCAACTTTCTTGAATGGTTGTTTTGATGCAATTCTTGATCTTCTGTTGTTGAATTTAAATTGGTCAGCTAATACTGAATTATTAATTGGCGAATAGTTTAATGGAACGATGTTAATACCATCTTCGATAGCAACTGAGTGAGCTTTAAAATCAATTGATCAACCAGTTATGTAAGATAATAATCTAACATTGATACCAGCTCTACCAATTAAGTAAGGTAAATATTGATCTTCTACAATAATATCAACACTTTTATCTCTTTCAGAATCTTCTAAAACATCGATCCCGATGATATCAACTGGATAACAAGCATTAGCAATTAATTTAAATACATCATCATTTCAGTGGAAGATATCAATAACTTCATTACTAAACTTAACTCCAGCTGAGTGTTCAATTAGGTTTGCTGCAATTGTTTTAATTCGCATCCCGCCATCACCTAAAATTAATGTAACAGGATCAATATCAGGATTATTTGATGAAACTGCAACTTTAGTTTTTTGTCCAGCTACTCTTTGAATCGCTTTAATTTCAACAATTCCTTCTTTAATCTCAGGAATGTTTTCAGTTAGTATATGTTGTACATATTTAGCGTCTGAACGTGATACTACAAGTGGTCAACTCTTAGATTGTTCTTTGATTTGAGTTAATACAAAATCATATTCAACATCTGGTTTTAACTCTTCGTTAGGAACTCAATCTTTTTTGTAATAATAAGCATAAATACCACCTAAATTAACTAATAAAATGTTTTGGTTGTTTTCATCTCTTTCAACAGTTCCACGAACAATTTTATTAAGTTTAGGAGTTCATTCAGATACAGCTTGTTTGTTAACTAATTCTGATAACTTTTGACGGAAATATTGCGAAATATTAGTAGCTACTACTCTTGATAAATCACTAATGCTAAGCGATCTTAAAAAATCATCGCCAACCTGAATTGTTGGGTTAGTTTTTAAAGCGTCACTTAAATGAATTTCGTTAATTTCATCAAATTCTTCTTCGCTAATAGAATTTTCAACTACTTTATATAGTTTAAAAATCTTTAATAAACCAGAATCAAAATCAATCATTACATCAATTCTTTGATCTGGATCTTCTTTAGCGCAAGCTCTAATAATTGCATCTTTTAAAATTGAACTTATTTCTTGTTTAGAAATATTTTTAGATAGAGCAACCGTCTCGATTGCTTCTAAGAAACTTTTATTATCAACACTCATGAATTAATTTAAAAAAGAAGCGACAACCTCGGGTTGTCGCTATTCATAATTCTTATTTTAATTATACAAGAAAATAATTTTATCTTAAAAGATAATTATTAATTTTCATTTTCTTTTCGAATTGATCTAGTTCCTTTATCGAGAATATCTTTAATCTCTAATAAGATTTTTTTCATATTAAGTTTTCATTCGGTAGATCAGATTGTGTAGTGTTCTCATCCACGATTTTTTAAGAAGATTTTGCGATAAACAAAGTTTTCGCTAAAATCAGCCATTCCTTTGAATTCTTTGATATCTAAATCAATTACTAGTATCGGAATATCATCATAATAAATAACGAAATCAAAGTTGTATGATCCGTTATCAACATTTCTCTTAACTGTGAAATATTGACCAAACATTTTTTCAAGAGTTTGTTTAACTTCTTCAAAAATATCAGGCTTTTGTTTTAGTTTATCTTCAATCTCGATTGTTTGTCGATCAAATGTTGGCAAGTTATCGTTTTTAGCGGTCTTTTCGCAATAATCTAGATATTCTACGAATAATCTAGAACCTGGTGAAGACGAACCTCAACCATTATATTCGCTAGCTTTAGATGACTTGAATATTTCAATGCGATCTTTGGCTCTGGTGATTGCTACATTTAATCGATTAATTCCATTTGTGGTGCTACTAATCGGTCCATAACTAACTACTGATTTGTCATAAGCAATTGAGAAGATGATAATATCACGTTCATCCCCTTGAACGTTTTCAACCGACTTAACAAATAATCCGGTGTATTCACCATTATCATTCGTACGTTCTCTTCATTCATTGATTAATGGATCATTCAATTTATCAAGCATTAACTCAATAAGGGTTGCTTGATTTTTATTAAAAGCAACGATACCTAAAGTTTTTTTGTAATCTTCAGTTTTAGTTAAACGTTGAACGCGTGATACGATTTCTTGAGCCTCAGCAACGTTCTTACGATCTTTTCATTTACCATTAATAACATCATGAACGATAAAAGAATTCTTTTGTTTGATCGCTTTGTTCATAAAGATCAATTCACTATCATAGATATGATCATTAGTAAAAGCGATTAAATCACCAAAATTCGAACGGTAGTGATACTTTAACATCACATTAATTCTGCTTCTTTCTTTCAAGAAATGAATTAAACTGATTGCATTAACTGATTCTTCAACTTCAATTAACTCTTCATCAGGAATATGATCAAGTGCTACTTCATCATATTCTGAACGAGATGAGAAGAAACTACTTGGTTGTAATTGCTTGGTATCACCTGCAATAATATAATTCTTAGCACGATAAAGCGATGGTAATGCTCTTTCTAAAAACACTTGGCTAGCTTCATCAACTATTACATAATCATACAAGTCCTTGCGGTTTTCAAGTAAAATTGATGCTGTTTCAAATGACATTATGTGAATTTTAAACATCCGCATAATGTTTTCACGGTTAAGATTGAATCATCAATTTATATTCTTAAAAATCTTATTACGTCCTTGACGACAAATTTCTAACAATGTCTTCTTATCTTCTTTGTAAAGATCATAAAAGTTTTTAATAATCTTAGCTTTAAGATTACGTTTACACGATTGAATATAAACATCAACATCAGAGGTATAGTTTTCTTGAAGACCATCTAAAGCATTTTGTGCTCAATTTAATTTACTTAAAAAAACGCCTGAATGATTTTGCACATATCAAGAATTAAAATATTCTTTTTGACGTTTCTTAATATTAATTTCAATATTCTTTAGAATAGTTCTTTTAGTTGTTTCAGATTTATATGGTTCTAATTCAATAAACCTATTAATCTGTTGAGTTACCAACTTGCAAGATTCAATCAGTTTTTCATATGGTTTGAATAAAAAAGGAACACGGTAATGTTCTTTAACAATTCCTTTTTTAGCATATAGATGAATAGCATACATCAGTGTTCTGATGTCATCTGGATCATTTTGATAAATCTTAAGAAATGTAGAAAAAGTACTAGCTTTTCATTTGGTATCAATTTCGTTATATAAAGCAATATACTCGCGATGTTTTTCCATTCACTCTTCGCTTGTATAAGTTCTCACTCAATCATTAAATCGAACAAAATCATCGATTTTAATATGTTCAACATCCAATGGTTCAAAACCTAAAATCAAACTCAAGAAAGAATAACTATAATCACCTGAGCTGATTTCGTAGTTATATATTTTTTGGATTATGTTCGACATTTCATAATACTGTTTTAAGTAGTTTTTATCGAACTTTGCAGGTGGTGTGTTTAAAACATTATCATAATAGTTTTCCACAAAGTATTTTTCGTAATTAGAAAACTGACTATAAAATTTACCTGCTTCTTTGTTTAAATTTGGGATGTATAATGCCAGGTTTTTAAACTTTCCTAAACGGTTATATACAACTTCCATTGCTGTCGCTTTTTCTGTAACAAACAATGCAGTTTTATTTCTAAGAGCAATATTAATTAAAATATTCAGGATCGTCTCAGACTTCCCTGTACCAGGAGGACCTTCGATAACAACATCACCTTCAAGAGCATGTTTAACAGCTAATTGTTGATAAAAATCTAAATGCGATACTAAATAAATATCACTTAATGAATATTCATTAGCAAACTTTTCGTGGTTAAATAAAAGGTCTTTTTTATTATTAAAAGTTTCATCAATAGCACCTGGATCATTAACCAATATTTCTGTAAAATCTTTTAATAATTTATCGCCTTTTACGTCAAAAACACCTAAAACAACATTATTTAAAATATTGTTTACAGCGCCATTTTCACTTCATTTTTGAACGAACTCTTTTTTAGTTATATTTTGAAAACGATAAAGTTCGTTCGTTGGCATTTTTTTAAATCCAATATCTAAGGATCTAAAGATCTCAATTGCTTGATCAACATCTAATTTCGATTGATCATAATTGTTTTCAAACAAGATCCCCCGCTTATTTGTTTCAACAGCAAGTATTGTTGTGTTAATTAAGAATTCTGACCTATTGATTGATAAGATAATTTTTTGATACTGATTAACTTGTTTTAATTCAACTTCTGCGTATAATAACGGCGCTTTATAGCTATCACCTCATTGGTTACAACCTTCAATAATTGGCAACCCAATAAATAAGGAAGCATCACCTGTTTCTCTTTGTTGTTTCTTAATTTTTTTATGCAACTTACTAAATTCATTTGTATAGTACTTATACAATTCTCTAGAATTATCAAATTCAAAAAGTCGCATCGCATCTTCATCAGATAATTCTTTTAGTTTTTTTAAATCTAATTCTAAATGATCGTTGCTATTAAGATATGTAATGATCCCTTTTATTGAGAGATCAAAGATATTAGAAGTAGCCTTTAGTAATTCTGCAATATCCATTATAGAACTACTAGTAGAACCAATTCAAAAGCTCTTTGATTTAGTTTTATCGTTAATAAGTCGATTCTTTAATCAAGTTCAATCAGAAGCCATAAATTTTTATTATTATATATTTTAGTATAACCGAATTTTTTCATCCGGCTTCAAGTCGCCAAATACTTTGTACTCAGTGAAATAATCCCAGATTTTTTTTGATAATTTACATCTTGTTTTTAAATCTGCTTGAGATTTAAAAGCGCTTTCGTTACGACTTTTAACAATCAGTTTAGCAATTTCTTCACCTAGTCCTGGTATTACATTAAATGGTGGATAAATTTTGTTATTTTTAACGACAAAATTTAATGCATCTGAATGTTCTAAACTTACTTGTTCTAATTTAATATTACGTTGCAACATTTCAATATACACTTCATAAGTTGATAAAAGATCTTTTTCTTTTTCGGTAACTTTGAAAGCGGCATTAGTATTATTTCGTCGTGATTTTTCAATTCGTGTTGATATATCTTTATGCAAGCGCATAACTTCATTAATGCCACCAGTAACACAAGGAAGAATATCATGTTCTTTGATTTTAAATGAAAAGATTGCAGCATAAAACACTAAAGGATGATGAAGTTTAAATCACGCAATTTTTCACGCCATTAAAACATAAGCTGTTGCATGGGCTTTAGGGAACATATACTTAATTTTATTACAAGAATCAATGTAGTCTTCAGATACCTTAAATTCTCGCATGATTTCTTCGTATTGAGGTTTTAACTTCTTACCCTTACGCACATCTTCCATAATGCTAAATGCGATTTTTTTATCGATACCAATCGAACTTAAATAAGTCATAATATCATCACGACAAGCAATAACTTCATTAAGCTTATAGTTCTTTTCAAGAATTAGATCAGCAGCATTGCCAGCTCAAACATCTGTTCCGTGACTTAAACCAGAAACTCTAATTAAATCAGCAAAAGAAGCTGGTTTAGCTATCTTTAAAATGTCTCTTGTAATTTTAGTACCAAACTCCGGAATACCTAAAGCACCTGTCGCATTCGCTAAAATGTCGTTACCACTAAAATCTAAACAGTGTTCTAAATTAAATAATGATAAAACATCTTTATCATTATTAGGAATGTCTTCTGCTTTAACATTAGTTACATCATATAAAAACTTAAGAATTGTCGGGTCTTCTTGAGATAAAATATCTAGTTTTAATAAAGTATCATGAAGGTATTCATATTTAAAGTGAGAAGTTTTTCAATTAGAACTTTTATCATCTGCAGGATAGTTAATTGGACAAAAATCTTCAATTTCCATATCCTTAGGAAAAACTAAAATACCTCCAGGGTGTTGTCCTGTTGTTCTTTTGATTTCAGTTATTTCGCTAGCATACCAATCAGTTAAACGATCGATATCTTCAGGTCGATTTAGTTTTTCGAAATAATCGTACACGAATTTACGTGCAGTTTTTTCTTGCATGGTTGAAATCGTACCGCTTCTAGCTGTGTGCGATTCACCAAACATTTCCTTAACATAATCATGAGCTTTTAATTGGTAAAGACTTGAAAAGTTTAAATCAATATCAGGAATCTTTTCTCCATTGAACCCCATAAACGAGGCAAACGGAATATTGTGCCCTTCACCTTTCATTTCCCCATCGCAAGAAGGATTAATACAAGGTTTATTAACAAGATCATATCCGTCATCAATATCATTAATAAACTCGGTTTTTTTACACTTTTTGCAATAATAATATGGTTCTAATGGATTAACTTCTGAGATACCAGCTAATAACGCTACAATTGATGATCCTACTGAACCTCTCGAACCAACAATATAACCATCATCGTTAGATTTTTTAACTAGTAAATGTGCTAATCAATAAACAATTCCATAACCATTACCAATAATTGCATTTAATTCATATTCAATTCTCGATTTAATGATTGGATCAATTTGTTGACCAAATAATTCATCAGCTTTATCCCATACTAATTTTTGTAGTTTTTCATCAGATCCTTCAATCTTTGGTGGATGTAATTTTTGAGGGTATGGCAATAATTTATCGTCATCAAATAATTGCGAGATTTTCGCTCCATTTTGATGAATCAGTTTAGCTAAAATATTTGGTTCTTTGATGAAGTTAAAATCATTATAAACTTCCATTTTCTTACGTATATGTAAGTATGGTGTAATTAGTTCTCTTCTATTTTTATCTTCTAGTTCACGATCATAGAAATGGTGCAATCTTTTACCAGCCATCTCTGTGGTAATTAAGCAGTCATAAAATTTCTTCTGTTCTTTTCTTAAATAATGCGCTAAAGAACTAAATGTATATAAGATGTTTTCTTGTTCGCAGATCTTAATAATTCTATTAATAAGATCATAAACATGTTCTTGTTCAATATTACCTTTTGAAATTTCTTTTCTAAATAAAGAAGGTAAGGGAATCTGAACAAAATTATGATTTTTAATGATTTTTACAAGATTTTCTTCTGTGTCATATTTAGCAGCATGCACAATGTGACCATTAAGCGGATGAGATGAAACCAAAATATCGTCTTCGTATTTTTTAATATCAGATCAAAATAATTTAGGGGTTCCATAAAATTGATCTGTTGATGCTAAACTAACAAGTTTATATAATGCTTTCAAACCTTTTTGGTTCTTTGCATATAATAATGCTTTTCTAGCCCGAATACGATTAAATAAATTTTCATTTAATAAAGAATTAGATTCTTCTTGATCGTTTGAATCTGTTTTTTTGTTAACTTTTAAATTAGCAATATCATTAACTAATTTTTGTTTATCGTTTAAATCTAATAATGATCTTCAATTCTTAGCATAAACATTACTAAGCATAGCTATCAAACATTTAGATAAAACTTCGGTATCGTAATTAGCTCTGTGAGCTGCTTCCTTGTCATATTCGACATCTAGTTTTTTTGATAAGTTTTCTAGACTATATCTTTGATAACGGTATAGTTGATATGCTAATCTTAGGGTATCAAGCATTGGGTTATCAAGCTTGCCTAAATTGTATTTATCAAGTTTAGTATTAACTCAAATAAAGTCGAAATCAATACCGTTGTGAGCAACTAAAACATCGTTTTTTTGGATGAAATTCATGAACTGGTTAAGAACAGTTTTTTCATCTTCAGCATCAGCTAGATCGCTATCTTTTATCTTAGTCAAGTTTGTAGTTAATTCTGATAACGGTTTTTCATTTTTAATGAATTTTTCAAACTTATCTAGGACAGTAAATTCTAGTTGATTATTTGTTTTGTTAAGCGATGTTTTAATTCTTGTTGCACCGATTTCAATAATTTGCTCATAATAAGCATTTAAACCAGTTGTTTCAATATCATAAACAACAAAAGTAAGATCTTCAAGATTAAGATCTTTGTTGTTTTTTACAATAAATTCCGTATCGTCAAAGACATCAATTTCCAATCCATAATGAACTTTGATTTCAGGGCTTAATTTAGTTTTTCATGACACTAAATCAGGGAAGGATTGTACTACACCAGTATCAGTAATTGCGATGTCTTTAATTTGATTTTCTTCGCAGAATTTTTTCAAATCATTAACATCGTTAAGTCCGTCATGAGCACTCATTTTAGTGTGAAAGAAAAATTCATGACGGTCAGTATAATCTTCTGGCGTTGGTTTTAATCATTCAGGTACATCAGCTTTTTCTAAACGTTCAATATATGTATATAATTTTTGATCGCGAGAACTTCGAACTCTTACTTGAATTTTTACTCAATCACCAACTTTAAATTGATTAATATAATCGCTAGATAAATAATTAGCATTTCATAAAGAATCAAAAATTAAAATCGCACTATCTCTATCAGCTAGTCCGATTTTAATTCTTCTAAAATTTGGATTTTCGACATAATTAATCTGATAAATTTTAGCTCATAATGTTGTTAATGAAGTTGGTTCATTTTGATCAAATTCTATTATTGGTGTAATCTCAGAACTGTCAGGAATTTTATTGTATTCAATACATTCTTCTAGACTTGGGTATTTTGGTTTTTCTTTGCTAGTAATTTTTCTTGCTTGCGTCATCACTAATTCTTTTTGTTTTTCTTTTAGTTGTTTTTTATTAGCTAATTCAAGATCAAAACGAGATGTTAGTTTAATATCATGAAAACCTAATTTATCAAGGTAATCTACTATCTCATTATTTGATTCATCAAACATTGCTTTCATGTTTTGATTAGCAAAGACAATTTCATGCGTCCTATCATCAATACATTCGATTTTTTCCAAGAAAAAAGCAGGCTTGTTTTTATAACGACATATATCCTGAATACAGTTTTGTATTAATTCAGGAGTTCATAATGATTGTTTAATAGCAAAGTTAATGAATAGATAATATTCATTATTGGTATTTGTGTATAAGTTTGTTAAGCGAACTGCTTCTTCGTATAATTCTGGTGTTAATGGTTTTTTTAAAAAAAAGACCAATTCTATGGTCCTTTTAGACTTAGAAAGAGTGTGAATTGATTCTTCTGCGTTTAGTCTTAAATAATTAAGTAGTTGCTCAGATACAGAAAAGAATTTATTAAGTCAATTAATAGTGAAATGAATATCATGAACTTTGCTTTCGGTTTTATTCATTTTATTTATCCCCTTCTCTATCCGACTATTATTAAATTAATTATACTTCCCAGCGAAACTCAGATAACTAAAACAACACCAATCATTGTTGTTCAAGTTCATACTTTTTCATTCATTTCTTTTTTAGCAATTCTTTGATAAGTATATTGAAGAATCTTTGATCCATCTAATGGCGCGATTGGTATAAAGTTGAATACAGCAGTAGCTCCATTGATCGAAATCAATGTTGTTAATAATTCTTGGTATGATGCTGTTCTTGATGAGAATTTAATAACATCACCAGCGCCACCCATAGATCCGCCTCCTGTGTTTAATCCAGGTTTTCATGCTTCATATAAAACAAATCCTTTACCAATATTAATAAAAATATCTTTAAAGAATTTTGCTATCGCTAAACTCTGACCTTTAAATATTGTTTCAAATATCGCTAAGAAAAAACCAAAGGCAAAAAAATTAAAGATAATTCCACCAACCATTATTAATATTTGTTTTCAATAAGCAACTTTTTCTAATGAATAAGTACCTTTAGGTCTAGGCATTAAATAAAAGTTGTAATTCCTAGCATTTGGATCATCAATATAGGCTTGTTTAAGTTTATCGCTTTCAAGCATGACAAAAGCTCCAGCTAAAATCATTCGAAAACTAAAAATCATCTTCTTTTTACGAAGATAAAAAGAAAATAATACAGGACCTATGCCGATTGAGAATTCTTTAATATGCACTTTAAATATTTTAGCAAAAACATAGTGCCCTAGTTCGTGAATTGTTAAAGTCACTATGATCGAAAATATTAGTATAAGAATTAGCAGAGCTAAATTTGCGTAATATGAAATCATCTTTTATTTGCTTAAATGGGAGTATTTAGTTGATATCTCTTCTTTAATTTTAAATATTAAATCGTTTATTTGCCAAATATCATCAATTTTTTTATGTTTGTAGTTTCAATAAAAATCGATAATCAATTCAGATATTTGTAAAAAATTGATTTTGTTGTTTCTAAATAAGTTTAAAGCGAATTCATTGATACAAACTAAAACAGCACCTCTTGTAGTGCTTGGATTTTTTAATATATCATAAGCAATTTTAAATACAGGATATTGTTCAAAATCAATTTTTTCAAATTTAATCTGTTTTTGATAAATATCTAACTCTCTTACAATATTATTTTTATTGTTAAATTGAGTTAGTGCTGATTGAATTGATCAACGCATATCATTTGTACTAGCGTGTAAATGAATCGAATTATCTTGATAAATAACTCCCGCATGGATTGTCGATGTTTTTTCTACTACTGGAGTAATTTTAGCGATTTGAAACAAATGATACGCTTCAACAATTTCATAAACTTTATTGATAAAAGTAGCTGAATTTATCGAAATTTCTTCACCCATATTTCAATTTGGATGATTGATTGCATCTTGATATGTAATCTTTTTTAACTCAGATTTAGGTAAATTAAAATACCTTGAACCAGATGCAGTAATAATCAATTCTTTGATCTGTTTTTTATTTGTATTTTTAATTAAATCGTACAACGAAGTATGTTCAGAATCAATTGGAAAAATATTAGTTTTAGCGTTCTTTTTGATTAAGTTTAATTGTTTACCAGCGATTATTAAAGATTCTTTATTTGCTAGTAATAAATCTTTTTTCTTGCTAAGAGTAATTAATGAAGCTTCAATTCCCGCCGAACCATTAATTGCGTTAATAACAACTTTTGGTTTAGATTTATCAATTAATTCAATTAAGTCACTTTTTATGTTTTTGTTATGTTTATTATCACTATGACATAAAACATAGCCTGGATTTAATTGATTAATAATATTTTTTGCTTCAGAATGGTTTTTATAATAAGAAAAACCAACAAGCTCATAATTCAATCGACAAATAACATCAATTGCTTGTTTTCCAATTGAACCTGTAGCTCCAAGTACTAATACTTTCATATGATTATATTTATATTAATTAACTTACAAATATTCTAAAAATCATGAAAGCAATAAACACAAAACAAACACTATCAAAACGATCTAAGATGCCACCATGACCTTTTAGTATTGTTGAATAATCCTTTATTTGGTATTGTCTTTTCACATAAGAAAAATATAAATCACCAAGAATTGAAACAATTGATAAAAAGAAAATCATTAAAGCTACAAAGAATCATCAGAATCAAACAAATCTTTGGCTTTGTCAGTAAGTTGTTAAATAATAAATGTTAGCTATTAAATTATTTGGATCAACTTTATCAAGTGTAGTTTGTGATTCAGCTGCATTTTTTATAAATATCGGAATATTATATAGCACTGTAACAAACAACATTATTAATAATGTTGTAATTAATCCATAAATTGCTCCACCTCAAGTTTTATTAGGACTTATGTTGGGAACCATTTTGGTTTTACCAAATCTTTTACCAAATGCATAAGCAAAAGAGTCGTTCATACTTACTAATAATAGTAAGTATAAGAATGTAGTTCAACCATTATTTAATACTGTATAGGTAATTCCATAAATTCCACAAGAGAAAAAGATTCATAATCCAAATGCGTTTATTATGTCTTTTTTGTTGAAGCGATTAACTTTTTTTAACAAGTATAAGATTAATACAAAGTGGGTTATTACCATCAACCCCATTAATCCTAAGAAACTAAAATCAACCGATCCGCGGTAATTATTAAGTCATTCTAAAGATACATGAATCTTACTTGGTATATTATCAAGATCTTGATAGATGTTATGAAATTGTGTAATCGCTATGTTTGTAAATGTAATAACTAAATAAAATACTGAATTTACACCGATAAACCAATAAATAATTTTCTTATTAGTCCTGTAAAAAACATCGCCAATTTCTTTAATTCCCAAAAAGAAAGCAAGGAAAATAATTAAAGTACTAAAAACACTAAATGTTGTTCTTATCAATGCATTTTTAAGACTATCAACCAGGACGCCATTTTGTATAACAGGATAAAATGGAGATCAATCGTTATTATAATCAGCTAAAGCGCTAAAAAGCATCAATAAAATATAAAAACAAACAATAACAATAGCAATCATTATTCTACTGTTCTTGTTTGTTGTTCGGTTTTTAGTTTCTTGAATTCCTACATTCATTATAGGCTTAGTAAATCTTTTTCTTTTTTAGTTAAAATTGCATCAATTTGATCAATATATTTCTTGGTAATCTTTTCGATTTCACCCTCGAAAAACTTGTTCAAATCTTTATCAGCTATCTTGTCTGATTTAAGTTTATTAAGCGTATCTCTACGAACAAATCTAACTTCTTGTTTCGCTTTTTCACCAATCGCTTTAGCTTTTTTAACGTTTTCTTTTCTATTCTCTTCAGTTAGTTGAGGTAATTTAATGCGAATCTTATCACCATCAACAACCGGAGTTAAGTTTAAATTAGCTTTTAATAAAGCAGATTGAATTGGATTTACTTGAGATTTTTCGTATGGTTTAATTAAAATTTCTCTTGGTTCAGGAATTGATAAGTTAGCCATTTCAATTAATGGTGTTAATTCGCCATAATATTCAGCTTTAACATCATCAAGAATTTTAAGGTTAGCTCTTCCTGAACGAATTTTTGATAATTCACTTTCTAGTCAAGAAATTTTAGCATCAGCTTCTTTTTCAAAAAAATCAGAATAAATTTTAAATTCCATGTTTAAAAGTTAGTTTGTAATTGTTGTGTGTTTGTTTTTATTATCAATTGTTTTAATAATCGATTGATCAGCTTCGATATTAAAGATTAATAATTTTAAATTATGATCCATAGCCAAACTAAAAGCAGTTAGGTCCATGATTCTTAATTCTTTAGCTAACGCATCTTTATAAGATATTTTCTCAATAAATGTTGCGTTCTTGTCAATCTTAGGATCAGCAGTATAAACCCCATCAACACCATCCTTGCCAATCAGCACCATATCTGCATTAATTTGAATTGCTCTTAATACAGTTGCGGTATCAGTTGTGAAATGCGAGTTACCTGTTCCACCTGAGAAGAAGGCGATTTCACAATCGTTAAATATCTCAGATAAGCTTTTTGGGTTTATTTCTTGAGTTAAACCTTTAACTTCTAAAGCTGATAAAACTTTTGTTTTTAAACCTAATGATTGTAATTTAGATTCTAAAAGCGATGAATTAATAACAGTAGCCAACATACCGATATAATCAGCCTTGTTTATTTCAACACCAAAATCCTTCGCTAATTTTCCACGAAAGATATTACCACCACCTACAATCAATCCAATATTGTATTTTGATGATAAAGTTTTTAATTGGTTAGCCAAACTATTAATCTTGTCATAAGAGTAACAATCACTGCTGTTTTTATCTTGAAGCGAAGCTCCACTAATTTTAATAATTATGTTTGGCTTTTTCATCGTCTCTTTAAACCTCAATCTTATTTCATTTGAGCTTTAACTTCGTCCGCGAAGTTGCTAGCAGCTTTTTCGATACCTTCACCAACTTCAAATCTAACAAAGCTTAATAATTGAATATTTTTAGCTTTTGCAGCTTCTAAAACAGTTTGTTCTTGGTTGATTAAGAATTTTTGGTTTACTAAACAAACTTCTTCAAGGATTTTTTGAATTCTACCTTCAACAATTTTTTCTATGAAGTTAGCTGGTTTACCTTCTGCTAAAGCTTGTGATTTAGCGATTTCTTTTTCTTTTTCGATGAAATCAGCAGCTACATCATCTTTAGAAAGGAATTTTGGATTAGATGCGGCAATATGCATAGCTACATGTTTTAAGAATTCTTTATCATCAGTTTTAGAAGTTTCAATAATTACACCAATGCGATTGTTTGAGTGTAAGTAGATACCCAATGAACTGTTAGATTGTTCTTTGATGATTTGAACTCTTCTTAAAGAAATCTTTTCACCAATAATAGCTGTTAAATGAATTTGAGTTTCAGCAACAGTTGAACCACTTGCTAATTTTAATTTTTCAATTTCAGCAACATCTGTTATTCCTGTTTCGTGAATTAAATCAATTAATTCATTAGAAAATGCGATAAATTGATCATTTTTAGTAACGAAGTCGGTTTGCGAATTGATTTCTAAAACAGTTGCTTTTTGATCAGCTAATTTTAATTTAATTACACCTTCAGATGCAACATTATCAACCTTTTTAGCTGCTTTAGCAATTCCGTTTTCTCTTAATCATTTGATTGCTTGATCGATATCATTATTAGTAGCTTCTAGAGCTTTTTTGCAATCCATAAAACCAGCTTGAGTGCTAGCTCTTAATTGTTTAATTAATTCTGTAATTGATGCCATAATTTCACTAGTACATATTATAACATTTTAATAAAAATGAACTATCTGTTAATTTTTCATAATTTTAGCTAAATATTTAGCTGTATAAGATGAATCAGTATATTTGTCCACTAACTCTTGCGGCGTACCTGTACATACAACATAACCGCCTTCATCCCCGCCATTAGGCCCTAGATCAATCACATGATCAGCTACCTTAATTAAATCTAAGTTATGTTCAATAACAATCACTGAATCACCATTTTCAACCAAACGATTTAAAACGATTAATAATTTTTTAATGTCGTGAGAATGAAGACCGGTTGTCGGTTCATCTAATACATAAATTGTTTTGCCAGTTGCTTTTCTTTGGAGATGCTTAGCTAATTTAATTCTTTGCGCTTCGCCACCTGATAATTCTGTGGCATTTGTTGATAATTTTAAATATCCAAGACCAACATCACACATCAATTGCAGCTTACGATAAATTGATGGAGTCGATTTAAAGAATTCCAAAGCTTCTTCACAAGACATTTCTAAAACATCGTAAATTGATTTGTTTTTATATTTAATTTCAAGAGTTGCTTCATTGTATTTCTTACCATTACAACTAGTACATTTAACATAAACATTTGGTAAAAAATGCATTTCAATACATTTAACACCATCACCTTGACAATCATCGCATCGTCCACCAGAAACATTAAATGAAAATCTTGATTTTGTATAACCTCGAGTTTTAGCTTCAATAACATTAGCAAACACTTCTCTAATGTCATCAAACACACTGACATAAGTAGCCGGATTTGAACGAGGAGTTCTACCAATTGGATCTTGAGATACTTTTACAATCTTATCAATTGAATTAATACCAATTAATGATTTATATTTGCCTACTTCAACATGCTTATTAAATAAAGCTTTTTCAATTCCGTTAACTAAAGTTTGATTAACTAAAGTTGATTTACCACTACCAGAAACCCCAGTAACCACAACAAACTTATTTAAAGGGAATTCAACATTAATATTTTTTAGATTATTAGCACTAGCACCTTTTATAATAATTTTTTGACCGTTGCCTGAATGAAGTTTTTTAGGTATTTCTATAGTTTGTTTTTTAGATAAATATTGACCAGTTAATGAATCAGGATTTTGTTTAACTTCATCAACTGTTCCAGCTGCCACAATCTTACCACCATAAATACCAGCACCAGGACCGATATCAATAAGATAATCAGCAGCTAGCATTGTATCTTCATCATGTTCAACAATAATCAAACTGTTACCTAAATTCTTCATAGAAATTAAAGTATCAATTAGTTTATCATTATCTTTTTGGTGTAAACCGATTGATGGTTCATCTAATACATACAAAACTCCAGATAGTCTAGAACCTATTTGAGTTGCCAATCTAATTCTTTGAGATTCACCACCTGAAAGTGTTGCAGCATTTCTTGATAATGTTAGATATTCTAAACCAACATTAATCAAGAAATGTAGTCGATCTAAAATTTCTTTTAGAACGAATTTGGCAATCTTAGCTCTTTCTTCATTGAATTCTAAACCTAAGATAAAATCTAATTCCTTTTTAATGTTTAGATCTGTAAATTCAACAATATCTAAACCACCTATTTTTACGCTTAATGCTGCTGGCGATAATTTTTTACCATCACAAGTTTTGCACTTTTGTTGTGATGTATATTTTGAATAATAATCACGAGCCATTGAGCTATTAGTTTCTAGATGTCTTCTCTGAATTAATTTAGCAATTCCTTCAACATAATCAAGTTTTGAACTAACACCATTTTTAGATTCAATTATGATTTCGATCGGTTCGTCTGAACCCTCTAATAAATAATTAATCTCTTTTTTGGTTAGATTTTTAATTGGTGTATCTGGATCGATATCGTAGTGTTTTATTATCGAAGAAAAACGTTGTCAATCTTGCGATGAAGTATTAACTGTATTCTTGAAATAATCAATACCACCTTCGTTAATTGATAAATTTTTATCAGGGATAATTTTATCAACATCAGGTTCAAAAGTGAAACCTAACCCTTTACAGTAATCACAAGCACCAACAGGGCTATTAAAAGAAAATAATCTAGGTTCAAACTCAGGAATATTAAACCCGCATTGATCGCAAGAATGGTTTAAAGAAAATTCATATTTGCTGTCATCTGTAATGATATGAATTAAACCATTACTTACATTTAGAGCGGTTTCAATAGCATCAGTTATTCTTAATTTTGTTTGGTTATCTTTATTTAAAACAATCCGATCGATAATAATACTAATATTATGTTTTTGGTTTTTATCTAATTCTATTTTGTCATCAAGACTATAAACTTGACCATCAACCAAAACACGCATAAAACCTTGCTTGTGATATTTTTCGAATTCATTTTTAAAAGTACCTTTTTGCAGTTTAACAACAGGCGCTAAAATTTGAAGTCTAGTATTTTCTTCTAAATCTAGAACTTGGTCAATAATTTGTTTAATTGTTGTGGTTTTAATTTTACCGTGACCATTGACACAATAAGCATCACCAACTCTTGATCATAATAATCTTAAAAAATCATATATTTCAGTAACCGTACCAACTGTTGATCTTGGGTTATGAGAGGTTGATTTTTGATCAATAGATATTGATGGCGATAATCCTTCAATTGAATCAACATCTGGTTTATCATTGTTACCTAAAAATTGTCTTGCATAAGGCGATAATGATTCTAGATATCTTCTTTGACCTTCAGCATAAATTGTTTTGAATGCTAAAGAAGATTTACCACTACCTGATAAACCAGTAACTACAACTAATTGATTTTTGGGGATATCAATGTTGATATTTTTTAGATTGTTTTCTCTAGCACCAACGATGCTTATATAGTTAGATGTATTTTTCTTAGTTTTTTGCATTAGAACTCTTTAGTCCCTAAGTCGTTCATTAATTGGATATCAGAATCATTTAGAATAATTGCTGTTTGCGATTGATTTTGATATTTAAGTAATAATCCTTTAAACACATTGTACTCATGTTTGGTATTCAACTTAAAATTATGAACAAATAGAAGCCTTGGTAATTTTACAAATTTTGATAATAAATAAACTGTGATTGCGTCTGAACTAGATAAAAAAGAAAGGTAACTATAGTTAATTTCTTCGCTAATTCCAACATCTTTATAAGAACGGTAAAGATATAATTCAGTTAGAATTTTACGCAATTTTTTTGAATGATATTTTGTCGGTTTTCAATCAATAAATATATTGTAAATGTATTGTCATCGATTAATAATAGCTAAGTAATAATTCAACTTTGAACTAATCGTTTTAATATCAATTGCATTCTTAGTTTTTAAAAGTTTCTTTTTATATAAAACACGGTTTACTAATCGAACATTTTTATACAAGGTTTTAATCGTATTTCTTAACTTATTAAAACGATCAAAGTTCTCTCTTTTTTCATTAATTAAATTATTCGATAAATACTCTTTTTTATATTCCTCTTTTCGAACTTTATTAACTTTAATTAATTCTTTAATTGAATTGATTTTTTCTTCGATTTCTTTTTTATATTCATCTAAATTTAGTTTGATATGAGTGTTTGACTCTAAATCAGATTTAATATCTAAAAAATTTTGAACAATGTAGTTTTCATATCTGTTAGCAATAGCTGAATTAATCTTATTATTACTATCCAAATAATCTTTATATTCTTGTTTGAATTTTTCTTTTAACGTTTGACTATAACTCTTAACATCGAAATTAATCTTAGGGAAATTAGTTAAGCTATCTGTTTCAATTTCAATCTCGTCAATGAACTTTTTAATTTGACTTCAAATTAATCTTGTAGCCCAACGAATATTAATTAAATTACTATAAGAACTTACCAACGGACTCATTTGGTAAGACTTCATAAAATCTAATGTTAATTTAAAACCAAAAGCGTTAATGTAAAAAATTGTAGCTTGAATATCGTCGCGCGAAGTATTAGATAAATTTAAATAATAGCGATAAAGTTTTTTATAGCTATCAATCGAAATTTTGTAGATTGGATTTAAAACATTTTTCTTAAATTTAGAACTTCAATTACTTGAATAAACTGCTGATTGAAATTTATTGTTAAATAGGTTAAAGAAGTCATTGCAATCAGGTTGTAATTTATAAAGTTTAATCGATTCTTTTAAGTTAAGTTTTAATCTTCAAAGATATAGATTTTTATGAAAAAAATCATCAAGGTATCTACCAAAATTTAAGTTGTTTTCTTCAACCAATTCAACAATTAAATTATTAATATCTTGATCACTTTTATGAAGTGATATTTTAGCAATTTTTTTAAGTCGATATCTTAAGTCTGAATATAAAAAAGCAATTTGTTTTTTAGGAACTAAATCAATTAATTTATTTGAGTCTTCAATACTATCTGCCTTTTTATTAATAATTTTTTTGGCATTATTGATAAAGTTGTTGATAATATTGATATCAAGGTGCTTAATTCATTTAATTTTTTTAATTACTTTAGATAATTCATGAGCTTTAAACCATTCAATTAAGTAGTAAATTTTATCTGTATAACTAGATTCAATAAACATTTTTGACTGGTTAAATGAACATTGTTTTTTTAAACCTTTGACGTAATTATTTAAGATATTTTTAATATCGTTTTGTTGTTTTCTTTTATTGCTTTTTAAAGTTTTTATTTCCAACTTAACGCGTTTAATTTCATTAAGTTGCTCAACTGAATATGGACCATATTTTTTATTAATTTTCAAATTAATAATGCGTTGCTTTAAATTTTTAATTTGATCATCTAAAAAATATATTTGTGAAATCTTTTCAGATGTTTTTTTAGAATTTAGCAATTGATGGTTTTTTTCATTAATCGCTTTGAAATCCTCATCATAGTTCCTTAATGAATCAACTAATTCGGTATAATTTCTTTTCAATAAATTAAAGTGACTTAAATTAATATCTCTAGCATTATAAAACTGATCATTATATAACTTTATACTTTTTTCTAAATCAAGAAATTTATTATTATTTTCATCAAAAGTATTTAGCAATCTTTGAGCAATTACTTTTTTATGAAAACCAAATTTCGATCTTCAATAATTTAAAAACTTTTCTTTAATGTCTTTAATTAATAAACCGTTGTAAAAATTAGAAAACAAAGTAGTAATAATATTTTTATTACTAGTTAGTATTTCTTCATAATCTTTTTGATTAACATTAAGTA
The DNA here is from genome assembly GCF_024338845.1 of Mycoplasma bradburyae. Lineage (NCBI taxonomy): Bacteria > Bacillati > Mycoplasmatota > Mollicutes > Mycoplasmatales > Mycoplasmataceae > Mycoplasma > Mycoplasma bradburyae. The sequence continues at coordinate 98,432 of NZ_CP101414.1, read as the reverse complement.
CTAAAAGTTTAGCTTTTTTCTTAGAAAAAACTGATCGGTTAGATAAATATTTTTGGTTATCTAAATAAACTTCACCAACTAGCGGTTTGTTTGTTTTATTGAGAATTAAAAAGAGTTGATATCACGAATTGGCATGGGATGGTTTAATTTGAATTTTGTCATAATTACAAAATTTTATTTGATTAATTTCTTCTAATTTTTTTAAACCATCTTTGGTTCATGTGTAATAAAAAAGATAATGGATTTCAAAGAAAACCGGCTCGTGTTCTAAACTAAAAAATCCATTCATTAAGTCCATTTAATTACCTATATATGCTTATCTAATTCACTATTTAGTTTATCTTCAGCAATAAAATTTACGTGTTCGAATTTTTTCTCGCCGTTTTTAAATACCATATAAACTGGCACTACTTTAATTGCTCATTTATTGTCAGGATCATCTTCTGCTCAAATTTGTTCTTTATCAACATCAATTTCATAGCAATCGTATTGATCTTGTCTTTGTTCACATACTTTGTTAATGATTGGTGCGTTCATCTTACAAACACCACAATCTTCCCATGTAAATTTAACAAAAATTGGTTTTTTATTTGTTGAAATTATGTTTTCTAATTCTTTTAAACTAATGCTTTTCATAATTTGATGAGTAATGTCTCTTAATATCTTCTAATAAATAATCTTCTACAAAACAAGACAACCCTCTAGTTATCATCTCTTTAGATTTAGGATCAATAATGTAAAGATCGCCATTTTTATGTAATTTATATAAATCTTTTTTGTTGATTAATAGTTCTGATTCTTCATGCGTATCAAGTTTTAGACTGATAATTTTTCCATAACATTTGATCAGCTCTTCATCAACTAAATTAGCACCAACTTTATTAGTTACTAAAATTAAGAAAATATTGATCTTATTAGCTACTTTATAAATATACGAAATGATTTTAAAAATGTATGAAAAATCATGGTTTAAGAAATCATTAATATCGTTTATACAAATCACCATGTCTTTAATTTTTTTATCGGGATTTGTTTTGTTGTATTCATCAATTGATTCAACTTGGTTAGCTTCCAAAATCTTATTACGAAATTTAACTTCAGTCATAATTTTTTCAAAAAACTGACTGCTACCTTCAACTGAGTTAATTGTTGAATTTATTAAGTGTGGTAAATTGTTTAGTTTAGATAATTTTGAATTCGGAGAATCAACTATACATAGTTGTAAATCGTTTGGTGATTTATTAACTAATAAAGATGTGATGACCGAAAAAGTACATGCTAATTTACCTGAACCTAATCCTCCGACAATCAATAAATTTTTTTCTTTTTTAAGATCAAAATTAATTGGGTTGTAGTTATCATCAATACCGATCGCACAGTTTAATTCCGAATTATCAAAATCCTGCTTTAACATAACATCAGTTATTGATATTTTACTTTCATTAAATGCTCTAGTACTAAAGCAAACGCTGTTTCCTTTTTGATTAATGCTAACCACATTAGTTTCAAAAATATCAACTAATTCTTTATCTAAGTTTTTAATCTGTTTAATTTGTTTTCGATCAGCAAAATCAAAAGTTAAACTAACTTCAGTTGGACCACATTTTTTAACTGCTAATTCAGCTTTAATATTTTTTTCTTTAAATAACTTCTCTAGCTTGGTTACAATAATATCTAAAAAAGCTTGGTTAGCTTTTCTTTCATTGATTGATTCTTGTTTAATTTCTAAAGGTTTAATTTCTTTATAAACAGTATTATTGGCTTCTGAAAAAGAAAGTTCTTTAACATTTAGATTAGAATTTTCATAATACAGATCGTCGATCTGCTTTTCTTTAACAAAAGTTTCTTTAACAGGAGTTTCTACATTAATCGAATTAGATGTTTTTCATTTTTCATACATCGGTATGAAGTCATTGTTAATTACTCCACCTAAACTTCTAATTAATTTATTTTTTATTTTGACAAAGCCTTTTAGGTTGTAATAGAATCCAATGAAGAAAATAATGATAACAAGAAAAGTTATAGCAAGCCCAATGAAAATAATAATTGGGTATCTAACATTAATTACAACAAACAATGTATTGATTAATCCACCAGATATTAATAAAGGATTTTTATTATTTCTGTTTCATAATCACTCACCATTTAACCCTAATGTTTTAGATCATTCAGCAAAATAAAAATCAGAAAAATACTTATCCAATCCGTTAATTTCGGCAATTTTTTTTGAATATAAAACTGCATGAATCAAACCAAGAATTATTAACACAAAGATATCAACAAATAGAATAAACAATCAAAGTCTTTTAGATCTATATGTTATTGGTGTTATTCTGGTTTTGCGAAACATTAAAGCGATAAAAGTACCAAAAAATACTAAATAAACGATGTATTTTCCTGTTCCGAAAAACAATAGATCAAAGATTGCGCCATCAATAAACTCACCAAAATATGGCGCTCTTAAGAAAACTAAAAACAGAACAATCATTAGAAACGATGCAACCGTTATTCTAACAATATGACTTTTTTTAGAATCTGATCAGGTTTTAAGTTTAGTTAGCTTTTCTGTTACTTTAGCTTTCATATCGCTAATAATTATCCTTATTGTTCTAATTCAACAACACTAGTTATTACAGCTGCGTTTTTATATAAATTTTTCTCAAAAATCTTACCAACAACCTTGCGAATTGTTTTTTTGAAATCGTTATAATCACTTACTGAAATACGCTTTTTAGGAGTTTTTTCCATTTTATCTTTCATTTCCGAAATAAATGTTGTTTGAATTGTTCGGATCTGAGTTTTGCATTTATCAATCACTTCAGTTAGCTTTTGAGCTTCCTCGCTAACTCCATAAGTTTCAATATCAATAGGATCTAAGAATTCCATCTTCTTAGGTGACATGTACATTGATAAGGTTACAACTCCGTTACAACCCATTTGAAAACGTTCAGATAAAATTGTTGATTTAACATCTTGAACACCTGCGGTATCAATACATTTAGAATTTAAATGTAATTCTTCATGTTTATTACTTAACTTACCGTTGTTAAAACTTAATATTTCACCATTATATAAGAGAATTGGTCTTTGGTATTCTTTGAAATTTCCTGTTTGATTGACAACTTCTAAATATTTAACGAATTCTTTATATAATCCTTGAATCGGAATAGCAAATTGAGGTCTTAGCAAGTTTACTAAGAACTTATGATCTTCATTAGAAGCTTTAATAGGTAATACTTCTGAACTTAAACGTTTGTAAGTTACATCACATCTAGCAATTTCATCTAAAATTTTAGCTTCGTAACTTTCAAACCCTGCAATCTTAGGAGTTAATAAGATAAATCGATCTTCTTTTTCTAAAGTAAGACGTTTATCTTCACCAGTAGCAATTTTAGCTAATTGGTTATATAAGTTATGAGGAGTACCACTAACTACAATAATTGCTTCTTTCTCGTTATTCATTTCGCTGATTGGCATCGTTTGCAAATCACGAGAACTAAACATATTTTTCTTAATGATCGTGTTAAATAAGTTTATTGAAGCTTGGCTATATACTATGAAAGGTTTTTGTTGTTTTCTTGCAATTGTTGCAGCCGTAAAAATAGCATAAACATTATCATCATAACAAGCAATAATGCTACGCCCTTTAGAATCGTTAATGAATTTCTCAATTGCTTGCTTAGAGCGATGGTTTGGACTGGTATTACTAATATTTTTACCAACCTGACCAGCCCCAACGATTAATAAAAGCACTTTTTTATTAATCATCATCTTCAGATCCATTAAATCTGAACTGAAAGTCTTATTCTTATCATTAACAAGAATGAAATCATCGATATAAACGATTAAACCATCTTGAGTATTGATGCAAAAACCATAACTATATGGAATAGAAGAAAATACTCTGAAAGGTGTAACCTTTACATTTTCATTAATTTCGAATTCTTTTAAAGGATTTAATACAACGATATTAACTGATTTTTTAAATGGTTCAAAATCTCGTTGTTTTTCCATAATACTTTCAATAATTGTTTTACCAACTAAAGAGGTATAAATGTTAAGGGTTACAGGTTTTATTGATTTTAGTAAATATAATAATGATCCTAAGTTAGATTGAGAAGGGTAACCAATAAATAACCCCTTAACTTTCTTTTTGTTAATAGCTATATATGAATAATCAGGTATTAATTGCTCTACACCTAGTAAACTATTGATCGGTACTAAGCTACCTGTATTAAATAAATAGATATCATCATTAACTTCAAGTACTGAACAGTTCTTTCCTTGTTCGTCTTGTCCGCCTAGGGTGAAAAAATTAATTTTAGCCATATCTTTGAATTAATATGAATATATCAATAAAAATAAAAAAGGCACACAATTTTGTGTGCTCCATTTACTTTTTTACGAATTAAGAATGTCTTAATTCTAGTTCTGAAATCAAGTTTCTGTAAGCATTCAAATCGTTTTCTTTTAAGTAATTTAATAAAGTCTTACGTTTTGAAACTTTTGTATAAAGACCGCGTTTAGAAATGAAGTCTTTTTTGTTTTTTAACAAGTGTTCTGTTAATAACTTAATTTCTTCTGTTAAAACAGCTACTTGTACAAAAACACTGCCAACATCTGCGTCATTTTTTTGGAATTTCTTGATGATTTCAGTCTTTTTATCTTTTGATAATGCCATTTAATACTCCGAAAAAATTAGTGTGATATTGAGAACATCATTAAAATTATATCATATTTATTACTTTTTCTAATTAACATTAATGCATTTAGAAAAGAAAAATAAGAGCAACAAGCTCTTATTTTTGAATTAGTTGTTTTTAAATAATCCTGTTTGATTAAAGACCCCGGATTCTATGATCACTCAAGATAACCCACATACTCACTACCAACATTAATTCTTGCATGCTAATGAGCTTTTATTGTTTATAGATTAGCCTTATAATTAACTATTAGCTAATTAGCAATTACGCAAAAACTGTTTTTAGTAAATTTGAGTGCTTACTAAAAAACATAATAATAACTATTGATTAATAAATAATTTTATTACTCATTAGTTCGCAAAAAACTCAATGTTTTCGTTTTCAATAGATCTTATTTATTTTAATCTAGTTTTTTAATAATTTAAGCTACTCTTTATTAAATCATTATTAATGATTTCATTTTTAAATTTGTTAATAGCATAACTTACGCGGTGTTTATCGAGTTTATGTTCTTTAACAATATCACAAATCCTGCTACCTTGTAAAAACTCAACAATAATCTTGCGTTGATTAGGTTTGAATTTCTTAAGTATAATCCTTATTTCTTGTCTAACTTCATCTAACCTTAAATAATATTCAGGGCTTTTATGACAAACAGGTGGAACGTCTTCTTTATCTGATATGTAGTTAAGTATCTTTCTTTTGTTGGTCGTTTCTTTTTTAAAAATACTAATGATATATAAAGAAACATACTTACGTATATAAGCATCAAAATTATCATTTTTTGATGGATCAAAACGTTTAGATCCATCAATTATCGCAAGCGCTGATATCTGATGTAAATCTGATGATTCAAACGGTAAAGATGAGTAGTAGTTATAAAAAATTTTACTAGCTACTTTAAATGCGTATCAATAATATTTATCGATCGCTTTATTAATGTCTATTATGTTATTCATAATTAATCCATTTTTTTGTTTAATGAATTAATTATGATTGATATTAGAATTTTAGATTATCTATTTTTTCCCTATTTTTTACTAAGAAATTTCTAAATTATTTTTTGCTAAAAATTCCTTAACTTTATCAGAAACTTCTTGTTGATTTTTCAGATTTATTACTTGATCAACTAGTTCTTTGCAATCAGAATACTTTAAATTATTAATTAATTCTTTAGCTTTTAACATTGATGAAGCAGACATTGAAAACTCTTTTAATCCCATACCTAAAAGGATCGGAATTGCTAGTGGTTCTCCAGCCATTTCGCCACACATACCAGTTCAAACATTAGATTTTAAACCACCATCAATAGTCATCTTAACGATTCTTAATAATGCAGGGTTAAGTGGTTGATATAAATAGTTAACGTTCTTAGACATACGATCTACTGCAAATGAGTATTGAATCATATCATTTGTACCAATAGAGAAGAAATCAACATATTGAGCTAATATATCACTCATAATAGCGGCTGATGGAATCTCAATCATGATACCAACTAACGGTTTACCGTATTCTATTTTTCTTTCATCTAATTCTTTTTTAGCTTCTTCAAGAATTTCTTTAGCTTTTAATAATTCTTCAAGGTTAGCAATCATCGGGAACATAATTCCTAGACTACCAAATTTTGATGCTCTTAATAACGCTCTTAATTGAGTTTTAAAAATTTCAGGATTGTCATTAGTAAAACGAATTGCACGGTAACCTAAGAAAGGATTCATTTCTTCGGCAAACTTATAATAACTTAAGTTTTTATCACCACCAATATCTAATGTTCTAATAATTACTGTTTCATTGTTAGAGTAATCAAGAGATTGCTTGTAAGCTTTAAATTGTGTTTCTTCATCAGGTCAATTAGCTGAATCCATGTATAAGAATTCTGTACGGAATAACCCAACACCTTTAGCTCCGTATTCATTACCTTTTAGAACATCGCTTGGTTTTCCAATATTAGCAGCTACGATAACTTCATGACCATCTAAAGTAATTGCTTTAGGTGGTAAGTATTTTTTTAATTTTTCTTTGTTTTCTTCGTATTTTTCTTTTTCTTTACGAAGATTGCTAATATCAGCATCGCTTAGTTCGTTATAAACAATCCCTTTAACACCATCAATTGAAATCATATCACCATGATTAATTGTTTCAGTGATTGTTTTAAGACCTAATACAGCAGGAATTTCTAATGTTCTAGCCATGATAGCAGAATGAGATGTTCTACCACCGATGTTAGTAGCAAAACCTTTGATATATTCTTTATTTAATAAAGATGTTTCAGAAGGAGTTAAATCATCAGCTATCAAAATGACTTCGTGGTTAATTGATAATAAATCTGGTAAATCAACACCTAATAAATTAGATAAAATTCTTTTTTTAACATCACCGATATCAGATGCTCTTTCTTTTAAATAAGCATCATCAATAGCTTCAAACATCGCTTTAGTTTGATCATAAATTTTAGATAATGCTGTTGGAGCATTAGCTAAATTTTCTTTAATTTCATTTTGAATTTGATCAAACAACATTGGGTCATTAACAATATTTATGTGACCATCAAAAACGATAGCGATTTCTTCCCCTAACTTTTTAAGAGCAATTTCTTTAATTTCTTTTAATTGTTGCGAACTTTTTTCAAAAGCATTTTTAATAGATTGGATTGTTTCATCTATTTCAGATGCTGATATTTTTTTATCACTAAAGTTAAAAACCGGATTTTTAAGCACGTACGCTTGCGCTATTGCTATCCCGTTTGAAGCGCCTATACCATCGTATTTCTTCATATCAAAAATTTAATTAACAAATTAATTATATTTATTATTATATTTTTAAGCTAAAATATCAGAAATAATAAGCTCATAAATGAAGCTATCATTTGTTTTATATTTACGTAATTGTGCAAACAATTTGCAACAAACATTAGATTTATTAAAAAATGAAGAAACCATCATTTTACTCGATGAATCTGTTGATTTAACTGACCAAATACTTGAAAATAATAATATCGATAAAACGATTATTCACAAAGAAAAATTCAGAAATATTAATAACGCACTAAATTATTTATTTGAAAAATCATTAATTAAAACAGATTTTTATTATATTGTGGATGTTCGTAATATGATTAATGTTCATCTAGTTAAATCAATAAAAGACAGTTTAGTAGATAAATGTGTGTATTTCTGAAATTTAAAACGTTATCAAAACACTTATAAGCCGGTTATATTTAAGAAATTGTTTTGTGAAAATTTAGATTTTATTAATACCGTATTTTATAAAAAAGATATTCAAAAATTAGCCACAACTTCTAGTAATGAAATAACTTATTTTGAATTGTTATTTCAACACCTAGATGAAGAATTCAATTACAAATATTTAGAGCATTTTTGTTCAACAAACGAACCTGAATTATTCGATATGAAATTGCGTAAATATAATGCGGGTATTGAAGATCAATTAATAGCATTTTTAAACAAAATGATCGAGAAAAATCAACAAGAATATCTTTTACATTTTTTCGAAAATAATATAGATTTCCTTAAAAATATAACAAAGAGACATCTACGTTTTGAAATCAATCGTAAGATGTCTCTTTGGAAAATTGCTAATTGAAACTTGTGGAATTCTTATCAACTAATAACTAAGTATAAACCGTTGTTTAAGCTTGTTAAAAAGTAACGAATCACTTAACACTGCTTTCGTTTGATTAGATAGATATGAACTTGTTGTTTCATGAGTGTGTTCATGGAAAGATAAGATCAAGATTGCGATAACTAAACCTAAAGCAAACGAAATTAAAACTTTGTATCAATCGGCTGTTTTCATTGATTTGTTATGAATAAATTCTGGAACTAATTCAATGATTGCCATAAAGGTGATAATTACACCTCCACTAGCATTAACAATCGGTAATATCCAACCAACTTGTCTTAGTAATGGATTAACATAAGCCCCTATTAACATAATAGGAATGATCAATATTGTTGTGTAGAAGTTATGCAATGCAGCTCTAAATTTCTTTTCACCAAATTGAATTTGTCGATAATGAATAATGATAACTTCAATTAAAATGTGAATATTAAAAGAAACAATAAATCCAATGTTGATTTGACTAGGATCTAGAGTTAATAAAGAAACTGTACCACCTAAAACAAAGCCATCGATTGTTCTGTGTGATAACAACAGAATAATTACCAACCATGCAGCTTTGATATTCGGCTTATGTTCTTTCATCTTATGTTGGTAATCTTCATGTTCATTGGTAATATGTAATGAGTGGTTGTGCGAATGATTACAATGATCTTGCTTAGTAAAATGAATGTATAAAAATCTAAACGAGATAACTATTGTAAGACCAATAACAGCTCCACCAACAAGCATTCCTATCTTTATGAGGTTTTTATAAACCGTCTCGTAATGAATCAATGATTGCTCTACATAAACATTAGCACTTTCTGTAGCCTCAAACAATAATCCTAGCATTCCAATACTTATTAATAAAGCAGATGAAAATGCATAAAGATTTAGTTGTTGGTTTTGAGATAATTTTGGCTTTAGAAAAGTTAAACCAAAAATTAAGATTGTAGGAACGGTTAATAAAAAAGCGACATAAATAAGAAGGTTTACAAATGTAGCTAAATATTGATTACCATCAAAATAACTTGGTGTTAAGAAAATACTGTTATTCATTTAATTAATATTGATTAATCTTATCAGGTAAATTATACAAATTTTTTAAAGTTATTTATAAAAATTTTAAATAATTTTCTTAACTATTTTTAATTAACCTAAGGAAGGTTATTTTTTCATTATATGATCTTCTTCCATCTTAATTGGTATAAGCTTATGATTAACTACATCATAAGCCTTACCGAATCCAAATTTAGCTCTTCCTGTTTTTAAAATAATTTTAAACAATACAAATCCTTCGAATTTTTTAAGCATTTTTGCAACTTTTTCTTCAACAGGATTTTTCTCTAATTCATCAAGTAGTTCTTGAGCTAGATTAGGATTATTTACTTCTTCTAAATCCGCAACATATTGAACTGAATTTCTTAAAAACTCAGTTTTATCATCTTGTGAATTTTCTATTAATAAAACACCTAGGTTTTTGTTGTTATATTTTATGTTTTGATAATGTTGTGCAACCTTAGCTAAATATACATAAAAATCATCGTTTTTTCTAAACAAAACAGTCGAGCTGCAAAGCAATTCCTTTTGTTTATTTTGTGTTGCCAAATAAACACTTCTATGATTTTGTTTTAAAAAATCATTATATTCTTTTTGTACTGGTTCTAGATCGATTAAATATTGAGCATTCTGATGCATGCCAATAAGAATATACTTAATCTCACTCAAATTATTAGCTTTCTTATCATATGGAATTGTAAATTCCTTATTATTAACTTCAATTTTAAGCGATTCTAAGTCTAAATCGAGCAATTTAATTGATTGAATTTCTTCGTTTTTTACGTAGTGTTTGTAAATAATTTTTATCGTATCTAAATGATCAACATTCACGTGATCAATAATATCTTGTTTATTCATAATCTTCATAATTAGTTAGTTAAACCAATTTTAGTAATAACAACTATAATAATGATTATTAAAATAGAAGCAATAAAGGTACCTGCTATTACCGAACTTAAAATTGGGTGTTTGTTTCTAAATCTAGTCAAGAAATTCTCTTTCTTAACTTGAACAGTTTGATGATGTGAACTGTTATTTTTATTTTCTTCTTTTTTTGTTAAAGTTTTACGGAAGAAATCAACATCTTGATCTGAATGAACTACATTAGTAATGTATTGATCTAAATTAATATCAAATTCTTGCGGTCGTTGTTCGTATTGTTTAGGGAATTCTTGTGTCGATCTGTTGATTGTTCGAGGTGTTTTTTGGTTATGAAAAACAGTTCTGTGTATGTGTTCTTTTTTATGATGAATCTTACGTGTTGTTGAAGCGGTAGTTGTCGTGCTGGCTTTAGCTTTCTTAGTTTGATTTTGTAGCCCTTTTAAATGGACTTCTCGCGAAAATACGCCTCCAAGATGGATAACACCTTCAAAGACAAAAACACTTGTATTATCATATTTCTTTTTATCAACATGGCTTGATAAAACTGTGTAAGCACATTTAATTTCTTTTGCTGTTCAAGCAATTGTTTCTATAGGAGAATTTTCAGGATATTTTTGTTTTAAAAGATTGTATTTTTTAGTTATTTCTTCTTCAGAAGTTTTCTTGGTTACATCCAGTATCTCATATAAAGTTTTTGGAGTATATGGATCTTTTTTAGATGCTTTAGTAGTTGTCTGTCCAGCTGCTTTTTGTTGGTTATTGGAGGAAGTATATTGTTTTTTTTGTTGATTTTGTGAAGCGGATTTATCAGTTTTCTTATTATTTTTGTTACCAAAAATAATACTAATAGTATCTGAATAGTCTTTAGTATCTTCTAAATCATTTTCATCCTCATCATCATAATCGTAACCGTTTAAATCATAATCATAATTGCTTCGTGCTTCTTCATCACTTAAAACTTCATATGCTTGATTTATTTTTTGAAAACGTTCAACTGATTTTGGATCAGGATTTACATCGGGGTGATATTTTTTAGCGAGTTTTCTAAACGCTTTCTTTATTTCGGATGTGGTAGCGTTTTCACTTACTCCTAATATCTCATAATAATTTTGTTCTTCCACTCAAAACCTCAGTGTTTTGATTTATTGGCTAATAAATTATAAATAACAAAATTAAATATTTTAAATAATATAAATATATTTAATTATTCTTCTCTTAAATGCGGGAATATCAAGATATCTCTTATTGATGCAGTGCCTGTTAGCATCATTACTAAACGGTCAATGCCGATACCTAATCCTCCTGTAGGAGGTAGCCCATTTTCAAGAGCTTCTAAGAAGTCTTCGTCCATTTCAGAAGCTTCGTCATTGCCTTTTTGTTTTTCCTCTAATTGTTTTTCAAATCTTTGTCTTTGATCAATCGGATCATTTAACTCACTAAACGCATTAGCTATCTCTCGACCAAAAATAAATAGTTCGAAACGTTCTGTATATCTTACATCTGAATAATCTAATTTAGATAAAGGCGAAATTTCTACTGGATGATGAGTAACAAAAGTTGGTTCAATTAACTTCTTTTCACAGAATTCTTCAAAGAATAAACTAGTGATATGACCAATTGTTTTTTCATGTTCTTTAACATGAATTTTATGTTTATTAGCCAGTTCTAAAGCTTCTTCTAATGATTTAACATGCGTAAAATCAATGCCAGTTTCTTGTTTGATCAAATCAGTCATTTTAATGCGTTTGAATGCTTTAGTTCAATCAACAGTTTGATCATTAAATGTAGTTTGTTTAACATCAACTGCGTTTGCTACATATTTAATAATAGACTCAGTCAACTCCATCATATAAACATAGTCAGCATAAGCAACATATGTTTCCATACTTGTAAATTCCGGATTATGCGTTGAGTCCATCCCTTCATTTCTAAAGCATTTACCGATTTCAAAAATCTTATCGAAACCACCAACGATAATCTTTTTAAGAGGCAGTTCAGGAGCAATTCTTAAATAATAATCACGATCTAAAGCATTATAGTGAGTAATAAATGGTCTGGCAGCAGCACCACCGATTTGCGAATGCAAGAAAGGTGTTTCTACTTCAAGAAAACCTTTTTCGTTAAAGAATTGTCTCATCGCAGTGATAATTTTAGAACGATAGATAAAACGTTTTCTAGATTCTTCATTGTGAATTAAATCTAAATAGCGTTTTCTTGATCTAATTTCTTCATCTGCAATTCCGTGAAATTTTTCTGGAGGAATTCTTAATGATTTAGAGATAATCTTTAATGAATCGATATCCAATGAAAGTTCATTAGTATTAGTTTTCATTGGTTTACCGGTAGCTGTAACGATATCTCCTAAATCTAAATATTCTTCAAAATACTTAAATACATCAGGTTGTTTGTTTTTGTTAATATAAAGTTGAAATTCAGAGTAAAAGTCTTGAATCAAGATAAATGTTCTTCTTATTCCCATTACTCTTCCGCTAACAGTAATTGGCTTATCCAAATTTATTTCAGCCAATTCTTCTTTAGTATATTTATCAAATTGTTCTTTTAAAGTTTTACTGTTGTGAGTGTTATCAACTTTCGTTACTTCGTATGGATTTTGTTTTGATTCGATTAATCGATTTAATTTACCTAAACGGACTAATTCCTGATCGTTAAGTTTTCTAGACATAATTCTTTATTATAATGCTTTATTTTTATTATATATAAAATTATTTATCATATTTTTTAGCTTTTTACATTTTTTTCTACATATATTGATTAGAGATGAAAAAAGCTTATAAATTATTAAATATCTTAACTATGCTATCTACAATTTTTCTTGGTAGTTTTAGTTTTATAGATAATAACAAGATTAGTATTAGCGATCTTGATGAACGGATATCAGCTGATCATGGTGCAAAAATTATCCTAAGAGCAAATAATGGAGATAATGCTAGCATTGTTTTGGATCGTGATCGGACAAAAAATACCGTTGAAAGTGTAAAGAAAAAATTGTTAGATGCAGTTGATTACCAATTTCAAAAATACTACAAAAAAGTGGAGGGTTGGGTTCAAGAATTTGATGATTTTTTTAAAGATCTATATCGCATAGAAGAGGTTCAATATGTAAGAACTAGAAATTCTCCTTATTACGATAAAAATCTTACGTTGCAGGAATATATTGATAAAAGCTCGCTTGATTGAGCAAGTGAAAGTAAAAGCTCTTACGAGAAATTAGGCTTACTTAAGCCTATTACAGATTTTGGTTATTACAATAGGCCTTATAATGTTGATTTGAATTTTGAAGCCAAATATATACCTAAAATAGGATACACTTACGAGTTTACTAATAATTACAGTAGAGTAAAAACACCATATGAAGTGCCTAAATATGAACAAACCACAATTCCTCTAGAAAATAAAATTTTAGAACATGGATTTGTTCCATATAAAAAAGACACTTCTTTAAATGGGGTCTTTAGCAAGATTTCTGGCACTGAAAACGAATATTACGCTTTAACTAATTTAAATTATAGTAGTGACGAAATAACTATTAGAGAGCATTATTATAGAAAATGACAACCCACTTTTGCTGACTTAGATAAAAATAATTTTGATAAGAAAAATATTAAAGAATTAAGATTCTTTAGATGAAAAATTCGACCAATTAAGGCATATACGCATAAAAAGTTTACTAATATCGAAACAGACGATTTTTTTCCTAAAAATAGCAATGGAAGTTTTAGTAGAAAAAGACTTTTATTTTTTTGAAAAGATCCAACTATAGATAAATGAAGAATTATAAATAATAGCGAATTAAAAGCAATCTCAACTAGATGATCTGAAACAAAGTCTAATTACAAAAACATATTAGAAAGAGAAAACTTTTTTGATTATTTTTACGGGCAAAAATATGAACCCAAAACTATAAGTGTAGATATAAATCATTCAAGGAAAAATGTAAGCCCAAAATATAACATTTTTGCCGACTATTTTACATTTCCTTATTATATTTATTACAAAGGAATACATTATCAATTCTATAAAGAAAAAGTATATAACGGTTGAGAAAATTTAGTCAATTTATTTGTCAATAATTTAAAAATAAATACTAATAATCTTAAGTTAAAAGATAATTATGTTTTCTCTAGAATTGATCAAAATTTAAAATTTGGTTTTTCGTATAATGACAGGTTTTTAAAACTCATTGATCATCTTAGAAAAATAGGAAAGTATAAAGTAAGTTCATGAAAAAATAAATTTAAAAATCTAGCAATTGATTATGCTGATTTAAATTCTATAAAAGCTAATCCAAATACGAATTATTTCGATACTTTAATCGAAACAAAAGGATTAAATTATGTAAGTCAATTTCAAAAAGAATTATTTAGTTTTTTAGGTATTACCGTAAGCGAAATTGATGATACTCAATACGATTTTTTAATGAAGTTACCTGAACTATTTGACTTCTTCAATAATAGTGCGAAATTGATAGGAGATGTTTATGTAGGATCTAATAAGATATCAGATAGAGTTCTAATGTCAGATGGAAATACTATTGATATAAACCTTAATAGTTCAGAAATTACTAACATTATTCCACCATCTGATTTAAATAGAAATTTTGTTCAAATCAAGATTAATAATTTACGTATTCAAAGCTCAAAAATTAGCGAATTTAACGGTAAATCTGTAGATTTTTCAACTATTGAAAATGATAATAGGTATTTCAAAATCGATGATGTTTCACTCAGGTTTTCATTGAATTATCGCTATGATTTTTTGAATATAAATTTCAAAAATTCCATTAAAGAATTAAATGATTTTAATGTTAGAACTTATGAATCATTATATGCTGAAGATTTCGATAAAAAAGTTGCTGTTGAACGATCTATCGATACTAATGATATTTTAATTGATGTTTATAAGTCAGCATATCAGAATTCAAATAGTATTTATATTAATCAAGACGGTGTTTATTCCCCTAGACAGAATATTTGAACTAAGGATGAATTGAATTTAATAACAAAACTTGCTAACAAATACAATTTCAATTTATTACCTAACAACATCACAGGAGAATTCTGATTAATAATAAGAGTTTTAAATGGTAATGATTTTACAATCCCTGGAAGCGAGAAATATCCTGAACTTATACCTAATAAGCTTTACTTTTTAAAAAATGATGAAAATATCAAATCAAAGTTTTATTTGGTTAAATTTAAAGCTCATAATAAATTAATTGATATAAATAAATCACAAGTTAGTTTTGAAAATGATGATATTTCTAAAATCAAATTGAGTTATTTAAATAATGACTTTGTTATCAATCTTCAAACAGATTATGAAAATAATCTTGTTTCAGATCAGACAATTAACTTAAAAATAAATGATGAGTTTTCAATTAAAGTAGATGATAGTATTAAGTTGATCAGATTAATTGAACCGCTTCTTGCTTCTAAAGGATTAAAGATATTAAATAATTCAATTCAAACAAGCGAAAATAATAGAAATATAAGTTTTACGCTATACTCACTAGATAAAATTCAAAAAACAGCTTTTAATCCGATAACTAACTTCGATATTGTATTTGAAAAAGAAAATAACAATATTTTTAAAATTAAAGGTAAGTATGACAATAACACTATTTTTAATGTAGATTATAAAGTTAGTATTAATCCCGAAAAGGTATCATTATATTTAGTAGATCCTAAAGTCTTTGAATCAACTCCGGTGTCTGTTTCTAAAGATAAAATTACTGAATTGATTAAAACAGAGATAAATAAATTTGATTTCATTATTAAGTCATGAGATGGTTTTGATGCATCAAAAAATTACAATGAATTATTGTTAATTAATCCCTCAAGCGATTCAAATGGAGAAACTGAAGATGAATCAGGAGATATATCAAGGGATGAAATTTTTAGAAACGATCGTAATATCAGTAACGAAAACCAAACTGATAATCAAACCAGATCTCAAACAAATTCTAATAATCAATCTAATAACGAAATCAAAACATTAAATAAATCTAATAAAAATAACAGTAATGAAAATTTTTTAACTAATAACAATGGCAATCATGATATAGACAAAAAAGCAGGTTCTATAATCTTTGATTTAAGCGATAAAAAAACTTTAATTATCTTTATTGTCAGTATTTCATTAATATCATTAAGTTTTGTTAGCGGTCTAGTTTATGGGATTATTAAATTAAAAAGAAAAAACAAATTAAAAAGAAATAAAACTAATAAAAATTAATAAAAAACACCACTTATAGTGGTGTTTTAATTTTTTGGTTTGCGTGATATTTTCCTATTCTCACCTAAGCTACCTTCGGCTCCATGATGCTTAACTTCTGGGTTCGGAATGGGACCAGGTGTTTCCATCACGATATCGATATCACACACATCGCTCTTTGAAAAACTAAATACAACAAATCATAATGATTAAAACAACTAATGTTTTATGATCAAATCTAAGTCCTCGAATTATTAGTACTAATCAGCTAAATACCTCACGGCACTTACACATTTAGCCTATCAACGTCGTAGTCTACAACGATTCTTACTCCATTGCTGGAAGGAAGATTAATCTTAAAGTCGGTTTCACACTTAGATGCTTTCAGCGTTTATCCGTTCGACACGTTGCTACCCAGCGGTGCAGTTGGCACTACAACTGGAGCACAAGAGGTGTCTTCACTCCGGTCCTCTCGTACTAAGAGTAAATCTTTTCAATCTTCCTGCGGGCACAATAGATAGGGACCAACCTGTCTCGCGACGGTTTGAACCCAACTCACGTATCTCTTTAATCGGCGAACAGCCGAACCCTTCGAACCTGCTTCAGCTCGAGGATGAGATGAGTCGACATCGAGGTGCCAAACACTGCCGTCGATGTGAACTCTTGGGCAGTATCAGCCTGTTATCCCCAGAGTAGCTTTTATCCGTTGAGCGATGGCCATTCCATACTGAACCACCGGATCACTATGACCTAATTTCTTACCTGTTCGACTTGTAAGTCTCACAGTCAAGCACCCTTATACCATTACACTCTTAACACGATTTCCAACCGTGCTGAGGGTACCTTTGCACGCCTCCGTTACCTTTTAGGAGGCGACCGCCCCAGTCAAACTGCCCGCCTAACACTGTCCTATTGCTGGATAACAGCAACTAGTTAGAGAAGAATTTAAACAAAGGTGGTATTCCACTGGTGACTCCACAACTCCTAGCGAAGTTGCTTCAAAATCTCCCACCTATACTCTATATGTCTAAACTCTGCCCAATATTAAGTTACAGTAAAGCTTCATGGGGTCTTTCCGTCCCGTTGCGCCTAACGGGTGTCTTCACCCGTACCGGATTTCACCGAGTCTATAGCCGAGACAGTCAAGAGATGGTTACACCATTCAAGCGGGACGGAATTTACCCGACAAGGAATTTCGCTACCTTAGGACCGTTATAGTTACGGCCGCCGTTCACTGGGGCTTCAGTCGCGAGCTTTGATTGCTCTAACACGCTTCTTTAACCTTCCAGCACTGGGCAGGTGTCACCCCATATACATCATCTTGCGATTTAGCATAGAGCTGTGTTTTAGTTAAACAGTCCCCCTCGTTCTTCACTGCGGCTCAACTTTTACATTGAGCATCCCTTCTTGCGAACTTACGGGATGAATTTGCAGAGTTCCTTAGCTATAGTTCACTCGCTAACCTTAGGATCTTCTCCTTGACCACGTGTGTTCGTTCTCGGTACTGGAAACAAATAGTTAACTCAGAAGCTTTTCTTGGAAGCGTGATGTATGCATCTTCGCTACTTGCAGAGCGTTCACTCGTATTCATAAGTTGTCCTTAAAAAGAGCGGATTTGCCAACTCTTAAGACTTCTTATTTAACCCCAAATCCAATAATGGGGATGCATTAACCTTCTCCGTCACTCCATCAGCTATTTGTTTGTACAGGAATATTAACCTGTTCTTCCATCGACTACGCATTTCTGCCTCGCCTTAGGTCCAGACTAACCTCGGAAGGACGACCCTCGTCCAGGAAACCTTAGTCAATCGGTTTGAGAGATTCTCACTCTCAAGCGTTACTTACACCGGCATTCTCACTTAGATACAGTCCACCAATCCTCACGGTTTGACTTCACCCCATATACAACGCTCGTCTACCACTATCTAAATAAATAGATAATCCATAAATTCGGTAATATGCTTAGCCCCGTTACATCTTCGGCGCAAAAACACTCGACAAGTGAGCTGTTACGCACTCTTTAAACGATGGCTGCTTCTAAGCCAACATCCTTGCTGTTTAAGTATTTTAACAACCTTTTCCACTTAGCATATTTTAGGGACCTTATTTAATGATCTGGGCTCTTCCCCTTGTGACAATGAAGCTTATCCCCCACTGTCTGACTGCAAGAGTAAATTAATTGGCATTCGGAGTTTAATTGTATTCAGTACACCAAGGCGGCGCCATCATACATTCAGTAGCTCTACCTCCAACTAATCATTATCTTACGCTAGTCTTAAAACTATTTCGACGAGAACCAGCTATCACGGATTTCGATTGGAATTTCACCCCTAGTCACAGGTCATCCGCTGTCGTTTCAACGAAAGTCGGTTCGGTCCTCCATTAGATGTTACTCTAACTTCAACCTGCCCATGACTAGCTCAACCCGTTTCGGGTCTATAATAACAAACATATGTGTCGCTCTATTCAAACTCGCTTTCGCTTTGGCTTCCCTTCTAAAGGTTAACCTGCTTGCTATCATAACTCGCCGGCTCATACTTCAAAACGCACGCCATCACACATTAATGTGCTCTGACACGTTGTAGGCATATGGTTTCAGAATCTATTTCACTCCCATCCCTGGGTTCTTTTCACCTTTCCCTCACGGTACTATACGCTATCGGTCACTAGTTAGTATTTAGGCTTGCCCAATGGTCTGGGCGAATTCCATCAAGATAACGTTTCTCGATGTACTCAGGATACTGTTAGGTATTGAACCAATTTAAGATACGGGGCTATAACCCTATATTGCGTAGCTTTTCAACTACTTCTCCTATCAATTCAAAGTCCATGTCACAGTCCTATAACCCCAAGATAAATCTTGGTTTGGCCTCTTCCGCTTTCGCTCGCCACTACACACGGAATCTCTTTCGATTTCTTTTCCTGTTGCTACTGAGATGTTTCACTTCACAACGTATCGCTTTTAGACCCTATGAATTCAGATCTAAATAATTAATATCTCTATTAATCAGGTTCCCCCATTCGGACATCTACGGATTATCGCTTCCAACCAGCTCCCCGTAGCTTTTCGCAGGTTTGCACGTCCTTCATCGCCTTCTAGTGCCAAGGCATCCACCATAAGCCCTTAGTAACTTATGTATTTGATCCATTAGCTATTTTTTGAATCTATATTATTGAAATTTGATTTGATACTCTAATCAAATTTCGGACTAGAAAGATTTGTCGTATTCAGTTTTCAAAGAACAATGTAGCCGTTTAGCACGACTTAATAATTTTATCAAACTTTTTAAGAATTGTCTATATTATTTTTATTTTATTTCTGTTTTTTCTCTATTTCTTATCAAAAATGTCAGATTTTAAAATATAATTATATTTTAATTAGCTAATACCGATAAATGAAACAATATAAAAACACGCGAAGTTCTCGCGTGTTTTATTAACGTGTTTTATTAAAAGAAGTATAAAATGTATAGAGTTTTTGTCGAAATTAACTGTTAATTGGTTAAAAATTAACTAACTGAAAGGCTTTGTTATTATTTACCAATAATTTCAAGAGCGTCTTTAGTAACTTTTTCAATATTCAATGCACTCTTATCAAACGCTTCTTGTTCTTCTTTAGATAATTTAACTTTAGAATGAAGTTTTCATCCATGAGCTCCAATAATAGCTGGAACTGTGAAGTAAATACCAGGAGCTACATATTCATTATCCAATTGAACACCAACACCTAAAATTGTATTCATATCATAGATGTAAGCTCTTGTAATTAATGACATTGATTGAGCAATGCCGTAGTAAGTAGCTTTTTTGTACTTAATAATTTCGAAAGCTTCTTTAACTACTCTAGGGAAGATCTCTTTAACGTATTCTTCAGTAAGTTTTCCTTCAGCTATTAATTGACTTACAGGAACATTACCAACTCGCATAACTGATCAAGGAACAATAGCACCAGAACCATGTTCACCTACTACATAACCTTCAACTGAATCAGTATTAACACCTAAAGCTTCAGAAAGCATTTTTCTTGTTCTCATTGTTTCTAATAAACAACCAGTTGAAATAACTTTATGTGGATCGAAACCAGTAATTTTTTGATAGACACCAGTCATAACATCACAAGGGTTAGTAGGAATAATACTTAATCCTTTGAAATTAACTTTTTTAAGTTCCATACCGATATCGTTAAGAATTTTAACGTTTGAAGTCATTAATTGTAAACGGTCAGTAAATACTTCACCTTTCTCATTTGGAACAGTTGGAATTGAAGCTGTAATAGCTACTACATCCGCATCTTTTAAATCTTCGTATGTACCAACTTTGAAAGTGCTTCCATTTTGACTTTTTAATGCTTTAGCATCACGTAAGTCTCGAACATGCCCTTCAGCTAATTTTTCATTTTTATCAACAAGAATGTATTCAGCTTGAACGCCTTGTTCTAATAAATCAGAAATATATGTAGATCCAACAAATCCACATCCGATTACACCAATTTTTTTCATATATTATGCATCTCCTGTATTTAGGTACTATGACTTAATTCTATGAAAATATTTTTTTCAAAATGATATTTAATGAAAAATTATTAAAATAATTTAATGTAAATATTTAAAAAATAATCTTAGAAAATAAATAAATTTATTTTTTTTAGTTTATAAGAAGGACATTAAAGAGTAATAATTTCTGCTTTATCTTCAGTAATTAAAACCATATGTTCTCAATGACAAACGAACTGATTTTTTTTGACAGGTTTAACTGATCATTGATCAATTGGATCAATATAATACTTGTTATCCCTTTCAAAAAACATCGGTTCAATACATATCACCATTCCAGGCGAAAGTTTTGTACCTTTGTTTAAAGATCCATAATTTAAAATCATTGGATCTTCATGAATCTTAATCCCACAACCATGACCTCCGAAATCACGAATAACGCTATATCCGTGTTTTTTGGCATATTGTTCAGTTCAATAACCTAAATCACCTGTAGTAGTTTGGTTGGGAATAATTTTTTTAACTACTTCTAAAATACAATTATATGTAACTTCAGAAAGTAATTTTTGTCTTGGATTTACATCAGGACCTAGCACTGTAAAAGCTGAATCGCAATAATAATTATTTAATTCAATCCCGATATCAATTGTAAGTTTATCTTTGCTAGTAAAAATCTGATCATTAGCTACCCCATGAATAATTGTTTCATTTAAGGATAGGCAATGATAACCCTTAAAACCTAAATAACCATGATAGCAATTGTTTGCGTTTTTGCTAACCACAAAATCTTTTAACATTAAATCGATTTCTTTTAAAGATTTATTTTTTAGTTCTTCATAATCGAACTTCTTAACAATTTGTTTATAAATATCAGCGGTTTTTTTAATATTTTCGATTTCAATCTGGTTCTTTAGGTAAATCATTTAACTATTTTTTATTAACAATATTTAAAACAAGTTCGTACAATTCTTTTAAATCGGCATTAGCATCAATTGTGTACAATAAATTCTTGTTTTTATAGTACTCAATAACCGGTTTAGTTTGTTCGTTATAAACTTCGATTCGTTTTTTAACAACAGAAGCATCATCATCTTTTCGATGCAATAATTCAATTTTACAAACATCGCATTGGTTATCGACTTTTGGTTTAAACTCTTCTGAACTAATGTTGTAAATTCTCTTACATTCAGGACAAGATCTGCGCGAACTTAATCGATTAATAATGTATTCTCAATCAGTTGGTTCAAGTAATATTGCATGCGTGATTTGAACTACATCATTTAAATAATCACATTGATTTAATGTTCTTGGATAACCATCAAAAATAATTTTCTCTTGATCCTTATTTTTATTGTAAAAATCTTTAACAGTTTTGTTAGTTAGATCATCTGGAACATAAATTCCGTTGTTAATACAGTTTTTAATTTCCTTACCTAATTCACTGCTTTCATCTTTAGCATAAAGGCGAAATAAATCGCCGCTTGATATGTGAAAGAAATTGTGATTTTCTTTTAAGTAAGATGAGATGGTTCCTTTACCAGTGCCAGGGGCACCTAGAAATAATAGTCTTATCATAGTTGGCTAACCTCTAATGGATCATTAGAATCTTTCTTAACTTCAGCTTGTTTAGTTTGATCATTTAATCCATATTGATCATGATGTAAGTTGGGTTTGTTTGCGTAATCGTTTAATGATAATTCATTTTCAATTTTATTAGCAATATCTTTACGCAATCTTTGATACGAAGTCGTTGTAGCAGCTGAACGTAATGAACGATAAAGTTCCATGCTAGCAGAAACCATAATAATAATTCCAGTACCACCAAGCGACAATGTTGTAGGAACATGTAGCACTAATGAAATTATATAAGGAATTACTGCAACAACTGCTAAAAATGGCGCACCAATAAAATTGATTCTCATTAAAACTTTAGTGATGTGTTTTTCAGTATCAAGACCAGGTCTAACCCCAGGAATGAACTTATGTGACTTGTTAAAGTTTTGCGCTATTTGTTCTGGGTTGATTTGAATATAGCTATAGAAGAATGTAAATATAATAATTAAGAACACATATAAACTAATTCCAACTGGAGTTCTTAGTGATAAATAGTCTTCTACAAATCATCGACCTTCAGATTGTGGTTGGAACTCAGCAATCGTAATCGGAATCGACATAATTGATGATGCAAAAATTACAGGAATAACCCCAGCAGCATTTAGTTTAATTGGTAAGAACGGTAATTTTTCAGTCCCTAAAATCATACCTTCTCCCGTTTGTTGAATCGGAATTTTTCTGGTTGATGAATTTACAAATGTTACTGCTAATAACAATACTAAGAAGGCAATAAAATATAAACTGAAATTGATAGCTGCTGTTAACATCGGAGTAGTTGTAATAATTACACCACCTAATACGCGGTACATTACGATGAATCCGTCTGGTAATCTAGCAAGAATACCTGAAAGAATTAATAATGTAATCCCATTACCTACACCTTTTTTAGAAATAATATCTCCAATAAAGATTGAGATGTAAGTACCAGCAGTCATCGTGATAATATAAAATGCTTGGTGAGCTATATCATCATTATCGAATTTAATTTGACCGTTCTGTTGATTTTTAATTAATGCGATAATCGCAAAAGCTTGAACCACAGCAAAAGGTAAAGTTACAAAACGAGTAATTAATTCAATTCTTCGTCTTCCTAATTCACCTGATTTCGCTAATTTACTAAGTGGCGGAATTAAATCAGTCGATAACAACTGCATAATTATTTGCGCTGAAATATATGGAGATATTCCTACTGCAAATAATGACAATTGACTTAAACCACCTCCACCTAATAAGTTGAATAGATCAAAGAAGTCACTAACACCTGAATTGTTGTTATTTTTATCCTGCGAAATTGTAATTCCAGGAAGCGGAATTACACTGATAACTCTAAATAACAAAATCAAGAATAATGTGACAAAAACAGAGATTACAAAATCTCTGTTTTTGCACAATTTAATGATTTTTTGACCTAAAAGATTTTTTGAGTTACTTTTTACCATCTTTTAATAGCCTAGATTAGTTCAAAACTACCGCCAGCAGCTTGAATTGCTTTTTTAGCACCTTCAGAAATTTTATTGATTTTTAAATCAATTTTTTTCGAAATTTTGTTACCGATTACCTTAACAGGTTCATTAGTTTTAGAACTAATGATACCGTGTTTAACTAATACTTCACGGTTGATAGTTGTTTCTTCAAGTTTAGCTAACACATCAAGAGAAATTGCTAAAGTTTGCTTTCTGAATCCAACTGTTTTAAACCCGAATTTAGGTAAACGTCTATATAAAGGAGTTTGACCTCCTTCAAATCCTGGACGAGTGTGACCTGATTTACGAGCCTTTTGACCTTTTTGACCACGACCAGAAGTTTTACCTAAACCAGAACCGTGACCACGCCCAACAACTTTCGCTTTATGATTTCTTGATTTGGGAGTACTTTTTAACTCATGTAATTTCATTAATTTAACTCCTTATTATAATTCTTTAATTGATTTGTTTCTTAATTTAGCGATTTGTTTAGGTGTAAATTGAGATTTAATACCAGCAATTGTCGCTCTCACCATGTTGATTGGTGTGTTTTTACCTAAGTTTTTAGTATAAACATCAGTATATCCAGCAAGTTCTAATACAGCACGGATAGCACCACCAGCAATAATTCCAGTACCTGGAGGCGCAGGTTTAATTAAAACTTTAGAAGCACCTGCTTTACCAATTACTTCATGGAATAGAGTTCCGTGTTTGTTGATTGGAACTTTTTGAAGATTGTTTTGAGCTAGTTTTAACGCTTTTTTAATAGCATTTGGAACTTCTAATGCTTTAGCTGTTGCAAAACCGATACTACCCTTACGGTCAGCAACTAAAGCTAAAGCGCTGAAACGCATTGTTCTACCACCCTTAGTAGTTTTAGAAATTCTAGAGATTTTTACGATTTTTTCTTCGTATTCGCTCTTAGTTCTCTTTTCGTTTTTTCTCTTATTTCTTTCGTCAGAGTGTCTTGAAGAAGCTTTCTTGTTGCCTTGGTTGTTAGATCTATTGCTATTAGCTTTGTTAGCTTGTTGGTTAGCATTAGGTTTTTTAGCTTCACCGCTATTGTTTTTATTTGGTTTTTTAGTTTGTTTAATATCTTCCATAATTTTAATTATCCTAGAATTTTAAACCAGCTTTTCTTGCAGCGTCAGCAAGTGAAGCGATTCTTCCGTGGTATTTAGAACCACCGTGGTCGAAAGCAATCTTTTCAATTTTTAGCTTGAGAAGTTTATTCGCAATGTCAGTACCAACAATAGCTGCATTTTCTTTATTTCCGTTCGCTAAGTCTAAGCTAACAGAAGAACTTGAAGCAATAATTTTGTTTGTAGTGAAATCTCATACTTGAGCTGAAATGTGAGCATTAGATTTCACAACGATCATAACCGGACGATCGTTATCAATTTCGCGAACCTTTTTAATCACTCGTTTATGACGCATTTGACGTCTTTGGCTTCGGTTCATATTAACTTGTTTCATAAGTTATTATTTTTTCCCTTCTGCGGTTTTACCAGCTTTACGAATAATTTGTTCGTCAAGGTATAGAACACCTTTACCTTTATAAGGTTCTGGTTCTCTTCATTTACGAACTTGGATCGCAAATTCACCTACTTTTTCTTTATCAACTCCAGAGATAGTAATTTCAGTGTTTTTTTGAACATCGACTTTTAAATCTTTAGGAATTTCGATATCAATTGGGTGAGAGTAACCTAATTGTAAATTTAATACATTACCTTTTAAAGTTGCCTTATAACCTACACCGATTAAACGCAATTCTTTTTTGAAACCAACTGTTACACCGGTTATAGCATTAGTAATTAATGCGTTGTATGTACCGTGTAACATCTTAGTTTGTTTAATTTCGTTAGCACGAGTTAATTTAATGTTACCGTCTTTAATTTCAATATTAATACCACTATTTTGTGCTAACTTAAGATCTAATTGACCTAATGGACCTTTAAATGTTAATAGTTCTTTAGTTTGGTTAATATTAACATTAGCTGGAACTGTAATTATTCTGTTACCAATTCTTGACATAATTTATATTAACCCTTTCTATCAAACGTAAGCAAGAACTTCTCCACCAATTTTTTTCATTCTTGCTGTTTTGTCAGTCATTAAACCTTCGTTAGTAGAAACGATAGCAATACCTAAACCATTTAATACTCTAGGTAGTTTGTCAGCTGATACATAAATTCTTAAACCAGGTTTAGAAATTTGTTTAATACCGTTTAATGAGCTAACTCTGTGTTCGTCAAATTTTAATTTGATTTTTAAAATTGACTTTGTTTTTTCTTTGTTATCATAGATTTCATAACCACGAATGTAACCTTCGTTAAGCAAGATGTTTAAGATTGCAACTTTCAGTTTTGAAGCTTCAGTTTGTAACTCAACAATCTTAGCGCGGTTAGCATTGTTTATTTTAGTTATGATATCTGCTACTGGATCAAAATGCATATTTTTACTTAACCCCTGTTCCTATCATGATGCTTTTTTTACACCTGGTAAGCTTCCATTGTAAGCAAGGTGTCTAAAGCATAAACGACAAATACCAAATTTTCTATAAACAGCGTGAGGACGGCCGCAGCGTTTGCATCTACTGTATGCTCTTACTTTAAATTTAGCAGGACGTGATTGTTTAACTTTTAGTGATGTTTTAGCCATTTGCTTGTTCCTTATTCTTAATTAAAGGCATTCCTAATTCTAATAATAATCTGTAGTTTTGTTTACTATCATTAGTTGAAATTACCAAGGTTACATCGAATCCACGAATTTTTTTAACATTATCGTAGATAATTTCTGGAAAGATAATTTGTTCTTTAATTCCTAAAGTGTAATTACCTTGACTATCAAAAGCTTTATTCGATAAACCTCTGAAGTCCCTTACACGAGGAAGAGCGATGTTGATTAATTTTTCTAAGAAGTTTCACATTCTTTCACCTCTTAGTGTAACTTTACAACCGATCGCTTGACCTTGTCTAATTTTGAATGAAGCGTTAGAAGAATGAGCCTTAGTAACTATTGGTTTTTGTCCGCTGATTGCTTGTAATTCAGATTGAGCTAATTCTAATAATTTAGCATCCTTAGTAGCATCACCAACACCCATGTTAATTACAATCTTTTCAATCTTTGGAACTTGCATTACTGATGAAAGTCCAAATTCTTTTTGTAATAATGGAACGATTTCTTTCTTATATTTAGTTTTTAAATTCATTATTGACCACCTACAAGATTATTTGTTTTGCGAGATAAACGCACTTTTTGGTTAGTTTTTGGATCAGTTCCATATTTAACTTTGGTAGGTTTTACCTCTTTAGCTTTAAGATCTAATAAAGCTAAATTAGATAAATGGATTGGAGCTTCTTTTTCAATCACACCACCTTTTTGATTTTGGGCGTTTTCTTTTGTGTGACGTTTAATCATATTCACGCCTTCAACTATAGCTCGTTGTTCTTTAGTAAAAACTTGTAACACAATACCTGTTTTTTGTTTATGTTTACCAGAAATTACAACAACTTTATCACCTTTTTTAATACGTTGCATCTTTAACTCCTATAACACTTCACTCGCTAAAGAAACGATACGGTTGAATCCTTTTTCCCGTAACTCACGAGCTACCGGTCCAAAGATACGTGTTCCTCTCGGAGTAAAATCTTCACGGTTTTTAATGATGACACAAGCATTATCATCAAATGAAAGATGAGTTCCGTCTCTTCTTTGAGCACCTTTTTTAGTTCTAACAACAACAGCAAATAAAACTTGTCCTTTTTTTACTGTTCCAGATGGAATCGCGTCTTTTACTGATACAACAACGATATCACCAACAGAAGCATATCTTCTTTTAGAACCGTTTAATACTTTAATTACTCCAACTTCACGTGCGCCGGTGTTATCAGCCACGTTCATTCTCGTCATAAACTGAATCATTAGTTCAAATTCTCCTGTTAATAATATTATTTAGCGCGTTCTAGAATTTTAGAAATTCTTCAACGTTTAGTTGCTGATAAAGGACGCGTTTCCATAATTAAAACTTTATCTCCAACTCCAGCTGCATTTTCACCTTCTTCGTTATGAACGTGATATTTCTTATGAGAAATTACCAGCTTGTGATAAAAAGGGTGTCGGTTTTTTGATTCAACCTTAACTGTAACAGTTTTTTGCATTTTATCACTGACAACAACACCCATTAAAACTTTTCTTGAATTACGCATTTAAATTATCCTTTTTTACTTGTTTTAGCTTTAACAATTTTTTTATTAGAACTTTTAACTGTTTCTGATTTTTTAGGTGTTGTTTTAACTTTTTTAGCTTTAGGTTCTGGTTTTGGTGCTGCTTTAACTTTTTCAGCATTAGCTAAACGCTTTTCTTTATTCTTCTTATCTCTTGCTGCTTTAAGTTCTTTAACTTTTTTAACTGCTTCTTGGATTTCTTTTTGCTTAGCTTGTTCTTTTGCAAAACTTGAAACCATTTGATTGACATTAATTTTAACGTTTCTTTCAGTTAGAATAGTTAGCACTCTTGCTAAAGTTAATCTAGTTTCTTTAATAATGTGAGTTTTGTCTAATTCACCTTGAGCTAATTTAAAACGATATTCTAATAAACGACCTTTTAATTGAGTAACTAATTGAGTTAGTTCTTCAGTGGTCTTTGCTCTTAATTCTTTATTCATTCTTAGCACCTTCTCTAGGAACAATTTTTCATGTAACACCAAGCTTGTGACCAGCTCTTGTTAAAGCTTCTTTCATTTGCGCTTCTGGAATGTTAGCAACTTCAAACATAACAGTTCCTTTTTTTACAACAGCCACTCAGAATTCAGGGTTACCTTTACCTGAACCCATTCTCACTTCTAGTGGTTTTTTAGTTTTTGACATATGTGGAAAAATTCTAATTCACATTTTTCCAGTTTTACCAAGGTGTTTTGAAATCGCAATACGCGCACTTTCAATTTGTCGTGAATCAATTCAAGCACCGCTAGTAGCCATAATGCCGTATTCACCAAAAGCAACATAAGAATTACCTTTAGCTTTTCCCTCATAACTTACATTATGAGGCTTTCTATATTTAGTTCTTTTAGGTTGTAACATGTTACTTTACTCCTTAGCAGGTTGATTTTGTTGTGTTTTTGGTTGTCTATTTCTTTGGTCTTTAGACTTGTTGAAGTTTCTTCTTCCGTGATTGTATTCACTACCTTTTGGTTTAATGATGTGAATTTGTTTTTTATAGAAATCTTTACCAAAGATTTCACCACGATTAATTCAAACTTTAACACCGATAACACCATAAGACATTTGAGCTTCTTCTAGCGCATAGTCAATATCAGCTCTTAAAGTAGAAAGTGTAACATTACCTTCGATATACATTTTGTCACGAGCAATTTCTACTCCGTTTAAACGACCAGATACTAATACTTTGATACCTTTTGCTCCAGCTTTAAGAACTCTTTTAAGCGCTTGACGCATTGCAGTTCTTAATGGTGTTCTGTTTTGAATTGCATCAGCTAATTCACGTGCTACAATCTTAGCACTTAAAGAAGGATTACCAACTTCAAGAACATCAACATCAACTTTAACATTTCTACCAACAATTTTATTAATTGCTAATACGATAGTTTTGATGTTAGCAGCTTCTTTCCCTAAAACGATACCAGGTTGAGAAGCATAGATGAACACACGGATATTAGCTTGAGTTCTTTCGATTTCGATATTAGAAATGAAAGCGCTGTGGAATTTTTTTAATAAATAGTTTCTGATTTTTTCATCTTGAACAATTCAGTCACCTGTTTGTTCATTAGTTCTAGCTATTCAGCGAGATTGTCAGTTTTTATTAATTCCAAATCTTAAACCGTTCGAGTTAACTTTTTGACCCATATTTATTTTTTATCTCCACTTAGTGATTGCTTTCTCTTAATTTGACCAGCAACACGTTTTTTAAGTCTATTTTTAATTGCTTCTACTTCTAATTTTCTTTCGTTAATGTCGTCTGATAATTTGATTACAAAGTTTGTTGATCGTTTTCTAATCATATCAGCCGAACCTTTAGCTCTCGGTAAGTTTCTCTTAAGAGTTGGACCTTGATTTGCTACTATTTCATAAACATATAGTTTATCAGCTAACATAGCATGGTTGTTAGTGGCATTAGCGATTACTGAATTAAGTAATTTTAAGATAATACGAGCACCTTTTTTATCAGTATTAACTAGAATATTTTGAGCTTCAATAATTGATTTATTTTTAATCAATTGACAAACTAATCTAGCTTTTTGAGGTGATATTCTTACTCTGTTTTGTCTTGCAATTGCAATCATATTCTATCTCCTATCTATTAGAGCTGTGTCCTTTAAATGTTCTTGTAGGAGAAAATTCACCTAACTTATGACCGATCATATCTTCAGTTACATAAACATTAATGAATTTTTTACCATTATGAACAGCAAAAGTGTGACCAACAAAATCCGGAAAAATAGTACTTCTTCTAGATCAAGTCTTGATTATTTTCTTTTGTTTTTGAGCATTCAAATCTTGAACTTTCTTTAATAAACTAGGTTCAATGAATGCACCTTTCTTAGAACTTCTTGACATTAATTAATGACCTTTCATTTTCCTATTTTGAGTTACGTCTACGAATTATTAAGTTAGTAGACGATTTCTTATTATTTCTTGTTTTAACACCCATGTGTCTTTTACCTCAAGGTGTTCTTGGAGCGTCGCGACCAACTGGACTACGACCTTCACCCCCACCGTGTGGGTGATCGTTAGGGTTCATAGCAGAACCACGAACAGTAGGGCGAATACCTTTATGTCTAGATGTACCCGCTTTTCCTAAAAGCACTAAGTTGTGATCAACATTTGATGCGATACCAACCACTGCTCTACAGTTCTTAAGGAATTTTCTAACTTCTTTAGAACCTAATTTAAGGTTAATATATTTACCTGTATCATCTTTACCTAAGATTTGAGCATAAGCACCAGCACTTCTAGCTATTTGACCACCTTTACCAGGAGTCATTTCAATGTTATGAACCATTGTACCTTCTGGAATATATTCTAAAGGCATACAGTTACCAAGCTTAATGTCGATTTGTTGTGAAGATGAAACGATTTTATCACCTACTTTAATTCCTTCAGGAGCTAAGATATATGATCTATAACCATTTTCATAAGCCACTAAAGAAATGAATGCACTTCTATTTGGATCGTATTCAATTGATTTAACTACAGCAACTTTGTCATCGTGTAGATTTCTCTTAAAGTCAATGATTCTGTATTTTCTTTTAGAACCACCACCTTTGTGTCTTACAGTAATTTTACCTTGGTTGTTTCTACCTGAGTTTTTCTTTTTATTACTTACTAAAGATTTTAATGGGCTTTGACTTGTTAAAACCTTTTTGTAATCGATTGAGATCTTATGATGAATACCACTGTTAGATCTATTTATTATCTTTTTTACTGGCATAACTGCTTATTATTTTTTTTCCTTAAATGCTTTGCGCCTGTTTAATTATTTTGAATTTGTTGATTCGTTGTTTTCTGGTTTTTCACCAGTAATTGCCACCTCAACTCCATACGGAACTGTGATGATAGCGATTTTTTCTAAACGAGAATAACCTGGATTTTGACTTCCTGTACGGATTCTTGCTGGTTTTTTAATTTTTGTATTAACAGCAGTTGGGGTTACTCCATAGATTGCTTTAAAAGCTTGTTTAATGTAATTTTTGTTAGCTTTTGGATTTACTAGAAAAGTGTATTTTTTAGGTTCTGACATCATAATGCCATAACTCTTTTCAGTAAGTACAGGTTTAATAAGAACGTCTGTAATTTGCATGATTAATTCAGCCTTTCAACTCAGTTTTTAATTGCGCTCTTTTGAGCTAATACACAATTAGCATCAATTAAGTCTCTCACTGAAACTTGGTTTCATAATTTGTATGAAACATTCGGTAAGTTAGCGCTTGATTTTTCAAGGTTTTCATTCTTTTCAAAAGCAACAATTAATACTTTTTTATTAATATTTAGTTCTTTTAATAATTTAACAATTGCTTTTGTGCTCGGTTTTTCCTGTTTAATTGAATCAACTAAACCTAAGAATTCTTGGTTATTAACTTTAGAAGTAATTGCTGATTTAAACGCTAATTCACTTACTTTTTTATTAACCTTAATTTTGTAATTTCTATTTGGTTTAGGACCAAACGCAATACCACCGCCTACATAGTGAGGGTTACGAATCGAACCTTGTCTAGCACGACCAGTGTGTTTTTGTTGGTAAGGTTTTCTACCACCACCGCTAACTTCACCTTTTTTAAGAGTTGAATGAGTCCCTTGAATTTGTGATAGATTTTCAGCAAGAATTGCATCAAAAATTGCTTGTTTATGAACTTCATTTACAAGAAGTTTTTGGTTTAAGTCGATTTCTTCTTGAAGTTTACCAGATAAATCGAATAATTTTATTTTAGACATAGTTTTTAAATTTCCTTAAATTTAAATTATTCTTATATTTATTTTGCAGCTTGTTCGCTTGCAACTTTATTCATTATTAAATTGTAAGAAATAACTTTATTTGGGTTTTTCTTTGAAGTTGAAATTCTTACTTTAGCGTAGTTAGGACCAGGGATGGCACCTGAAATCATTACTGTATTAACTTCTGGTAAAAATCCAACGATTGATAAGTTTTGAATTGTAACAAGTTCGTGACCATAGTGACCAGACATCTTTTTACCTTTCATAACTCTTTGAGCTTGAGACCCTCCACGACCAGCTTGAACTGAACCTTGAAATCTGTGAGGATATCCAGCACCGTGACCTTTAGAACCGATCTTAAAATTTCAACGCTTAATAGCACCAGTGAAACCACGGCCTTTAGTTTTAGCTTGAACATCGATTACTTGACCTTGTTGGAATAATTCTTCAACTTTTAGTAAGTCGCCAACATTGTGACCAGTCATTCCACGAATTTCTTCTAAGTTTTTGTAATTTTTAGAATTAGCTTTTTTAAATTGCCCTAATTCTGGTTTGTTTAAGTTTTTTTCGTGTGTTTCATTAAAACCTAATTGGATAGCATCATAACCATCTTTTTCTTTAGTTTTAACGCTAATTACTTGGTTAGGTTCAACTTTAACTAAAGTAACAGGGATCAGACGTCCGTTTTCTTCGAAAACCTGAGTCATTCCAACTTTTGTTCCGAAAATTCCTTTCATATATTATTTAACTCCTATCAAATTGTTTATAAGTAGATACGTAATTCAACTCCAGAAGGAATTACAAAACGTTTAAGTTTTTGAATAGTTTCATTCTTTAGTTGTTTAATAATTATTAAACGTTTGTGAGTTCTTCTTTCGAATTGTTCTCTTGAAGACTTATCAACGTGCGGAGAACGAATGATTGTAAATACTTCTTTTTTAGTTGGTAATGGAATTGGACCGTGAAGTTCTGATCCTGTTTCTTTTACAATCTCAAAAATCTTTTTAACTGATTGATCTAATAATCTACTATCATAAGATTTTAGTTTGATTCTGATCTCTTTAATATCTTTTTGTTTTTTTGATTCTTCGCTTGAAGATTCGTTAGATTTTTCTTTTAATTCTGCCATTTGTTGTCCTTATATTATTTAATACAACGCTTATAAAAAGTTACCTGATACTTGACAACGCTTTTTAGTGTATCAGCAATCTTTTCAAAAGCTTAACTTCTAAATTATATCAAATAATTATTTTTAATCCATTGGAATTTTGAGATATTTTGTAAAAAACCTTTATGATATTAATCATTAGCTGAGTTTAGTTCTATCTAAACTAGATATTATTCAAACTATATTGATATAAATATATAAGAAAATGAAATTAGGATCTATATTAATGATTGTGGTAACTCTATGATTTTTATTAATCATATTTACCTCAAGATTCTTTAAAAGATTTGAAAATAATCGTTGATTTTGGTTTATAATCGGCGGCTTCATGTTCTTTTACATGCTGATAGCCAGACAAGTACAGTTTATAATTCCTAGCTGAAACGCGTCTGATGACGGAAGCACAATTGCTGTTTCAATTAGGCACTCAAGGTTATTGTTATTAGATATTTGTCCGTTCTTCTCAATATTTGCTGGCTTATGCTTAATGTTTATAAAGAACAAAAAAATTGTTAGATCTCTAGCTCCCATAGCATTATTTGGGGGTTTAATTACTTTATATGGAGAATTATTTAGGTTAGCTAATAGATATTCTGGTTTAGATGTTTATAGATTTATCTTTATAGGGTTCGATAACGATCAAATTTATTTCATGCTCCATGTAATGACAACATCAGTAGCTTTGATGCTTTTATGTTGAACAACAGAATGAAGTCCAAGAGATATCTTAAACCAATATTTATTTATGGCGATTTATGTAAGTTATATAATTGCTTGTACACAATTAGATCGCAAAGTGTTGGCTAACTCAAACGGTATCATTCCTACTGATTGATATCCTGGCGGAGAATACCAATCAGTAGCCAATATACTAAAAGTTCCTTTCCCTCAAGTTATCCCTGTAGGTGTTATGATCGCTTTAGTATCAATCAACATTATCTGAGGTATTCGTTACGGAATTCAGGAACTTAACAGAAAGATAATTCAACCTAAACTAGCTAATAAAAAACAATTTAAATTAGATATCAAATTACTAGTTAAAAATTTAAAATACTCTTATTTAAATTGAAGAAAAAACAATAATAAAAAAAGCGTTATTTAAAACGCTTTTTTTATTATCCTTAAATCGTCTTTTTATATCTTTTTATCGAAGAAAAACGATGATTCTTTAATATATACAAAGTATTCAACAATATTAACTAAATGATCATTAATTCTTTCAATATATTTAATCATAAGAATCATATCAATTAGTAAATTTAATTGTAGCTCATCATCTGAATTTAAATCATATTGTTTAAACATTCTTAAGTATCTTTTATATTTAGATTCAAATTCTTGTTGACGAATATCAGCAAACTTATAAGTATCTTCTGCCTCGTTTTGTTTTAAATGTTCGATAACATCTTTATAATTTTTAATTACATCTTGTTGCAAATCAATTACTATATCTAATTTTTTGTTTGATATATTGTCATTATTATTTAAGAATTTAGCGACATTATTAGCATAATCGCATATTCTTTCAATGTCGTTAGAAGATGAAATTATAGCAATAATAAATCTAAGATGTGATGCTTGTGGTTGTTCTTTAGATATAATCCAGGTTGAATCATCTAATAAATCAGCTTGCTTGATATTTGAAATCTTTTCCATCTTAAAGATTTCTTTAACAACTTCTTTGTAATCTTCACCGTTTCGATATTTATTTAAGGCTATTAATAATTTTTCGTGGATAGCTATACCATGATCGATATATTCATAGAACTTATTAATTAATTCTTGCTCTGAATACTTCAAAGATTTGTAATTTCTTGACATATAATCTTATCCAATCCTTCCATTAATATAGTCTTTTGTTTTATCGTTTTTAGGCTGTGTAAAAATTTGTTTTGTTGTTCCTTGTTCAAGAACATTACCCTCATAAAAAAAGATTGTTTCATCGCTAACTCTTTGCGCTTGAGCCATTGAGTGAGTTACGATAACAATTGAATAGCTTTTTTTAAGTTTATGAATCAACTGTTCAATTTTATTAGTTGCTATTGGATCTAACGCTGATGTCGGTTCATCCATTAATAAAACTTCTGGTTTTAAAGCGATAGCTCTAGCAATCGATAATCTTTGCTGTTGACCGCCCGATAAGCCGTGTGCTGATTGAAATAAAATATCCTTAACATCATCTCATAAAGCAGCACCTTCTAATGATTCTTTAACAATTTGATCGATTTCTTCTTTATTTTTTATTCCGTGTGATTTTAATGCGTAAGCAATATTTTCATAGATCGATAAAGAAAATGGCGTTGGTTTTTGAAAAACCATTCCTACATTAGATCTTAATTCTAATTCTGGTAATGTTTTTGAATATATGTTTTTAGATAAGAAAAAAATACTACCAGTTTTGATAACACCGTCAGTTAAATCATGCATTCTATTTAAAGAACGGATAAAACTAGATTTACCACATCCAGATGGTCCGATTAATGCTGTCACTTTGTTTTTCTTGATATTTAAATTAATATCTTTTAATGCATGTTTGCTACCATTTGAATATCAAAGATTATAGTTATCAACTTCAAATATATTATCAAAATTATAATCGTCTTTAAAGTGTATTAAATTAGGATCTTTATTTTTATATAAAATTTTATATTTTTTAATATTAGCGGTAATTTCGCTTAATTTTGAACGATCGTTTAGTTTTAATATTTCTTTTTTCTCTAAAATTAAAGACTTAATTTTTTCTTTGTATTGAACTTTCTTTTGAAGGTACAATTCTTTAGTTTTTGGATCTATTTTCTTACGCATTATTTAACCTTTTCTTATTCTTTTTCCTTGATTTTAAATTGTCTATTCAGATCATCAGTTTATATTTATTTTTAAAGATATAAGGAATGAGTAGATTGCTAATAATGATAAATATAAATATTAACAATATTGACATAAAGGCGGATTCAAACATAATATTTTGTGCATTAGCTTTTGTTGAAAATAGTTGACTATAAATTCTTACTGTTAATGTTTGCCCTCATAAACCTAAACTGAAGTGATTAGATGATGATAAACCTGCAGTTATATATAAAGGTGCGGTCTCTGCTAGTATTCTTGAAATAGTAAGAATTATGCTGCTTAATATATCTTCTGTTACTTGCGGAAGAATAATTTTTAATATTGTTTGTGATCTTGAGATGCCTAAAGCATATGACGCTTCTCTTATCGAATTAGGAACGGATGATAGTGCTTGTTGTAACATTCTAATAAATGAAGGTATTATAACAAGAGATATTGTAAGAATTCCAGCGAAAATCGAATTCGAACTCTTACCACCAATTGCTAGTCCTAATGTTTGAATAAAGAAGGTTAAACCAAAAATACCAAATAATATTGATGGTGTGGAACCTAAAGCATCAATGAAGAATAAAATAATTCTTTTAACTTTTTTGTTTTTTGCATATTCATTAATATAAATAGCTACAAATAAGGATACAGGGAATGAAATCAATATTCCAAAAAATATTATTACTAAGGTATTTATTGTAGCTCTACCTGTAGAGTTAGCTTCGAATGAAGTTATGGTTTGTTCTGGACTAAATATAGCGATAAACCCGTGATAGAAAGTATAAATAATTATTCAAACAATGAAACTAATACAAATACCTATACATAAAAACTCTATAGCTAATTTTCATCCATCATAAATTTTTATTTTAATGTTGTTCTTATGTAATTTAAAAAAACTATCCCATCTTTTGTTTAGGCTTATGAAGTAAATAAATGATTTACTTATTCTATAAGGGATAAATAAAATAACATTAGCTAAAAAGGTTTCAATTTTTATGACTCATGGGTATTTCTTTTTGGTTGAACTTCGATTAATAAATAAAACAAAAATGTTAATTATTATCGTAAAAATGAATAAAACTATACCAAATAGATATAAAACACTCCTAAGATTTTCTGAACCATTTTCAGCAAAAAAGTTATATGAAATTATTGCTCCAATTGTTTTAAGACCTGATTGAATAAATTCACTAAAATTTGAATTACTTATTATGTTGTAATTTTGAGATGTTAATATGAAATTTAATGCCATTGATTCACTAATGGCTCTAGATAAAGCTGTTAACAACGATACATAAATACCGTTTCTTGCTTCTTTCTTAAAAATTTTATAAATTGATTTGGTTTTAGTTGTACCTAATGCTATAGATGCTGATAATAAATTTATATCAACACTTTCCAACGAATTATAGCTCATCGCTACTATCGTAGGAATAATCATAAATGTAAGCATTATTATAGCAGTTATTAGGTTTCAAGATGTTTTTGTTTTAAAAATAAATTGAACTAAAAAACCTAAAGAATTTGCGGCAAAAAGACCAAAAACCACTGAAGGAATACCAGCAAGAATATTGATAATTATTCTGAATATTTTAGTTAATTTTTTCTTTAGCCTAAATTTTATAAAAATGGCTGTATTAATGCCGATAGGAGAAGCTATTAATAACGATAAAAATGTAACAAATAATGTAACGCTTAGCGGAGCTCAAACACCGGCTTTTTCTTGAACTAGATTAAAATCAAGTTTAAAAATACTTGATCCGTATGATTGTCATCCAGGGATAGATTTATAAAATATAAATGAAAAAATTCCAATAAAAATAAAAGCAAATAATCAAGCAGTTGTAAACGCAATAATTTGAAATGTTTTGCTTCTAATATTCTTAAATTGATTAAATTTAAATGTATCTGTCATTAGAACTCAACCCCAAACCTAATAGGATTAAAAGAATAATCACTTGTTCAAAATAAATCTTCATTAGCATCTAACAATTCATTTATAGTTTTATTTTTAAGGGATTTATCAATCAAAAACATTTGTTTGATTTCATTATCAGATAGATGTATTAAACCTTGACTTTTATATACTTCATCTACCTTTTCTTTTATAGAATAATTTGAAGAAAACACGGTAAATTTGATAAATTCTTTAATTGATTTTAATTTTTCCTCATTATTATTTTTTAATGAAAAAACAATGTTATAAGGTCTAGTTCATTTATACGATGAATCTCTTACCGATTCTATAGTAGGAGTAACAACTTTATCGTTTATTTTATAGTTAAGAACTTCAAATCCATCCTTATGAATTGCATCTATATTATTAAGAATAAACCCTAAAGATAGATATGTCATAGAACCTACTTTTCTAGCATTTGTCTTAAAAAAATTATAGGTTTCAACATTCGATTCACCTGTAGTAATCGTATTTGACCCATAATCTATTAACCCTTTTAAGGTCTCAAAAGTAGTTTTATCAAGTTCATTATCTTTTATCAAACCTGAATTATGCAAAAAAGCTTCAGCAGTCCCTGAAACAGATGCTGCTCCAGATCTAGCAAACGGTATAACGTTAAAATCTTCTTTAATATTATTTCCAAAGTAAAAGTTTGATAAAGATACATTATTGTGTCCAGCAAATGCTTCATATATTTTCGATATATTATTAGCATCTACATAAAAGTTTTTTGCATCTAAATTATCAGGTTTTTTGTATATTATTGCGATTGCGTCTTTAGCAAGTGTTACAGTTTTTATTTCTTTTTCTTTTCAATCTTTAGAAAGCTTTTTACTAGATAAAACTTGTTCTCTAGGACTTCTAGAAACATTCCCTATATTTGCGGTATCATCTAGAACGCTTGTTATTCCCGATGTAGATCCACCTGCTTGTACTGATATTTCAACTGGTTCATACTTAGCATATAATGCCGATAATGCATCGATAAAAGGTTGAACCGATGATGAACCCCTTGTATTAATAACAACAAAATTTAATGAACAAGAACTCATTAAATAAGATAGTGAAACAACTGAAAAAAATACCGATATTTTCTTCCTAATAAGAGGTTTCATTTTTAGTTATAATTCCATAAGGGATTTTAACAAAAAACAATATTATTTATTTATTATTCTTATTTAATTGATTTGTTTCTAATTCAATAATTAAGTCTCTAAGACTTGCTGCTTCTTCATAGTTCTGATTTTTCGCAGCTTCTAGCATATCTTTTCTCAATTCATCAATCATTTTAATGAATTTATCACCCTTAGCTTTAGTTTTACGAATTGTTTCTTCAATTTGTTTGTGAGATGCTTTGTTTTTTAAATCATCATATATAGGTTTAACAATAGTTTTAGGTGTGATTTTATGTTTTTTATTAAATTCTATTTGAATTTCTCTTCTTCTATTAGTTTCATCTATTGCTATCTTCATAGCATTAGTCATTTCATCGGCATACATAATAACACGACCGTTTTCATTTCTTGCTGCTCTACCTATTGTTTGAATTAAAGCTTTATCACTTCTAAAATAACCAGGTTTATCTGCATCAAAAATACAAACTAAAGAAACTTCAGGAATATCTAATCCTTCACGCAACAAGTTAATCCCGATAACACAATCGTATTTTCCTCTTCTAAGATCGTTAAGAATTAATGATCTTTCTAGTGTTTTTAATTCGTTATGAATATAAGCACACTTAAAATTACGTTCTTTTAAATATTCCGTTAAATCTTCAGCCATCTTAATTGTCGTAACAGTTATAAATGTTCGTTCATTTTTGCTTTTTTGGTTTCTTAATTCATTCATTAAATCAGTAATTTGATCAAGTCTTGAACGAACTTCAATTGTTGGATCTAATAATCCAGTAGGTCTAACAATTTGTTCAATAATTTCATTATCAGATAATTCTATTTCTTCTTGATTTGGTGTAGCTGAAACAAAAATTACTTGGTCAGCTTTAGAACTAAATTCGTCATAATTTAATGGTCGATTTTCTAAGGCTGAAGGAAGTCTAAATCCATATTCAACTAATGTTGTTTTTCTAGATTTATCAGTATTATACATCCCTTTTACTTGAGGGACTGAAATATGGGATTCATCGATCACCATTAATCAATCATCACCAAAAAAATCAAATAGAGTTCAAGGCGTTGAACCTTTTTCTCTTAATTCTAAATGGAATGCATAGTTTTCTATTCCATTACAAAAACCGAATTCTTTAATTGAGTCTATATCATGTTCTGTTCTTTGTTCTATTCTTTGAGCTTCAATTAATTTTTGATCTTTCTTAAATTCTTGAATTCTAAACATTAATTCGTCTTGAATTCTTTTGATTGCAGTATCTCTTCTATCAAAATTAAGAATGTATTCATTAGCAGGACCTAGAACATAGGAATTGTATTTCTCAATAACTGTTGAATCTACAGGATGAATTTTAGCAATTTCTTCTAATTCATCACCAAAGAAACTTAATCTAATTACATGATCATTTACATAACCAGGGAATATCTCAACGACATCACCTCTAACTCTAAATGTTCCTGGTGATCTTGCATCAGGGTTATATACATAATTTAAACGAACTAAATTTTCTTTAAGATCACCTATTTTTACCGTATTATTTACTTTTAAAATGATTCGGTAAAGATCAAAATCTGCTGGGTTAGCAGCAGGATAAATACAAGCAACCGAAGCAACCACAATTACATCATTTCTGGTTGTCAATGAATTCAACGAGGCGAGCCGCAACATTTCAATTTCATCATTTGTAACTGAACTTTTTTCAATATACATATCTGATCTAGGAATGTATGCTTCAGGTTGATAAAAATCAAAGTATGAAACGAAATATTCAACTGCATTATTAGGGAATAGTTCTTTAAATTCTAAATATAATTGCGCAGCTAAAGTTTTATTATGAGCTAGTATTAGTGTCTTTTTTTGTGTTTTTTCAATTACATTGGCGATTGTAAAAGTTTTTCCTGTTCCTGTCGCACCTAATAGTGTTTGATATTTTTTCTTGTTTTTAACACCTTCAACTAGTTTTTTAATTGCTTCTGGTTGATGACCAGCAGGTTTATTTTTTGAAACTAATTTAAATTTCTTTTCCACGTTTCGATATTTTAATTTTCTTTATTAATAACTAAAAATATTATAAATTACCGTTATTTTTACGTAAATTAAGTAAATAAAAATGATAAGCAAAACGCTTATCATTTGTTTTATTTAACTAAAAATTCTTTTATTTGATCCGAACAATCATTAACAACTTTTTCGATATTTTCTTTACCTTCAATGATAGCTCCAGAAGCCATTTCGTGACCTCCTCCACCTCATTTAACAGCTACTGTTCTCACTGAAGGTCCATTAGATCTAAATTCTATTCTTCATTTTTGATCATCTTCTTCAATAAAGAATAATCAAACTCTAAAGTTTTCAATGTTAGCTAACATATTCACTCTAGCACATTCTTGCGATGTTCTATTAAGTTCTTTTTGAATTTCTTTAGAACATACAAAATAAATTACATCATCTTTTGTTTGATAGTTAGCATAAACATATTGTTGAAATTTCATATCTTTAAGCGTAACTTTTGTCAGATTTTGATTGATATAAAAGATATCGGCTTGAGCGTCTGCTAGAAAACCAGCTAAACGATATGTTCTAGCAGAAGTGTTCTTGAATAAAAATCTACCAGAGTCAGTATAAATCCCTAAATATAAATATCCTGCTGCTTTAGGCGTTACTTTTCATTTAGCGGTGTATGCTATATCAGCTACCTGTTCAGCTGCAGCAATATAACTAGAATCAACAAAGAATGCTTTAGCATCTAAATCATCTTCATTTGGATGGTGGTCAATTCTTAATACAGCATCAAAAAGATTGTCATCTAATAATTGTCTTGATTCGATACGATCTTTGAAGTTAGCATCAACAACAATTCCTAAAACTTTTTTATCATTAAATCATTCTGCATTAATATTATCGTGATTCATTTCTAAAAAAGGAAAACTATCTTTTTTATCACCAACTGCTTTTACAGTTTTATCAGGATAATTTGTTTGAATTAATTCTTTTAAACCAAATTGAGATCCTAAAC
Organism: Mycoplasma bradburyae; assembly: GCF_024338845.1. Taxonomy (NCBI): domain Bacteria; kingdom Bacillati; phylum Mycoplasmatota; class Mollicutes; order Mycoplasmatales; family Mycoplasmataceae; genus Mycoplasma; species Mycoplasma bradburyae. The sequence goes on along the minus strand of NZ_CP101414.1, from coordinate 55,806 downwards.
AATCTCCATCTGGTCTAATATGGTGAAAAATAACAATATGTTCGTATTTTTCAATAATTTTTACTGCTTGTTCTATATTACCTTTAATCATATTTTTTACCTATAAATTTATTATCAAAAAGTTCCATTTTGGAGCGCTGAAATTATTATATACACAGCACCATAAACACATAATCCAACAAATAGAATACCTACTAAAAAAGTAATTATTAATAACAAAAGCTTAATCTTGGATGTGCCTTGTTTTCAAAAATTTAAGATTTTTTTCTTCATATAAAATTACCCTTTAATAGTACTATTACCACGCTTACCTACAGCGTTAATAATTTGTTTTCTAAAAATGAAATAAACAATGAACATTGGAACAATAGCTAAAATTGTAGCTGCCATTCTTAAATTGGATAAGATGATAATCTGACCATCAGGATCGCTATTAGGATCAATTCCTTGACGAATTACTCATAAGTTAATCACATTAAAAAATTTCGATTGACTATCTAGTAATAACAATGGTCATAGATAAGAATTTCACGCCGCAAACGATGTTAAAATCGTTACAGTTCATATTGTCGGTTTTACTAAAGGGATTGCTACTTTGAAAAAGAATTTTGCACCACCACAACCATCAATTAGTGCTGATTCTTTTATTCTTCCAGGAATTGCTTCAAAAGCATTTTTAAACATATATCCCGAAAAAATTGAAGCAACATAAGGTGTTACTAATGATATTAAAATCTTAGGATCAGCACGATCATTTCATTCTAGTAATGTAATTGTTCTGAATTGACCAATTAGTAGAGCTGATTCTGGAAGAATCAAGATTGATAAATAAAATAATCAAACTACTTTTTTGAATTTTCAATTTCTTAAAGAAAAAGCATATCCAAAAGTCATTGTAAAGAATAATCTAAGGATTACTGATAACGCTGTAATAAAAGCTGTTACAAACAATGCTGATCAATAACCACCTTCATTCAATACTCTAGCAAAATTATTAAAATTAAAAGAATCAGGTCATAAAATCGGTTTTCGTTGATCTAATACTTGTTTATCCGGAGCTAGCGCTACTACTAGCATGAAATAAAACGGAAAAATAATAATTAAACCAAAGAATAACAAAATTAACGATTTGAATAAAAAACCTAAGATAATTGTTTTCCAACTAGTATCTTTAATTTCTAAACTAACTCTTTCATAGTTTTTATTAATCTTAATTTTAGAAATCCAGTTTTTAAATTTTAGCTTTAATGCGAACATTTCTAATTTTCACCTTTAAAATAATTGCTTCGAATAAATTAACTGAATTACGTAAAAACGCTCCATACAATGCACCAATAACAAACAACACAAGAGTAGCAGCACCAGCAAGACCATAGTCTGCTGATCTAATATTTTTAAAAATAAATATTAGAACAGTTGATGCACCATTAGCAGTAGCAGCATCTGGATTGTTTGAGAAAATTGCTAATGGAAAGACTTGTAATCCTCCTAAAATTCCTATAGTTAATAAAAAACTTATTGTTTTCTTAATAGAAGGAAGAGTAATTTTAAAAAACTGTTTAATTGGTGTCGCGCTGTCAATTGCTGCTGCCTTATATAATGTTTTATCAACAGATAACATAGCAGTTGATAAAATCAAAACATTGAAAGCTAGATTTCTTCAAACGCCATAAATTAAAATCCCTACTAAAGCTTTATATCCATCAATTTCGCCTGATGATAATCAAGGAATATTCTTGCCAATAATTGAGTTTAAAACACCAGTAGATGAATCTAGGATGTATATGAATGCGATTGAAATAGCAACTGATGAAGTTACATAAGGTAAGAAGAAAATTGTTTGCCAAAATCCTCTAGCTATCTTGTTATAAACAAATACAATTGCCGATGAAATAATTAAAGATATTATTAAACTAAGCGGCAAAGAAATTATTGAGTATAAGAAAGAATTTCTTAAACCGATAACAAAAGGCTTGCTTTCAAATAAGGATACAAAGTTTCCGAAACCAAAACTTTCAGAACTAAGATCAGATATATCTGCTAACGGCTTGAAAGCTTTTTCTATCACCATTAAAAATGGCAATATCGTAAATAAGAAAATAGCGATAAAACTCGGGAATAATAACGATAATGGAATTCATACCGAAACCTTTTTATCTAAGATTCCTAACTCTGTCCTTTTTGCTTTTTGTCTTCTTTTTAATAGTCAATTAAAAAACATAATTAGATCCTGTTTGTTGTTTTAGCATCAAAGTAATGTAACTTATTGGTGTCAATATCAAAATTAATTTGATCACCTAATTGGTAATCATGTTTATCAAGTTTGATATTAATTATTTGATCGTAAAAACGACATTTAGCAATGCTTATCTTACCTAAGTTTTCAATCTGTTCTATTATCCCTTTATTAATTCCATCAGGTTTAATAATCACATTATCATCCCTAAAACCAACACGGATTTCGTCATAATCTTTATCTAAGTTAGATAAAGCTATTTGATTTTCTTTCATAAAGAAAATCTTTTTATCCTTAATTGAACATGTCAAAATATTCATTTCAGGTAAACCTAAGAATTTAGCAACAAATTCATTCTTAGGTTTATTAAATAACTCATTCGGGGTTCCGATTTGTTGGATTAAACCATTAGACATACATACAATTTCATCCGAAATTGACATTGCTTCTTCTTGGTCATGGGTTACAAAAATTGTTGTTATATTTAGATCAGATTGAATCGATCTAATTCATTGTCTTGTTTGAACTCTTAGTTTAGCATCTAAGTTAGATAAAGGTTCATCCATTAATAAAATTTTAGGATGTCTTACAATACTTCTAGCGATCGCTACACGTTGTTGTTGACCACCCGAAAGTTTAGTTGGTAATTTTGCTAAATTCTTCGTGATTTCTACACGATTAGCAACTTCTAAAACCGCTTGATTGATCGCTTCTTTTAATGAAATATTTTGTTTTTTATTTAGTTCGTATTCAGCTTTTTCGGATTCACTTAATTTATCAATATTTAACGAATATTTTTGAATTAAATTCTCTTTAACTGCTTTGAATTTTGTTAATAATTCACGGTCAATTCTGCGCATTTGAGCTTTTAAATTCTTAACTTCATTAAATTCTAAAGAAGCTTTAACTCGTTGTTTTTCTTGAGATATTTCTTGTTTGTTTGTATTAATTAATTCTCTGTATCTTTGTTTGATTTCAATTACAGTTTTTTTGTATTCTTCTTTTAATTTATTTTGTAACTGTTTATCATTAGTTTTCTTAGCTTGTTTTAATTTTTCAAAGACATCTTTAGATAATCGCGAGATCTCAATATGTTGTTTTACTGGAAGTAATTTTTGAATCGAATTTAATTCCTTAAGTTTTCTATTCAAATTAATTTCCTTGTTATCATAATCAATTCGCATTTGAATTGGAATATAATAACAGTTCTCAGCTGATTTCATTAAAGTATCAATTTCATCAACTGTTGCCCCATTAGATTTCAATACGATGCTATCAGCCCTAGTTTGTCCCATCATCGATTTGAAAATAGCTTTCTTTTTTCATGACTCATCGTTATAAAGCGGAAACGCAATATTTTCATAAACCGTTAAATGAGGATATAGCGCATAGTTTTGAAACACTAATCCTAATTTACGATCTTTAGGACTTTTATCGGTAACATCAATGCCTGAGAAGTATATCTCTCCACTGGTTGGTGTTAATAACCCAGCAATCGCATTTAATGTTGTAGTCTTACCACAACCAGATGGCCCTAAAAAGGTAACTAATTTACCTTTTTTGATTTCAAATGAAATGTTATCCAAAGCTAACGTCTCACCAAAATCAACTACTAAATTGTTAATAACGATTGCCGGTGTTTCGTTTTTATGTTTTGAATATTCTTCTAATTTGTGTTGATAATTATCAATCTGTATTTCTAATGTAGATTTAGATTGTTCCATTTTGCCTTAATAGTTTTATGACTTGTTTATTATTAATTAAAATAATATTTTATAGCTGATGTGTTTAATTTATTCAAGGAAGTTTCATACGCTTTGAGCGTAATTTTCATCACCTTTTTTAGCGTAAATCTTGTAGTTATTCGATTTAGGATTTAGAAAACTCACTCAACTAGTATCAGCTCCTCTAACTTTATAAATAGTTTCAATTGATTTGCTTAAGTTATTATCAGCCGATCAAATATTTCTTTTATTAAGAATTGCGATGTTGGCAGCAATAGCCACTGGCTTAGTAGCCACATATAACTCAGAACTAGTATCAAGCAAATCAGTAGGCGATTTAATAATGGGAATTGCTAGACCATTTAGCACCATTGTTGTACTGAAGCTAATTGCTGTTTTATTTTCTTTATTGAAGTCGTAATAAATTGTACCCACTAAACGGTCATAGCTTTTTGCATTAGCATATCAGAAATAAACATCATTACCTTCTGGTATCGTTTTTTGAGCTAATTCTGTCGCCTTCTTAGCATATGTTAATTCAGGTTCATCTGAAGGAACACGTTCTTTTTCTTGATTAACTTTAGTTTTTTCTGGGGTATCAATACTTTCAATTCTTATCGCATTAATCTGATCAGTTAATTCTTCAGAATCATTATTCTCATAGAATTGAATTTCAGGTGTATCTCCGTCCCTTCATTTAAGAAGTTTAGCTTTTTTTAAGTTCTTACTAACTTGTTCATCACTAAACTTGGTAACCCCATATTGCTTATATAAATCATCTCAATAAGTAAGGCTATCAGTAGGATCGTTAGAGCTATTATTAGAAACGATATTAATATTATTACCATTATTACAAGAACTAACGATAGGAGCCATAATTCCTAACAGCCCACTCATTATCAGTATTTTATTGAATCTCATATTTTATGAATATAAAAAAACAAAATAACTAAAATATTTTAGATTATTTAGTTATTTTGTAGTGTTTTAGTTTCGTTTAACGATATCTGGAGAAGCTTTTTTAAGATTATCAAAGAATTTAGCGAAATCAGCTTTTGTTGAGTTAGCTGATACTAAAGTACTATCTATAGTTTTTCTAAAAGTACCACTTCTAAAATCAGGAACATCGTTATAAGGAACGTAATTATTGTCTGATTGAATTGACTTAAATGCATCAATTGCTATTTTTTGATATTCTGTCTTATTATCCTTAACATTAGGATTATTTAAGAATTCATTTGTAGGTAATATATACGAAGCTCGATCAACTATGAAGTTTAATGGTGTTCCGGTAAATGCTGGAGTTTCAACTTTACCTTTTTTCATTACAGCAGGAACATTAATGTTACCAGTCTTAATCAATCAATTAATAAATTTCTTGGTTTGGATATCTTCTTTTTCGTTTGCATGGATACCGATTAAACTAGCACCTTGAGTCATAACAATCTCTTTAGTGTTAGCTTGATCGAATTTCTTAGGAGCAATTCTGATATCAGCTTCTTTAGCTTGCAAGCTTTGTTCTGTAGGTACAATCTTCTTTTCAGCATCAGTATCTAATACGAAGGCTGCTTTATATTTTTTATCATAAAGATTACCAAGTTGGTGAATTTTAGGTTTAACAGTGCTATTAAATTTATCTAAATCAAATCCTGTACCGATTCATCCGATTTGAATAGTAGCTTGGTTATCCATAGTTGCAAGAGATGATTCAATAGTTTTTAATCTATTAGATAAAGCCGTTTCAGCAGTGGCTCTATTCATTTCATCTGGAATAGCTTTATTAGTTTCAACTTTCTTCAATTCTTCTGTTAAGCTTTCCTTCTTATAGATAACATAACGTTTTCCTCTATTGTTAAATGCACCAATAGCTCCTTGATCATATTCAGTTTTAGTAGGAGCATATAAATCACTTGTGAATCTAGGGAATTCATACGAAGCAACTTTCATATCAACATTTTTAAACACTAAGTTGCTACCTTCTTTATCATCTACGAAACTTTGGTAATATCCAGAAGTAGATCCTAGGAAGAATGCTAATTGGTGGAATTTTTCTCAGTTAGATGAATAGTTACCACCGTTGTTTAAGAATAAACCATTAGCATCAATTAAAGGTTTAACAGCATTAAATGTATTCATTAATGGTGCAGCTCTATTATTATCATTATTTAATAAAGCATTGAAATCATAAGTTTTACCGTTAGAAGATTTTCTAACAAGGAATTCATTTCAATTACCATTAACTTGAGAAAAACTGTTAGTGTATAAGAAGTTACTTGGTGAGTCGATACCTAAAACCGCTTGAGGATCGATTTGTTGTCTATCATTAGGCGCTTTAAGTTTAGTGCTATATGATTTAGCGATTCTTACAGATAGGTCAATTAATCCTTTAGTAGTATTAAAAACATTAGCATCTAAGGTATAACCTTTTAAACCACCTTCAACTGATTGGTAATCACCTCAAAGTTTTTTGATGTAGTCAGATGAAACTATTTCAGTTGCAGCTGGTTGTTCAGTTGAGGTTTCAGTGCCAGCAGCTGGAGGAGTTTGAGTCATCATAGTTGAATCATCTCTAAGATTAGCTGAACGTGCAGTTACACCTGTACCAGCAGAACCTGAAGCGCCTTGACTTCCTCCAGTAGAACTAGATCCACTTTGTGATCCAGTAGAAGCACCTGTTCCAGCAGCACCAGATGATGCTCCACTTTGCGCATTATTACCGCCAGAAGCCATACCAGCTCCCATATTACCGCTAGCTTCAGGAGCTTTTTCCATAGTTTTCTTCATTTCTTTCATCATAGTTTTAGATGAAGAACCTAAGTTGATTTTAGCTTTTTCTTTTCAGCTATCTCATAAAGCTTTAGTTTCAGGATTATCAGCTATCGTTAAGTCACCCATAGCTTTCGCCTGACTTAATAATTGATAAACAACTGGAGCATTAATAACTAATACTTCAGTTGATCTTGTTAAAGGTAAAGAGTAAATAGATCTATCATCGTTACCAGGGATACTGTAGTTTTCTTCTAAGAATTTATCAGAAAAAATAGAAGCGTCCACTGCTTGTTCACCTTTGTTAAGCTTTAAAGCTTGACCGTGACGAACAAGTTGAGCTGTAACATTTGGATAGTTAAATATTAAGTTAAAGAATTGAGTTTTGTCTTTAGAAGCAAGTTTCGTATTAACACTTTCATCACCGCCACCATATCCTCCAGCAATTGAGAATAATTCAACAGGATAATCTCCTTGAGGTTTTTGTTTGTTGTATTGATCTACAATTTCTTCTAGCGCCTTGGCGATTGGACTAGTTGAAGAATATGTATTTGCCAATACTATTTTTCCATCATCATTTTGGTCGAAACCAAGTGTCTTTGTTGAATTAAAACAACTAGCTGCAACAATAGAAGCACTAGCAAATAACCCTAATGCACCTACCATTTTCTTAAAAACTTTTCTTTTCATATTTATTCTATTTATATACGCTACATTATATTGATTTTAATCGTAATATCAACATAAAAAATTTAGCCATCCTTTTATGGACAAAACGCAAGTTAAATTTTTTAGAATTTTCTTTAAATAATTATCAGTTTTATGATATATATTTAATAAGAAGTAAATTAAGGTTTTATCTACTGATATATCATATAACTAACTAATAAGAATAAATAACCTAGCAACAAATCGTGCTAGGTTATTTTTATCTTATGTTTTGGGGTTGAAAAATTTTTTTATTTAGTTATTAGGAGTGTTAGATTTGTTGTTTTTATCATTTTCTTGTTGATCAACAAGTTCTATTAGATTATCAGCACTAATTTCTTTTTCAACAATATTACCATCTGAATCAGCTACTTGAACAACAATATTTGTATCAACACCTTGGCGTTTTAATTCTTCAAGCTTCTTGATTTCTTCAAGACGTTTAATAGCATCTAATTTGCGTTGTTCTTGTTCTGTGTTGATATCAACATTTCTTGTAGGATTAACAATCGAACATACAGCTAGAATTACTGACTTAGCAATGTTGTTTAACATTGAGTCAAACAGTTTTTTACCCTCTTCAACATAAATGTTAAGCGGAGAAGTTTGTTCTAAAGAACGTAATGATACACCTTCACGCAATTTATTCATCTGATCAAGGTGATGAATTCAAGCATCATCAATTTGTTGAATGATGATATCTTTAAAGACATTATTAGCAATAACAGGAGTCATCACATTAATTTTTTTAGTGATCGCTTCTTTTAGCAGCTTTAATAATGTTTCTTTAGCCGCTGTTAATGTTTGGTTATAAAACACTGAAGCAGATACTTCTTCGTCTTGAATTAATTGTTTTTGAACAGCTAATGCTAACTCAACAGGGTTTACCATTGTTTGGTTAGCTTGATCTTTGAATGTATCAACAAAACCTTCTACGAAGTTTTGTGCCATCTTATCAATTACTTCGGTTAAATCATTCGCAATTAAAATCTTATCGCGTTGTTTATAGATTAATTCACGTTGATTGGCTAATACATGGTCGTAATCAATAAGGTTTTTACGCATATCAAAGTTTACAGATTCAACTTTCTTTTGCGTCATCGATAAGAATCTTGAAAAGAATTTAGAATCGAAGTAATCTGAAGCAAGTTTTTCTTGAGCTTTGATAATGCGATCTTGCGCAAAGCGTTTGAACAATGGATCAGCAAAACTAATGAAGAAACGACTTTCACCAACGTCACCTTGACGACCACTACGACCACGTAATTGGTTATCAATACGTCTTGATTCATGACGTTCTGTACCAATTACATACAATCCACCAAGTTCTTTAGCACCTTGACCTAATTTAATGTCAGTACCACGACCTGCCATATTAGTTGAAATTGTAACAGAACCTACTTCACCAGCTTTAGCTACAATTTGCGCTTCCCTTGCGTGGTTTTTAGCATTAAGCACTTCGTGCATAATGTTTTTTTCATTTAACATTTGGTGAAGCAATTCGGAATCTTCTACACTTCCTGTACCAACAAGAATCGGTTGGCCTTTTTTATGGATCTTTTCAATTTCATTAACTACCGCTTCTCATTTAGTCTTAAGATTACCAAACATATAGTCTGGGTGATCTTTTCTAATTACTGGACGGTTCGTAGGAACTGGCACAACTACCATGTTGTAAATTTTCAAGAATTCTTCAGATTCAGTTAAAGCAGTCCCTGAAACAGCCGCTAACTTTTTATAAAGTCTAAAGAACGATTGGTAAGTAACGGTTGCCACAACAATGTTTTCTGGTTCAATCGGAACCCGTTCTTTAGCTTGTACTGCTTGGTGTAAGCCGCCGTTGTAACTACGACCTTCTAAGATTCTTCCTGTAAAGTGGTCAACAATAAGAATCTTATCTTCTCTTACAATGTATTCTTTTCCGTTTTCAAAGATTTTTCTAGCAGTTAGTGCGTTACCAATCTTATGGAATAAATCAGAATTCTCAAGATCAAAAAGGTTTTTTAACTTAAAGTGTTTTTCAGCTTTATCAATCCCTTTTTCAGTTAATGAAGGACTGCGAGATTCTTGATCGATTTTGAAATCTTCATCTGTAAGTTTTTCTACAAATTTATCAGCTTCAAAATAAAGCTTAAAATCCTTCTTAGGTTGACCTGAGATGATTAATGGTGTTCTTGCTTCATCAATAAGAATTGAGTCACCTTCATCGACAATGGCAAAGTGTAACCCACGGATTTTTTTATCCTTGTAGTTTCTTACCATGTTGTCTCTTAAGTAATCAAACCCTAGTTCTGAGTTAGTTGTATAAGTTAGATCGCAGTCGAATGCCTCTTTTTTAAGATGAGGAGCTAAATTAGCTTTGTTACAACCTACTGTAAGATTTAAACGTTTGAAAATCTTAGCAGCTTGTTCAGCATCACGTTCAGCTAAGTATTCATTAACCGTAACAATATGAACACCTTTTTTCTCAAGCATATTTAGGTATGCTGCTAATACTAGAGTAAGGGTTTTACCTTCCCCGGTCATCATTTCACTGAAATCACCTTGGTGAACTACATAAGCACCGATTAATTGCACCAAGTAAGCAAAATTACCAGTTTCACGATAGATCGCTTCACGAATAACAGCAAAAGCTTCTACTAAAATATCATCAGTAGTCTTGTTATTGTTAGTAAGCTCGTTGATAAAATAATCTGTTTTAGCAAATAACTGTTCATCACTTAAAGCGCGCATTTCGTCTTTAAGTAAATCTACTTGTTTAGCAGCTATTGTAGCTCTTTTTAGGATTCTATTTTTTGGTGAAATTAATTTAAATCAATTAATTAGCATTTTTTATTAATTCTTCAATTTCTTCTTGTGTGTATACTTTTTTCAGATTTAGTATGGTAGATACTGATTTTACTAATGATTCTAGATCCATACTGAAGTAAGTAGCCACTTCATTTGGATTTCCTGACATCCCGAAATCATTAACACCAATTACTAAATTAACAAACTCAAATCAAATATTACTTACACCAGATTCAATAACAATGTTCTTACATTTTTTGAACTCTTGTAAAGTATCAAAATCAGCCAGTTTATCTTTTAACTTCTTAACAGATGGAACCGATATTACATCGATTTCAATTTTTTCTTTTTTGAAGATCTTAGCTAATTTCATAGCTGTATCAGTATCTGATCCTGTTGCTATTAATCTAAGTTTAGGACTCTTTGTTTTGTTAAGGTAGTAATAACCTTGGTCAAATTCTTCAGGATCAACTTTATATTGATTAAATTCACTTCTAGAAGTCGAGATAACAATTGGTTTGTTATTATCTTTATCAAACGCAGTTTTAAGCGCAGTGTATAACTCATAAAAGTTAGCAGGACGATAAACCAATACTTCAGGTATTAATCTTAAAGATGATAGTTGCTCAATAGGTTGGTGAGTTGGACCGTCTTCACCAACATTGAATGAGTCATGTGAAAACACATATAAAGAACTTAAAGAATTAATAGCTCCAAGTCTGATTGCTGGCTTATTGTAATCACTAAAAGCCATAAAGGTTGAACATACAGCTTTAAGACCTTTATGAGCAGTAATTCCATTAACAATACAACCAGCTAAGAATTCTCTTACCCCAACATCAATTAGTTGTTGATCGTAACTATTAATATCAAATCGTTTGTTATTATGGGTTACAACTTTAGTAGAACCTGATAGATCACAATTGACTACTAAAATATTGTCATTTACTTCGGTTAATTTCTTAAAGAATTTTCCAAAAAGATTTCTAGTCGAATCATAGCAATCGACATTGAATTCATTTATTCAACTTTCTTCAAAGATAATTTTCTCATCTTCTACTTGGCTAATGAATTTTTCACGTAACTCAAGGCTTGCTACACCCAAACGTTCAATGAATGCTTTAGAATGTTCTTTACCACGGTTAATCGCGGATTCAAAGTGTTCTTTAACTTCTGAAGAAACTGTAAAAGGTTTGTTTTTATAATCAAATTTAGCTCGAATCTTTTTGATTTCATCACCACTAAATGGTGATCCGTGAGCTTTGTTAGAATCTTCTACAGAACTCGCATAACCCAATTTAGTTTTAACTTCAATAAAAGTTGGTCTGTCAGATTTCTTAGCTTGACTTATCGCTTGAGAAATGGCTTCATAATCATTACCATCTTTAACTAAGATGTAATTTCATTTATATGATTTAACAAGCATCTCAACATCAAAATTAGTTGAATTACTAACTCTACCGTCTAATTGAACATCGTTAGAATCATATAATCAAATTAATTTGTTAAGTTGATATCTACCTGCTACTGCTAGCGCTTCTTGACAAACTCCTTCTTGCATATCGCCATCACCAATTAAGCAGTAAGTGTAATGGTCAATAATATTGTTAAATCTAGCATTAAGGTTAGCTTCAGCCATCGCAAAACCAACTGAAGTAGCCGCTCCCTGACCTAAAGGACCTGTCCCGAAATCAACACCATCTAACATTGTTGATTCTGGGTGCCCAGGAGTTTTAGAAGAGAACTTTCTAAAATTCTTTAAATCTTTTGAATTTAACGACTTATATCCAGCAACATACATTGTTGCATATAATAGAGCACTTCCATGACCAGCACTTAAAATAAAACGATCGCGATTAACATAATTAAGATCAGCTATATCATAGTTTAAGTGATCATGGAATAAAGCATACATCATAGGAGCTGCTGACATCACAATACCAGGGTGTCCAGATTTGGCATTGTTAATCATCTCAATTCCAAGAACGCGAATTGTGTTTATCGATTGTTGTTGTATGTTCATATTAAAAATAAGATTGATCACTATCTCAATCAATCTATGTAAAAAAATTAAATAAAACTAAATTAAATTAGTTTGTTTTCTTTTAAAACTTTTTCAAGTTCAGCAATCGCTGCTTCTTCATCTTCACCTTCAACAGTGATTTCAATTGGAGTGTTTTGCTTGATTGCTAAAGACATTAAATTAATAATAGACTTAACATCAGCAGTAGCTCCTCCAGTAATCTTAAGCATAACTTTAGATTTGTAGTTAGCCATCTTAGAAGAAAGAACAGTTGCTGTTCTTACGTGTAATCCGAATGGATCAATAATAGTTGCTTTAAAGCTTTTCATAGTTTTGATATATCCTTATTTTAGACCTTATATTAATTATAAGTAATTATTAATTATTTGCTAAATCATTAAAACATTCTCTAAGAGAATATAATAGGTCAGAAACCATTTTTATGTTCTCAATTCGTTGAATAACTAATTCATTATAAATAAGCTCATTCGTATAATCCGAACCATAATAAAGATTAAACAAATTAAAGCTCATTCTTAATAATAAAAATGTTTTTTGGTTTTTATTAACTAAGTTAACATTCATAGTTTCTTTTTTAAAAAGCAAATCATTAAGGATTTGATCTTTAAAAATTTTGTTTAAATCGAAGTTATTATTCTTGCAATACAAAAAGAATTTTTCTTTTTGTTCTTTATGTAAATTATTAGTTAAATATTTAGTAAAACCAAGGGCGTTTGTTTCTTTGTTATTAAGAAGAACAAAATCGTCTTCTGATAAATTTTTTAGTTCTATTCAGTAGTAACAATCATAATTATAAGGATAGTTTAAAGATCTCTTAGGTTTACAGAATTCCAAGCAAGATATTTTTATTTCTTCATTGTTTTCATTTGTTAAATCATATTCTTGATAAAAATCCTTTTGATCAAATTTTTTATCAAGGTTTTCAATCCCATCATCTGATGATTTAATTATCGATTTAATCGTTTGTTTATTTATAAAATCATCTGACGTTTTTTTAATTTTAAGTTTTTTTGTTTTTTTGAGCCCAGTAGCTATCGCGCTAAATGAATACTCGCTATTTAATTTATCTCGAGCTTTGATATGTAATATGTAATGAACTAAGTAGATAATAAAACTCAAAATATAGCATATTACATACATAGCTATTAACACATACTTATAATTTAACAAGAAATAAGTTGATATTAATGGTGTTACTAATAAAAACCAACAGATATAAAGAATAATTCTTTTAAGCTTAGGATTTAAAATTTTAGGTACCATAAATTTTAATTACTCCTTCAAGCACCAAGTAAATAAAAACAGTTCCTGGATCATACATACCAATTGATCGTTTTCCATGATAAGAGGCTCTACCAACTTTAGATTTTAATAATAATGACTTATTAAAATTCTCGTTTAAGATCATTTTAATCTCATACATCAATTCTTTTGTTGGTCGATTTTTATTGCTATAAAGATATTTTAAAACTGGGTATAAGATATCAAAAAAACTTTTACTTCCAATCTTTAGTTTATACTTATTTTTACAATCAAGTAAAGAACGATAAAAACATTCAATAACATTATCCCTTGTTAGTTTAACAGTTTTAATATAACTAGCCGCTTGATATGTTAAATCATATAAGATATCACCCAAAGTGGTTTTAATTGATTCTTTAATATATGTCGAAATAATAATCAATGATTCGTATAGATCGGTATTGTTATCTTCTTGGTTAGCAAATCTAGATATCTTATTGATAAACGGAGTTAATGAATAACCAAAATTACCATTTGACCCTTTTTTATCAATTAGATTTAAGAATTGTTCAGAGTATGTAAAATTATCAATAACACGAATCAATACGTTAATAAAATGAGGAGTAGTTTCCATTTTCATCTATTAAATACAAAAAACAGATTAGTTAAGCTAATCTGTTTAAATTTTTTATTCCGCTTTTGGTTGTGGTTCTGGTTCTTTTTGTGAATCAGAATCGGTTGGTTTGTTATCTGAATCTTCTTTAGATTCTTCTTTAGGTTTATCAGCTTTTTCTTGTTCTGCTTTTATTTTAAGAATTGCTTCAGGTAATTTTAAATGCTCATGAATATAATCAATATCGTTCTTAACGATAGTTTCTTGAAGTAATAAAGCCTCAACAATTAACTTAAGTTCTTGTTCGTTGTTCTTAATGATTTCATAAGCAACTTTATATTGATTTTCAAGAATCTTAGAAATTTCACCATCAATTCTTCTAGCAGTATCTTCTGAATAATATTTAGCATTAGGATTAACACCACCTTCAGAAGGTAAGAATTGAGTAATACCTAATTCCGACATACCCAACTGAGTAACCATTGATTTAGCGATATTAGTAGCTTTATAGAAGTCATTAGAAGCACCAGTTGATATAGCATCTTTACCAAAGAAGTATTCTTCTGAAGCTCGACCACCTAAAGCACCAGCGATCATATTTAATAAATCAGTTTTTTTCTTCAGATTAAGTTCAGCATTTTTAGGAGTTGATAAAGTGTATCCACCTGCTTGACCACGAGGAATAATCGTAATTTTTTGAACTTCGTCAGCACCTTTTAAGTGTAATCCAACTAAAGCATGACCTGCTTCGTGGTGAGCTACTTGATTCTTTTCAAATTCACTGATAACTCTAGATTTTTTCGCAGGACCAGCTATAACACGGTCAATTGCTTCATCAATGTCAGAAATCGTAATACTTGTACGATCAGCTCTAACTGCTAATAAAGTAGCTTCATTTAAAACGTTTTCAAGTTGAGCACCGCTAAATCCAGGAGTTCTTCTAGCGATATCTTGTAAATTAACTTTAGAAGAAATGTTTTTATTTTTAGAGTGAATTTTTAAGATTGCTTCACGTTCTTTAATATCAGGAAGATTTACTTGAATATGACGATCAAATCTACCTGGACGTAATAACGCATCATCTAATACGTCTAAACGGTTAGTAGCAGCCATTACAATGATTCCGGTTCTGGTACTAAAACCATCCATCTCTGCTAGTAATTGGTTTAGTGTTTGATCAGTAGCTGATCCAGCTGATATTTCATATTTACCACGCTTAGAACCTACTGAATCAATTTCATCAATAAAGATAATACAAGGAGCAGCTTTCTTAGCTTTTGCAAATAGGTTTCTTACTCTTTTAGCACCAACCCCTACTAACATATCTTCAAACGCTGAACCTGTTACTTGGAAGAAAGGAACACCAGCTTCTCCAGCTACTGCTTTAGCTAATAATGTTTTACCAGTTCCTGGAGGTCCATATAAAACAACCCCCCTAGGAGTTCTAGCTCCCATTTGAACATATTTAGCAGGTCTTTTTAGGTAATCTACTAATTCAATAAGTTCTGATTTTTCTTCTTCAATACCAGCTACATCACTGAATTTGTAAGTAGATTTAGCTAACTTAGCTTGAGACTTACCAATAGTGAAAACGTTTTCACCTTCTTCACCAATTCCGCCAGCTCCCATTGATCTACTAAATCTTCTAGCTAGGAAAATGTAAATGAATAATAGGATTAAAAACGGAACAATACTTACTAAAAATTGAGTAAGAATTGCTGCACTTTGGTCAGGTAATTGAACATTACCTGCTGATAATAATTTTTCAATACCTTTAACACGACCAGCTGATAAGTATGATGACATCTCTGCAGTATCAATATTAAAGTTACTAGGCAAGAACATCATACCTTCTTTAGGTAATGCTGTTAGATTATTAGTTAATACCGCACTATATGACCCACCTTCAGTCACTAATGTAGCTATACCTCTAGTTTGGTTAATTGAAAGGTTAGCTATATTAAATACAGTTTCATTTGTGCTAGCATCAGTTGGTCTAATTGCTGAAATAAAGAATGATTGACCGTTAGAATTAGTAGTATTTCTTAAAAAGATACTAACAGATAAAGATAATCCTGAAGTATAGTTTGTTTGAAAACTAGAATTCTCTAAATCAATAATAAACTGACCGCTTCGTCCATTAATTGTTGCAGCAGCTACTAAATTACCATCTAAATATTTAATATTTGAAATATTAGCTATTACATTTCTTGGTAAAGTATAGAAAAGAATCAAACCGATAAGAATCGACATAACGATAATTATTCCTATCGTTTTCCAAATAATCGATTTAACGTTTTTTGGCTGCTTGGCGTTTTCTGTTAAGCGTTCATTAAGATTTGATGTATTTGACATATTAAATAATTATATATTTTAAATGTTATTTTAATCTTTCAAAACCATATGACCTACAAAGGGTAAGTTTCTTAACTTATCCTTATAGTCTAATCCAAAACCTACTAAGAAACCGTGTGGAACTTCAAAGCAAACATAGTCTGCTTTGATATCAACCTTACGTCCTGAAGGCTTGTCTAAGAAGGTTAATAGTTTAACTGATTTAGCCCCTCTTTGTTTTAGAAGATCTAAAACAATCTTAATCGTGTTACCACTATCAATAATATCTTCAACTAATAAGACATTTTTATCCCTGACATCATAGGCTAAGTCCATTACAATCTTAGGTGCGCCTTGTGATTTTGTTTCTCCCTTAAATGAACTTAATGTCATAAAGTCTAGGATTACTTCACAATCAATTTTATCGATAATTTTTCCAATAAAAGGAATGCAACCTTTTAAGATTCCTACTAAGACGATTTCATCGTCTTTGTAGGTTTCGTTAATTCATTTAGCTGCTTTGATGGCAGCTTCATTTATCTGTTCATTGGTAATTAGAACTTTTTCAATTTCGTAGTTTAATTTCGCCATATATCGCAATCTTTCTATTTATTACTACTCATTAAAACAACACATGAACATGCTATTTCATTTCTAGGCTCTTCGTAACTTTTAGCCTTTACATTTACTTGTTTACAACCAGTTAGTTTCATTAAAGAACTTTTAATTTCCAGTCTAACTGGATCAATTCTTATATCTTGAGCAAAAATTGTTAAATCAATGTTTACAAAATCCAATTTAAGCTTTTTAATTAGTTTTAAGCAGTAGTTTAAAATAGTTTTAGAATCCAAACCTTTATTAGTTGGATCATTTTCATTGAAATACATTCCGATGTCACCAAAAGCACCGCAACCTAAAACAGCATCGCTTAATGCGTGGATGACTACATCACCATCTGAATTTGCTATTACTTGTTGGTCTGCTTTAATAGGAATTCCACCCAAAAAAATCTGGTTGTTTTTCTTATTTTTTAGTTTGTGACTATCAAAACCTTGACCGATTCTTATTTCCATAAATTTTATTATAATTATATAATTATAATTTTTAATTTATAAATTAAGACTAACTTTTATTAGGTTAGCGAAAACAGATATTTTATTAAAAAATATTAATTATGTTTTTATACACCATTAAATTATATATATATATATATATATATATATATGATTATTTTGATATGAAAATAAACTTTCGAACGACATTCGAAAGTTTATTTATATGCTAGTTATATAACTTAGTAGTTTTAGTTAAATTTGATTCTTCATATAAAACTAATATGCTAAATGTTCTTATTTTTGTTTTGGTTGAAAGTTTTTTATAGATTTAGATAGTAACATACCCAAATCATCATTGGCTACATACAAAGCTCTAAATAAGCTTTCCTTTGTGTTTTGCGAAATGAAACTACCTTCGAAATATTTTTTACTAAATATATCATTTAAATTAATTTTTGTTGCTGATACATTTTTAATATCATACTTATCTAAAATAGTTTCAACTTTTTTATTTTCTTTGGTTTCGCTTCCATCTTGAACCATCTTATTGGTTTCAGATTTTTCAGCATTATCCTCTTTTTTCTTTACGATAGATTCTGATTTTAAAAGAATGTTTAATAAATCTTTATCTTCTTTAATTTGATCCAAAGTTTTTGCACTTATTACGTCATTAGTATATTTTGCGAGACCATATTTTCCATTTTGATTTTTCTTTATAGTTCAAGCTTGCGTATAAATGGTTATTTCTTCTTTATTATTAGCCTTGCTTACTAGTCTTCAACTTAAAAGAACATTTTTTAAATTATCTCAAAAACTTTTAAGCGAAGGGCTAGTGCTGGCAGCTTTATCAAAAATTAGATCATATTTCTTAGTTACATTATCATTAATAAAACCGATATAAGCAGCATATTCCCCTCTAAGTTTGAACATATCAACCTTAGCATCTACATCTTGTGCTTTATTTTTGTAATCTAATTGTTTGTTTTCGTTTTCTAAAGAATCTAATTTAGTTTTAGTGTTTTCAATAGTTGAATTTAGTTCAGATACTTTAGCTCTTAATAAATCGTTTTCAGAACTTAAGTTAGTACAAGAACTGAAAGCTATAGGAAGGATCGGTAATGTAGCAAGGGTACCGATTGCTAACATTTTCTTTGATAATTTCATATCCTATATATATATATATGATTTCTATTGATATATTAACTTACTTTAATAACAGCAAATCTTTAATTATACATTAAATATATATTAAAAAAATAGTAAATAAGGAAAAATTTGATAGTTTTTTAAAATTTTTGCCCCAAAACAATTAAAGCCACACCTCGAATAATAAACTTTTAGAAGTTATTTTTTATGTCCAGATTCAGCTACAGGTTCAAGAAAAAAGTAGTAGAGACATGTTTAAAACAAAATTTGAAATATCATCAAGTCGCAAATAGCTTTAACTTAAAATCGATATTGTTAATAAATATCTGGATAAATATCTACAAAAGATTAAGTGTAGATTACCTAAGAAGCAAACAAATACATTACCCGTTCATTCGATAAAGAACTACATATAGCAAAACTTATATTTAATAGTAAATACCACCTACCAAGAGTTATCCCTAAAGTATAGAATTCCTAGTTTATCAACCATTTATCAATGAGTTAATCGTTTTACTAGGTAAGAACTACAAGGATTACTTAAAGGTAGGTGTGTTAGAAAATGCACTTTGAAAAAATCTGAAAACAAAAAAAGAAAATCAAATCGATGAATTAAATGAGAAAGATATTTCAGATCTGTCTGACAAAGAAGTAATTGAATTCTATAAGAAAAAACTTTATCAAACTAGATTGGAAATATACTATTTAAAAGTCTTAAGGAGATTGAGAAAAGATGCCCTGTAAAAGGAAAATGAAAAAAAGCACTTAGCATCGTCAATCTCCAAAAAAAGACACAAATTAAAACATCTTCTCTAAATTTCTAGCCTAACAAAATATGCTTATTTTTATTGAAAAGATAATGAAAATAAATCTAATAAAGATGAAGAAATAGAACGAAAGATTCTAAAAATACGTGCTAATCATAAGGATTATAGTTATAAAAGGATATGTACAGAATTAAGAAATAAGGGCGAATTAATAAAGAAAAAGAAGGTTCAGTGAATAGTTCAAAAACTTAAACTATAAGCAACAACTTTTAGTAGAAAAAGTCGTAAATATTATTCATATAAAGGTAATATTGAAAAAATTGCGCCTAAGAGAATTAATAGACGTTTTTTAACAGACATTCTTTATAAAAAATAACTACAGATACAACAAAATTCAAGTGTTATGAAACAGATTTGAAAGGTAATAAGATCATTCAAAAACTATATTTAGATCCTTTTATAGATTTATGTAATGGTAAAGTTATAAGTTATTCTATTAGCAAACGACCTTATTCATAGAACATAATGAACGCATTGAACAAAGCGATTAAGATTACTTCAGATTGTCCTTATCGTAGAACCTTTCATTCAGATTTAAGTTGGGCGCATCAGATGAAGAGATATTCTGATAAATTGAAAAAACTAAGATTTTAAAGTATGTCTGGAAAAATAATTGTTTAGATAATGCTGTTATGGAGAATTTTTTCACTATTCTCAAGCAAGAATTTTATTATGGCAGAACCTATAACAGTTATTTAGAACTAAAACAAACTATAGATAAATATATTAAACACTACAATAAGGATAGAATAAAACACAAACTCAGATTTAATAGTACTGTTCAGGATAAAAATAATTTAATTACTAAACAAAAATAGCAGCACTTGATGCGCTGCATTATGTCTGTGTTTTTGAGGTCCCTCAGAAAAACAATTAGAGTATTTTTTATTAAAGTCTAATGGTTAAAGATGATCCGTTGATGCTAGTTCTAATGATAAACATAAATTATCACTATTTACCATTAGAAGGTTTCGAAGCAGGTTTGTTTGAAAGTCTAACTAACAACGAACCTAAATCATCGTTAGCTATATATAAAGATTTGAATAAATCTTCTTTCGAATTTTTTGAAATAAATTTATTTTCTAAATAATTTTGTGTAAATATTTTAGATAAATTTATATCAACAAAAGATAAATTGGTAATATCGTACTTTTCCAAAATCTTATCGTCATTTTTTTTAATAAGACTTAACAATGGTTCGTTTTTTTTAATGTCTTCTAAAGTTTTGCTTTTAATACTGTCTTCAAGATATTGAGCAAACGAACCTTTGTAAACTGATCATGCTGGCGTATAGACGTCCATTCTTTCTTTATTGTTGGTTTTACTTATTAATGTTCAACTTAAAAGTTTATTTTTAGATAAATCTCATATGTATTTATATCTATTATTATTTTTTCTAAAAAAAATATCGTATTTAGTTACAACATTATCATTAATAAAGCTTATGTAAGAAGCATATTCACCTCTAAGTTTGAACATATCAACCTTAGCATCTACATCTTGAGTTTTATTTTTGTGATCTAATTGTTTGTTTTCGTTTTCTAAAGAATCTAATTTAGTTTTAGTGTTTTCAATAGTTGAATTTAGTTCAGATACTTTAGCTCTTAATAGATCATTTTCAGAACTTAAGTTAGTACAAGAACTGAAAGCTATAGGAAGGATTGGTAATGTAGCAAGGGTACCTATTGCTAACATTTTCTTTGATAATTTCATATCCTAATATATATATATATATATATGATTTCTATTAATATATTAACTTACTTTAATAACAGCAAATCATTAATTATGCCTTAAATATATATTAAAAAAATAGTAAATAAAGAAAAATTTGATGATTTTTTAAAATTTTGTCCGAAAAACAATTATCAAATTTTTATTTATAAATAAAAATCGCTAATTTCTTAATTTTAACTAATTAGCTTCAATTAATTTCTCTTACAGTCTTAGGATTTTCATTTCTAACAACTGATTTAATTGTTCCGTCACCTACTCTTATAACCATTGTTGCTATATCAGCAATCAATGGGTTATGTGTAACTATTATTAAAGTTGTTTTATTTTTCTTATTAATATTTACAAACTCTTCTAGAACTACTTGAGTCATTTCTTCATCCAATGCTCCAGTAGGTTCATCACCAAAGATTATTGTAGGGTTTTTAGCGATCGCTCTAGCGATCGACACTCTTTGTTGTTGTCCGCCAGATAGTTCAGTAGGCAACTTATTACGTTGCTCATACATCCCAATACTTTTAAGTAATTGGTCAATATCAGCTCTTTTAGAAGCATCTCTTTGCAGGAACGAACCAATCTCAATGTTTTCTTTAACATTGAGATTGGGTAATAATCCATATTGTTGGAAAATATAACCGATGTTTTCTTGTCTAAATCTGGTTAGTTGGGTATCGCTAAAACCAATAAGGTTCTTATTAGCCACAAAAGTAGTTCCACTGCTAGCTCGATCCATTCCTGAGATAATATTTAATAATGTTGTTTTACCACTACCAGAAGGACCTAGGATAACTACAAATTCTCCTCAAGGAATTTGTAGGTTTACATTCTTTAATACCTTAGTAGTAGTTACGCCATTTGAATAATATTTAGTTACATTCTTAAGATCTATAACATAATCACTCTTAGTAGGAATTACCTCTTTTACTTTATGAGGTTTATTAAGAATTGATACTTTACTTACTTCTAGGTTCCAAAAAGCTGTTTCTAAGTTCTGTTTGAACTTATCTATTTTTTTATAAATATTAGGTAAATTTACAGTCTCATATTTTTTAAGATTTAAGATCTTAAAAAAGTCTTTTATCTTTTGTTCTCTTTGTTTGATTGATACTTCGGTTTTCTTGATTCAATTATCCCCTAGATAAGCATCGTCTGAAACGTTGTTTTCTAGTTTCTTGAAATAATTAATCATGATTGAAGATTCTTCATTAAGAATACTTTCGTATTCTTCTTGAGAATTAGCTTGTTTTTTTCTTTCAACCGTTCGGTTCTTTTGTTTAAGTTCGTAGATATAATCATTAATCATAAAGATTAATTGATTAGTTATCTCATTAACATGGTCTACGAATTTCTTAATAAGGTATTGTTCTTGCTTGGTTTGGAAATTGTAGAAATAAAACATCTTCCCATAAGTTTGGTCAAGGTTTTGTTTTAAATACTGTAAGTTATTACAAAAACTATTAACATTAACTTTAAAGTTAGGGCGCAAAGAACAGATTTTTTCTGTTCTTTGTCTTATGTAGTAGATGACATTTCCAATATAAGAATTATAGATATTGTTAAATTCACCAAAGTTATAAACAACATATACTACTGGTTGTTCCCAGTCGATTTTAAGGTATTCTAGATCGTTAGCAATAGTTGCTTCTTTAATATGTTTGGTTATTTGTAAATTTGACATATAACTATATAATTATAAATTTAGCACAATAAGATTGCTAATAATCCTTGATCATAAGATCTATAAGGATTATTAGCTTTATTGTTACTTATCTAATAAGATTGAGTGTTTTGTTTGCTTTTGTTTTGCGATAATGGTTTATCAAGCAATAAAGCATTATCGCAATAGATACTTACATAAAAGTTAATTTTTATAAGAAAAATTATAAATTAATCTCATTAATTTATTACTTAACCAAGTTGGGTATAGGGTACAAAAAATAAAAAAAGCATTAATTTCGTTAGGAGAAATTAATGCTTGTAATTAGATTAATAATTGTGTTTATTTATTAATGCTAGCGTTTATTGAACTATCGGTATTCATTTCAAATTTAGAAACACTAAGACTGTTTAGACGTGCTGTTTTGTAATCTGATGATGTTACGATAATAATAAATGAAATTACTGATCAACATGTAATGATAAGAAATGCATAACTAATCGGAGTTAGAACTATGTATTTATTAACATCAGCTACAAGATTTAAGAATAGTTGAAAACCTGATATTGGCAAAATAGACAAGATTATAAAAGTGTAAAGAGTTCAATAAGAACCAGGCTTCATTTTATAAGCAAAAGTAGTAGATGTCTTTAAATCTTTAAAACAGAACGGGAAAAGACTAGCTAATCAAGTATTCTTGTTTTTTCTTAAATAAATTAAGTTGTATATTAGAAAAAACAAAGATATTACTAAGGTACCAATGTAATTCTGTACAAAGGTAATTATATGTAAATTAGAACTTGCATAGGTTCGATCTTTTGAATATTCTGGATTATTCGAAATAATCTTTATCGGACCGAGAATAATAATATACGTAGTCAATACAGCACATAAAGAAAGTATGATAGTTGCATACGCTATAAAGGATGAAATTTTTAAAAATTTAGCACGATCCATGGTTGAAATTTCTCTCCATTCATAATAAAGTTATTAATTTCATTACCAGTGTATCAGTTGTTTTTATATTTAAATGCTTTTGGTTGTTTTCTATCTTTCTTTTGTTTAGTACTTTCAATAGTGTAATAATATGATCCTCAACAATTATTATAGTAAGAGTAAAGGAATCTATTGGAATTAAATCGACCTCAACACATAGAACCTAAAAACATATCTGATGAATCATCATAACCATACATTAAGTATGCATGATCAAATCAATTATTAGAATTATTTGGTAAACGAATAGGAGCAGCTCCTAGAATTACAGGAATCCCTCTTCTAACTGATTGTCAAGCTTTGTAGTAACCCGCTATGCTACCATAACCGACTCAAGAATTTCTTTCTTTTAGATTGAAACTATCAAACATTTTGCCGTAAATGATTGTAGTCTTTAAATTTGATTCTTCTCCACCCAATTCATACAATTTATAGGTCAGCGAATCAGTATATTGCGCTCCTCTATAAAGATTTCTAAATACAGGAGATGTATCTTCTCAGTGTTCTTTAGTTCATTCATTCGCATCTTTTATATATTTATTATATTCATAATCAGTAAATATAGATCCGTCAACGAATAAGTGGTTATATAACAATATTTGACTCAAGGCGACATATTCACATAAACCGGCTTTATCATTATCAGATACTCCAACATAAGTCAAATCCATGTATCCAGCTGATTCATGATTATTTCGCGTAGCAAATCATCAAGCATATGGAACTGTATGACTGACCGAGAAGCGACCATCATAATTGTAAGGAGTATTGTTTTTATCGAAAATTATATTAGCTTGTCTTGATCTAAATCATTTATATTTAATTTCTTTATCACGTTTAGCAAGTTGTTTTTCTTTAAATTCACTTATATTATCTATTTCTAATGGTTGATCTGCTAAAGATAAGTCATCTTTAGATATTTCATTATTAGAATACAAACTTAAGAATTTATTCTCATTAATTCTTTTAAGTAAGCCAAACGATTTACTGTAATATAAATCATATTTTAATCATTCATCATTGATTTTTTCTTGATGAATTTCATTCGATATATAAAGATTAGTATCTACTATTGAGAATAAATTATCAGTTCCTATAAGTAAATATTCATTACCTTTTATATCTTTAATTTCTTTAACAACTTTTAATGATTGATAGTTGTTGCTTATTCTAATCAATCGACCAACTTCTGAATCAATTAAAAACTCTTTTAATTCAGTCTCATTTTTAAAACCTTCATTAGCATTTGAGCTACTTGTAGATATTGATGGTAAGGCTGTTACACCTAGACTGGCTGTTGATATCGCTAAGGCGATTTTAGTTATTTTGGATTTCACAATGTTATGTCCTATATTATTTGTTCTTTTATTATACGCCTATTTTATTTCTAATTAATGTAAATTTTGTCATACATAGAATTTTTAATTTAGAATAATTAGTTTCATAAATATCATCAACTAAATGAAACATAATTTTTATCTATCAACATTAAAACCAAGGAACAATAAAGATAAATTATGATTTTTTATAAGTTTCATATTAATCAAGCTTAATTAATAAAATAAAAAGATAAGGCCATAACAATCTCATTAAAATATCTAAAAATCAGGTTATGACAAACAACAAAAAAAGCATTAATTTCGTTAGAGAAATTAATGCTTATAGTGAGATTAATAATTATCTTTATTTATTGATACCAGCATTTACTGAACAATTAGATTCGGTTTTAATTTCAATATCAGTTTTCATTTCAATAAAAGTAGACTTGTTCAATTTTGCTGTTTTGTAATCTGAGGTTGTTATAATAACAATTAACGAGAATAATGATCAAGAAGTAACGATTAGAAAAATAATATTAATCATCATCGGAATAATTAATCTATAGTCAACCGCAATGATTGTGAATAGTTGGAAACCCATTAAAGCTAAAATAAATAAGATTATAAAAGTGTAAAGAGTTCAATAAGAACCAGGCTTCATCTTATAAGCAAAAGTATTAGAAGTTTTTAATTCTTTAAAACAGAACGGGAAAAAACTTGCTAATCAAGTATTATTGTTTTTTCTTAAATAAATTAAGTTGTAAATTATGAAAAATAAAGATATTACTAAAGAACCAACGTAATTTTCTATAAATCTAGCTATAAGTAAATTATCACCTGACAAACCTTTGTTTATATATTCTGGAGTATCTATGCTGAATTTCGCTGAAACCTTTGTTCAATCTAGAATAATATTGATATACAAAGGTACCATAACAATTAAGAAAAATACAATTAGCGTGTATGCTAAAAAAGACGAACATTTTAAAAATTTAGCGCGATCCATCGTTAAGATAACCTCAATTGTTTTTTATTATTATTTTTATTATACGCCTATTTTATTTCTAATTAAGGTAAATTTTGTCATACATAAAATTTTTAATCTAAAATAATTAATTTTTCTATAAATATTATTAATTAAATGAAACATAGTTTTTAGACTATTAGCATTAAAATCGATCGGCAATAAAAGATAAATTATGACTTTTTATAAGTTTCATATTAATCAAGCTTAATTATCAAAATAAAAGATAAAGCTATAACAACCTCATTAAAATATCTAAAAGTTGGTTACTATAAACAACAAATAAGCATTAATTTCGTAATTAGAAATTAATGCTTATAGCGCGATTAATAATTGTCTTTATTTGTTATTATTAACGTTCATAGAACGATCGTTAGTTTTTGTTTCAATGGAATTAGATTTGTTTAATTTGGCTGTTTTGTAATCTGAGGTTGTTATGATAATAATAAACGAAATTAATGGGCAGCAAATAACGACAAGAAAAATAATATTAATCATAGTTACAACAATTAAATTAGAACTAGTTGCAACGTTTCAGTGTAGTTGATATAATGCTATCGCTAAAATAGATAAGATTAAAAAAGTGTAAAGAGTTCAATAAGAACCAGGTTTCATCTTATAAGCAAAAGTGCTAGAAGTTTTTAATTCTTTAAAACAGAACGGAAAAAGACTAGCTAATCAAGTATTCTTGTTTTTTCTTAAGTAAATTAAGTTGTAAATTATGAAAAATAAAGATATTACTAAGGTGGCAACGTAATTATCTATAAAACTAGTTAAACGTAACTTAGTAATTGAAACAGTAGTAAGAGTTGAAGAAAAATCATGAACAAATAGATTATTAACCTTTATTAAATTGAAGATAATACTAAGATACACAGGCATAACAACAAACAAGAAAAGTATAATAACCGCATATCCCATAAAGGATGAAATTTTTAAAAATTTAGCACGATCCATGGTTAAGATAACCTCAATTAATCTTTATTAGTATTTTTATTATAAACCTATTTTATTTCTAATTAAGGTAAATTTTGTCATACATAAAATTTTTGATCTAAAATGATTAGTTTCATACAAAACTAACCAATTTTAGGTATTAACCAAATATAAAAAATGTTTTGAATAAATCTTTTGGTTTTATTCAAAACAATAGATAGATAATTATTCTCTATTCATTAATTTGGTTTTCTATAACCTTAATAGATAAACTAATGTTTTTATTACATTTACTTTTAGTATTAGGTTTAGTTTTTATTCGATAAACAGATCTTAATCCTAGGTTGTTTAATCTTTGAATTAAATAATGGTATGAGATCTTGGTTTTGTAATCAGAACCAAGATATAAGTTATAGTATTCCAGGATATTTAAGTTTTTAGTTGATTGCTTAGAATTACTTAATTGCTTGCAGCAATTAAGATAATCTTTATAGATCTTTTGGATCTCTTGATCGGTTATCTTTTTAGTTCTGTTTTGATTCTTATTTCCATGTGATATTTTGAAATGCAAACCATTATTTTGTTTAATATGTTTTTTATATCTTTGAACTGTTCTGATATTCAACCCAGTATGATCACTTAGTTTTTGGTTGGTAAGTTCTAAGTTAGAAGCTATGAATTCTAACTTAGCTTTTTTATTAAATTCATATCTAGATAATGGTTTTAAATTGTTATTCTTCAAGCCTGTATTTTCCTGTATATATAAAAATTATTATTAATAAATAAGTAAAAGTAATAAATGATAAAAAACTAAGTCTAATAGTTTTTTATCTCTTGAGCTATCTTCATTTTTTTAAGGGTAAATCAATTCGTAAAGAATGATATTGAGAAAATCCCCATAACACCTAATAAAGCACCTATAACATGTCCAAAGTTAATGGTTGTAAACAATGCTATCGAGGCGGATTTCAAGATAATTAAATTATATATGTTAACCAGAATTAATGAAAGTGGACCACTTACTAGTAACCCAAAGATAAACACAGGGATATAAATTGATAAGAATGATAAGATGATTGAGCGATCAGAAAACCCTAGGGCTTTCATTCTGATCGCAATCTTCTTAAGTTCATCAATCAACATATTAGAAATCAAGATAACAATCAAGGTAACAATCGGTACAATCATAGATATAATTACATTTTGAATTGTTAATGATGTCTTAGATATGTTTTCAAATATCGTCTTGTTAGAACTACTATTATACAAGTAATTAATCATCGTGTTGTATGGTAAAGAACCATAAACATTAACTAATTTCTTGATGTATTTAACAACATCTTGATCGGTGTCTTTTAACAACGTCCATTTATGGAAGTTGTTATCATCAATATTCTTAACTTCACCTAAGGCAACCAACAAAGCCTTATAATCTTTTACATGTGCTTTTTTACTAGATGATAGATCTTCATAACGAACAACTGGTTTAAGACTTGATTCAAAATTCTTAATACTGTTCTTAATAATTTTTTGTAATTGCTTATTATCATCTGAAAAATTAGAAGTAGATGGGAACAATCCTGATTCCGAAAACAATGGAGTCGATTTTTCAAACGCATCTAGATCATCTGAATAATAACCATTAAAAGGCAATTGCTGTTGTATTTCAAAGTCACTAAATCCAAGGAGTTTATTTGCTAAATCATAAGAAGTATATATTTCATTATCTCTAGCAGAGCTAGAAATCCCGATTATTTTAAATTTTACATTTTGATTCTTAACATATTGATCATGATCAATAATGTTTAGTTTATCTGATATTCGATCAACGCGGTTGGTAATCATAAACTCGATTTCATCACCCACGTCTCAGTCATTACTTTTAGCTACATAAGAATTAATGATTATTGGATTAAAATCATATTTCTTAAACAACTCTTGATTAATGATGACTTTATCATCATTATACAGAATCGGTCCTAGGTAGTTTTGTTTATCAACTTCTTTGATATCTGTGGTGTTAATTCAATTCTTAATTCCTTTGATTTCTAATTTTTTATCATCCTTGGTCCTTACATCAATTCTTGTGTATGCATATTTAGGCGATTGTTTGTTTTTGCTATCACCAATAGTTTTTTGATCTAAACCTATAAGGTTATAAGTAATCTTGTAATCGATCAAATCATAGGTATTGTTAGCTATGTTTTCAAATTGTTGAATTAAGAAATGAATAAACTCAGGTTTCAACACACCACCACTTAAAGCTTGCTTTTCATTTATTGCATAAACAGCTCTATTAAGTTGAGGGTTATACACCAACTTAATGTAATAGCTAGGATCGTTGTCATCCAAAGTTTTTAACTTTGGATACTCATGATTAGCTATTGTTCTTAAAAAAATCTGATTAGATTTTTCTGAAGCGGCCGCCTGATTAGAAGGCATTAATGAACTTGATAAACTTCAAGGGTTGGCACTTAATATTCCGATCCCTATTAAGTAGTCCAAACCTATTTTGGATTGAACATAGTTCTTAAGGTATGTAATTTTAGAATTCTGATCAATAATATCACTCAAACCAACAATATGTAGGTTAGCTCAACCCGCTTGATTCTTATCAGTTCTAGAATTTGCTAAGAAGTAATCTGATTGATTTTCCCAACCTGGTAAGATTTCATCAGTTTTACCTAGATCTTTAAATTCTTGATATTTTATTAAACCTGATTGTTGAGTTGGCGTAGCCAAATCAACATAATATTTATAGTTATTAGCATCAAACGTGTTGTTCTTAGCTTTTTCATAAACATTAATAGTCGATAATGAAAAAATTAATACAAGCATAGTGGCTGATGATAATAAACATAATATAAATAGCTTTCACATTGAGTTAAAAGCTATGGATATTCTGAACCGATCCATTACAGACATCATGCTTATCGGTTTTTTAATATAAACCGATAACTTACTTACTTTGTATTCACTATCATTCTTAAGTGAATCAACAACATTTTTACGCATTAAGTAAGCTGACACTAAAAAACTGGTAATACCAAAAATTAATACTGGTAAGAAGAAAGCTGTTAATAGTGCTGTTGCACTAAACTTTCTTAGTTCTACTGGTATAAATCAGAAACTACTAAAAGCATTAATAGCTACTTGCTGTAAGATGTATCCTAAAGTATAACCAACGATACCACCGATTAAAGATGGAATAAAACTAAAGATCGCCATTGATAAATTGATCTTAGTTTTATTAAATCCATTGGCTAACAAAATCCCTAGCGTTTGTCGGTTTTTTTCAATATAGTTTTTAACTATTAAGATACCTACCATTAATGCTAACAATATGATAATAGCTGTTAGCATTAATGATGTTTTTTGAATCGTATTTAATAATGAAGGAATGAAATTAGTTCTAGCTGCTGATAAGTTTAAAATATTAGATAGATCATCTGAAAAGTATGCCGCCTTTAAGTTAGGTGGCCATGACATGTTAATTGAAGCTCATTGATTGATTTCATCAAGAATGACTTTTTGTTGTTCTCTTGTTAGATCACGATCGGCAAATCGTGCAACAATATTAGTTTCTATCGGGTTAGTACTAAAAGCTTCTCTTAATCTAGAATATCCAAGATCATTAACATAATACAATCTCTGATTGGCAGGGTTAGGGATAAAATTCGTAAAACTATAAATTGGATAAATTAAATCAGGCGTAATACCTACTCCTAGGATTAGATATTTTGTCTGATCTATTTGGATCTTGTATTTATCTTCAATCTTATTGAATTTATTAATGAAAGCTTCACCATTAAGAGATAACAATTCTTGAATAACATTTTGATTAGTAAAGATCTGTTTATGATCTTTTAATTGATCAAACTTTCAGTTACCAGGAGCTGCGATCGCAAAGTAACTTGTTGGATTAATTAATCTAATACTTAATGGAACTATCTGATATTTCCATTGAAAATTTAAGCTTCAATTATTGTTTATTGGGTTGGTTTCTGTATCAATAAATTCTTCTATTCTAGCATAATCACTATCATCAAGTTTATTGTTACCGCTTACTTTTTTAGCTGCTTGAACAAACTTTAATAAGTTGGCATCAGCGCTTTGCTCATCAACACCTTTTAATAATGTTTCCAAGATCTTTTTAAGATCTTCGTTGCTAGTTATTAATTTTCTTTTTTCATTGTTGGGAAGTTTATTAAATTCATTTTTTAATTTAATAAACTTATCAACGATTTCATAATAATCATACCTAAAGTCACTAATCTTTTGACCTTCGTATAATACAAGTTTATTTACTTTGTAGTTATTGTTGTTGCGAATAATCTTTTTTTGAAGATTACCTTCACTTACATCTAAAGATTCATAGCGCTCAAAATTGATATTCTTATCGTTTAAGAGTTTGTCAATCTTGGCATTTGGATCGGTTTCTAGTTTTTGTCTTAAACGATTAGAAGCGGCTAGTAGTTCGCTTTGCACAATCCCGATTTTTTGTTCGTTGTTAAGGTTGCTGCTTAAGTTAAGTTCGTAATTAATTAACTTAGAATAAGTATTATCCTTATCATTCTTAATAATGTTGTTTAAATAAGGAGTTATTGATTCCTGGGATAAATAGATTCTTACTTTACTGGTATTTGAAAGATCTGGATTTTGACCGATTACCGATGGTTCTGAATCGTATTGTAATGTACCAAAATCATACTTTTCATTAATCACTAAGTCAGCAGCATCCCCTTGTTGATTAACAAGGGCATATGAACTTTCTAAATTCTTATTTGTGTTATCAAGTAAAGAATAAGTTAACGATGATAAAAAGATTAAAAACGTTAAGCTTATTAAAGCTACTTTAGCTTTCTTAAATGATCTAATAACACTCTTAATTAAATTAAACACTAAATCTAAGTAACTAAAAGCAAATTACTATTAATGGATTATAACAAATTGTATTTTCAAGACTTTTTAAAGGTATTAATCCAAGATTAATAAGGCTTTAATTATATCCATTAGTTTTATAAGAATAGCAATATAAAAAGAAGTTGTTGGGATGGCAACAACTTCTTTATTTATATCTTATATCTTTATGTTTTATTAATCTTGCAGATCTAGTTCTGTTGGGTATGAGTCTTTAAAAAAGTCTCTTAATCTAGCAATATATGTGTTTTCGTCTTTGAAAGCGAATAATAAGCTTGGGTCTAGTAGACCTCTAGTTTCATATTCTTCTATATTGATGTTTTGGTTGATGAATTCATCGCCTTTAACAAGAACTTTAGATTGTTTATTTTCTACTTTTTCAGTTATTTCATTACCATTAGCATCCGTTTTGTAGTATGCTGTATCTTTAGCTTTTAAAACAACACCTGGAACTTGTATGAATGGTTTAGTAGAAGGACTGTTTATTCTATCAATATTTCTTTCTGAAAAATAGTGATTTGTATCGTTAGAATAAACATAACCATTAGGATCATCAATCAACATGCTATCTCTCAAAAGATCAATGTGAGCATGCGGCATTCATCCACCGTTATTGTCAGATTCGGCAACCACTGCAAAAGTATCATTAGGTTCTAATGGAATTGGATTTGACGGGCTAATATCAAGGTATCAATCTCTATTACCAGTTTTAGGAGTTCAAGTTAATTGTCTATTAACTTCACCTCTCTTGTTAAGAACATTATTTAATTGTTGTCTTGTTAATTCAGCATCTAAGTGAATTATTTCTACATAGATGTATTTAGATGATGCAAAATAGTCTTCGTAAGTATTTTTATCAACAGCATTTTTTAAATCTTCAGATTTTATTCTAAGGATAACAGATGTACCAACACCTTCACCAACTTTATTAGTTCTTCTTTCAAACACGTTGATTACTTCAGATTTAACTGGTGCTTTTAATAATGAATGCGCTTTAACTAGTACGTCTTCACCAAGGTGAAGTTGTGCAGGAGTTTTTTTACCAGCATAAAATCCTCTGATTTCACCATAACCTCCACTGATTACACTAGTATTATTTAAGTAAGTATATAGATCAGTAGTTATTTTAGAAAGTTGGTTTTGTGTAAGTAAGCCAATATGTAAGTTATATGTTTTATTAGAATCAGTAATCTCTGGATCTGCAAATATATTTACGTGTTTTTTAACACCATAAGTTGTATCTAAATCTAGATTATTAAGTTGATCAATAGAAGAAGTTGTTTTAAGTCTAAACTCAGCGTTTTTGTTTTCAATTGAAACATTACTTGTTTCATTAATCTTAAAAGTAATTAGATCTTTATTTTTAGAAAAAGGATAGAAATCTTTAGCATCAAAATTAACAAAATCATAGTTAGTTACTGGTGAAAAATCCCTAAGATTTATATCTAAATAACTTAAGGAGATTTTCTTATAATCATCAGCAGTTAATGCTTTAGTTATATCTTGATCAAAACTAATATCTTCTCCGTAAGAATTAAAGTCATTGCTTCATTGATAAGAACTAAAACCATAAGCTAATCTAACTACAAAGTGCAGTTTTTTAAGGTCGTTAGAGATACTTACACTTTTAACAAATGCGCTGTATACAGATTCTGCTTTTTTAGTTGATCTGTATTTATTAGCCTTACTTATCTTCTCTTCATCAGATATTTTTTGATAAAGCCTCCTTTCTTCAAAATCCTTAAAATCAATTGACAACTTCTTAAGTGCAGCTTCTGACGCAAACAATAAATCCCCAATACTTGTTTCACCAATATTGATCGAAACTATCGGATGATCTGTTTTGAATTCTTGAAGTTTAGCTTTGTAACCTTCAAATCTCTCATACTTCTTATCATGCTTAAACCCTTCCATAACAAACTTATAAACATGCCCTTGGTATAATGTTAGTTTGTTATTGATAACAACTTCTTTTAAAAGCTGAATCGGAACGATCAATCGATCTGGATCGTTACGATCATAAAAAACTTCATTATATTTAATTGAGAAACTATATTTATCTAGATCACTTTGATCTACCTTATAGTCCTTCATTAAGATATTCTTAATATCATCAACTTTGATTTCTAGATTATTCTCAAGAAATTTGTTCTTGAGAATATTACCTATTTCCATTTCAGAAGTTTTAGATTCAGGATTCTTTCATTTTAATAAGTTAGTAGCATTATCTAGTTTGCTAAAACTAGCTAGGTTGATACCAAACTTTTGATTAACTGGTGTAACTGGTTGGCTATCAGAAGGATTATTATCATCCATAGATGATACAGGGGTTGATATAACCTTTGTTTTTTCGTTATAACAACTATTTAAAGCAATGGTTGTAATTGGAATGAATGCAAGCACACCAATTCTTAATGCTTTGAATAGTTTCTTAAATTTTCTAGATGGTAACACGGTGTTTTCCTTGAATAAATATTTGATAAATAATGAATGCAATAACAATTGCTACTACAAACGTGATTACAAAAGAGATAGCAAAATGTAATCACGTTTTCTTAAGTTCTTTTTTAACTTCTTGTTTATCTTGAGTTTTATCCATTAATAAAAAGATTGTTGAAAATAAAGAAAACCCAAATGATAAGAAAATATCAAACGTATAGAAATTAAAAAAAGAAGATAGGTATATGATAACAAACAGCACTAACGTCGTAATTAATAAATAATCAATTCTTCTAAGCCCTGAAGATACTGGATTAATCACAGCAATCAACGGAATAACTGAAGTATAGATAACTATAAACAATAGATCCTTGAAAGCATAATGACTAGTTTTTTCTTCAGAATTCTTGAAAAGAATTTGATTAAAAGCTACATTGGTAAGATATGTTTGTCTGCTTTTTGTAACAATCAAATAAAAAATAAAAAAGCAAACAAAACCAGCTAAGATTCCAGCAAGTTGCATAGGCAATATATAACCTAGCCCAGTTAATGAATCACTTCAATTACTTGTCTTAGAATTCTTCAAGTTGATCATTTGCACGATTGCGTCAAACACAACATTTACTGGATTCAAATACACAATTGGAAAAGAATCTGTAAGGATTCTAGATCATGCTCAGGTAGCTATCACGCTAATGAATACCACCAAAACAAACATGGTAGAAACAACTAACTTATTTTCAATCTTCTTGCTCTTAATAATTAAAAAGACAAATAAAATCAAAAAACTTAAAACAAAATTTGCTCCAAATTCAGTAATGGCTGTTCCATAATCCCATGACTTTGTAAGAATATTTAAACTTCTCATTTTAGTCCCTTTAAAAGGTGTTTTTAGATATGAAACAACATTAAATTTATATATATAAATTTATGTTGAGCTATATTATATACCTTTATTGATAAAAGACAGGTATTTTAAACCAATATTTAAAAAATCTGGTTGCACTATCAATTATCCTTATTTTGTTCAATTATTAAGGATATTAATTAACTTATTAGTTCAATCCAAAACATATAATTTTTCTCAAAAGATAAAAATATATTTATAATTAAATTAATTCTATAAATGTAGAACCACAAGTATTTAATTACTTATTAAAAACGACATAAATAATAAATAAAAATGATTAAGGATTTTAAAGATATTGATCCTAATAAAAAACCCACTAAAATCTTCGCTTTTGGTGGGTTAGAAGAAGTAGGAAAAAATATGTATGGTATCGAGTACGATGACGAGTTGGTTATCGTGGATTGCGGTATCAAATTTTCGTCTGTTGAGATGTTAGGGATTGATGGAATTGTTCCTAATTTTGCTTATGCAAAAGCTAATCAACATAAGATTAAAGCGCTAATTATTACTCACGGACACGAAGATCACATTGGAGGAATCCCTTACTTATTAAAAGAAGTAAGTGTTCCTGTAATTTACGCGCCATTAATGGCTACTAAATTAATTGAAAAGAAACTTCATGAACACCACAATCTTAATAAATATAAGATTGTTACTTATAATGACGATTCTCAGTTTAGTACTAAGCACTTTAAAATAGATTTTTATCGAGTATGTCACTCGATACCTGATGCTTTTGGTGTTTGTATCCAAACTCCAAATGGGAATGTTGTAGAAAGTGGTGATTATCGTTTCGATTTCAATGCTGGTAATGAAGAATTAGATATTCATAAAGTAGTTGAAATGAGCAGAAGAGGTATTGATGTGTTTATGACTGAAACCACTAACGCAGAAGTACCAGGATTTTCAAGTTCTGAAAAAGAGATTTACGATAATATTAAAAATATTATTAAGAATGCTAATGGTAGAGTTATTTTATCAACGTTTGCATCTAATGTTACTAGAATAAGTGAAGTTATTGAGATAGCCATCCAACACGGTCGTAAGATTTGTTTATTAGGTAAATCAATGGATAATAACGTTTCTATTTCTAGAGATGTTGGTTATATTAATCTTAAAGATGATGACATTGTAGAATCTCGATATGTTGAGAAGCACCCAGATAATGAAATTATGATTTTCTGTACTGGTTCTCAAGGTGAAGAATTAGCTGCTTTAAACATGCTTGCAAGCGGAAGACACCCTTGAATTCAATTAAAGAAGACTGATTCAATCATTATGTCTTCTAACCCGATTCCAGGTAACTATGCTGCTGTTGAAAGATTACTTAATGAGTTATCTAAAGAAGAAGGTATTTCGATTTATGAAAACTCGCCTTCTTTAAAACTTCATGCTTCAGGTCACGCTACAATGCAGGAGATTCAATTAATGTTATCTTTATTAAGACCTAAATACCTTTTCCCAATCCACGGGGAATACAAGATGTTTGCATCATTAAAACGGTTAGCTAAAAAATGTGGTTTTGACCCTGAAAATGTAGCATTACATAAAAATGGTCAAATGGTTTATTTAATTGATCGACAATTATATTACACAAATGAAACATTAGATGCTGAACCATCATTTATTGAAGGTAAAAGTGTTTCGCCTAATGTAAAAAGAATTATGAATACTCGACAGGTGTTGTCTGAAGAAGGAATCTTTGCTATTACTGTCGTAATTGATAAAGCTACCAAAACAATTAAAACTCAACCTGATTTAAAATCTAGTGGATGTTTTTATCTTAAAGAAAGCCATGGTTTAATGACGAAGATTGCTTACGAAATTAAATCTAAAGGTAATGAATACTTAGCTAAAAACCAAAATTATTCTTTAGCTGAGCTTAAAAAAATCATACACGAAAGCTGTCGCTTCTATGTATGACGAAATAAACATCGTAACCCTTTAATTGTTTCCCAAATTAGAGAAATCTAGATTTTAATAAAAATCTTCTTAACATTAGGTAAAAGACCATTAATTTGGTCTTTTATTTTTTTTATTGTCGCTTCAGCAACTTGTTCTTTAGTTTCAATATAAAGATTAAATCGATCCTTAGTTTCAAAATCATCCCTGATTTTGATATCAAAACTAGATTGTGCCTTCTCACCTAATATTGTATTGATTAAATAATAAACCTTCTTAAGGATTAAAATCTTTTCTTCTCTTATTTCATCTTCGACCATTAAACCAAATCCAGATAATGGGAATAATTCTTCGTTCAAGAAGTTTTGATCGATATTCAACAAGTTTCCTATCTCTATAACTTGTTGTAATGTTAATTGTTTTAATGGTTCAAAGATTAAAACCTTATTATCTAACGCTTTAGATATATTTAACCCTTGATTAGGGTCATCAAAAGATGTCCCTAATAAAGCAAAATCAATTTGCTGATTAATATCAATAATTGTCTGTTTAGAAACTTCTAGAAAGGTATCATTGATAACCTTTTGTTTTTCTTCATAACCATAAACATCTTTTAGGTTATTTAAAAACAATTCTTTAGCATCAATGTGTCATACTTCAAGATCAAGTTTTTCTCTAAAAAAATTGATCTTATTAGCAACTTCATTATGACGCATCATTCCATTATCAATGTAAATACATATTAAATTCTTACCAATTGCGATTTTAGTTATTTTCGCTAATACAAAAGCAAAAACGCCACCATTTAGTGGTAAAATGGCTTTTTTATTCTTGATTGTATCTCTTAGTAAGGTTGTAGAACTTATTAAAAACTCTTGTAATTTTCTTGTTTGCATTTGAAAATGACGCTATTTTAATTAATTTTAATATTAAATAACTTTATTTTATTTTCTCTTTTAATAATTGATAATTTATAATTAATTAATAATGTTTCTTGCTATCTTAGGATAAATAAATGAATAATAACGTTTGAAAATTATTAAACAACCAATATAATAAAGAGTTAGCGACAGCTGCATTAATGTTTGAATATTCAGCTCGTATTGATGAATATGGGATGGATCATTTTAGTTCATTATTGTATGAATGAGCTAAAGAAGAATTAGAGCACGCTCAAACAATCGAAAAATATTTAAGAAAAAGACAAGCTTGAATAAGAACTAATGAATTAATGGTTCCTAAGGTTGTTGATTCTAATGAACCTTTACAAATTCTAGAAGCTATTTCTGAATATCAAAGAAATGTAAGCGCTGCTGTTAATGAAATTGCTGAAGTAGCATTTATGAACAAAGACTTTGCTACTTACAACTTCATTGAATACTTCATTGAAGACCAAATAGCAGAAGAAAAGAAATGTGCAGATCTTCTTAACGCCTTTAAGATGTCTGAAGATTTATTAGTAATCGATAAAAAGATTGAAGAAATCAAAAACGAACACTATTCTAAATCAGAATAGCATCTAACCTTAAAAAGTTTGTTAAATATTGAGGTAATGCCTCAATATTTTTTTATTTACTAGTTAATTGTTCGATAGATAAAATAAAAAGCTGTTTTATTGTCGATTAATCTTAATCAACAATAAAACAGTAATTAGAATATAAAAAATAAAAATTATTGATTTGCAATACTTTAGGTATCTGAGATTAGAGAAATCTATTTAGAACATTAAATTTTATATCGTAAGTTAACTATTAAGATTTTTATTTCTAAATATTTCCTATTAATACTGATTGCAATTTATTTTGAAAATAATTTTAGCAATATAGTTGCTATTCTTTTAAAAATTCGAGATAAACACTTACTACTTATTGTAAGTAACACTTATTTATTTATCAGTTGATTAAGTTGCACCTTATCAACTTAATTAACAAGCATTTTAAATCTTAGTAAGCAAAAATATAAGATCTTTTTTCTTAGATACAGGACGATAGAAAATTATATTCAATCAATTTTCTATCGACATTATTAATATTTTTAATGACGATATTTTTAATCTTGCTAAGAAGTTTAGTTAAGTTATGTGTCTTTTTATCGCAATAAATATGATATCTATTTACCCCTATAGAACTAGATATAGCTATACTATTTCTATAAACAGATAAGAATTTAATTAATTTCGTCATTTATTTTAGCCCCTTTTATCAAATCAAATACCTGATTTGACTAAAACAATTTTAGCAAGATTTTAAAAAGTAAAAAAGCTTCAATTTTTAATTTCAGTATGTGATGATAAGCTTAAATAAGTTTAAAACCCTTTTATTTAGTTGTAATTTTGAGAAGAAAAATATATGAAGATTTTTTTCAAATTTTTAAATGAATATTATTTTTTTATTTTCAAAGTTTATTTAAGCTATAAATTTAATCTAAATAAATCTAATTATATTTAGATATGGATATAACTAGACAATAGTAATAATAATTACTATTAAATATTGTTATTGATGGTAGGTTGGTGACTATTTTATTCTTATAATCTATAATTAATTAATTTAAACATATTAGGTAATACAATAAATGTCATCAAAAAATACCTGATTTAAGTTATTA
This sequence comes from Mycoplasma bradburyae, assembly GCF_024338845.1. Classification (NCBI taxonomy): domain Bacteria; kingdom Bacillati; phylum Mycoplasmatota; class Mollicutes; order Mycoplasmatales; family Mycoplasmataceae; genus Mycoplasma; species Mycoplasma bradburyae. The sequence continues at coordinate 15,877 of NZ_CP101414.1, read as the reverse complement.
TGTGGATTAAGTGCTATTAGTTTTGTTGTTTCGTCTTGTAGGATGGAATATGCTTCATCTTCAAAAACAGCAATTGATGCTTTTAGTGCTCTTAAGAAAGAAGATATTATTATTGACTTTAAAGTTAGTAAAAGCAAAACTTTGCCAAGTCAAATTAATAAAAAGAATTACTTTAATTATATAAATTTCAGTATTGCTGATGTTAATAGTGATATTGAACTGAATAAATTTAATTTTGATGCTACAGGGTTCCAAGCTAACGATCAAAGAGGTGAGTTAAGCTTTAAATTAAATGTTTCATTAATTAATGATGCAGATGGAACGAATTCTGAACCAAAAGAGTTTAATTTAAAAATAACCGAATTAAAAGCTACAGGAACTAGTTCTAATACCGATACAAGACCAACTGATAATAGCCCAAGTAGAGATGAATCTTCATCAAATAATAATAATGTAGAAGATGCAAACCCTAGCACAGAAACAGGCGATAACCCAGGGTTAACACCATCAATAACTCCTGGTAGTGGGGGTGGTGTTCCGCCAACGTTTCCAAGGTTTCCAAACGGTTTTCCGATAGGACCTACTAGAAGTTCAGTTTTAGAAAAAAATAGTTATCCTTCATATGTAGATAGATTTACTGTGGTAGATAAGAAGAAAATATATGAAGAAATTTATGATAGAACGTTTTCTATTAAACCTGGTACATTAATAAAATCTGGTCAAAGCGATTTACTTTTAACAGATCAGGGTACAGGTTGAGTTTTAGATTATGCTAAAAATCAAAGCAACAATAATCAATTGAAACTATTTATAGCAACCAACCTACATGTTATTGGTAACTATGGAAACACAAATGACAAGAGCTTTGATGAAGAATTATCATACAGTGACCCAACAGGTGTAAAACCTGGTGGTTTTGCGATAGGTAAATCAAGCAAAACTCCTTCATTTGAAGATCAACATAATAAATTGCCTGCAAGCGAGTTAAAAGAAAAAGTAGGTAACATGATTTATTACGCTAATGTGGATAAAGAAGATTATGCAACATCTAATAAGAAAGGCGATATTGAAAACCGACAAACTACTGCTTTCTCTAACCCTAAAATAGTTTTTGCTGCTGTTGATTATCTAGATGACACTGCTTTAAATCAATATAAACCTCAAATCGATAGAGCTTGAGAGTCTTGAAAAGAGCAAACTAGAAATAAAATAAATAACGCAAATGGAGCTTCTAGCTCAGGTACATCGATTGCTCAAGAAGAAATTGACAGACTTAATAAATTAATGAGTTACAGCGGTAAAATATCATTTTATACAGATTTCGGTATTTTAGAACTTAATGTTGATTTATCTAAAGCTGACGAAACCTTAAAGGGTTGAATCAACAAATCTACAACTGCTGTTGATAATTATGTAAATAGAATAAAGATGTCTCCTGGAAAAATTCCTAATTACGACTCAGCAAAAGGTAACTTTTTCCCAACTCTAGATTACATGAGTAAAAATTTAGGACTTGCTCCTAAAGATGATGTAGGAAATTATGGATTAGATACTGCTAAAAATATTTACATAGCAGGTTATCCATTTGATAACGGTTCTAACTCATCTTACTGAATGCAAAATAATCCTATCGAAAGATATGGTGAAGATAAAACATCAAAATCAAATAGATGATTAGCTGAAAAAGACAAAATTGCAAACAAGGATTTATTTGCAGTAGAAAAAGGCGGAATAAACACTAAAACCTATTACGATATAAATAATTTACAGATATATACTAAATTGTGAAATAGACCATTTATAGATCGTTATGGAATTGACTATCAATCTAAGTTCTCTTCATTATATTTTGGAGCTTCAGGATCTGTAGCATATAATGAATTTGGTCAAATAGTCGGAATATATCATAGTCTTGATGTTTCGTCGATATCATATGGAGATGTGTTGGGTGGCGGAGCTTTTGCTTCGTTTGTACAAGCTGCTGATATTCCTACATTAAGTAATTCATCAATCATTAATTATGGTTATAACTTAATTGATAATAACGGTTTTCCTCATCAAACTAGATCATATAGAAGCAACTTGAAAAAAATGTATCCAAACGGATTTACATGACCATCAACATCAGGAACAGATGTAACTAATAGTACCAATAAAGTAACAGCAATCTTCCCTAGCGGTTATTAATCAATAAAAAAAGGTTAATCTTAGAATTAACCTTTTTTTATTCTTTCTTAAACATAAAACTATCTTTTAAAAACATTAACTAAATTTTTGGATATAAATATCTTGATTTTTAAAAATTAGTTATCTTATCTTAATCTTTATTATATTTTAAGCATGCTAAGAATACTTTATTATTAATTAATCTATAATTAATTAATTTAAACATATTAAGTAATACAATAAATGTCATCAAAAAATACCTGATTTAAGTTATTATGTGGATTAAGTGCTATTAGTTTTGTTGTTTCGTCTTGTAGGATGGAATATGCTTCATCTTCAAAAACAGCAATTGATGCTTTTAATACTCTTAAGAAAGAAGATATTATTATTGACTTTAAAGTTAATAAAAGCAAAACTTTGCCAAGTCAAATTAATAAAAAGAATTACTTTAATTATATAAATTTCAGTATTGTTGATGTTAATAGTGATATTGAACTGAATAAATTTAATTTTGATGCTACAGGGTTCCAAGCTAACGATCAAAGAGGTGAGTTAAGCTTTAAATTAAATGTTTCATTAATTAATGATGCAGATGGAACGAATTCTGAACCAAAAGAGTTTAATTTAAAAATAACCGAATTAAAAGCTACAGGAACAAGTTCTAATACCGATACAAGACCAACTGACAATAACCCAAGTAGAGATGAATCTTCATTAAATAATAATGTAGAAGATGCAAACCCTAGCACAGAAACAGGCAATAACCCAGGGTTAACACCATCGATAACTCCTGGTGGTGGGGGCGGTGTTCCACCAACGTTTCCAGGAAATTTCCCATTCTTTGGTCCAACAAGAGAATCTTTCTTGAAGAAAAACGAATATCCTGCTTATGCAAATGATAAGTATAAAGTTGTTGATAGAAAAACAATTTTTAAAGAAATTTATGACAGAACTTTTTCTATTAAACCAGGCGCATTAATAAAAGATGAAGAAGAAAATAAAGAATTATTGGTAGTAGATCAAGGAACAGGTTGAGTTTTAGACTACGCAAAAAATCCTAAAAATAATAATCAATTAAAACTTTTTATAGCTACTAATTTACACGTTATTGGTAATTATGCAAATACGAATGACGATAATTTAGATACAAAGCTTTCTTACAAAGATCCAACTGGGGTAAGACCAGGCGGATTTGCAATCGGTAAATCAAGTAAAACTCCTTCATTTGAAGATGAACGAAATAACTTACCTTCAAAAGAATTAAGTGAAAAATACGGTCACATGGTTTATTATGCAAATAGCAATGAATCTGATTATTCAAATTCAACTGGAGGACTTGTAAACCATAAAACAGAGTCATTCTCAAATCCTAAAATAGTGTTTGCAGCAGTTGACTATCTAGATGATCATGCTTTAAATCAATATAAATCTAAAATAGATGAATCTTGATCTAGAACAAAAGAAGATATTCGACAAAAAATAGCTGCTGCTAAATCTAATAGTTCAGGTTCTGCTTTATATGCTCCAGAAGAAATAAAACGCTTAGAAAAATTCATTAGTTATGAGGGTAATATTTCATTCTATACTGATTTCGGAATTCTAGAACTAAATGTTGATTTATCTAAAGCAGATACAACTCTTCAAGGCTGAATAAACAATGCAACTGGTGCTGTTGATTCTTATGTTAAGAGAATCAAAGAAACTCCTAATATCCCTAATTATGATTCAACTAAAGGTAATTATTTCCCTACATTAGATTACATGTCTAAACATTTAGGTTTAGCTAAAAATAGACCTGAAAATGAATTTGGATTAGATAACGCAAGAAACATTTATATTGCAGGATATCCTTATAATAGCAACGCAAAAACATCTTATTGAATGCAAAATAACCCTATTGAAAGATATGGTGATGAAAAATCACAAGATGCTAATCCTAGATTAAGAAGAGAAGATTGAATAGCTAACAAAGATTTATTTAATGTAGAAAAAGAATCATTTAACACTAAAACTTACTGAGATATAAACAACTTAAGTATTTATACTAAGTTATGAAATAGACCTTTTATTGATCGTTATGGATTTGATTATTCTACAAGATTTTCTTCTCTTTATTTCGGAGCATCAGGATCTGTAGCATACAATGAATTCGGACAAATAGTCGGAATTTATGATAGTGTATCTAGTAGAGTTAATTTTGGTGATAATTTATCCAACGGTGCTTTTGCTTCATTAGTTCAAGCAGCTGATATTCCAACATTAAGCGATCCAACTATTATCAATTATGGATATAACTTAATTGATAAAAATGGTTATGAACACCAAAAAACTTCATATCGCAGTAATCTAAAACTATTTTATCCTAATGGATTTACTTGACCTAATTCGACAACAAATTCAATTGATTCATCTCCTGAAAATAAAAAGACGGCAATCTTCCCTAACGGATATTAGTTCAATACAAAAATAAAAACTCATTCTTTTAGATGAGTTTTTATTTTTTTAATAAAGATTAATATCTATCAAATATTTATAATAGTTAAAACAAAACTACATATTATTCTTATAATTTAGATCTAGAATAATAGGTGCATGATCCGATACATTTAATACTAATTGAATATCGGTTGGTTTAGGATATTTTTTAGCTTTATCAGATGATAACCAAGCATTAAGTGTTTTTTCTTTATCCCAAATCTTATCATTAAACGCATTAATGACATCTACCTTATAAGGAATATTTTTATCTTTTAAGATATTAGATTTGTTAGCGTCATATACGAACCATTTATCATAAGAATTAGCATAATAATTATTATTGCTTATTGTGGTTCTATAATATTCTTTATTATCATTAAAATCAATATAGTTTAATGAATATTCATTTGAATCAAATACGCTATTGTTAGCTTCTTTAATATTTGTATCAGCAGCACCGATTATGTCAGTGTTTGGATAAGTTGCTTTAAGTGAAGTAAATACTGTAGCAATTGCTTTTGCTTCACTTATTTCTTGTCCACCTTGACCTCTATACCCTTTAGCATTAGCTTCGTTATTCTTAGAATTAGCTCCAGGAGCATCAAAATGACCAAAGAAAGTTATAAAACTGTAATCATAGCCTACAGTTTTAAACTTAGTGTATCAAAGCGGTCTAGTATAAGTATCATTAGGATTAATTGAATTAGATGTTTCTGGTTGAACTACATTATTTTTATAAAGAATAGCAACAGATTCTCTAGATCTACTAAAATTGACATTAAAATTATTTCCACTAAAGGTGTAGCTTCAAGAAGCACCTAAAGAATTAGCGACATTTCTTACAATGTCTTCGTTGTTGTAATTAATTTCAGTTAAACCTACAACATCAGCATTAGATTCTTGAATAGTTTTAACAATATTCATGAACTTATTAGTGCTAGGTGTGTATTTATTACCAAAATTAAGGACATTTCAACTAAGTAATCGTAAATCGCCTACTTTTTTATATTTATTATTGTTTGAAACATTACCATTGGTAGGTTGTGTTTTATCATCTAATTTAGTGGTATTTTCTGATTTGTTTTTATAAAAATTCGTATAAACATAATACCCACCAAACCCTAGAATAAGTATTAGTAACAGTAATATTATGCCTGTTACTACTAATTTATTATTAGTTTTATTAACCCTATTATTATTTTTCATAATCTGATGCTAATTATCTTGTTTTTTTACATTTGCTCTGGAGCACTGATTCCAAATAATTTTAAAAGATAGTTTATTAATATTTTAATTGATTTAGCTAATGCTAATCTTGTATATTTAATATTATCTTCTTGGTTTAGAATTTCATGAGAGTTATATCAGCTATGGAAGTTCTTAGCTAATGTATAAACAAAGGTTAATAACTTATTAACATCATAAGTTGTAGCTACATTATGAACATAATATTCAAAACTAGCTAAATGGTTGATTAATGTTCTTTCAATATCAGAATTTAATAAACTTAAATCAACTTTAGAAAAATCGATTTTATCGATTTTTGTTAATAGTTTATGAATTCTTGCGTGAGCGTATTGAACATAATAAACAGGATTCGAACTATCTTTTTTATTCGAGATATCAACATCAATATTAATACCGCTAGTTCAGGATTGGTTAAGCATAAACCATCTAGCAGCATCTTTAGATAAGAATTCCAACATATCAGGAATACTAATAGCATTACCTAAACGTTTAGAGAACTTAATTTCTTTATTGTTTTGCAATAGTTTAACCATTTCAATAAGAACAACAATAAAATTACCTTTTGGTACTCCTGATAATTCGGCTGCATATGTTGTTCTTAATACGTGTCCGAAATGGTCAGCTCCTCAAACATTTATTAAACGGTTAAAACCTCTTTTATATTTTAGATAGTGATTAGCAATATCCGTACCAAAATAAGTAGGAGCTTTATTTTCTTTAAAAATAACTCTATCCTTATCATCACCACCATCAGTTGTTTTTAATCAAACAGCACCGTCTTTGTTATAAATATGATCTTTTAGTTGGTTATCTAATAGTGCTTGTAATGTGTTAGATTGATATACAACTTTCTCGCTAGTTCAAACATCCATATTAACACCAATTAACGCTAAGTCTTGTTTAATAAAATGAAGCATTTTATTAGTACAATATTCGATTAGTTCGTTAGCGATTTTTTGGTCAACTATCTTGTTATCAACAATCTCAATATCCTTGTATTTATCGCCAAAATCTTTGATAATTTCATCTGCCACAAAAATAGGTTCTTTTCCGTGGTAAGAATCTTCTGGCATAGCGTATTTAGTTACACCCAATTTTTCTAAATAACGAATTATTGAAGATAGGGCAAATAAATTAACTTGGTTACCTAAATCATTAATCCAATATTCCTTGGTTACATTATGTCCAACTGCTTTTAAAATATTACCTAAAACATCACCAGTAAAAGCATTTCTTACATGTCCTAGATGTAAAAATCCAGTAGGATTAGCTGATACAAATTCAATATTAATTGAATCTCTCTCATTTTCTGGTAATTTGTTAATCTCGTAATCTTGGTTTTGTAACTCTTTAATTATTGATAGTTTATCAGTATTGCTTAAAAAGAAGTTAATAAATCCTGGTTTTGAAAAAGTAATTTTTTCAAATTCATCTGGATTGATTTTTCCAATGATTTGATTCGCAATTTCTTCTGGGTTTTTATTATCAATTTTTGATAATACCATAGCAATATTACTACTAAAATCACCAAACTTAATATTTTTTGTTTGTTGAATTAAATATTCAACATTACTAGGTAGGTTTAATTCTTCTAATGCTTGGTTAACGCACTTTTTAATTTTTGTAAAAATCATATTTATTTAGATATTTTTATTATATTTACTTTAACTTTTTAAAAACAACAAAACTACTACCAGCCCCTGATAGTAATACATGGTTATTATGTTTTTTTAGTTCTTTAAAGGGTTGATATAATTCCGGAAACAAACTAAAAAAAGGTTTTTCTAAATCGTTTAAATCATTTGGGTTAATTTTTGAATGATCTAACAATTCAAAAATTCTTTTTGTGCTTGGTTTTTTATTGTTAAAGATAATCTGATCGATTTCATAACCGTCAATGTTAGAATCAATAACTACGTCACCAAAGTTTTTTATAATCGCACATTCTTTTAATGATATGAAAAAAGGAATGTCACTACCTAATTCTGTGGCTATATCGTAATAAGGGATTTGGTTTTTTATATTTCATTCTTGATATATTCAATTAATTAAAACAGCAGCATTACTAGAAGCCGAACCCATACCAGCAAGGGTTGGTATTTTCTTAATTACTTTAACCCTGAAATTAAATATTTGGTTAAGTTTTTTTTCTAAATATTTTTTAGTTCTTAATAAGATATCATCACTAAAAACTAAGGGTTGGTTTTGTTCGTCAAAATATTCAATCTGCGTATCTTTAGATCTTTGCAAATAAATATCATCGTAATAATCCTTAGTAATAATTAGTTTAGAATCTAAAGTATGTTTTTTTATTTCAGGGTGGTAAGTTTTTATTTTTAAATAAAAATTGACCTTACCATAGCTACGATAATAATTCATACAACCTGAACAATTGTTCTTTTGATAACTCTTGAGCTCTTGAACTTTCTTTAAGTTCTAACCTATTAAGGCTTTGTCTAATTAGTTCTGGATTGTAATTATTTTTTAAGTTGTTTAAAATTGTTTTTCTTCTTTGTAAGAAAATCAATTTTAAAAACTTCTCATATCCCTCATTAAAATCTATATCTTTTTTTTCTAAAAGTAATAAAGTTGATTTAATTTTTGGCTTGGGAATAAATGAATTTTCATTTATTTCAATAACTTTCTTAACGTCTAAATGATATTGACATAATACACTAAAAGATGAATAGTCTTTAGAATTGATTTTAGCTAATAACCTTAAAGCCATTTCTTTTTGAACCATAATAATGGCTGTTCGATAACTTGATAAAATAAATTTCTTAATTAACTTAGAAGAAATATTGTAAGGTAAATTACCTACCATTGCAGGGTTGTTACCAAGTTCATCAAATATTACATCTCATTCAATCTTTAAAGCATCGTTATGGGTTATTTGATCTTTAAGTAAATCATTGTTAAGGTAATTAAATAATTTCTTATCTAATTCAATCGCATGATAATTAGTTTTATGTTGTTTGATTAATTGTTCACTAATAGCTCCTAATCCTGGACCTATTTCCAATACTTTTGAAGGATTAGTGTCATTAACTGTTTGCACAATTTTATTAATGATATTAGTGTCAATTAAAAAATTTTGCCCTCTTTCTTTAGAAGGCGAAAATTCATTATTTTTTAAGAAATTATTAATTTTGTTAATCAAGTTCACGATTCAGAATTTGATCTAGTTTAGATAATGTTTTAGTTTTTTGTCTACGTTTAATAATGAAAACGTGAGTAATGTAAGATTGCAGAATTGTAAATATTGAGTTTAGGAACCAATATAATCCTACAGCAGAAGGAGTAATAACTGGGAAGAACGCAAAGACACAAATCATGATTCATTGAATTCTTCTTGTTTTCTTAAGTTGTTCTAAACCTTTTTGTGAAGTTGTTTTAGCATTTCTATTTCTCTTAGTAGCTCAACGTTGTGGTAATCATTGCGAAATAATTTGCATAGGAACAACTAATAAAACGAAGAAAATGTAAACCCAATTATGTGAAATATCTGAGATGATTTGCGAACCAGGTGTCACTGATAAATCTCAAATACTAAATAAAACTGTCGCTTTAATTGGTCTTGTTAAAGAAACCATTTTAAAGACAATTAAGAAAATTGGTATAGTAATGAATGCTTGAACGAATAATGCTGCAGGTTTAATCTTGTGTTTACGATAAAGTTGCATCATTTCGATTTGCTTCATCTTCTTAGATTGCGAATCATTAGCATTCTTATACTTAGCATTAATCTCAGCTATCTTACCTTGAACTTCACCCATTCTTTCAGTATTTAATGTAGAGTTTAAGGTAATACCGATCGTAATTAATCTAATGATAAACAGTAAAACTAAGATCCCTAGAATTGTATTAAAACCGTAATCAATTCCCTGATTAAGAGGAACTCTAGTTTGATAAATAATAGGTAAAACAATTTGGGTAGCCGGTCACACAAACCAAGCTAAAAACGGACCATATGATAGTTCGTAATCTGAAAAAGTAAAATAAGGACCTGAGTTGCTTGTCATTAAATCATAACGATAATCTCCGGTAGTCCCATAACTATAACCCACTTCTAAACCTACACCTAATTTCGGATTGGTTACAGTTCAACTTTCAGAATAGTTTTGAGTACACCCTCAAAGCCCAACTACGGTAATAAATAAAAATAAACAAATCTTAAAAAACTTTCATAAATAGTTAAAAGTTTTCTTAACATTTGGATTTATTTTTGATCTTTCTTTAACTGTCGCAGCACTCCAGAAAGGATTAAACGACTGAGTTACAATCTCAGAATGTATTTTACTCATTAAATTAAATTTGCTTTGAATTTTTGAATTAATCTTTTATAAGTATCAAAGAGATCTTTTTTGTTTTCTAGATAAGTGTTATCTAAATAACGACAATTATTAACCTTGATTAAAAGATTTAAACTCTTATTTCAATCAGTAAAATCAGACAAGAAACTTCTTACTTGTCGCTTTATTTTGTTTCTTGTTACTGCTTTACTAAAAAGTTTTTTGGGCACAACGATTCCAATTTTAGCCTTGGATTCGTTGTTTTTTTTAGCAAATATTACATAAGTATTTGAGTAATATTTGCTTTTTGTTTTAACTATTTCTAGAAAATTAGTTGTTTTCTTTAAACTATTTTCTCTTTTCATTTAAAGATTATCTTGCTTGATCAGAAACAGTTAGAATGTGTCTACCTTTTCTTTTTCTAGCAGCTAATACAGCTCTACCTGAAGCAGTAGCCATTCTTGCTCTAAATCCGTGAGTTTTAGCTCGTTTTCTTTTATTTGGTTGGTATGTTCTTTTCATAGCTATTTACAAATATACATTAATAAAAATACCAAGCAACGCTTGATATTATTTAATTTATTATAACGAAAATAATTATTTTTTGCTAACTGATCTCTTCATTAAATGAAGAATTGTAGAAAGATTCGTATAAACCTTTTTTAGCTATTAATGTTTCATGGTTGCCTTCTTCAACAATTTCACCTTCTTGAATTACCAAGATTTTATTAGAATTTTTGATTGTTGATAATCTATGAGCTATCGCAAATGTTGTTCGATTATTCATTAATTTATCCATCGATTCCTTAATGACTTTCTCTGTTCTACTATCAATATTTGAAGTAGCTTCATCGAGCACCATGATTGCTGGATTCATTAAACTTACTCTAGCAATTGCTAACAATTGTTTTTGACCTTGAGATAAACCTTCACCATTGTTTGTAATATGCGTATCATATTCATTAGGTAAATTCATAATAAAGTCATGAGCATTTGCTAATTTAGCAGCTTCAATAATATCTTCTAGCTTAGCATCTTTATTACCATAAGCAATATTCTCGCGAATAGTGCCTGTAAATAATTCAGTCGATTGTAAAACAATACCTACTGTTTTACGGATTGAATTAATATCTACTAAAGTAATTGGATAATCATCAAAGAAGATTTGACCATCGCTAACATCATAGAAACGATTAATAAGGTTAGCAATCGTAGTTTTACCTGAACCAGTTTTACCTATTAAAGCGATCTTTTCGCCTGGCTTAGCATCAATATTAATATTTTTTAATACTTGCTTTTTACCATCATAAGAAAAACTTACATTCTTAAATTCAACTTTGCCTTTAAATGGTTCAATAACATCATTAACAATTCAACCTAATTGTTTAGTTCATTTGTTAGCTTTAACTCATTCACCTTTTTCGTTCTTTTCAATGTAATCTAGAATAATCTTACCTTGATTAACTTCAATAGGTTCATTAAGCATAGAATAGATTCTTTCAGCACCAGCTTTAGATTTAGCAAAGAAATTAACATTTTGAGAAATGTTTGCTAGTGGACCTATGAACGCTCTAACTAATGCAATAAATGAAACAATAACACCAATTGTTAGTTCTTGACCAAGAAGTTTGTTATCAGCATATTTTTCATGTAATGCAACACTAATGATGGCAATGATAATGTAGATAACATTTGAATAGTTAAACATCACCGGAAATACGATAGAAGCTAAAACATTAGCTTTTTTCATAATAGTTGCTTGTTTAATATTAGCTTTCTTGAATTTATTGATAACTGTATCTGAATAATTAAATAAATTAGATACTGTTTGGTTTTCAATGTATTCTTGAATTACTCCGTTAAGATTAGCGATCTCTGTTTGATTAGCAATAAAGTTCATTTTTGTTTTCTTACCAAAGAAAGCAAAAAACACCATCATAGGTAATAATAAAACCAAAGTAATCAATGTAAGCACCACGCTAGTACTCAACATAAACGCTAAGATTGTTATGATCTGAACAATCGCTTGGAAACTTTGAGGAATTATTTGAACAATTAAACTTCTTATTGTATCAACATCATTCGTGTAATAACTCATGATATCGCCATGTTTAGTAGTATCAAAATACTTAATTGGCAATTGTTGCATATGAGCATACATGTTGTTTCTTAATTTAAATAAAGTTACATGTGTTGCTTTAGCCATTATCTGACCCGAGATAATGGTTGATATTGTCCCGATTAAGAAGACTGATCCAATAATAGATAAGTATTTTATTAGATTGCTAAAATCTAGTTCTTCATTTTTGCTTTGTTGTTCTAATAAAGGAACTATATATTCATCTACTAAACCTTTAATAAAATTACTTACTAATACTAGTGATACTGATGAAATAATTATGAAGAAGAATGAAATTAACAACATTCATTTGTTGTTTTTTCAGATAAAACGAAGCAATTCGTTAAAGTATTTTTTCTTATTAGTTTTGTTACTCATATGATTATTGCTCGGTTTGAGATATGTTGATTTCGCGATATAATTCACAATTTTGAATTAAGTAATCGTGGGTACCATTAGCCACAACTTTACCGTTGTTTAAAACATAGATTTCATCAGCATTTTTAATAGATGAAATTCTTTGTGAAATTAAAATTTTGCTTGATTCTTTGAAATCATTATTGAAACTTTCTTGAATCAGGGCATCTGTTTTAGTGTCTAGTGCAGAAGTTGAGTCATCAAAAACAAGAATTTTAGGTTTTTTGATCATTGCTCTAGCAATGCAAATTCTTTGTTTTTGCCCACCTGAAAAATTGGCTCCGTTTTGTTCTACTTCTGAATCAACATTATTAGGTAATTTATTAATAAATTCTTTAGCTTGTGCTTGAGAAATTGCTTTATTAATATCATCATCTGAGTAGTCCTTACCCATCAAAATATTTTCTTTAATCGTTCCTGAATAAAGAATGTTCTTTTGTGGAACAATTCCGATTGTTTCTCTTAATGTTTCAAGACTGTACTCATTAACTGGAATATTGTTAATCAACACTTGACCTTCATTAGATTCATAAAGTCTTGATAATAAATTAACAATACTAGTTTTACCTGAACCAGTAGGTCCGATAATTCCGATTGTTTGACCTTGTTTTATTTTGATATTGATATTTTCGAGGTTATAGTGTGGATTATCATCAATATATTTAAAACTAACGTTTTTAAATTCAACATCAAAATTCTCAATAGTTTTAATAGGGTTTTGTTTATTTTTGATATCAATCTTTTCAGTTAGTATCTCAATAATACGATCTTTAGATGGTTTAGCAGTGATAATCGTTACATAAACAAATGTTAATAATAATAAGTTTATTAGCATTTGGAAAGCATAAGCTAAAACAGATGTTAGATCACCGATATTAAGACTACCAGCAAGAATATCCTTGGTTCCGAATCAAGCGATAGCTATTGATAAAGAATAAATACACAGTAATACAATAGGTTGAATTAAAGCACTGATTTTTTCAATTTTTGTAAAGTTTTTATAGATAAAGTTAGTAACTCTATTAAACTTTTTAATTTCGCTATCTTGTTGGTGATACGACTTAACAACTCTCATACCTGAGATTGATTCTTTGGCTAAATTATTTAGTTCGTCATATTCTCTAAACACTTTTTTGTAATCGCCGATGATCAAGCGATAAACAATAGTTATACCTAATAAAATAATCGGAATAACTACTAATGAAGATACTCCTAGTTTTCAACTAGTTATAAGCATTAAAATTAAAGCGCATAAGAAAACTGAAAATCCTCTTATTGCCATTCTAAATGATTCAATACTTGTTTGAATATAGTTAATATCTGTTGTCGTTCTAGTAAGAACACTAGCTTTATCAAACTTGTCAATGTTTTTAGCTGAAAAGCTTTGGAATCTTGTAAAAATATTAACACGTAATTGCTTAGCAAATTCTACAGAAGCAACAGTAATAGATCTACCCCCAATAAAACCAGAGATAAATCCTACTACTGCTATTCCAAGTAATATTAATGAATATTTTGTTAATGCTTCTTTGTCGTTTGCTATAATTCCGTAATTAATTAAATCTGAAATAAAGTAAGGCACTAATACCGTTGTTAAACTTTCAATAAGAAGAAAAAACGGTACAATCGATATGTGAAATTTAAAAGATTTAGTAGCCTTATATAACAATATTTTAAGCATATTTATTAAATCTATTTAACACTTTAATAATTATATTATTAATATAGTTTAGTACTTTTTTTAAATTTTTCTATATCTTAATTTTTAAAGATATCTATAAAACTCTTCATATTTGGATCGTTTTCGATCCCTTCTTCAACCTTTTCAATAGCGTGTTTTACCGTTGTATGGTCTTTTTTTAACAATTTTCCAATTTGACTTAAATTTTGATTATATATAGTCTTAAGAATGTACATACAAATATGTCGTGCTTGTACGATATCTTTTTTTCGTTTAGAAGATTTTAAAGCATCTTCATCAATATTAAAATGGTATTTGATTTTTTCAAATACGTATTTAGGATCTTTAGATAAAATTAAATCACGTCTATTAGTCACTTTTTCAATGAAGCTTTTAAGGATCTGTTCTTTTGTTTTTGTAGAACTATACATTTGATTCATAAAAATAAGTTTAGCTACTGATCCTTCTATTTTACGGATATCTCCTTCATCGAAGTCAGATATTTCTTCAATTAAGTGTTCATCAATATAGTTGTCTAAGTTATTCTCTTTGAATTTTTGCTTGAAGATTTGAATGATTTCCTTTTTAGTGGGTTTATTTATTTTTACATTAACACCTCTTTGGAATCTTGAAATCATTCTAGCGTTTAATTTGTCTTGAATTTCTTCTATTCTGCAATCAAGGGTTATAACTATGTTCTTCTTTTGATCTACTAGAGAGTTGAAAATTGTAAAGAATGTTTCATTAGTTTTAGGCCGATTCGATATTATCTGAACATCGTCTATCATCAAGAGATCATAATCTTTGTATTTAGATTTGAACGATTCTATATGTGTAGGGTCTGGAGCAATTATTGATTTTAAAAATTCAGAACCAAAATCATCTGAAGATAAAACACAAATTTTTTCCTCAGGAAATAAGCGTTGTCTTTCGTTTGCTATAGCTTGGAGTAAGTGACTTTTACCACAACCAGGCTTACCTTCAATTATTATTGGGTTCCAATTAATATCCGCAGTTTTGTCTGCTACCTTTTTAGCTAGATAAACTGCTTCTTCATTAAATTCAAATACTAAATAATTATCAAAAGTCAACTTATCTTTAATTCCTCTAGATAAAGGATTGATTTTGTATTTTTGTTGTTTTTTCGAATGCTCTAATTTTTCTTTTAATAATTCGGATTCTTTTTTATTTAATAAATTAATGCGTTTAGTTTCTTTAATGTATTTTTTTCATTCTAGAGATAGAAAATCATTAAAAACAACGGTATTTTCCGCATTTATTAGATGTTGAAATTTGTTTTTAAATTCGTTGAAAAAATATTGACTTTCGAAACATAAATAAATATTGTCATTCTCTTCAGAAATAAATTCAATATCTTTAATGAAAGCTTCCAAGAGTTCGGAATTCATTTCATTAAAATTTGTTGATATTTTTTCCAAAAAAGTTCGCAGTTTATCTTTCATAGAATTTTTACCC